>NZ_JAAUWV010000010.1 GCF_014694405.1 Pseudoalteromonas sp. S16_S37
TGAAATGAGACCGCACTTAAGTTTAGGAATGAAAACACCTAATCAAGTGCACAATGAAAAGGCCAATGACAATAATCACTGGCCTTTAAAAACCGTCAACTTATTTTAGGACGGGACATCTATTCTTTTAAGCTATCTATCAAAGTTCACTCTAAACGCTTAATGATAATGAAGAGGGCTTATCAGGTGATGCGATATGCTGATAAAAATCACTGATCCTAAGTGCTCGAGCTTGGATTTGTGGATCTCTTTCGATTGGCAAGGCCACTGCGTAGGGATCTGCATCGTCTTTCAACCGCGCCCTCTCACCTTGTTGCACAATATTCTCGTCGTCATCTTCGGAGTCTTTCAGACGGCGCGTTTGATACGTACCAATTGTGCTTGATTCACTTTGCTCATCATCGCCACTAATTTGTTGCTTTGCTAATTCAGCCTGTGCCGCTGCGAGCTTTTGTGTAGCATCCGCAGCTATTGCCCTGTCAGCCCCTGAAGGTTCTGCAGGTGCCAAAGCTGCAGCTCTGACGGTTTGCATTTTGTCGATGGTTTGCCGCGGATCGCCTGGGACCTCCGCTACATCAATCATAACCTCACCGCCAACGGCGTAATTGTTGCCATCGGGGCCACGTTGATACTCGTAACTTGGTGAACCTGCATATTGCCCACCAACTCGCGCATGCGCTTGTTCATGCAAACGAACTTCTTGGTCTCTCGCTTTGAGCTCTTGAACTTCCTGTTGTTTTGCTTTTTCTTCTTTCTCAGAACGAGTATCTTGCTCTTCGCCGTCTTTTTGTTGACCTTGCTGACGACCTTCCTGCTCTTTATCTTCTATGGTTTTATTTTTGCGCGATTGCGCCGTTGAGCTGTATAGAGGTGAATCATCAGGAGAGTTGGCTTTTGTTTTGTCACCCTCATTTGCACTTTTTAGCTCAGTGAAGCTAGCTGCGGCCGAAGGCGGCTTAGGAATAATTTCGCGCACCTGATTATCTCGCCTAGCCGTTTCGGTGTAGACGTTTGCGGTGTTCAGGTTCATCGCCGGTGGTGGCGTTACGATGTTCATAACATACTAAAACATTAAACTTTTATATCTATCAAAGTTCCCAAGACTTCATCAGCAGTTCGAATTGTTTGTGTATTAGCCTTAGCGTTAAATTCTTCAACTTTTAAATTCACCAAAGACTCATCTAGTCTTGCCGGTTGAGACACAGGAGCCGTTGAAGCCTCATTAGAACCAGCAGCCGAAAGTTGACGCTGTTGGGCTTGCTGCTCATCAGTTTGATTTTGCACTGTAGCGCGATTAATCTCAGCACTCGCACGCTCAACACCTTGGCTAGCTCTATTGAACCCTTCTAAGCCTGTGTTTAACACGTCACCTATAGGCATGTAGTTCTCCCGACACAAATACACATGGTTAATTATTGCGCAAAAATCAGTAAAAATAAAGTATGAACTACTAAAAAAACCACCATCCTAAATAGCTAGATTTAAAGTATTGATTTTAGGTAGGATAAAAATTCTTGCCGATGAGAAATAAAAGGTGCATGAGACGCTTTTGAGATTATTTCATAACTGAAGGCGGGATTTAAGTCTGGTAGTCTAGCGGGAACTTGCCTAGGAACCAACGCATCCAAACGACCAAAAATGCCATATATTGGTAATGACAAACGGCTAAATATAGTTCGCAGGTCCTGACTTTTCAAAAGCTCCAGACCAACACTTAAAGCATTTTCATTTGCTTCTGGCTGAGCCTTTAATAGTGCACGTAAAACTTTGATGTCTTCTTTTGCATGTTCACTTCCCATTGCTTGTATCGCTAAAAAGCGTTCTATTGTTTTTGTGGTGTTCTTTTGTAACTGCTCACTAAAATCATTGAGCACTTGTTCATTAATACCCTCCCAGTTTTGTGTTTCCACAAAGCAAGGTGAAGAAGCCACAAGTACAATTTTAGATATTTTTTTGGGATAGTGTTGCGCTAAATATAACGCAAATAGACCACCAAGAGACCAAGCAACTATCGTACTATTGTCACTAATTTGCTCATCAAGTAACTTGGCTGCAGACGCCAAAGTATACTCTCCATTTGGTACGTCAGCGCCTCCAAAACCTGGCAGATTGAGGCATTTGATTGGCCCTTCATAACTTTCTTTTAGTTCCTCAATACATAACTGCCATACAGCCTTATTCATTCCCCAGCCATGTAAAAAAACTAACTCGCCTTGCATTATTATTACCCTCAACCAAAATTGTGGTAATGATAACGCCTTAAAACACGAAAGTAACGAATGGACTTGTTATGCTGCTAGATTGGATTTTTACAACACGGTGTGCCTGTTGCCAAAACACCATTAATCATCACCTCAGTCTATGTGAATATTGCTTAGCCAACTTTCCTTTCTTTTGTCCCAAACAATATAACCTGTTACATCGGCCTGACATAAACAGAGTCATATCGTTAAAATACTGTGATGGACTTTTTGCCTGTGGTTGGTATCACGGCTGGCTGCAACATTGGTTAAGCGAGTATAAGTTTCACAAACGAACACATATAAAACGGCTCTTAACGCAACTGATTAACTATCAAATGCTGCGTTTTTGGCAACATGGCGGATTCTCTCCTGATCTTTGTTTTTTTATCCCATTATCACCGACACGCTTCGTAAAACGTGGCTACAATCAAGTCTCACAAACTTGGTCACCAATACTGGAAAAACACAGTAATGTAAGCGAAGCGTTAGTTAGAGTCAGGGCCACTAAAGCACAAAGTAAGCTTTCTAAAGCTCAGCGAAAACGCAATGTAAAAGATGCATTTGCCTTGTCACACAGTATTGAAGGGAAAAACATCGCCATTATTGATGATGTCATAACAACGGGCAGTACGATGGATGCCGCAGCGCAAGCGTGTTTACGTGCTGGCGCTGCTAAAGTTTGGGCATTTTCGACTAGCTTAACGCCCTTGCTCGGTAAGTAGAGCACCAAAGAACAAAGCGTTGTTTAATAATTTGCTAGTGCCATACCAGTACCCCCTAAATACCGGATTATCAGTCATTGCTATTACACTCCCTTGACCATAGCGATGCGCTACTAAGCTGGCATTTTCAGCTATTTTCGCCACATTTTCTGGTGCGCTATAGCCTGCCATCAGCGGCGCTTTAGTGTAGGTTGCGACTGTTACAAATGGCTGCTGCGCAGGTTTTAATAACCAAGTACTATTTTTAAATACTGGCAGTAGTGAGCGTTGTAAGCCAAAACTCAATGGATGAGACAAATCAACTTGTGTCGCAAATATGGCCCCCGCTATACGTTGCTTCGCAGATAACTTATCACGATCTTGATATACCAAATTAGTTGTATCAAATTGTTCCGCCATCTCTTTGCTAGAAATACTGCTAGCCTTTAGTAGTTGGTTATCCAACAGCCATTTGGCACCTCGTTTATGCCCCCAAATAACACCACCATGCTTAACCCAATCTTTAATTTTTGCAGTCAGTGGATCATTAAAATGATCATATCGCCCATCAACCATAATTATATGGGTGTAATTTTCAAGCCTTACAGTGGGCAATCGGCTTTGCTCGACTAAAGTGGGCGCAATACCAAGATGTTTATCTAAGTGATACCACACCTCACCAACCTCATATTGACTAACACCTTCACCTCCAACAAGTAATACTTTTGGCGCTTCAACAGGTTGCATAAAGCGAGACCCTAAATCAATGCCTTGTGTGGTTAAGCCACTTTGGATAGCTGTTATGTCGATATCAAAATGATTTTGCGCATAGTTTAATACTTGTAGCCATTGCGGTTTACTCTGTACGCCTGCTGGAATAATAATACTGCCTAGTTCAAATTGCAGCGTGCCTGTTTTAGTAGCTGCAGAAAATTCGCTAAGTGCAACACGCGCTTTTATACCTTCAGAAAGTAAAAAATTAAGCATCTTGGCTGAGTTATACTGGCGCCAAGAAAAACCATAGGCATAAGCAGTCTCTAAGTTTTTCTGCTGTTTAGTTTGTGACGGACTCCAAGGTTGCTTCGCCAATTTAAGGTTGCGTGTACTCCCCAGCTTTTCAAATGGTAAATTAAAGGCATGTGCCAAAGTCCAGCCTGACACATCATAAAATGTATTGTCTTTGAACGTTGTTTGTTCTGAAAAAAGCGCTTTTAACAAACGGTATTGCGGCTGTTCTAAAGGGATAAATACATCCCCTACGGTATACGTTTTGAAATTTTCCTGAAGTGGATAAGTCTCAATTTGATGCTGTTTTAACACATCTAGAAAAGCTGAGAATTTCTGATGA
Source organism: Pseudoalteromonas sp. S16_S37 (assembly GCF_014694405.1). GTDB lineage: Bacteria > Pseudomonadota > Gammaproteobacteria > Enterobacterales > Alteromonadaceae > Pseudoalteromonas. Next base: position 4,293 of record NZ_JAAUWV010000010.1, read on the forward strand.
TCCCCATCCGCAGAGACGATATATCCTTTAAAGTCATCTTCTTTTGCTAGCTTTTTAGCCTCTTGATAAAACTGACGTTGATAATTGAGTAATGCCAGCTTGTTACTTAGGGCACCATCGAAAGTAGACAAACTGGTTGTAAGTTGATTTTTTATCGTTTGTGAAAAATCGAGCACACCATTGGCGGTATTTTGAATATGTCCTCGACTACTTGCTTGCTCAAACAATATACCGACCGCACCATTGATATCAGGGTAGGTTGAACCTTTTCCGTAATAAAAATCATCAAAGCTTTCTTGGGTAAAATAGAGCTGCTTTTGGCCATCAAGCGCTTTTGCATGAAATTTTGCCAGCTCATTTGTTAACTCAACGTTTTTGGTAGGGGTTAAAGGATGCGTACGAGAAGGGATCCCAGGTTGAAAGAAGTACGTACTATTGGGCCCCATTTCATGAAAATCAGTTAAAACATTAGGCTTCCATTTATGAAATTGGGCAACTCTCGCTCTTGATTCTGGATGTTGAAGTAACAACCAATCTCTATTTAAATCAAAAAAGTAATGATTCGTCCGTCCTGATGGCCAAGCTTCAACATGCTCACGGTGCATAGGATCAGGTGATAAAACAGCTCCTCGGTTACTGTTCGCCCACTGTGCAAATCGCGCCAAACCATCAGGATTTAGCGACGGGTCTAGCAAAATAACCGTATTGGCAAGCAGCTTATCGATTTCTTCCCCTTGCGCGGCGGCTAAATAGTATGCCACCAGCATAGCAGCATTACTCCCTGAGGATTCATTGCCATGCACGCTATATCCCATCCATACAATGGCTGGGTCTGAGTGTTTTTGCTCAGTTGAGTTTAATTTATCAATATGATTTTTGCGTATTGCGTCTATATTTTCTAACTGCTCTTTGTTACTAATCGTCAGTAACAGTAGAGGGCGCTTTTCGTGGCTGTAACCTATCGTTTCAATCTTAATACGCTCGCTTTGTTTAGCTAACACACGCAAATACTCTACGAGTTGATCATGTCTCACATGCCACTCACCCACTTCATAGCCAAGCACCTCACTGGGCTTAGCGATATCAGGGTTAAACTTGATGGTGTCAGAAAAATAATAGTCTAATGGTTGTGCAACAACCGAAAGCAAACTTTGCAATCCAACCAGAACTGTAATAAAAATAAAGCGCATATAAAGGCAACCTTGTTATATATAATGAGAACACGCTAGCAGGGCAAAAGCAGCGTGCCAAATTTTTACGCTCAACACTAGCGACAATACGATGAGGGGAGTATCATAGGCTTTATCCGAGTAATTTAGTCAAGTATAGTCAGAATTATGATCACAATATCAGAATCAGCCCAAACGCATTTTGCAAAACTACTGTCAGATCAAGCTGCTGGTACCAACATTCGCGTATTTGTTGTAAATCCAGGCACATCACAAGCCGAATGTGGCGTCTCTTATTGTCCTGCAGATGCTGTTGAAGAAACAGATATTCGCTTACCATTTAATGGTTTTGACGCCATAGTAGATAACGAAAGTGCGCCATTTCTAGAAGATGCAGAGATTGATTTTGTAACAGATAAAATGGGCACCCAATTAACACTGAAAGCGCCAAACGCAAAAGCGAAAAAGTTGAGTGAGAATGCCTCATTACATGAGCAAGTAGAGCATATGCTTACCACAGAGGTTGACCCTCAGCTAGCTAATCATGGCGGCCAAGTAAGCCTTGTGGAAATTACCGCGGACGGTATTGCCGTTGTTCAATTCGGTGGTGGTTGTAATGGTTGCTCGATGATTGATGTCACACTAAAAGAAGGTATCGAGAAAGAAATGATCGCTAAGTTTGACGAGATCACTGGTGTGAAGGACATTACAGAACATCAATCGGGTGAGCATTCATACTACTAAGCAATGCTAAAACAGCTTATTTATAGATTAGGTCAACAGCCTAAATTGAGCCTCAAACGATTCTTTATTGGTTTGGGGCTTTTCATTGCGGCAGTTAGTGCCATTGGTTACGGCTATTATTATCAACCCCTAGCACAACTACTTGGGTTAGCCTTACTCGTACCAGCTGTGTTTTTTGCACTGTGGGGCTATATAGGCATTTTTGCCAACCGCTTTGCTCAAATCATTGTAACAATGTCCCCTGATGACAAAGCTGACGATAACGATAGTACAAACTCACACCTCTAAGTGCCATAAAGCAGCTCATGGCAAACCACAAACCATGGTTATGCCATGCAGTTGTTAGTAGTAAAGGTAAAAAGAAGCCAATTGTGGCTGCAAAAAACATACTATTACGCATTTCTTTGGCTCGCGTTAACCCTACAAATACACCATCAAATAAAAAGCACCCCATCGCAACAATAGGCAAAGCAACAAGCCAGGGTAAATAACTTTGAGCATGCGTTATCACTTCGGGAATGTCAGTTAATAATTCAATAATTTCGTAACCAAAAGCTGCGAAAATCACTGAGTATAAGATTGCAAAAGCTGCCCCCCAAAACACACTTAGTTTAACCCACAGTTGTACTTTACTTTTGTCTTGCTCACCTTTGGCGTGACCAACCTTCGCTTCAGCTGCGTAAGCAATCCCATCAAGTGCAAAACTAACAAGCATCAAAAAGTTGAGCAGTACTGCGTTGGCTGCCAAAGTAAGTTCGCCAAGTCGTGCACCATAAAAAGTCATAAAACTAAAACACAACTGCAATAGCAACGAACGCAAGAAAATATCTCGATTCAATGTAAGCAATTTTGCAATTTCTAAGCGTGATGGTATGTGCCATTGCCAAACAATCTTGTTTGCCGAGAACAAGCGCTTTATTAACAACAAGGCAAACATCAAAGCGCAATAGTCGGCTATGAGTGATGCCCAAGCTGCGCCTGCAACCCCCCATTCAAACCCTACAACAAATAGAATATCTAATAGAATATTGACTACGTTTGTGAGCAAAACCAGATAAAATGGTCCCTTCCCATAGTGCATCCCCAGCATAAAGCCAAGCAAGACCAGGTTACATATTGCTGCGGGTGCACTATAAATGCGTATCGAAAAGTATAAATGGGCTTGTTCAATAACTTGTGCTTTTGCGCCAGAAAAATATTCAATTGCGGCCAGAAACAATGGTTGTAAAGCAATAATAAGTGAGGCAAAAACAACAGCTAGAATAAGACTATTTTGCAATAGCAGTGTTAGCTTTGCTGACTCCCTACTGCCAAAAGCCTGCGCTATCACACCCGTGGTGCTCATTCTTAAAAAACTCGCTAGCCAAAATAAAACTGAAATACTACTCGCACCAAGCGCAATACCGGCCAAATAATGTGCAGAAGACATATGTCCAATTACCGCAGTATCAACCAATCCTAGTAGTGGCACTGAAATATTTGATAAGATCATTGGCCCAGCCAATAACAATAAACTCAGGTGGTAAGACTTATAATGGCTAAAAAACTGCTTCATTTAATGACTCTGATCTTATTATTAACAGTAAAGTGTGCAAACGCGGCGGTGATCTTACAGTATCACCATGTCAGCGAAAAGTTACCGCCCGTCACTTCCGTTAGTGCTGAGCAATTTAGTGCACATATGAATTATCTCAAAGAAGGCAACTTCAATGTAATGGCGCTAGATAAAATGCTACAGGCACTACAAGCATCAAAAGAGCTACCCTCAAACACTGTCGCTATCACTTTTGATGACGGATATGACAACAACATAGAGCAAGCGGCTCCTATACTCGAGAAATTCAACTTCCCTTACACGATATTCGTTAACCCAAAGCTTATTGATGAAAAGCAACATTACCTGATGAGTTGGGAGCAACTTCGAAAATTAGCAAAAAAAGGCGCGCTGATAGCAAACCATAGTGCCAAACATGATTACCTACACTTACGCCGAAACAATGAGACACAAGAGCAATGGGCTGAGAGAATAAAGGCCGACATTTTGTGGTCTGAAAAACGAATTACCGCTGAAATAGGTCATAATGCCAAACTGTTAGCTTATCCATATGGCGAGTTTAGTACACAGCTGCAGCAACTTGTTCGCTCTTTGGGCTTTATAGGCATTGGCCAGCACTCTGGTGCCGTTGGCAAACATACAGACTTTACGCGAGTGCCACGCTTTCCTGCATCAGGAATATATGCGGAATTATCAACACTGAGTGTAAAACTTAACTCACACCCCTTTGCTATAAACAAACTCACCTACAAAAATTCAGTGACCGATGATCCTCAGCCAAAATTACTGATTGATTTTGAGAACATGAACTTTTCAAAACAACAGTTTACTTGTTATGTATCGGGTCAAGGCACGGCTAATGTAGCATGGCAGACAGAAACACAAGTGAGTGTTAGCGCCAAAGAGAAGCTCCCGACTGGACGCTCTCGTTATAACTGCACTGCACCAATGGCAAATGGGCAAAGCCAACAGTTTTATTGGTTATCACAGCCTTGGGTTATACAGACCCCTTAACCGCTACTTTTTACATGCAGTCAATAATGTACTAGTCACTTCTTGTAATGGCACAACATCACGCGCCGCGTTTAATTCTATTGCGGCGCGTGGCATACCCCATACTACCGAGGTCTTTTCATCTTGAGCCACTGTATAAGCGCCAGCTTGCAGCAATCGTAACATCCCTTTTGCACCATCACTGCCCATCCCTGTCAGCAAAGCTGCATACACAGCGCCACCCAATGGTACTAAAGAGTCAAATAAAACATCAACCGCAGGTTTATGCCTATTCACTGGCTCAGAGTCATCCAGCTCACATATTAATTTCATGCCTTTTTTGACTACTTTTAAATGCTTATCTCCAGGGGCTATAAATACATGTCCAGGTAACAGCTCATCACCTGTCTGCGCTTCTTTTACTTTGACAACACAACATCTATCCATTCTTAAGGCAAAAGAAGTACTAAAAATTGGCGGAATATGTTGCGTAACGACAACAGGAGGGGAATTAGAGGGCAGTCTTATCAAAACTTCTTTAATTGCTTCTGTTCCACCCGTAGATGCCCCGATTGCCAGCACAGTGCCACTTTTAAATTGCATGTTCTGAACTTTGACTGGGCCTGATTGAGCCGTAAGCGCTTTGTAAGAACGTATACGCGCTTGTGCTGCAATCCGCACTTTTTCATGAACAGATTGTGTATACCCTTTTAATTGACCCACAACATTTGAGACAGGCTTCGCGATAAAATCTATGGCCCCGATTTCGAGTGCCTCAATCGTAGCTGGTGATCCTTGCTGAGTTAAGGTCGAAATCATCACAACAGGCATCGGCCGCAAGCGCATTAAGTTACGTAAAAAGCTGATGCCATCCATTTTTGGCATCTCTATATCTAAAGTCAGCACGTCAGGGTTTAAAGACTTGATCATTTCCCTTGCTTGATATGGATCAGCTGCAGCACCAACCACCTTAATATCGGGCGCTTGGTTCAATATTTCTGTGAGCAAACCTCTGATCAAAGGAGAGTCATCAACAATTAATACTTTGATCATGCTCCCCCCTAAAACAACTCAATGTCAGTTTTGGCATCTTGAGTCTCAATATCATGTAAATAACGAACTTCACGTTTCTCAATGGTATCATTATGCATTTCTCTGAGTTTTTTTACTTGTGCTTTACCTGTTTGCGGGTGAAACATCACTTTTCTGGGCCAAGGGCCACCCACATCATGAGAAACTAAATTCAAACCTTCTTCTTGCACATACGCGTTAGCAAATCGGATATTCCCAACACCAATATCCGTCATGCTACGTATGATCTTTCCACCGCCAAATAACTTAATTTTTAGATTGGCTCGCGCCGCGCCGTTCTTTATCACCTCATTAATTAAATATTCCATTGCCCAGTTTCCATAACGACAATTCAAGTCATCGGCATGGATATCTTTAATATCTTTGGCTCCAGGCAACATAAAATGATTCATCCCGCCAATTCCACGAACATCATCATAAACACATGCAGCTATACATGAACCTAGAACCGTAGAAATATATTCGTCATTTTTTGATACGTAAAATTCTCCCGGCAACACTTTAGCTATCACCGCTGAACGACCCGAATCCCAGAACCGCTTTACATGCTCAAACCCTGCAAGAACTGGTGCCAATTCCTTATTCATAAGACACCTTTTGATACATAGTTTTTCCTAAGTTGCGAAATTCCGTGTGCTCTTTGCCCATCGTCTCTGAGTGACCAATAAATAAGTGACCGCCGGGGGCTAATATTCGATGATATCCTGCAAACAGTTTGTCTTTTGTTTCTTTATCAAAATAGATAAGCACATTTCTACAAAATATTAGATCAAACGGACCTTTCATGGGCCAACTCTCAAGCAAGTTAAGACGTTTAAATGAAATCATAGATTGCAGTGCTGGCTTTACTTTATACGACTCACCATTTGCGCTTTTTAAAAACCATTTTTTTAAATCTTCTGGTTCTAGACCATTAATATTACGAGCGCTGTAAACGCCCTCCTGAGCTTTGGCAAGCACACTTGAGTCTAAATCGGTGGCAAGAATTTTCACATCCCAACCACTGGGAAAACTGTTTTGAATAGTCATTGCGATACTATATGGCTCTTCTCCTGTAGAGCACCCAGCAGACCAAATTCGTATTCTTTTTGAATGTGCATTTTTTTGTATTAGTTGCCCAACAAGCACCTTAGATAAATACTCAAAGTGATGCTTTTCTCTAAAAAAAGACGTTAGGTTTGTGGTTATTGCATTGATAAAACTGCTAAATTCTTCAGCCGAGTCGTCGTCAATAAGCTCTATGTATTGCTTAAAAGACGTTAGCTGATTGGCTCTAATTCGACGCGCAATACGCGAATAAACCATTTCCTTTTTATGGGGTCCTAATACAATTCCACACGCTTGATAAACGCGCTCTGATAGCTGTGTAAAATCATCGTCAGTAAACAGGAACTCTCTCATACCATTCCCTTAAAGTGTATCTTGAGAGGCGGCTTAACACCGCCAACTAAAAGGGTTAGAACTCTTCCCACTCTTCAGAGCTGTCAGAAAACTTATTACCTATAGAAACAGGTTTTGATTCCAGCTTATTCGCACCTGTAGCTTTAGCTTTAGCTAGTTTAGGACTAGAAGAGGCACCATTTTTAGGCATCTGAGATGGCAACATCGTATGCTCACTACTTCCATCAACAATGAAGAAGTGTAATAACTTACGCATATCATTTGCTTGCTCAGCCATAGATTCACCAGCAGCGGATGCTTGCTCAACTAGCGCAGCATTTTGCTGAGTCATTTCATCCATTTGTGCCACGGCTTTGTTCACTTGTTCAATGCCAGAGCTTTGTTCAACAGATGCCTCTGCGATGTCAGATATCATTTCTGTTACTCGCTTCACTGATGCAACAATATCCTTAAGCGTTGCGCCAGACTCGTTAACTAGCAAAGTACCATCTTCAACTTTACCTACACTGTCTCTGATTAAATCTTTAATCTCTTTCGCAGCGCCGGCTGAACGCTGAGCAAGATTTCGTACCTCTCCTGCAACAACTGCAAAGCCACGACCTTGTTCGCCCGCTCTCGCTGCTTCTACCGCAGCATTTAACGCTAACAGATTAGTTTGGAAGGCAATTTCATCAATTACACCAATAATATCTGCAATCTTCTTACTCGACTCATTGATGGCAGACATACTCTCAACAGCACGGCTCACTACTTCACCACCAAGAATCGCTTTATCACATGTTTCTTCAGCCAAGCCATTTGCTACTTTGGCATTATCAGCATTTTGTTTAACCGTACTAGTCATTTGCTCCATACTCGATGCGGTCTCTTCGAGTGATGAGGCTTGCTCCTCAGTGCGTTGACTCAAATCAGCATTGCCTTGAGAGATTTCTTCTGCACCACTTGCAACTAGCCCAGCCGACGCACTGATCTTATTAATCACTTCCGTTAGCTTATCTGCGGTACTATTGGCATCTCGTTTTAATTTATCAAACGCACCCTCGTACTCACCTGTAATTCGCTGAGTTAAATTACCATTAGCTAGAGCGTCCAACATCTGCGCTGTATCAGATACCGCATCATCGACCATACCTACTAACTCGTTCAATCCCTTAGCCAATCGCAAGTAGAATCCATCTTTGCCCTGTTCGCTCAAGCGACTACTTAAATCACCACTACCCGCAGAGGCAATCAGATCGTTCAACTCTTTTTCAATCGCTACTTCATTTGTTCTATCATTCCACTCTACAACAGTGCCAATTCGTTCACCTTCATCGTTGAGAATTGGATTGGCAATTAAACCAAATGTGCGACCACCTACTACAATTTCAGTTTTATACGCGGTCGTTAGCTTAGCTAATAAGCCACGTTGATGAGCTGGATTTTTGTGGAAAACATCTATATTTGCACCAATCAAAGCATTCGCATCAAACTGAGGTAAATCTTTGCGCAAGTCGCTTTCTGCATTTCGCATCATCTTTTGCACTGCGTCATTCATGTAAACAATATTATGTTCATGATTAGCAATCATGGTATTGGTTGCAACATTATCAAGAGCTCGCTTCACGCGTAAATTTTCATACGCGGTTTCTCGTTCTTTACGCTCCCGCTCCAAACGCTCTGTTTTATCATCCCACTCAACCACGGTACCCAAGCGATTGTTTTGTTCATCAAATACAGGGGTTGCTATCAAGCCAAATGTAAAGCCAGCAACTTTAATATCCGTCTTATATGTGTCTGTTAGACCATCGAGCAGTTTGCGTTGGTGACTTGGGTTAACATGGAAAACATCAATACACTCGCCAATCAGTTTCTTAGCATCAAAGTTAGGCAGTGCTTGGCGCAGTTGCGCTTGATTTTCACTTAACATCTCCAGTACTGAGTGATTTGCGTACACAATGTTGCAATCCTCATCAGCCAACATAACATTGGCCTGACACACATTAAGCGCGCTGGTTATTCTTGCGTTATTTGCAGCCAGAGTAGCTTGCTTTTGTTCAAAAGCGAGCTTCTCTGTAACATCTTTCCATTCAACTAAAGTCGCTATACGCTCATTCTCAGAATTAAACACGGGTGTTGCAATCAGATCAAAAGTTAAACCTGCTACATTAATTTGTGTGGTATAGACTCGGTTTAACGTTGCTAGTAAACCTCTTTGATGTGCTGGGTTTTTATGGAACTCGTCAATATTTGTCCCGACTAACCGGTCAACATTAAAACTAGGTAAGCTTTCCCTCAAACGTGCTTCATTTGCTTTGAGCATTTTTGTAACAGAATCATTGAGGTAAGTAATATTTAAGTTTTGATCCGCAATCATGATATTAGCTTGGCAAGTTTGCAGTGCGTTTAACAAGCTTTCGATATGATTTTTATCTTCGCTTGGAACTGCATCCTCTTCGGTATGGCTAATACGAGTCAACTCAGGCAAGGCACTCAAGTCTAACCTAGAAATCATATCCTTATCGGTCAAACGAAGATAAGGGATAGCTGCATTTAGGCAGACAAGCTTACGTGTTAAATTGTCTAGGAGCTGTTTAAGGTACAAAATAGTACCAAGCGTAACTACCACAGGGAAACCGATAACTAAGCCATTTTCAGCATTTATCACTACCCCCGATAACTGGAAAGCACCAATTATGGCAGCCACCAGCACTACTGCAATAATTAATAACTTATTATTGATCTCACTTTGCATGCTCTCACCTTTTCCTTTAATTTCAACCTTGTGCAACTTGTTTTGCACTTAGGTCAAGCACTTTTGCTAAGCTAAGCAAAACCACCATTTTGTCGCCTACATTAACTAACCCATTTACATACTGCCCATTATCAGAATCTTGAAAATCTGGAACATCTTTCGCTTTTTCTTCTGAAATACTGTAAACATCTGATACCGCATCAACGACCAGACCCATTACCTTTTGCTGTTCTCTTATTTGCACAGAGACAACAATGACCACCGTTAAAGGTCCGTAGCTAATACTGGCAATGCCAAACCGAAGCCTTAAGTCGATAATTGGCACAATTGTCCCGCGCAAATTAATCGCGCCCTTAACAAAGTCGGGGGCATTGGGAATGGCAGTGACATCCTCCCATCCTCGGATCTCTTGAACTGCCAAAATATCTAGCCCGTATTCTTCACCAGCCATCAAAAAAGTAAGGTACTGATTTTCATCCTGCTGTTTCCCCAGACTCAACTGCTGATTTAGCCCTATATGTTCACTCATTAAGCCACCTCATTTCCTTGCTGCTCTACCAACAACTCTTGAGTGCCAGGGCGTTTTAGCCCGCTTAACTTAATTAACCCAGAGATATCGACTATCAAAGAGACTCTTCCATCGCCAAGTATTGTAGCGCCAGAGATGCCATCAACCTTTTGATAGTTGGCTTCTAAACTTTTAATAACCACCTGTTGCTGAGCAAGCAGGTCGTCAACAAGAATACCCACTTTATGGTTATCACTTTCAACAACCACTAGTAGTGTTTTGTCCAGTTCTTCAATCGCACCTTTGTGGTTAAAAATCTCATAAAGGCGCACAATTGGAATATATTCGTCTCTGAGCCTTAACACATCTAAGTCTTTGCCTACTCGACTGACTTTGGTTATGTCAATTTGTAACGATTCAACGATAGAGATAAGTGGAATGATATAAGTGTGCTGAGCAACTTGAACTAATTGCCCATCTAGTATAGCTAAAGTCAGCGGCAATCGAATCGTGAAAGTTGAGCCAACCCCTTTAGCCGAAGCGACTTCTACCGACCCGTTTAGTGCCTGAATGTTTCGCCTAACGACGTCCATACCAACACCTCTGCCAGATATGTCACTAACCTCATCAGCTGTGGAAAACCCTGGCAAAAAGATAAGCTCATTTATTTCATCTGCAGAGAGCTCATCGTGTTCTTGAATCAAGCCGTTTGCGATTGCTTTACTGCGAATTTTTTCGGTATTTAAGCCCTGCCCATCATCCATTATTTCGATAACGATATTACCACCTTGGTGAAAAGCATTGAGTGTGACAGTCCCTACCGGATCTTTTCCGGCTGCGATTCTTTTTTCTGGTGTCTCCAAACCATGGTCAAGCGAGTTTCTCACAAGGTGTACCATTGGATCAGAGATTTTCTCCATCACTGTTTTGTCTAACTCCGTTTGCTCACCCAGTAATTTAAGCTCGACTTGTTTGTTGAGCTTTTGGGAAATATCCCTCACCAAACGAGGGAAGCGACTAAACACAAAACTGATTGGTAACATGCGGATCCGCATGACATTTTCTTGCAAATCTCTGGTGTTGTGCGCCAATTGAGCAAGGCCCTCTTGCAGGGCGGTTATTGTCGATTCTGTGATCTCTTGCTCACCGATTTGGCTTAACATAGCTTGTGTTATCACCAACTCGCCAACCATATTGATTAATGAATCAACCTTATCGATGCCCACGCGGATTGAGGTGGAAGTTTCAGTATTTTTCTGCGACTCAGCCTTTTTACTGCTCTCTTTACTTGGTACAGCTACATTAGAAACAACAGCAGGCACTGGTGAGCTATCACTTTGTTTTTCAGTTTGCTCTATAACCTCTTGTTCTTCATTGTTTTGCTGTTCTGCAGCCTTTGGCGCACCATCAAATATTCCGCCACAGATACCAATAATGATTTCTGCGTCATCTTCGACCCACTCAAAAATTTCTTCGATGGCCTTTTGGTCTTTATCCGTGGTAAGGAAAAATCGCCAGCTTAAAAAACACTCATCGGGATGCAGTTGTTCAATATCAGGCAGAGCATCATGAAAAGCTTGCGTCTCAATCTCACCAAGCTCTCCTAACTCCCCTATCATGTATAGAGGTTCATTTCCGGTTTTAAATAAATGAGGCTTGGGTTTAAAGTCAATTTGGTATGTGCTTTTAGTCACATCTGCGGTGCTTTCAGCTACAGCAACTGTAGTCGGCGTTTCTGCAATGCCTAAAATTTCTTCAAACTTTTCACGTAGTTCATTGGCTTCGGTTAGGTCAGGCTGTTGCTCAGCTTGTAACGCCCGTAATAATGTTCTCAAGCAGTCTACTGATTTTAGAAGCAAGTTGACATGCTCAGTGGTCAAAGTACGCTGCCCATCTCTCACTTGGTCAAGCAAGGTTTCAAGTACATGCGTAAAGTCTGACACTGAAGTAAAACCGAATGTTCCACTCCCACCTTTGATCGAATGTGCAGCCCTAAAAATGGTATTTATCGTTTCATTATCCTCTTTGCCAGGCTCCAAATTTAATAACTCAGACTCCATCGCATCAAGGCCTTCAAAGCTCTCTTCGAAAAATACCTCAAAAAACTGGCTAAGATCTATGCTCATAACCCAGCTCCTCAGATTAGCGAATTACTTTTTTCAACACCGCTAATAACTGCTCGGGATTAAAAGGCTTTACAATCCAACCTGTGGCACCTGCTGCCTTACCTTCAGTCTTTTTGTCCAGACCAGATTCAGTGGTAAGCATCAGCAAGGGTGTAAATTTATAATTAGGTAGGTTACGTAGCTCTCTAATTAGCGTAATGCCATCCATGACGGGCATATTCACATCGGAGATAACAGCGTCAAAGCCTTGTTGCTTTGCAATGCTAAGAGCTTCACTCCCATCACGCGCTTCAGTAACATCAAAACCCGCTTTTTTGAGTGTAAAACCCACCATCTGTCTCATCGATGCAGAATCGTCCACAGCTAAAATTTTCTTCATACCAACCCCTTAGTTTCTACCATTGAGAGCTAAAAACTCCGTTAAACCAAGCTCTTCAACCGAAGTTAAGAACGCTTGGCTGTGACCATGCCAGAGAATTTTGTGGCTAACCGTGAGTAGATGTTTTTGTAATGCACAAAGTAACTGAATTGATGCGGTATCAACTCGGGTTACTTCTGATATATCAACACATACATCCTGCTCAACGGCTAACTCTTGCAATACCTGTTGATGTAATTCCTCAACTTGGTTAATCGCTAACTCTGAAGGGAGCTTTAACATATATGGGCACAGTTTCTATTTATTAACTCATAAATTTAGCTTAGACGCAGATAGCAAAAAAGCCACAAAACTTGTACGAAGAAAGACAAATTAATGAAGGTGTTAGGCATTATTAGAAGGTGCCAGCATACCAACTCAAATCAGTTGGCATACTGAGAAGCGATAATTCTGAAGTCTCGAACAATTAAATCAGCATCAACCAAAGGGACTTCACTAGGCAAAAATTTAGCTTTGAATATAGCGCTCAAGTTTCCTTTAGGATTTATCAACGCAACAGACGCACTGTGATCGACGTAATACTCTGGTTCATCTGAATTATTAATTGCATAGATCAAGCCCATGTTTCTAACCAAAGGGAATAACTGCGCATGTTTATTGCTCAACCCTTTAAATTGGCTATTAAAGTAATTGATATAAGCTTCTCGTTTTTGCGCGTCATCACGATTAGGGTCAACAGATATAAACCAGACATTCATCGGGTACTCTGATTGCAATTGTTCGTATACGTTGCTCAACTTTGCCAACGTCATTGGGCATATATCAGGACAACTGGTATAGCCCAAAAAAACCAAGGTCCACTTATCGAGCAATGCTTGATTGGTTACAACATGCTGCTTTTGGTCATACAATTCAAAATTATTTAATTGCTTTGCAGCCTTATAATGTAGAGTGTGCTCTGATACTTCTTGTGGTTTCGAACAAGAAGCTAACATTACCAGAGCAACTATCCACCATACCTTCATTACAGCCACCACTTATCGATAAATAGAGCGATAAATAATAACAATAAATAACTGATAGAAAAACGGAAAAGCGCCATAGCCTGTTGCTCGCTATCACTCCAATACAAACGAATACTTTTACTAATGAACAACACGTTTAGAACACTTGCAGACAACACATATATCCATCCTGACATGCCGATAAGATAGGGCAGTAAACAAACAATCGCCAATAATATGCTATAGGCAATAATACACAGTTTGGTAAATGAAACACCATGAGTTACCGGAAGCATAGGAATATTAGCTCTTTGATAATCTTTTCTACGAGCTATGGCCAGCGCCCAAAAGTGTGGCGGTGTCCACGTAAAGATGATCATCACTAACAACCAAGGCGGAGCGCTTAAGTAACCAGTTTCACTCACCCAGCCAAGTAGTGGTGGCATAGCGCCTGCAAGCCCACCTATCACAATATTTTGGGGTGTAGCTCGTTTCAAAAACAATGTGTAAATTACGGCATAACCCACCAATGCCCCTAAAGTCAGCAAAGTACACAGAACGTTACTCCATATAATCAACATTGCACAGCCAATAACAGCTAATGTAAATGCAAATATCAACGCATTAGCGATGCTAAGTTGAGCACTGGCAATCGGTCTATGTCGCGTTCTAGCCATCTTTTTATCGATTTCTCTGTCCACTATGTGATTGACCGCCGCAGCTGACGCCGATAGCAACCCAATACCCAATAGGCTCATAACTTGAGATAACCAATCTCTTTGCATATCTGGCGCCAAAGCAATGCCAATCCAGGCTGTGAGTACCAACATCAAGACGACTTTTATCTTGCAAATAGCTAAGCAATTTAACAAAAATTGTTTTGTGCTTAACTGCAACTTTTGAGGAACATGTAATACCGTCATATTGCAACTCCCTGTCTATTAGTTAGTAAAAAGCATAATCTAACCATGGTAAGTAATAACATAGCTGCCATGATGTTGTGGAAAAGCGTTAGCAGTAGTGGAAACTGGAAGTGAACGATTAGAGCGCCAAGTAGCAACTGAGTAATTAATACCAAGCACACTAACTTTATAGCCCCCCGTATTTTGTCGCTTTGCTCTTTTTTGTATAGCTTCCAGCTCACCCAGAAAATGGCAAACGCCGTGACTAAAGCCCAAATACGGTGTAAAAAGTGAATAGAAAGCCGAGTTTCAAAAGGTAATACACCGAACTCGTAGTTACTTTGTCCGATGGGCAAATGGAATACACTTTCTATAGAGAATAACTCAATATTGCTGCAAATAGGCAATCCGGAACAATGTGGTGCCGCATAATTGGCCGCAACCCAGCCACCCAATGCAATTTGGATTACTAACACGCCAAGCGCAAAAGTCGCCATAAAAAAGGAACCATTATGCTCTGCAAAGTTTGCTGGATTAGCCCTGACTCTGATACGTAAATACAGTAATACCAGCAATGAAAGAATAGTAAATCCGCCAAGCAAATGACCCATGACAATAAACGGCTGTAAATTCATTGTCACCGTCCACATTCCAAGCATACCTTGAAATAAGACTAACGCGAGCAACGCCACTGAGTGCTTAAATGGTAGGCTGTGTGTGTCACTTTGTTTGTGAAAGCGATGTTTTGAAGCAATAACACAGAGTATGACAATCAACAAACCTAAAAATGAGGCAAAATAACGATGGATCATCTCTATCCAAGCTTTTGCAGGTTCAACTTGAGCATCTGGAAAGTTTTGCTCGACAACCGACAGCTCATGACTCTCATTCGGAACTGTCAAAAACCCATAACATCCGGGCCAATCTGGACATCCTAGACCTGCATTACTCAAACGAGTGTATGCGCCTAGCGACACCACGACCAAGGCTAATACACAACTTGCTAAAATCAGCAATTTATATGCTTTGTTCATCTTTACTCCTTAGCTACTACGCGCATATTTCAATAGTTTTTTTAAATCACTCAACAGCCCTTTTTGTTCTGCACGATTCTTATCCTGTTCAGCAAAGTATTGATACTGCAAAACCATCAGTCCCGTATGATCAATCAGATACAAGCTTGCAGGTGGTAAGTCAGCAGCTACGTGATAACTTTGATAATTTACCAACGGGGCTTTAACGAGTGCTCGATTAAGTACTGCCAATGCGACATCCTTTTGATGCTTGCCAAGTGCAACGTACAAATTATCTAAAGCTTGGAATTGCTGCTCACAGGGAGCTTCACAAGTATCGGGGGCGTTGATTGCTATGGTCCAAAGCTGCTCTCCACTTGGCTGCCAACTAGGAATGCGCAGTTCAGATTTCAAGAATTGGCCATGATTTGTTGTATGTTCGGGCAACCAATCAAGTTTAATTGCTGTGTATGCCAAAACTAACGGAACCAAACAGCACACAATGAAGATCCCTAAAGGTCGTTGTATCATGATTGTTTTCCTTTTTTTATCGCTACATACGCTATGACGACCGCTGCAAATGCTATGAGTAACCACTGTAGCGCATAGGCTTTATGCTTATCTGCAGACATAACCACATGCTGATAGTGAGGCTTTGCAACTATCGGCTGTACCCCTTGTTGATAGGTCACCAATGGATACATAACTTCTTGAGAGAACTCACTCAGAAACTCTAAATCTATATACTGTAATAACTGGGGTTGCTCTGAGTTCATGCTAGGCTCAGATGCGAGGGTAAAACCCACTAAATCTTGAGATTTAATAAGTATATCTAACGTCACTTCATGGCTCGGAAGTTCAACAACTGGAGTTTTTCGCCCTTGCTCGGCTGCTACAAAACCAAGATTAACTAACACCGTTTTATCGGTTTTAGAGTTGAGTCTAAGCAGTGCTAATACATCAAAACCAACTTGACCATCAAGTACCTGATTATCTAAAAACCATATGAAAGGCCTAACAAAGTGCCCCGTAATCACGCTAGATAACCCATTATTTTGCTCAGCGGGTAGTTCAAGCATTTGTACTGAATTTAATTTGAGTTGTTTATCTAATTGATGAGTTAGCATTTGTTTGTCTATTGCTCGTTGCCACTGCCAATATGCCAAAGCCAAGCAAACTAAAACGACTAGCGTGACTAACACCAAGGTAATAACTGAACTAGACTTGTGCTTAACTCTTTGTTGCATAAGGACTCACTATGCTGATTAAAATTATTATTATTCTTTTACTACTATTTATTATTTTTAATTTATTTAGGGCATTATTTTTAATGCTGAAAAACCCAAGTGATGGTAAACCCATGTCACATTACTTAGGCAGACGAGTTATTTTCTCCGCAGTGGTGTTAATCATTATTATTGTTGCCGCAAAGTTGGGTGCGATTAATTTAAACCGCACCCCAAGCCTTACAGCACATATACAAAAACAAACAGACATAGCCAAACAACATCTACAAAGTGCCAGTACCAAGCAGCGGCTTGAAAGGCAAAGTGTTGTTTAGAGTTCAAGTGCCCCTTGAAAATACGCAGTAACACGATAAGTAGTAATATCGTTCCTAAGGTGACATGCATGCCATGAAACCCAGTGAGCATAAAGAAAGTATTGCCGTAAATACCAGCTTGCAGTGTTAAATCCAGATCTTTATAGGCATGTATGTACTCAACAACTTGTAAGGCTAAAAAGAGGCTTCCCAAGAGTACCGTAGCTCCCAAAAACAACTTTACCTTCGCTCGCTGATCATGCTCCATAGCAACATGCGCAAAATGTATCGTTACTGAGGAGCTAAGTAAGATGAGCGTATTGATTAGTGGTAACCCTTGCCATCCCATAGCTTGAGTGGTTTCACCCGCAGGCGTTGACAACAACGGCCAAACAGCCTCAAAGGTTGGCCACAATACTTCATTGGTCATAGCATTATTACCGGCCCCCCCTAGCCAAGGTACAGACAGTACTCGGGCGTAAAATAAAGCGCCAAAGAATGCACAAAAGAACATCACCTCAGAAAATATAAACCAACTCATACCCTGTCTAAATGAGCGGTCCATCTGAGCCGAGTACAAACCTGTTTGAGATTCATGGATGACATTTTTAATCCAACCAAAAAGCATATAAAACAAAATAGCAAAGCCGGCATAAAGTACATATTGCCCATAGCCTGCTTCGCTCGACAGCTGCATAACGGTAAGGCCAGCGCCAGCCGCTATCAAAAACATTGCCACTGCCCCTACAATAGGCCAATGACTTTGCTCGGGTACATAATAGTGTTCATATTTTTCCATCACTCTCTCCTAACCTGCCTTTTGCTTAGCCAATGCCGTATTGCTTGCTGTTGTTTCGCTAATATCAAATACGGTATACGACAGGGTAAGCTCTTTGATTTCTTCGGGTAATTCAGTATCAACATAAAATACTAAAGTGAATTCAACTTCTTGACTGGCTGCAAATGACTGCTGATCAAAGCAAAAGCAGGCCATCTTATGTAAATATTTAGCCGCTTTACCTGGGCTAACTGAAGGCACTGCCTGCATCACTCTTGACTGCGCGCTAAGGTTTTTAGCGCTAAATTTTACCTCAGCCATTTCACCCGGTTGCACATTAACGCTGTACTGATGCGACTTAACCTCAAAAGGCGCATTTTGTTGACTGTGGGTTGTAAAGCTCACATCTACAGTTCTTGATGACTCCACTTTTTCGCTCTTAGCAGCCACATCGAGTGAAGGCTTACCATTTAGTCCGGTTACATCACAAAACACGTCATAAAGCGGCACTAACGCAAAGGCAAAAGCAAACATGCCAAACACCACAAGAACCAACTTTTTTAATAGACCTGAATGCGACATTACTTCACCTCAGGTGGTGTTGAAAATGTATGATAAGGCGCTGGCGAAGGTATATCCCACTCCAAGCCTTCAGCACCATCCCATACTTTGCTTGGTGCTTGCTCGCCACCTTTGATGCATTTGTACACCACGGCAACAAATAACAACTGTGACAAGCCAAAAGCAAAGCCACCAATACTTATCAGAGCGTTAAAATCTGCAAATTGCAGCGCATAATCTGGTATCCTTCTTGGCATACCTGCAAGCCCAACGAAATGCATGGGGAAAAACAGTACATTAACGCTTATCAACGACAACCAAAAATGCCACTTTGCCAAAGCTTCGTTGTACATATGCCCAGTCCATTTAGGTAACCAGTAATACGCCGCCGCCATGATAGAGAAGATAGCCCCTGTCACTAAAACATAGTGAAAATGCGCAACCACAAAGTACGTATCGTGATATTGAAAATCTGCTGGGGTAATTGCCAACATCAATCCAGAAAACCCACCTAAGGTGAACAATACGATAAATGCAATCGCAAACAGCATTGGCACTTCAAAACTGATTGAGCCTCGCCACATTGTCGCAACCCAGTTAAACACTTTTACGCCAGTAGGCACCGATATCAGCATGGTTGCATACATGAAGAATAACTCTCCGGCAAGCGGCATGCCTGTCGTAAACATGTGGTGTGCCCAAACAATAAATGACAATAGCGCGATTGATGAAGTGGCATATACCATAGACGCATAGCCAAATAGTTTCTTACGAGAAAATGTTGGAATGATAGTCGAAATGATGCCAAATGCAGGCAAAATCATGATGTATACTTCGGGGTGTCCAAAGAACCAAAAGATGTGCTGAAACATCACTGGGTCCCCGCCACCTGCGGCATTAAAAAAGCTAGTACCAAAATATTTATCCGTTAGTACCATAGTTACAGCGCCAGCAAGCACAGGCATTACTGCAATGAGTAAGAATGCGGTGATCAACCAAGTCCATACGAACAAAGGTAACTTCATCCAAGTCATGCCGGGGGCACGTAAATTCACGATAGTAACAATGACATTGATTGCGCCCATAATGGAACTGATCCCCATTATATGAACTGCAAAAACAAATAGAGCCGTATTATCATTACTGTAAGTGGTGGATAATGGTGCGTAGAAAGTCCAGCCAAAAGCGGGGCCGCCACCTTCCATAAACAGCGAAAGCAATAAAATTGCAAAAGCGAATGGTAGTATCCAAAAGCTCCAGTTATTCATTCTCGGCAACGCCATATCGGGCGCACCAATCATCATCGGGACCATCCAGTTTGCAAGCCCTGTAAAGGCGGGCATAACGGCACCAAATACCATGATTAAGCCATGAACTGTGGTCATTTGATTAAAAAAGTGCGGGTCGACTAGTTGTAACCCGGGTTGAAAGAGTTCAGCACGAATGACCATGGCCATCGCGCCACCAATCAAAAACATGGTTAAAGAAAATATTAAGTATAAAGAGCCGATATCTTTATGGTTGGTTGTATATAACCAACGTCTGATCCCTTTAGCAGCATGATGATCATGATGATTTTGTTCTGTTTGTGCTACGGTGCTCATTTGTCAGCCTCCTTATTTGCATCAATGCGTGCTTGTACTTCACTTGGTTGTACTACCTGATCTAAGTCATTTCCCCAACTGTTACGTTTATAGGTGACAACACCGGCAATTTCTTTAATTGATAACTGTTTAGCGAATGCTTGCATGGCGGTACCAGGCTTACCGTGCAAAATAATATCAATATGATCTTTCACATCGCCCAGCACCATTGGACTGCCCTTAAGCGCTGGGAATACGCCGGGTAACCCCATTCCCGTAGGCTGATGACAAGCGGCACAATAGGCCATATATACTTTTTCGCCAGTGCTCATAAGTTCGTCTTTGCTGAGCGTTTGATCTAATAACGCAGCACTTGCGGCTGCTGCGTCTAATTTTTCCTGTTTAGCGGCACTTAGCCACTGTTCAAATGCTTCTGGCGAACGAGCATCCACCACAACTGGCATAAAACCATGATCTTTACCGCACAACTCAGCACACTGACCGCGATAAATCCCCTCTTCATTGACTCGCGTCCACGCCTCATTGATAAAGCCAGGGTTGGCATCTTTTTTGACCGCAAAATCAGGCACCCACCATGAGTGGATAACATCATCAGACGTCATCAGAAAACGCACTTTACGATCTGTGGGGATCACTAAAGGTTTATCTACCTCTAGTAGATAGTTTTCAGATTTTTCTTCTAGGTCATCAATTTGTGATTTCGGCGTTGATAGTACCGAGTAAAAGTCAACATCATGCCCCATGTATTCATAGTGCCACTTCCATTGCGAACCGGTAACTTTGATTGTTAAATCAGCCTTACTCACATCTTCCATAGCAATAAGGGTTTTGGTTGCAGGAACGGCCATTGCCACCAAAATTAAAAAGGGAATCGCTGTCCACAGAATTTCAACCTTTGTGCTTTCATGAAACTGAGCAGGCTGAACCCCTTTTGACTTACGATGATGGATCATCGCCCAAAACATGACAGCAAAAACAACCACCCCAATTGCACAGCAAATCAAGAATATGGTCATATGAAGCTGGTAAACGCTTTGGCTTATATCTGTGACACCTTCGCGCATATTAAACGCGCTATTGCCATAGGTTACTAAAGGAGTAGTAAGCAAAAATACACTTACCATCGATAGGTATTTGTTCATTTGACGTCTCCTGCGTTATCCATTTGCTACCTGAGCCAAACGATGAATAACCATTATTATTATTTGGATGACTGTCTAAACATGTGAAACAACTCACAAGTCAACTACACGACAACTAAACAATTAGTCAATAAATGAGCAGTTGGCAAGTTTTGGCTATTTTTCGAATAAAGCTTTGGAAGTGATTGATTGCTAGAGAAACTAACTCAAGGTTTATTACATCAAAAAGCACACTATTGGCCGTAAGACGGCAGCTTAACGCCTACTTTTGCGTTATTTAGGGATTTTCTAAGGCGTAGAAGTAAGTTTAAAGACTCATACCATACTGTCATAGAGATAGGAAACAACGAAGTGCAACAAAAAATACACAGAATAAATCGTTGTAAGATTACAAGCTCAGCTGAGCAACATTGCTCCCCTGTGAACCACAAAAAGCACTTACCACTTGAAAATAAAACAATTAAATAAAATTGAAGATTACAACAGACTACTTTTGTAAAGATATCAGAACAAAACCACATTACTGATCCAAACCAATATATAACAATTAATTTACATTACATCTATGCTTACACTGCCTATTGGTTAAAAAGGATACAACATGAAAACGATAACGACTTCATTTTTATTAAGTGCACTGGTGCTATCTAGTAATGTGTTAGCGCAAGGACAACACAGCCATGTAAGTGACTTTAGCTTTGATGAGCACACTATCAGCACCCTGCCACTGCACTCAGTTCAAGTGGTGAATGAGCAAGCATTCTTATTTAGCGACAACCTTCAGGATTTTGACCTAGAGAGCTTTTTATTAAGTTATGCACCTCACCTAATAGAGAAAAAAGAAGTGATTCTGCACTGGGCAGGATACAGCAGTATCAGCCCAAAACTGCTACTTGCAATGATGGAATCACAGAGTCAGATATTAAGCACCCCGAGTAAGAAAAACTTATTTATGCCGTTTGCAAGTCTTTCTTCAAAAGTTGGTTTTGACAACCAAATCAAAGATATCGCTCTATCCCTGAGCAAGCGTTACTATGCTTATCAAAAATACCGCGAAGAAACCAAATCGAGCATTCAACCTACAAGTAACGCAAGTACTGTTGCACTTATTAGTTTATTCCAAAAACAAAATGCCGGACTAAACGAATTACTTGAACAATATGAACGCTTGTTTGCTAACGATAGCTTAAAACTGTCACCAGATACCCAAGTTAAGCCGCTAAGCATCGAGCCTCAAGCAAACTTTACAATGCAACTTCCCTGGCCGTCAGGTTATGCTTGGTACAGTGGTGGTGCTCATTCAAACACTGGCTCTGGCTATCCCTACTCATCTTTAGACTTTAACAATGGCTCTGGCGGTTGGGGGAGTAACACACCTTGGGTACAAGCGTCTCATGGCGGCACCGTTACTCGATATTCATCATGTAGTATTCGCGTCACTCACCCTAGCGGCTATGCGACTCAGTACTATCATATGGATAGCCTGCAATACCAAAGTGGCGATGTGATCTCATCGGGCGCTTGGTTGGGCCGGTATGCCAACAATAAAAATCAGGCCCTGTGTCAAGGCGGTAGCTCCAGTGGGCCACATGTTCACTTTTCATTACTTAATAATGGCCGCTTTATTTCTTTGCACAACTGGTATATCACTGGATATCGAATCGACGTTGGTAATTGGAATTACGATGACAATTGCTGGAATTTCTATTTCGAGAAAAATGGCAATGTTACCTGCGCTTGGCAGCGGCTTTATAAGTAAACGCCAAACCATATCAGTGTAAGTCATAAACTTAGACGCACTTATACAGAGTCTATAAGTGCGTCGATTTACTCAGATTGTGTTTTACAACTGCAAGGTGAGCCGATAATTCTGTCATTTCGTTTCGTATAACTTGTTGATCATTAAAAGATGATATGAGCACCGCTTGTACCAACAACTCTTTGAGATGATAGCAAATTGGTTCGTTAAATGGCGGTAAAGCGCTTTGTATAGATTTATTAACGTGTAGCATGTGAGAAGCACTTGCTTTTAGCTTTTGAGATACCGGCAATAATTGTGCAAAATAGTCTGTACATTTTGACTGCCGTTCAGAAAACAGTGCCAAGATAGTTTGCGCAGTCGCGTATAATTCATTGCTGTATAACAATATCTCTTCTTTACTCTGGCCATTATAAATAGCCCATTGCACCTTACTCAACTGTGTTTCATAGTTATTTAACAGTGACGTTAAAGTTATCGCAGGAGGCGCTTTTAGATTTTGTGTTTGCTCAGTGCAAGATAAAACAAATATACATGCAAGCACCATGAGCCATTTAAGATTCATTTAAGTTTGTCCTTTAGCTAAAGAAAACTCATAAAAAAAGCCGCTAAACGCGGCCTTTTCTATTACCGTTAAGCTTTAAGGCATAGCGTCAAGATCTGCGCCTTCTTTCTCAACTTCAACTGGGATCAAATCTTCTTTGCTAACACCCATTGCAACTGCAACAGAGCTCGCAACATAAACTGAAGAATATGTACCAATAAAAACACCAAACAACAATGCCGTGGCGAAACCATGGATGGTTTGTCCACCCCAAACAAACAGTGCAATCAGTACCAAAATTGTAGTAATTGATGTGACCAATGTACGGTTAAGTGTTTGCGTTAAAGAGATATTAATGATTTCAAGCGTATCATCAACACGTACCTTTCTGAAGTTTTCACGGATCCTGTCAGACACAACGATGGTGTCATTAAGCGAGTAACCAATAACCGCCAATATCGCCGCCAATATGGTTAAGTCAAACTCAAGATCTAATAAAGAGAAGAGTCCCATCGTTAAAATAACGTCGTGGAACAATGCAACAACGGCACCTACTGCAAAGCGCCACTCAAAGCGAAAGGCAACATACATCAAGATACAGATAAGCGCAGTTAGCATCGCTAACCCACCTTGCTCTTTCAAGTCTTCACCTACACTTGGGCCAACAAACTCGATGCGACGCATTTCTACGCTGCTATCGGCTTGCTTTAAAGCCGCGATCAGCTGGTTACCGATCACTTCAGCTTTAACGTCATCACCACGTGGCGCTAAACGCACCAGTACTTCTTGACTGGTACCAAATAACTGCACAGACGCATCTGCAAAGCCATTATCTGCCAGTACTTCACGAATCTTTTTGAGATCAGCTGGCTGAGAAAAACCCACTTCAACCGCCGTACCACCGGTAAAATCCAGACCGAAATTCAATCCACGTATTGCCATCGAGGCAATAGATGCAACTATCAGCAAAGCAGAGAAAGCCATCGTTAGATTTCTCGCCGACATAAAGCGGATAGTGCCTTTTAAGTTTAATAACTGCATATCCGTCTCCTAGATAGAAAGCTTCTCAACACGTCTACCACCAATACACAGATTGATCACCGCACGGGTGCCAACGATGGCTGTAAACATTGAAGTGATAATACCAATTGCCAGCGTTACTGCGAATCCAGCAATTGGACCAGTACCGACTGAGAACAAAATAATTGCCGCAATTAACGTGGTGATATTAGCATCGAAAATCGTGCTGAATGCGCTGTCATAGCCATGGTGAACTGCTTGCTGAGGACTGCGTCCATCGATCAGCTCTTCGCGAATACGTTCGAAAATAAGTACGTTAGCATCTACCGCCATACCGACAGTCAATACAATCCCCGCAATACCCGGTAGTGTTAGCGTTGCACCTGGGATCATCGACATCACACCAACAATCAATACTAGGTTTGCAGCCAACGCCAAGTTAGCAACCAAGCCAAAACCTTTGTAGTAAGCCAGCATAAAGGCCAGAACAAATGCAAAACCAAGTGCAACCGCAGTCATACCTGCATCGATATTTTCTTGCCCTAAGCTTGGACCAACTGTGCGCTCTTCTACGATTTGAATTGGCGCAACCAGCGCACCGGCGCGTAGTAACAAGCTCAAGTTATGTGCTTCAGCAGGGTTATCAATACCTGTGATTCTAAATGAATTATTTAGACGCGCTTGGATAGTTGCAACGTTGATAACCTCTTCCACTTTAATCGGTGGCAGAGCTTTACCATTGGCATCTTTTTTACCTGACGGTTTGTATTCGATAAATACTGTCGCCATGCGCTTACCGATAGCACGTTTAGTGAATGCATTCATTTTTGCACCCCCTTTGCTATCAAGGCTGATACTTACTTGTGGACGTTGATATTCATCCATTCCAGACTGAGCACCGGTAATATGGCTTCCCTCTAGAATAACGCGCTTTTTCAATACTACAGGGTAACCATCTTTATGGTTGATTACTTCAGTGCCTGGCGGTATGCGACCTTGCGCCGCAGCTCTCACATCGGCGTTTTCATCTACTTCACGGAATTCTAACGTTGCCGTAGCCCCTAAGATTTCTTTTGCTCTGGCGGTATCTTGTACACCCGGAAGTTGTACGATGATACGCTCTGCACCTTGACGTTGCACATTTGGCTCAGCAACACCTAGCTGGTTAATACGGTTACGAATAATAGTTTCGTTTTGCTTGATAGCGTAGTCACGAATTTCTTTAAACTTTTGGTCACTTAAACTGACGTAAAACGCTACATCATTACTGCTATCATCAATAAAGTTGTAAAGTGGATAACGACTTTGTAAAAAACGCTCAGCAGCATCTTTATCGCTCGCATCGCGCATTGTCACTTGTAACCTGTCACTGCCTGCTACACGGCGTACAGAACGATAACGCAATTTCTCTTCACGAAGGTCACTTTTAAAGTCCTGTTCCATAGTCTCAAGCGCATTATCAAGCGCTGTGAGCATATCAACTTCCATGGTGAAGTGAACACCACCGCTCAAGTCCAAACCAAGTTTCATTGGGTTGCCGCCTAAATTCTTTAACCACTCAGGCTGCGCTGGACTCATATTGATTGCAGAAATGTAGTCTTCGCTTAAGCTAGCACGTAATAAATCTTGTGCTTTAAGTTGCTCTTCAACGTTTTTAAAACGAACAAGTACTTGACCATTTTCAAGTGCTGATGACTTTACTGTGATGTTGTTCTTTGCAAGTGTATTGTTAACTTGGTCTAGTACGCTTAAGTCAGCATTGGCACCTTTGGTGCCAGAAATCTGTATGGCAGGATCTCGACCATACAGATTTGGTGTCGCATATAAAATGCCCACTGCTAACACAGCAAGTACCAGCAAGTATTTCCACATTGGATACTTATTTAACACTGGATTATCCCTTTGTTGTTGTTATTTTTCTTAAAGTGATTTCATTGTACCTTTAGGAAGAACTGCTGACACAGCAGATTTTTGTACTGTTACTTCCGCTTGATCGTTCAACGCAATAACAACAAAATCTTTGTCATCGGCTACCTTAGTGATTTTACCTACTAGACCACCTTGAGTAAGCACCTCATCGCCTTTGGCAAGCGCACTCATTAAGTTTTTGTGCTCTTTAACACGTTTTGCTTGTGGGCGGTATATCAAGAAGTAAAATACCAAACCAAAAATGGCCAGCATGATTAACATTTCCATACCACCACCTGCAGGAGCTGCACCAGCTGTACTGGCATGTGCACTAGACATAAATAAACTCATAACACTTCCTCTTAAAATTTTATATTCAATCTTATTCAGTTT
Organism: Pseudoalteromonas sp. S16_S37; assembly: GCF_014694405.1. Taxonomy (GTDB): domain Bacteria; phylum Pseudomonadota; class Gammaproteobacteria; order Enterobacterales; family Alteromonadaceae; genus Pseudoalteromonas. The sequence goes on from NZ_JAAUWV010000010.1 coordinate 31,162, forward strand.
CTGCCAACGGCGGTACTGGTAGACCGCGGCGTGCATAAAAGTCTTCTACAAAAGCATCTAACTTGCCTTCGCTAATCGCATTGCGTAACCCTTCCATAACACGCTGATAGTAGCGAAGGTTATGAATAGTGTTAAGGCGTGCACCTAAAATCTCGTTACACTTGTCTAAATGGTGCAAGTAAGCGCGCGAGTAATTTTCGCAAGTATGGCAGTCACATTCTGGGTCTAGTGGGCCGGTATCTGTTTTATGCACAGCATTACGGATCTTTACTACGCCACCAGTGATAAACAAGTGACCATTTCGAGCATTACGTGTCGGCATAACGCAATCGAACATATCGATACCACGACGAACCGCTTCCACTAAGTCTTCAGGTTTGCCTACACCCATTAAGTAACGCGGTTTATTTTCCGGCATTTTGTAAGCGCAGTGATCCAAAATGCGGATCATATCTTCTTTTGGCTCACCTACTGACAAGCCACCTAATGCGTAACCATCAAAGCCTATTTCTTCTAAGCCTTTTTGTGATTCTGCGCGCAGCTCAGGATACATACCACCTTGGATAATGCCAAATAAAGCAGCTGGGTTATCACCATGTCCTTCTTTTGAGCGCTTAGCCCAACGCAAAGACAACTCCATTGAGTCTCTTGCTTCTTTTTCAGTCGCTGGATAAGGCGTACACTCGTCAAAAATCATGACTATGTCAGAGCCAAGGTCGCACTGTACTTCCATAGCCTTTTCCGGTGATAACATGATTTTTTCACCGTTTACGGGTGACTTAAACAGCACGCCCTCTTCAGTAATTTTGCGCATTGCCCCTAAGCTGAACACTTGGAAGCCACCTGAATCTGTCAGTATCGGTTTATCCCAGTTCATAAAATCATGGAGATCACCATGTTGCTTAATAATTTCAGTACCAGGGCGCAGCATCAGATGGAACGTATTTCCAAGACAGATCTGAGCACCAGTGCCTTTTAACTCATCAGGTGTCATACCTTTAACTGTGCCATACGTACCTACAGGCATAAAGGCTGGAGTTTCCACAACGCCTCTATCAAAAATCAAGCGGCCACGACGCGCTTTACCATCGGTGCAGTCTAATTCAAATTTCATTATTACCTCAAAGTCGGAAAAACAGTCCAACGTTAGTGATTGCTAACAACAAGTAAGTTAACAAACAGGTGAAAAAAACCGCCCAATTCTACCTTGTTTAGCGCAGCAATTCTAATTATTGGGTCGAAATTTCTGTTTTAAAGGCACTGAGAAGTAAAACAAAGTAAACAAATAAAAAACCCAGCAATTGCTGGGCTTAGACATTATTGATTAGTTTGCTTTGTTAAAAACATCGCATCACCGTAACTAAAGAAGCGGTATTTCTGCTCTATTGCAGTGCGATAGGCATTCATAATGTGTGTTTGTCCAGCAAAAGCACTGACTAACATAATCAAAGTAGATTCTGGTAAATGAAAATTAGTCACCATGGCATCTACCACTTTAAACTCATAGCCAGGGTAGATAAAAATGTCAGTGTCGCCAGTAAACGCTTGTAACTGTCCACCATGTACTTTTGCCGCAGACTCTAGTGAACGCACCGAAGTGGTGCCAACCGCGATGACTCTGCCCCCTTTGGCTTTCGCTGCGACAATGGCCTCAACAACTTGCTCAGGTACTTCTATGTATTCAGAATGCATAACATGCTCATCAACAGACTCAACACGTACTGGCTGAAAAGTACCAGCCCCGACATGTAAAGTGATAAAGGCCATGTCTACGCCTTTGTCTTTAATCTGCTGAAGCAACTTCTCATCGAAGTGTAAGCCTGCCGTTGGCGCTGCAACTGCACCTGGTTTTTCGTTATAAACCGTTTGATAGCGCTGTTTATCTTCTTCTTCATCAGGTCTGTCGATGTACGGCGGCAAAGGCATGTGACCGATTTCTTCTAAAATCTCAAACACCCCTTGCTCAGCAGTAAACTGCAATTCAAATAGCTCACCATGACGACCGAGCATAATCGCTTCTGCTTTGCCTTCGAGAATTAAGGTTGCTCCCTCTTTTGGGGATTTACTCGAACGCACATGAGCCAACACACGGTGCTCATCCAATACACGCTCGACTAATACTTCAACCTTACCACCAGTTGATTTTTGCCCAAACATACGCGCGGGGATCACCTTGGTGTTATTGAAAATCATGATGTCATTAGGCTGCAGAAAATCTAAGATATCGGTAAAAATTTTATGGGAAATTTCACCACTGTTACCATCAAGAGCGAGTAAGCGACTACTTGAACGCTCTTTTTTGGGATGACGAGCAATTAATTCATCAGGAAGTTCAAAACTAAAATCAGCTACGCGCATGACAACATCTCATGTAAGGAAATTGGCGCCAAGTCTAGAGATCCTAATGGGGTAAATCAAGTGCTTGTAACCTCGCGAAAATAGCATTAACCTAGCACCGTTGCAGTTATGCTTAAATGTTTGGCTAATGAGCAACCGTATAAGCTCTATAGTATGTAACAATTAATAAATTAAATCAGATAGTTAGAGCTATTTTTATTGTTGAGGTGTCGCTTGTTGTTTGTTATTAAAGTAGAGTTAAGGCGTTAAACGTGGCCAGACAATTAAATTTATTGATTGTAAACTCTAGCCAGCAAGAGCGAAGCACAATAAAAAATACCCTACAAAATCTGGATGTTTTTACCTTTATCGAATGTGAAGACAGCCAAAATGCGCTGCAGTTATTAAAAAAGCAAGCTGTTGATGTTGTCATTACGGGCCTCGATGTTGGAAAAATCGATGGTTGGCGATTTTCTCGAATGGTGCGCTCAGGCTTACTAAAAACGCCCAAAAACACTCCCATTGTACTCATTCCACCCATTTATTGTGAACGCATTGCCGAAACAACGGCCAGAAGTTACAGCATTGACGCTGTACTGCCATTTGAACGTCATCGCCAGCTACCTCATACGCTCGCAAATGTGTTATCAACCCATTTAGAAAAAAGTAGTCGGCTCAACCTATTATTACTTGAACCGAATCAACAGCGCGCTGACGAAATTTGCCAACATTTATCATTGAGTTTTGCGTGTACACACGTCAATACCACTAATGATGCTTTGTCACTTTTTAGACAAAATAGCTATGCCATCATTTTACTCGATGCAACAGCTACCCGAGCCAATGCCGCAAAAGAGCTGGTTGACAGTATTTTGAAGTACAATCCAAACCAAGCAATTGTGACCATTATTGACAACCGAGACGCAGACTACGCCGAGCAGCTGCTGTTATTGGGTGTGACCGACTTTGTACGAGAGCCCTACGATATCTCGATATTAAGTAAAGTATGCGATCATGCTGCGCGCCGAGAAGATTTTATGGTGAGCTATGCAGAGTTTGAAGAAAAGGTATCGCAGCTGAGTCGCAGTGAGCAAAATTACAAAGATCTGTTTTCTGCGCACCAGCGCATTTTACTGCACCTAAATACAGTTGTTATGGAGCTGGATCAGCAAGGCTTGATCCGCTTTATCAACCCCGCTTGGGAAGCGCTTTCAGGCTTTGGTATAAAAGCAAGCTTAGGTCAGCCTTTATCCCAGTTTGTTTCGCAAGAGTATCAACTAGAGCTGCACGATATGCTTGCTCTGGTCATGAGTGAGCAACAACAGCAAGCAAAGATAGAGTTACAGCTTAATAATCAAAAAAACTGCCAGATCTGGGTTGAATGCCGCTTTCAATTAATTCGGAACAGCACCAGCAAAGCAACGGTCACCGCGACACTAGACAACATCCACGAGCGCAAGCAAGCAGAGCTGCAACTACGCCATTTGGCATTGCACGATACGTTAACAGGCCTGCATAATAGATATTACTTCGATCAGCAGCTGCAAAATATATGTTCATCTGTCAAAGGGTTAAATGATGTTGAGCATGCTTTGTTATACATCGACTTAGACCATTTTAAAATTATTAATGACAGCAAAGGGCATCAGCAAGGTGATATTGTTTTAAAAGAGGTTTCGCAACTGTTTGGTGAAAACATCAGTGATGAACATCTTGTTTTCCGCATCGGAGGAGACGAATTTGCCATCATACTGAGCAATACCAATTTACTGGACGCACATATTGTCGCTGAAAGTATTTGTATGGCCATTGAAAAACATAAGTTTCATTCAGAAGAAAATAGTTACTCAATCAGCTGCTCCATTGGTCTGACGCAAATAACCTTAGAAAATCATGATGCTAACGAGTGCCTCAAACAAGCAGATATCGCACTTTATGTGGCAAAAAGCTTAGGCCGCAATTTAGTGCATTGCTATAGCAAAGAGGATGCAAGTAACAATACTCTTCAGTCTGGCCTAGAATGGGGGCACAGCGTACGCGAAGCACTTCAGAATAATCTAATCGAACTTCACTACCAACCTATTTGGGATCTGAAAAATAACACCATTGCCTATTTTGAAGCACTGTTGAGACTAGTTGTTAAAAATGAGCTTATCCATCCCAATCAATTTATACCCGCGCTGGAGTTACTCAACGATACATTTTTGATGGATAAGTGTGTAATAAGGCACGCCATCGCCGCTGTTGCAGAGCATGATGAGCTTAATCAAATAGCCATAAATCTGTCTGCACAGTCCTTCTTAGACGAAAGACTACTCCCTCATATCCAGGCATGTTTGGTTGAATATCAGGTGCCTGCAGAGCACATTATTTTTGAAATCACAGAATCTGCCAGTATCAATAACCTCAGTGCAACACAAGCCATGATAGCGAAGCTAAATCAACTCGGCTGCCATTTTTCAATTGATGACTTTGGCACAGGATTCAGCACCTTTAGCTACTTAAAGCAGTTGCCTGCTCAGCACGTAAAAATTGATGGCTCTTTTGTGCGCGACATGCTCAATGACCCAATAGATCTTGCACTCGTCAAGGCTGTACATGACATTAGTCACTCTTTAGACAAACGTTCTGTTGCTGAGTATGTTGAAAATATAGAAATATTTAAAGCGCTGAAAGAAATTGGCGTAGATTACGCGCAAGGCTTCTTTATCGCACGTCCAATGCCTATTAACGAGCTAAAAAAAGCAATTCCAACTATTTTATCTAGCAAAACAATCCGATAACAAATTTATACAAAAGTCGACTTTTTCTTCCTGCAAATTCATCTATAATTACTCTAATCGAGGTTGTCCAGCTAAGTTGTTGATTTTTGCATTTTCACTGGATATTCAATGGATTGGGTTACATCACCTTATGGACATCTAGGAGTGTAATTATGAATCAACTAATGACTTTTATATTTGTGATCAATATCTTAATCGCTGTGCAATGCTATCGTAGTGCACGAGATAAAGGCTATCCATGCAAGCTATTTACTGCTTTGGGCTTGATCCCTTATTTCAATCTTGTGGTATGGGTTTACTTGTTATTCCTTCCAGATCTAAGTACAACTAACAAATTTGAGCCCTCTTAACGGGCGTTTCGCGCCCTACTTTTCAACTTTTGGCGGCTCGCACTGTTGTCTAACAAATTCACCTACCTTTTCACTAAACAATCGAAAATCACGGATCCTGCCTGTTGTTTTACGCCACAATAGGCCTATTTCCCTATATGCGTCACCTAAAGTATCATTGGCGACCATAGGTTTGCCTTGCAAGATCCCCGCATTGAGTGCCATTTGAGGCAAAAAGGTCACGCCATTTTGATACTCCACCATACTCAACAAAGTATGCAAGTTAGCGGCTTCAAACGGGTTAATACAATCATTTCGGTTAAGATGACAAGCACTCAATGCATGCCCCGTCATACAATGCTCTCGCTCTAGCAAAAATACACTTTTATCTGGTAAAAGGTTAAAGTCGGTCACTTCATCTGCCACGTGATAGTCTTGGTGATGCACCAAAGAGAAATGATCTTTAGCTAAGACTTGAGTATGAAAACGCTCTGTATGATAGGGTAACGCCAACATAGCCATATCTATATGTCCATGCTCTAATTTGTCTAATAGCTTATCACTGGTATCTTCAACTAAAACCAACTGCAACTGAGTAAACTCTTGCAAACAAAACTGATAAAGAGGCGCAGCAATAAAGCTGGCAACCGTCGGTATAAGTCCCAAAGTTAACTTACCTGATAGAGGGTGCTTATAGCTTTTGGTAAGCTCTTTAACGCTCATCGTATCATCAATGATTTTTTTAGCTCTTACGACAACTTCCTCGCCGATATCAGTAAACATCAGACTGCGGTTTTCTCGTTCGATTAATTGGCAGCCTAACGTCTCCTCTAGCGTTTGTATTGCGCTACTGAGTGTTGATTGACCAATGAAACAGGCCTCGGCAGCTCTGCCAAAATGCTGATGCTGATGAACGGCAATTAAGTATTGAAGTTGTTTGATACTAGGCAGGTTATTCACTGTTTTCTAATTATAAAAATAGCTGATAAACCACAGTATAACCTTGATAGTTTGGTAGGAAAACCTTATTAAACAGAAGCAAAAATAAAAAGACCCCAGTACTTACGCACTGAGATCTTTTCAAGCTAAAAGTCTGTCTTTCTAAGTTAAACGCCGAACGCCGCTCTTAGAATGTAGAATATAACAATAGCAAGAGCTGCGCCTACTGGCAATGTAATCACCCAAGAAACTACAATGTTTCGGATCACACCCATATTTAACGCAGCAATACCACGTGCCATACCAACACCCAATACCGCACCTACCAGTGTTTGTGTGGTTGAGATAGGCAAACCAGTGCCAGATGCAATAACAACCGTTGATGCAGCTGCAAGCTCAGCAGCAAAACCACGACTTGGAGTTAAGTGAGTAATACCTTCACCGATGGTTTTGATTACTTTCTTACCTAAAATAGCAAGACCTGCAACAATACCTAAGCCACCAAGAGGTAGGATCCACCAAGCAAGCGTGGCCTTTTTAGCAATAATACCGTCATTTTCAACAATATTTACAACCGCGGCTAATGGACCAATTGCGTTCGCAACATCGTTAGAACCATGGGCAAAAGCCATACAACAGGCAGTTAAAACCATTAATACAGCAAATACTTTTTCAACGTTATTAAATTGCATTTGCTTATCGGCTTTAGGGTCCATCTTCAAACGTTCAATGGTTATTTTACCAATCACACCAACGATAACAGCAATGCCGATTGCCCATGCATAGCCTTCAAAAGTACCCATGTTGATACCAATGTGCTTCAAACCTTTTTTGATAGTCACAAGCGCCATAACAAAGCCAGCTAATGCCATATAAACAGGCACATAACGCTTAGCATTTTGTAAAGGTGCAGAGGTATCAAAAATCAGCTTCTGGGCGCTCATAAAGATTAGATAAGCAATAAAACCAGAAATAGCTGGTGTTACAATCCAACTACCTACAATCCCAGCTACCTTGCCCCATTGAATAGCTTCGCTACCAACAGCAACTAACGCAAAACCAATAATTGCACCAATGATAGAGTGAGTTGTTGATACCGGCCAGCCCAGCATAGATGCAAGCAATAACCATGTTCCTGCAGCGAATAACGCAGAAATCATACCCAATATCATCAATTCAGGAATGTCGATAAATGGCGTTGAGTCGATAATACCTTTACGAATTGTAGAGGTAACCTCACCACCAGCAAGATAAGCACCTGCAAATTCAAAGACCATAGCAATTAAAATTGCTTGCTTAATGGTTAGCGCCTTAGAGCCAACCGATGTACCCATAGCATTAGCAACGTCATTTGCCCCAATACCATAAGCCATAAAAAAACCAACTGCCGCTGCAATAAGCACCAGCATTGTGCCGTAGGATGCAATGATATCCATTGTAAAACCTTACTTTAAACTTCTTAATTTTTAAATTAGCGTGCGAGCATAAGCTCTAGTCGAGAGCCTACTCGCTCTGCGATATCTGCAAGTTCACCAACCCATTCGATGATTTTGTATAAAAACATCACATCAACCGGGTTTAGCTCGGCTTCCACAGCACGTAATTCTTGGCGGATTTTAATTTGCATGTCATCCGTATCTTGCTCGATCGCATCCAGTTCGACCAACATGTTCTCTACCAAAGTGACTTCGCGACCGCGAAAGCCAGTTTCTAACAGCTCATCAAGTTCATTGATTGCTTTAGAAGCTTGCTTTGTTGCATCAACACAGCGTTTTAAGTAGACCAAGAAGTCATCTTGAATAGACTCTGGGATCACCATTTCACGGCCCACAACACGACCTGCGATGTCTTTGGCTTTATTGGCGATTTTATCTTGGTGGGTAATAAGTTCTAGTAGATCGGTTCTCTCTACTGGCATGAATAAACCACGAGGCAATTGTAAACGAACTTCTCGTTTTAATTTATCTGCATCGCGCTCTAAATTTCGGATCTGAACACGTAGCGCTTCGGCTTCGGTCCATTCTCCTTTGAAGACGTGATTAAAAAACGGAATTAAAGCCTTGCTGGCTTTGTGGACGATTTTAATGTGTTCTTCTACAGGCTTAATAGGAGATTTTGCAAAAACTCCTAAAAACGCATTAGTCGGCATAACTGACCCTTAAATCATATTTATATGCTAAGCGGAGGTAATTTTACAGCATTGAACAGCTTTGTGAACGCTTTTTATCAATAAGATAAATTAAGTTGGCCTTAACCGCTTTAGCTAAGACCAACTTATTTACTGTAAATTATAGAGACTTTTCTATATCTTCTTGAGATGTATGACGAATATCTTTGCCATTAACAAAATAAATTACGTATTCTGCAATATTCTGACAACGGTCTCCAATCCGCTCTAAAGAACGAACAGACCAAATCAAGTCCATAATTTTCGGAATTGAGCGTGGGTCTTCCATCATATAAGTCATGATTTGACGTGTTAGCGCTTCATATTCTCTATCCACTTTCGCGTCTTCTTTATGCACTTCAAAAGCACGCTGAGCATCCATACGTGCAAATGCATCTAGCACATCATGTAGCATCTTAGATACTTGGCGGCCCATGTTTTCAATGTTTACGAGCAAATCTTGTTGATCTTTCGTGAATGAGTCTAATGCAACACGTGCAATACGTTCCGCTTCATCACCAATACGCTCTAAGTCTGCAATTGTTTTAGCAATCGCAACAACCAAACGCAAGTCACTTGCTGCTGGCTGGCGTTTTGCAATAATGCGTGTGCACTCTTCATCAATATTAACTTCCATGGCGTTAACCTGGTAGTCATTCTCACTTACTTTACGCGCTTTTTCCGCATCACACTCATTAACTGCATCTAATGCCAAGTTAAGCTGTTGCTCAACTAGGCCACCCATGCTCAATACATGATTACGAACACTCTCCAGCTCTTCATTAAAGCGACCAGAGATGTGTTTATTCAAATTATGTTCCATATTATATCCCCTTCAATCAACCACTTAACCGTAACGACCTGTTATATAGTCTTCGGTTTTCTTCTTTGATGGGGTAGTAAATAGCGTGTTAGTGTCCGCGTATTCGATAAGTTCACCCATGTACATGAAAGCTGTCTGATCCGAAACACGAGCAGCCTGTTGCATATTGTGTGTAACAATAACAACTGTGTACTTATTTTTTAAATCGTTAATGAGCTCTTCAATAACCAATGTAGAGATTGGATCAAGTGCCGAGGTTGGCTCATCCAATAACAATACTTCAGGTTCAATGGCGATGGAACGAGCAATCACCAAACGCTGCTGCTGACCACCAGAGAGACCAAAAGCACTGTCATGAAGTCTATCTTTTACTTCATCCCATAACGCAGCACCACGTAACGACTTTTCAACTACCTCATCCAGCTTACGTTTGTCTTTTATACCTTGTAAGCGTAAACCATAAACCACATTTTCGTATATTGATTTTGGAAAAGGATTTGGGCGCTGAAACACCATACCTACACTACGGCGCAGTGCAGCAACATCAACACGCTTATCATAAATATTTTGACCGTGCAGAATGATCTCACCTTCGATGCGGCAAGTATCAACTAGGTCGTTCATACGGTTGATACAGCGTAACAGGGTTGATTTACCACACCCTGAAGGACCGATAAACGCCGTTACCTGGCCTTTAGGGATTAACATATTTACGTTGCTTAGAGCCTGTTTATCACCATAGTAAAGATCTAGGTCTTTGATCTGCAGAGATGTTTGCTCTGGAGTCAAGTTTGCAAGATCTAGCTTTTTTTGGCCATTGGCCTGATTAACTTCTGGAGCTACTGTAATCATTACTTTTACCTACTTAAAATCTTTACTATTAATGTTCTAGTGATCTGAATTTTTCACGTAAATGGTTACGAATGCCGATGGCTGTAATATTCAACGCGATGATCACGGTCACTAACAAGAATGCTGTTGCGTATACCAATGGCCTTGCAGCCTCTACATTCGGGCTTTGGAAACCAACATCGTATATGTGGAAGCCCAAGTGCATAAATTTACGGTCAAGGTGAATATATGGAAAGTTTCCATCTAATGGCAGCGTTGGCGCCATTTTTACCACACCGACTAACATCAGTGGCGCAACCTCACCTGCAGCACGCGCCACCGCTAAAATAAGCCCCGTCATGATAGCTGGACTTGCCATTGGCACAATAATTCGCCATAAGGTCTCCGCTTGCGTTGCACCTAATGCAAGCGAGCCATGTCTTACTGAGCTGGGAATACGAGATAAACCTTCTTCTGTTGATACGATAACTACCGGTAATGTCAGGATAGCTAGCGTCAACGCTGACCAAATAACACCTGGAGTACCAAAAACAGGGCTAGGCGCGGCTTCTCTATAGAATAATTCATCAATTGAGCCACCTAACATGTAAACAAAGAAACCTAGGCCAAAAACACCATAAACAATCGATGGCACACCAGCTAAGTTAATTACCGCAATACGAATCATTTTTGTCACAGCATTTTTAGCTGCGTACTCGTGTAGGTATATTGCCGCAACAACACCAAAAGGCGTTACTATCACAGCCATCAACATAACCATGAAGACAGTACCAAATATAGCAGGAAAAACGCCACCTTCAGTGTTCGCTTCACGCGGGTCATCACTGATGAACTTACCAATTTGCGTGAAGTAATGACCGACTTTAGCAAAATATCCCATATCATTTGGGAACCAAACATCCAACACTTGATACAGCGGTAACGTAACCAGCTCACCACGCATGTCACGTACTACAACTTGGTCACGTTTAGCTTTTTTACGTAACTCAAATAAACGCTTTTCTAGTACCTTATATTCTTCACGTAACTGTACACGTCTAGACTGTAAATCGGCTACTCGCTCATCGGTCAGCGCATTATCAAGCACATAGCCTTTTTCTTGTAAACGCAAGCGCTCAAGCTCATAGTTAATATGCCCTATATCACCATTTTGTAAATCTAACGCTTCTTCGTTTAGCTCTACTGCACGTTCAACCAACTCGTATAAACGTTCCGTAGCATTTTGAGTAACAACATTACCATCTTCAATGACCTGCTCTACATAGCCGTAGAAGTTGCCATTTTTAGTGCGTTCAAAAACGGCTAAGCTTGCAGGTGTTGATTGCTTTTGGATATCCGTTGATAGTACCCAGCGAAAATCAAGCTCTACATACTCACGGTTACCGGTTTTAACCAATAAACGCTCGATAAACTCTTCATCGTATGCAGATAAATCAAATCCTGCCGCCTCTAATCGAGACTTAGGCACTTGCTCTCTATCATAGATTTCACCAATAACAATCTGCTCATTTACTGAGCCTTGAAGGTGCAGTTCCACAACTTGTGAAGGCCAGAAAAAAGATAAACCTTTCCAAGCTATCATAGCTAATAGACCCAGCACCGAGATTAAGCTAATACTAACGGCACCGCCTGTCATCCAGATCCAAGGAGACCCTGACTTAAACCACTGTCTTACCATGTCATGAACTCCAATAATTACATTGAACTGTATTTTTCACGTAGCTGCTGACGAACAAATTCAGCCACAGTGTTAAATACAAAGGTGAAAATAAATAACACAAATGCCGCCAAGAAGAGGATACGATAGTGTGAACTACCTACTTCAGACTCTGGCATTTCTACTGCGATATTAGCTGCCAATGTGCGCATACCTTGGAAAATGCTCCAATCCATAATTGGCGTGTTACCCGTTGCCATCAGTACAATCATTGTTTCACCTACTGCTCGGCCCAAGCCCATCATCACCGCAGAGAAAATACCAGGGCTGGCTGTTAGCAGTACCACTCTGACCAATGTTTGCCATTGTGTTGCACCTAAAGCTAAAGAACCATTTGATAAGTGCTTTGGTACACTGAATACCGCATCTTCAGCTATTGAGAAAATGGTTGGAATGACCGCAAATCCCATCGCGATACCCACTACCAGCGAGTTACGTTGGTCAAATGTCAGGCCTAGTTCATTAGTTAAATATTGACGAACATTGCCACCAAACATCCATTCTTCAACACCACCGCTTATCGAGAAAGATAACCAACCGACAAATAACACGACAGGAATAAGCAGCATAGAATGCCAGCCGTCAGGCACCTTGTGGCGAATATTCTCTGGTAGCTTGGTCCAGAAAAATGCCGTCGCTATCACTGCCACTGGCAACAATATGAGTAAAGCGACAATTGCCGGTAAATGCGTTTCTATCAATGGCGCTAACCAAAGACCCGCTAGGAAACCAAGAATAACGGTTGGTAAAGCTTCCATAATTTCAACTGTTGGCTTAACCACACGACGTAATTCACTGGACATAAAGTAAGCCGTATATACAGCTGCAGACAATGCAATCGGCACAGCAAATAGCATGGCATACATAGCTGCTTTAATGGTGCCAAATGATATTGGGACTAGCGAAAACTTAGATTCAAAATCATCTGAGGCCGATGTCGACTGCCAAGTGTATGCAGGCTCAGGATATCCTTCATACCAAACTTCTTGCCACAAAGCAGACCACGTCACTTCGGGATGTTCGTTGTGAACATCAAATACAGAAAGTTTGTTATCGGCTACTATCAACACGGCATTTGAGCGAGGAGAAACTGCAAACGACTCAATGGCACCTTCACTCACTTTCCCTTGCCATAAATGCGCTTGGCTGGTGGTGTAATAAATACCTAAATCACCACTACTATTGGTGGTAAAAAAGGTGCGTCGATAATATTCGCTGTAAATATCTACATTGCTGTTTTTCGGTGTTTCAAAGGCTCTGATCTTTTGGAATTTACGGCCAGCATCAGTGTTTACTTCAAACCATTGAGATACTTCACCATTATCGTTCGCCAGCATTAATGAGTTAGCACCGGCTAACAGCGTAGTGCCTACTAAGTTGGCATTTTCTTCATTGGCAGCCAGTATCTGTACTTGTTTAACATCGCTTGGATAGCGCGTATCAAAAATATAAACTTGGTTTGCTGAACGGACAAAAGTGCGAGTCGTATCAGGGCTCATTAATAATTCATCAATTCGACCATCTATTTCTAATTCAGTACGCTCAACAGCCCACTCGACTTCACCACTAAACATGTTTTCTTCGGCTACAAACGACGCAAAAATAACGCGCTTATCTGCAGTAAGTGCAACGACTGCGGTTTTATCTTCATAGTGACTAAACGCAAATCGCTTAATGGCTTTACCCTGCTCATCAACAAGCAGCTGTTTACCATCCAATGGGTAGCTTAAACGAGGAGAGATCACACGCTCGTTACCAGGGAAAGTTACCAGAAAAGAAGGTTTGACCAAGGTTACTTGACCATTATCTAGACCATAAGCATACTGACCTAAAAATGGCGCACTTTTGGCAACACTGGTGACTTGTCCATCGAGGTTAACCGACAGACGTTCAATCAGTCCACCAGCTTGCTTCCCTTTAACTTGATAGAAGTCCACATGTCCTGTGCGACTCAATAGGTAAGCAATTTCAGTTTGTTCTTCAACACCAACGCCAACATATTGCTGTGCGTTACTCAATGCAACATCAACGCGTTTTTCAACTTTGGCTGATTCGAATATAGGCTGAACAACATAGAGTAAATAGAAGAAGATCAGCAACAATGCGATCAACACCATAACCCCACCAGCTGATATACCAAACTGTGCAAACCGGTCTTTGAATAGACGGCTTCTATCCGTTTTAAAAGACGGTTGCTGCGGATTTGAAGACATCAAAACACCCTTTCATTTTAAAGTTGGCGGGCATTATATTTCATCAAGATGACAGTTATGTTACAACGCAATCTGGGAAGTATTATAATATTGGGTCCAATTTATGACGCTATTATTACCTTTTTTGATTTGGTACAAATTGTTTTCATTTCTTTACAAACTAACACGCGATTCTGTTGGACATCATAATCTGGTGAACTAATCTTAGAGCGCGGTATCTACCTTTGTAGGCTATGTATAAGGATTATACCCTCATTCGCTTAAACCGTTTTTTTCCACTGCTATGTTTTTTTCATGGCAAAAATAATTAAGAGACACGCATTATGAAGCAGTTAGTTTTAACAATAATAGGAAAGGACCGAACTGGTCTGGTAGAAGAAATATCTTCAGCGGTACTCGCACATCACGGTAACTGGCTGACCAGTAACCTTAGCCACTTGGCTGGACAGTTTGCTGGGATCATCCAAGTAGAAGTCGCCGAAGAACATTTGCAACAACTTCAAGATGGACTTAGCGCACTCTCAGGACTAGATGTAAGAATGGAAACGGGAGATATCTTGGATGAGGAACATACACCAGAAACAATTAACCTTGTCATCACAGGCAACGACAGGCCTGGGATAGTGCAAGAGCTTGCAAGTGTTATACGTCATAAAGGCGCCAATATCACTCATCTAAATTCTCGCCAACAAAGTGCGCCTAATTGGGGAGTGCCGATTTTCAGCGCTTTCGCCACTGTTACGCTACCAATTGGTATGAATAAAGATAATGTGATTGATGCATTAGAGTCTATAACCAGCGATCTAATAGTTGATATTGAAACAGAGTAACTTCACCTCAACAACAGGCCGATACTCGACCTTTTCGCCACGAATAAACATGTATGGCAAGTTGTCAATTGATAAGACACTTGTCATACCTACGTCACAAACTGGACCTATATTTGACGCAGCGTATTTCTCGTGGATTTCAAAATGCAAGCACTGCCTCCTCAGCCAAAAACGGTTAGCTATTTTGCCAAAGAGCTAAGCTGGTTGTCTTTTAACGAACGTGTACTTCAAGAAGCAAAAGACGATAGCAACCCTATCATTGAACGTATTCGCTTTTTAGGCATATTCTCCAATAATTTAGATGAGTTCTTCCAAGTCAGAGTTGCCGATGTTAAACGTCGTATCTTGTTAAATAATTTACCCAACACTAATTTTGATGAAGATGAAGCTCTACTGGGCCAAATTAATCAAAAAGTGCTCCTGCTAGGAAAGAAGTTTAATTATATTTATCAGCAAATTTTAACTGACTTAGCAAAATACAATATTCATATCAGCCAACCACAAACGCTGTCTGAATTTCATCAGTCATGGTTAAAACACTACTTTGAAGACCAAGTATTGCCGAATATGTCACCTATGCTGCTGAGTGAAAGCAAAGACTACTCAGATAATATGAATGACACCATGACCTATTTCTTTGTGCACATGAATGGTGAAAAGCAACACTACGCCTTGCTAGAAATTCCAACGGACAGACTTGCCCGATTTGTACAATTACCTCCTGAGCGCTCTCGTCGCCAAAAACACATTGTGATGCTCGATGATATCGTGCAGTTTTTCTTAGCGGATGTATTTAAAAGTTTTTTTAACTTCGACAATATCGAAGGCTATGCCATTAAATTGACTAGGGATGCACAGTACAATCTGGATGACGAGATTGAAGAAGGCTTGCTAGATAAAATGTCTAAAGGTTTAAAGCAACGTCTTTACGCCGAGCCTGTGCGCTTAGTCTATGATGAATCAATGCCCGAAGAGATGCTCAAGGTAATGAAAAAGCGTTTGGGTGTAACCGATCAAGATGCATTGATCCCCGGTGGTCGCTATCGCAACTTTAGAGATTTTATTGCGTTTCCAAACGTGGGGCGACGCCACCTAGAGAATAAGCCATTACCTCCTTTGCAAAGCCAAGCCTTCAAAAAAGATGCCAGTGTATTCAATGCTATTTCTGAGCAAGATATTCTCCTTTATTATCCTTATCATACCTTTAACCACATGCTCGAATACGTTCGACAGGCGGCGTTTGATCCTAATGTAACGCAAATCAAAGTTAACATTTACCGAGTAGCACGCCATTCACGGCTCGTCGCTTCACTGATCAGTGCTGCTAAAAACGGCAAACATGTCACTGTCATGGTTGAGCTAAAAGCACGATTTGATGAACAGAACAACATTGAATGGGCAAAACGCCTAAGCGAGTCAGGTATCAAAGTAATGGTGGGGATCCCTGCATTAAAAGTGCACAGCAAGCTGTGTGTTATTCATCGCAAGGAGAAAGGCAAAATAGTAAAGTATGCCCATATAGGCACTGGTAATTTCCATGAGAAGACCGCCAAAATTTATACTGACTTTAGCCTCTTTACTCGTCATCCCGATATTTGTGAAGAATGTGACAATGTCTTTCGCTTTATCGAGAGTAGCTATCGGCCGTTTCATTTTGAACACCTCATGATCTCTCCTATTAATGCAAGAGACCGCATTTTGGATCTAATTGACCAAGAAGTGAAGCACGCTGAGCAAGGGAAAATATCAAGAATAACTATAAAAATAAATAACTTGGTAGATAAGCAGTTAGTCGATAAGCTTTATTTCGCAGCGCGTCATGGGGTTAAAATTCGCATCATCGTTCGTGGCATGTGCGCGCTCGTTGCTGGCTTGCCTCGCTTCAGTGAGAACATTAAAGTGATCAGTATCGTTGACAGGTTTTTGGAACACCCGCGTGTGATGGTGTTTGAAAACAAAGGCGAACCATTAGTATATATTTCCTCTGCTGATTGGATGACTCGGAACTTAGATCACCGGGTTGAGGTTGGTGTTCCCATCTATAATGAGGAACTAAAACAGCTCATTATCGATATCTTAGAACTGCAATTTCGCGACCGTACGAAAGCGCGAATAATAGATGCGGAACAAAAAAATAGTTATGTAAGACGTGGTAATCGAAAGAAAATTCGCTCTCAAATTGCCATTTACGATCACTTAAAGAAATGGGAAAGCAACAAGAGTAGCCTATGACTGAATACCCTTCCATTGCCGCTGTAGATTTGGGCTCAAATAGCTTTCACTTATTGGTCGCTCGAGAGATTGATGGCAGCTTCCAAGTACTGCACAAAGAAAAACAACGTGTAGACTTAGCCGCAGGGCTTAATTCCGACATGGTTTTATCCAATGAGGCAATGGACAGAGCGCTTGCCGTGCTTAAGCAATTTTCTACAACTTTGCAGAACTTTCCTCATAGCAATGTACAGGTTGTTGCAACCTACACATTGCGAAATTGCAAAAACATAAAACAATTTTTAACCAGAGCAAAGCAGTGCTTTGGATTTAAAATTAACGTCATTTCGGGTCAAGAAGAAGCAAGACTTATTTATCAGGGCGTTGCCAATTACGAGCACAGCGAAGGAAACAGGCTGGTCGTTGATATTGGTGGGGGAAGTACAGAACTGATCATCGGTGAGCATTTCACCCATAAACTGCTCGCAAGCAGAAATATGGGCTGCGTAAATATCACTCAACAGTTTTTCGCAAATGGTAAATTGTCTGAAAAGCGTTTTGCAAAGGCACAAATAAAAGCTGAACAGTTGTTAGAGCCGATCACTGCCAGCTATAAACGACTAGGCTGGCAATGCTGTTATGGCACGTCAGGCACTATCAAAGCATTAGTAAACATAGCCCAAGTTCACTTCGACACACCTGTGCTTACACACCCGATTTTACTAAATATAAAGGCACTCATTTTAGCGTTTGAAGATTACAATCAACTTAGCTTGGAAGGTTTATCTGATGAAAGAAAAGGGACCATTTCAGGTGGACTTGCGGTGCTACTCGCCGTATTCGAACAGTTAGGTATTGAGCAGCTTCATTATAGCGATCATGCATTAAGAGATGGTTTACTACATGAAACATCCACGAATAGAGAGTTTGATATTCGTACTCGAACTATTCAAACACTCAGTGAACACTATAATGTTGATAGGCAGCACAGTGAGCAAATTTGCCGCACTTTAGAGCTTTTTTATCAACAGCTTGCACAAAGCTGGTCCTTACAAGAAGCGGATCTACAAATGCTAAATTGGGCCGCTAAATTACATGAAGTTGGATTAGTTATTAATTCGTCTGGGTTACATAAACATAGCGCTTATATTGTTCGCAACAGTCAATTGCCGGGGTTTACACAAGAGCAACAACAGTTTTTGAGTAATCTCATCCGTTTTTACCGGAAAAAAATTAGGCTAACCGAATTACAGCTGGGTAGTTCTATCGAGCTAAACCACTTTTCTAAGTTACTCAGCCTTTTCAGACTTGCGGTAATACTCAACGCCAAAAGACAAGATAGTGTCTGCCCTGAGGTTAAATTAACTAGCTATGCAGATTCTTTGTTGCTTGAATTTGAACCGCGTTGGTTAGCTGAACACACACTAATGGCAGCCGACCTTGAGCAAGAACAACAACATCTTAAAAAACTCAATATCACTCTTATTTTTAGCTAGTTTTTACCACAGAGAATACATCATCGGCGTATTCTCTACTTTCCATCGCGAAGTTATAAAGCGCTTTGGTTTTTGTTGCTGGGCGAATGGCGTTTAAGATCATTTGCGCCGACTGCCAGTCATTTTTCTCCACTTGCAATGTAAGTTGCAGCGCCCCACCTAACAACCCCTTATAGCTTAACAAGGCGCTACTTAATGTACTATCCAATGAAAACTCAGCAACTATAACCGACAATTCGACTTCGAGTACCGCATCTAGCACCGACATCAAGCCGATTAAGTAACCCTGCTCAGCCATTTCTTCACCACCGGGTGATAAAAATAACTCCATAAACTTAGCCCTCATTAGGCCCATTTTGGTTAACTCGGCTGGTTTGTCTACTCCCAGCTCGCTTAAAGCTAACACACGCACAAACTGGCGTATTGCATCTTCACCCAGATATACAACAGCTTGAGATATCGATTTCATCTCAATTTTGTTTTCACCCGCCTTTGCATTGGCAAGTTTCAACACCCGAGCTGTTAAACTGAGATCTTTTGCAACTCTTTGCTGCACTTCTTTGAAACAAATATCTTTTTTAGCAGTACAACGCAGCAAGTCAAAAACAATAAACTTAGATGGCTCTACATTGCCATGATTGAGCATTTCGGGGCGAGCAAAATAAAAACCTTGGAAGTAATCAGCACCAGCATTTTTTACAAATGCATAATGTTCTTGCGTTTCGATCCGTTCAACAATAATGCTAACATTGGGGTAACTACGCTTGAGCTTTTTAATCATCATCGTGGTTTTGATGATGGGATCTTCAATCTCGAGCTTAATATAATCCATGTGTTCCATCAGAGGTTGCCATTTAGGATCGCCATCAAAATCGTCCAACGCAAAATGATATCCGCGCTTTTTGAGAGCAATAACCGATTGCACTAATTTTGGAATATTCTTTGAACGTTCGACAATTTCAACAACCAGATTATCGGGTTTTAATAGCTTGGGGAGTTCTTGTAATAAAGACTCATCTGATAGGTTAATAAACGCGCGATGACCTGCGGTTAATCTCTCAACACCCACAAAAATTAGAGAGTTAAAAAACATTCTGCCAGTAGCTTGGCCATCAGAGACGCCCATGGGAAAAGCATTGTTGTTAGAATCTCGATACAACAACTCATACGCATAAAGGTTTTGCTCTTTATCAAGGATAGCCTGACGAGCTATATATTGTACTGCCGTGTTTTTCACTTTAGCAACAGTGCCACTCATTAACATCTAGATCCTTTTCTAGCAAATCAATAGTCGATGCTTTATTTGAGAATACGTGAACCGTGAAGGCCGAGCAAATAAAACTTCATCTTTATTGTGTGATTGAACTTGCCAATATCACTACAGTTTGACAATTGCCTATTTTGAGAGTGATAGGCTAGTATAACCGTATGAGAACTTTATTAATCATAGTCGCTATTTGCATTTGTGGCGCATTAAAAGCCAACCCAAAACTCACTTACAGTGTAAGTGGTTCAGGTAACTATTATCCCTACTACACTCATGATCCAAAACATCCAGGCATTTTACCAAAAGTTGTCAGTGCAATATTAGATAAAGCAAATATCGCAGGAGAAAACCTGTTATTACCAGCCAAGCGAACAGTTTTGTATCTTGAGCAAGGCAAAATAGACTTTGATTTAATCAGTCCAAGCTGGCTCAATGAACAACAACGCAAAGACACCCGATTTGTTTATTCCGATGCAATTTTATCAGTGGATGAATATCTCGTTTCAACACATCAACTTGACAAGCCTATCATACTCAATAGCAAAGAAGTTGGCACCGTGCGCGGTTACTATTATCACGATGATAGCGATTTTAAACGTATTGATTTTAATTCAGAAAAGGAGCTTTTGCAGGCTTTACATAGAGGCAGAATTAAGCTTGCAATCATAGGCGATTTACCTGCCATTTACTGGTCTCAAAAACTAAGCGTACCAATCTATTTTAATACCCTGCACTCACAAGGTAATATGCATATGCGTATGCAGGCTAAGCACCGAGTACTACTCGATCGTATCAATGAAGCGATAAACGAATTGCATCGGCAGGGACAATTCCAAAAAATCACCCAGCACTATGTGCAAAGTATTCCCATTACTGGCATGCAGCCCAACTGAGCAGTATAATGCTCGTTTTGACGACGGAAATAAGTTATGAGTATCGAGGCTACCCTCCAAACACGCAGCGCTGGAAAGTGTGAATTATGTACAAGTTCTGAAGCATTATCCGTATATGAAGTTCCCCCTGTCGTAGAAGCTCATTCCGATAAATGTGTTTACTTATGCCATAATTGCAAATCACAAATAGAAGGCAGTTGTGATTTAGAAACAAACCACTGGCACTGTTTAAATGACAGTATGTGGAGCCAAGTACCGGCAGTACAAGTAGTTGCGTACCGTATGTTGAAGCGCTTAGCAGCAGACAATGGTTGGGCACAAGATGCATTAGACATGCTTTATCTAGAAGACGACACTCGCAGTTGGGCAGAGCAAGCCTTAGCACAAGAAGAAGAAGTGATTCATCTTGACAGTAATGGTGTACGCTTAAATGCTGGAGACACAGTGGTATTGATCAAAGATCTTGATGTTAAAGGCAGCTCACTTGTCGCGAAACGTGGTACCGCTGTTCGCAATATTGGCCTGACGTCAAATCCAGAGCATATTGAGGGCCGCGTAGAAGGCCAACGCATTGTCATATTGACGAAATTTGTTAAAAAATAATATTCTAAAAATGTCTTAAAGCCCCAATTCTGGGGCTTTAAGACATTTTTCTTACTCGAGTGTTAGCGCTATTCAGCAACTAACTGCTCGCTTCTGTAAAAGCCCGACTCCTGAGCCAATATTTCCACCAGCTCTGGCAATACTTCATCCATGGTGTTTTTCAAAGTCCAAGGGGGGTTGATAACTATCATTCCCGATGCCGTCATGCCATGTTGCTCCGTGTCTTGCTCGGTCGCAAGCTCAAACAATTGGATATTTCTAATGCCTGAATTTTTTAATGATTGCTCCATTGCATCAATACGCTGACGAGATACAACCGGATACCAAATCATATATGTTCCCGAAGAAAAGCGTTTATGTGCCTTAGTAATCATCGTAACCGCCTGCTCGTAATCCGTTTTTATTTCATAGGGGGGGTCCATCAAAACACATGCTCTTCTTGATGCGGGGGGGACTAAACCAAGTAAGCCTTTAAAACCATCTTCTCCTCTGACGCGCAGCGATTTTTTACCCTGCATATTTTGCTCAAGAAGCTGTAAATCTTTGGGGTGCAATTCAAAAAACCAGCCTTTGTCTTGACGACGCAGATACTGTTCAGCAATTTTTGGCGAACCGGGATAAAAAGCCAAAGATTCACTGTTGAATGTTTTAATCAAATCGACATACTCTAGCAACGCCTTGTTTTTGCCCTGATATTGCCAAAGTTTGGCAATTCCTGATAAATACTCTTGTGTCTTTTGCGCATCGGCGCTACTTAACTCAAACAATCCCGCCCCAGAATGAGTATCAATGTAGTCAAATGCAGCGTCTTTTCGCGTCATATATTCGAGTACGTTTGCCAGTACCAAGTGCTTGAGGACGTCAGCGGGATTACCTGCGTGAAATGAATGTCGATAGCTAAGCATAATGTTGCCCATTTAATAAAACGGCGCAATTTAGCTGAACCGTTTCTGAATAAAATTGTGTGTTAGCGCTATTATCGCTCAAAGTCACACAAAAATCAGTATAAAGCCGTGTATTCACTAGCATCCTAAGTCACTTTGTTTTACATTTGCATGACAAAACACTGTGATAAGAGCGCATTTATGAATAACGATACACTTCCCCAACTCGAACAGCTAATCGATCAACTAATCGCCCAAAATGAGCGGTTAAATAATGAACTTTCAGAGCTTAAAGAGCTAAATTCAAAGTTAGTCGATGAAAATGAAACTTTGCAACTTGAAGTACTTGAAAGTGAAGAGAAGCAAAAAGACACAAGTAATACATTAGCAGGCTTGTTAGAAAAGCTGCAAAGTGCGACTCAGGCTAGCTAATGACTGAAAAAAGCAATCAAGTTGAAGTCACCTTATTAGGAAAGACCCATCAATTTGCCTGTACCGAGGGGCAAGAGCAAATGCTCCTCGATGCTGTTGCTTTGCTAAATCAAAGGGTTGAAGATATGAAGCAAAGGTCAACAGTCAGAAATGAGCAAAATGCGTTACTACTGGCAGCATTGCACTTATGTCACGATTTACAAGCACTTCAACAATCCACAGAATACCAACAAAATCAACAACAAGCCCTCATTGAAAAGCTAAAAGACCATTTGGGGGAGTAATTAGTTACTTCCCAAAAATTGCATTATCGGTTAAATTATCACCTCTTTCGTTGTAACTCATGGGCGATTATGCGTTTTATCTTTACGGCCATTCTCAGCCTGCTATGTAGTGTAACTCATGCCAATCAATGGCATAGTATTGATACAGCCACTTGGTTAGTATCACCACCAAAGTCGGCACGCTATATTCAGGAAAATCAAGCGATTATTGCAGGCAAGCACTGTGCGGCGATCATCAACGCACATGGCGATTTTGTTGCGCTTGAAAGAATGATCAATACTGCTAAGCAAAAGTTACAAGTCCCTGTTTGTTATCTTGTAAGCACCTCTGCGGATACTCAGCAAGTGATTGGCATGGCGATGTTACAAAGAGCTTTTCCCACCGCGAAATGGTATGCAGGACAAGCCATTTTCGATAACTTTTTACACTATCAGCAAGCTTTAGACGACAAGATTGCATTACATCGCAAAAGCCTAACACTGAGTGCCAAACGATTAACTCAAGTCGACGACGAACAACAAATCCAAAAGCATATTTATATCGCCAAACAACGACTCAATGATTGGCAAAAGCTCAGCCTGAACACGCCAAAAGTATTACCTAAACACAGTCAAATAGCGCTTAAATTGGGTAGCCAGAGAGTAATTTTACATGCTGTTGAAGCTTTTAGTTCAGCGGATATATCAGTGTTTAATCCCGCCAATGGCGCGTACATAGGTGGTAACAGCGTTGATGCATTACCAGAGGTTAGACATAAATATGTATCACGTTGGCTCAAACATTTAAACGACCTAAAAGCTGATAATAAAATAAGCTGGTTGTTACCCGCTCATGGTAAGCCGTATAAAAAAGAAGCCCTTGAGCTGCCAATTACATTTATTAAAGCGCTAGATAAAGGCGTTTCAAATGAGGAAGTACAGCAGAGCCTATCCAGCAAGTACGGCGACTATGATGAGCAAACAAAACTACGACTTATGTACTACTATCAGCTTGCCCAGCGCCGTATAGCAGCCAGTAAACAGGACAATGATGATGTTGTACTGTGATCTGAAACCACTCTCTAAGCAGTTAAAACGTAACTGCTGCGTGGCCATTTTCGCGTTTTTCCTGAGTGCTTGTCAGTCAACGCAGTCAGATATGACAGATAAACAAGATGTTGTTGCCATTAGCGACTCGTTAGTTGTGTCTATCCCAAAAGAAGAACCGCAAGAAAACACACCTAACCCTGTCAAAAAAGAGACTACTAAGCCGGTCACTAAAGAAAATAAAAAACCTGTGATCACAGACCTTTGGCAGCGTATCAGTGCGCAATTGAGCTTTACTATTGAGCCTAACGAACGACTAGAAAAACGTATTAACTGGTATCTGTCTCAGCCAAATTACCTTGTTTCAGTTTCAAAGCGGGCTAAACCCTACTTGTATCATATAGTGCAAGAAGTTGAGCGCCGACGCCTACCTATGGAACTTGCCTTATTACCTTTTGTGGAAAGCGATTTTAGGCCTAAAGTAACGTCTTCACAGCACGCTGTTGGCGCTTGGCAATTGGTTAATTCAACCGCATATCACTTCGGTATTACCACAGATCAATGGTACGACGGCCGCAAAGATGTACTGGCTTCAACTGACGCTGCTTTAGATTATTTGAGCTACCTGTACAAGCGCTTTAACGGTAATTGGCTACATGCATTGGCCGCATATAACAGTGGTGAGGGGCGGGTAAAAAGTGCAATCAAAAGAAATAAACGTCGAGGTAAAAGCACTCACTTTTGGCATCTATCTTTGCCCAAAGAAACCGCTGATTACGTCCCTAAGCTAATTGCGCTAAGTTATTTACTGCAAACTGAACATCCAAAGTTTAAACGCCCTAAGCTACCAAACTACGCACTCACGAGCCCTTTGGACATTGGTCAACAATTTGATTTTTCGATTTTAGCCTCGTTAACAGGAATTGAAAAAGCTCAGTTACACAAACTAAACCCAGGCTATCTTCGTCATAAAAGCTCACCCAACGGACCACACACTGTTTTATTGCCTTTGACCGAGCAAGCTTTGTATAAAAGTGATTTTTACCATCGCTATTTTAGCCAAACTTATGTGGTGCAGAAAAACGATACCTTATATCGGCTTGCCAAGCGATTTAATACTACGGTTAAGGCTGTTAAGCTATTAAATAACAAAGCGAATGATATGATTCGAGTTGGGGAAGTTTTGAAAGTGAGCCAAGCACAAGCATTTGATAGCCTGCTTGTTGATTATGAAATCAGTCCTTATGTAGCTCAGGTTCAACTCCCCAAACCACTGACAATGGAGTTTCATCACACAGTGAGTGAAGGAGACTCGCTATGGAAAATAAGCAAACATTATAAAGTGTCGGTAAAAGACCTATTAGTGTGGAATAAACTTAAGAACAACCAAGTACTAAAACCAGGTAAAGTGCTTGTTTTACATCTACCAAAAGGTAATGAAACGCCTAAACAACCCGAGGAGAATGTGTTTCTGTCGGATCTAGAACAGCTCGTTAAACCAGAAACTCGCTCTAATCGCTAGCTCTGAACTGTTTGCTCACGTAAAATGGTGTCAAAATTGATAGAAAACGAGATAGTTATGCAAATTGCAAAAGATACCGCTGTTGAATTTCACTACACCTTAAGTGAAGCTGCAGAACAAATTGAAACAAGTACCACAGGTGAGCCGCTTACTTATCTACATGGCAACGATAGTATGCTGCCAGGCTTAGAAAATGCGCTTGAGGGTAAAGCTGCAGGCGACAAATTCACGGTTACTTTAGCGCCTGAAGATGCCTATGGTGAATACAAAGAGGGTTTGATCCAACGTATCCCAATTAAGCACCTGCAAGGCCTTGGTAATGATAAAGTATGGAAACCTGGTATGTCAGCAATTGTTGAATCAAATCAAGGTCGCCATCAAGTAAGCATAGTAAAAGTAGGCCGTTTCAACGCTGATTGCGATCTTAATCATCCATTTGCTGGTAAAACGCTGACATTTGATGTGGAAGTTGTTTCTGTTCGCGAAGCAACAGCTGAAGAGCTTGCACATGGTCACGTACACAGTGCAGGTGGTTGTGGCCACTAAGGAATAAGCCAAATGAATAAAGTTGCCATTGTAACAGGTGGCAGCTTTGGCATTGGCTTGGCCATTGTTCAAAAGCTGCTGTCGCAAAATTTCGACGTTTTCAATTTAGATATAAACCCATCCACGGTTGGCAATTACGTTGAATGCGATGTGAGCAACGTGTCTGACGTGCAAACCGCTATAGAGCGGATCATCGCTCAAACTGGCCGAGTTGATGTATTGGTATCTAACGCCGGAAAACACCTCAGTGCCAATATTGAAAATACCGATGAACAGACATTAGACAACTTATTTGCTCTGAATGTTAAAGGCGCGTATGCCGCCACAAAAGCCGTGCTACCTATAATGAAAAGCCAACACAATGGGGCCATTGTCTATATATCTTCCGATCAAGCGATTATAGGTAAAACCAACTCTTTTGCTTATAACATGACAAAGTCTGCCTTGGCATCAATGGCACGCACGACCGCACTAGATTACGCCAAATTTAACATCCGCGCTAACGCCGTATGTCCAGGCACAATTGAAACACCTTTATTCCATAGCGCAATTGATAACTACTGCGCAAAAAGTGGTGCCAACAAAGCAGATATCGTCGCTGAAGAAGCGCAATTGCAACCGCTAGGTCGCCTTGGGCAAGCCCATGAAGTGGCCGCACTAGTCGTATTTTTAGTCAGCGATGATGCGAGTTTCATTACCGGTAGTTTACAAAGCATTGATGGGGGGTATACCGCTCAATGATGCCGATTATTGACCCTCACGTACACTTTTTTGATTTGTCACAGGGTCAATATCGCTGGCTAACAGGTCCAACGCCACCCGCTTGGCCTAATCTAGACAAAATCGTTCGTGATCATGGCCCTGAAGACTTGCTACTTGATGGTGCGTTTTTTCTTGCCGGTTGTGTGCATATTGAAGCGGGGTTTGATAACGATAATCCTGATGCAGAATTAAACTGGCTAGCAAAGCGAGTTACAACTGTGCCCTACCAAGCTATCGCTTATTTAGATATCACTCAAGCGCCAATGTTATTTGCTCAAAAGATAAAGACTCTTCAAAACCAACCTCGATTTATTGGGATCCGCGATATCACGGAAGGCACTGACGTGGATAAACTACTTCACCCAAATACTCAGCAAAATCTCTCACATTTAGCTCAGAATAAGCTGTTTTTTGAAGCGCAATTTGAGTTGAATTATGAAGATGCGACTGAACAGTTTTCACAATTATGTAAAAAGCTAGATACGCTGCAAGTCGTTCTCAATCATAGTGGTTTTATAGAGCAAAATGGTAATTGGTATAAAGGGTTAGAATACATGGCTGAGTGTCATAATGTAACCATCAAATATTCAGGCCAAGAACATGTCGCCAAACCACTTGATGCAAAAGTGCAACTTATGCACCTTTTGGATGCATTCTCTGCTGAACGGGTAATGTTTGCATCTAATTACCCTGTTTGTATGATAAGAACCGATTATGCCGCGCTCTGGCGACAATATTATCAGCTAGTGGATGATCCTCAGTTATGGACAAAACTCAGTTACGCTAACACAAAACGGATTTATCAATTTTAAGAGCGGATCTGAACCAAGTCGTATGCCGCCAAGCTTGGCACTATTGTTTGCAAACGAGTTTCAGTTTTGTCGAGCGTGTTAAGACACTGACAGTACTCTTCTGCTTTTTCTTCTAATTGCTGCGCCTTTTTCTGCAAAGATTTATCGATTTCTTTTGAGATAATATCCATACGCTGGCCCATATCCGTGATTCTATCTTCTATGTTGCCTTCTCGTGATTTAAAAGCATCACCTAAAGATACTAAGATAGCTCCCAATGAACCATGAACTGCTGAGTGAATTTTCTTACTGATCTCTTTGGTGAAAAAATCATCAATTTTAGAAAGTGACTGAGGTGCAATAAAGAAAAAGTCATCTCCACGCTTAAACTTATCCATCAAAGCACGCTCTACATATTGTAATTGAGTCTTAAGCACCTCAGGCTCTTTATCTGACATCCCTTCAACCACTTGCTCAATTGCACTTAGGCCTAAGTTCACGCCGTCAGTGGCTAAACTGACGAGTTCTGGGACGGTGTCTCTAATACCCGTTGCATACTCTCGTAATACGATTGTGTCTTGTTCAGATAACTCAATCCAATAGCCTCTGATCAATAGTTGATTATCATTGTTAATTTGTACGCGCGTTTGACCGTTATCTACGATACGAATTTCGCTATCGGTAATAATCAGCCCATGGCTCAGCTCAACATCGCACTTATTTTTTGCCAATGCAGAGAAAGAACTAAACAATATGAATGTAGATAAACAGGCTAGGCGAAACAAAGTAATGCGACTCCTCGTAAGAAAACGAGACCAAGAGTAGCAAACTTTTATCTAATGCCAAAGTTATTTGGCGTACCTAACTAGGCGTAAAAAAATGTCAGAAGTTTTCGCTTTTAGGTTATTTTTACCATCAGCAAATTGATAAGCCCATGCATGATCAATTTGAGAAACAGCGGTTGTACTCGTCCAATAATTATCGCTTTGCGTTGAAATAAACACTTCTAAATTGATTGCCGGCTCCACACAACTGTGATCTAAAATACTCGCTAGCTCTTTGACATTCGGTATGTGCCAATCGGTAAACCCAGCATAATCACTGTTTTTGGCTGCAGTAAGCGCTTGTTGCCAATTTAGTTGCAAAGCTGCACTGGTACAACTGCTTGTTGCAGTGTCGTAATTTTGCCCAAAGTCACATACCTGCCACATTAGCCCTGTTTCATTATCCAAAGCAGTGCCATTTGTATTGATGATATAGCGAGCGGTCGGGGTCATGCTCGGTGCTTGTGGCGACTGCACACAAGTTTGTTCCGCAAAAACAGAAAAAGAACCAAAGATAATACTGAAAAATACTAAGTAAATGCTTTTATTCACGGTGTTCTCACTAATCGCACATAAGCGGTATTTGATTTTGGGTAGGCAAGGTCGTTCCCGGTCTGCATATCCAAAATAAAGGCTTGAGATAAGCTGCGGCCATCTAAACTCGTTTGAGTAGTCCAGTAGTACAAGTGCCCTAATTGAGATGGAGAAGGAATATTTGGAAACAGCTCAGGGTCAAGAAAATGCTGTCCGCCTTCTCTACCAAAATCAATCAAGCTGAGTAATTCAATGTAAGTAGGTAACCGCCAATTACTACCTCCACAAAAATTACTACTGTTAACTGTATCTATATAAGTTTGAATACCACAGTTTGCGTTACTGGGGCATGTTGAATTAGCCGCACCAATTACTCCACCTGGAAATGCTCCACCTTTATCATCAAGTAAGTACCAAGTGTAGTGATTTTTACCATCTCTGACATTTGTATTGGGCACAGTACCTGTATCAGCTAGCTTAACTTCCCAGATAAGGCCGTTAATATTGTCTCTTACACAGCTAAAACTAGTTGCCGTATCAGGCAACTCGTCAGCGAACTCGTTTAATTTAGTGTAATCAAAAGACGCTCGCCCTTGTCCTGCTTTATCTAATAGTTCAGCGACACTATCTCTGCCCACATCAGCATCTTGACGAGGATAATCGCTGTTAGCACAACTAATTTTTGTACTATCGTCATAGCAATCACTAAGCCCTGTATCTTGAATAAATCCTAATGCCTTTGGCTGTAATGAAATACTAGTGGTATTCGAATCAATATACCCATTTGGGTCGGTCACAGTGACTCGAAAAGCAATAGACGTTGCTACATCAACATCGGGCGCAATAAACTGCGCTATACATTGCTTTGGGTTCGTGAGCTCAACGGCTGTTTTATTTCCCGTTAGCTCTATTTGCTCCCAAACACAGCTGAAGTTCCCTGATGCGGTTTTACTGTTAGAGGCATTAAGCGTAACCAAATCAAATTCAGTGACGGTTTGCTCTTGCCCTGCATCGGCAATGACAGGCTTTTCAGCTTTCAGTAAAGTAATAGTGAATTCAGTGCTAGCACTACCACTTTCATCATCTGTCACAGTTAAAAGAAACTTCGCTACATCGTTGTTCACTAACAACGGGTGTACAAAACGCAACTTTTGTTCTGTTGTAGTATCCACTGTAAGTGTAGGACCCGAAAGTTGCTGCCAAGCATAGCCAACCACCCGACCATTTTCATCAGGATCTTCAGAGTCAGCTGCACTAAACTCCATAATATCTAGGTACTTAGCTTGCCCTTCTTCTGGCAATGTCTGAGTGACAACAGGAATTGGGAGCTGGTTTTGAGAAGTGAATGACACCCGTATTGTGTCTGAAGACGACTGGCCATCGGGTGCAATATAATCAGCTCTAAACTGAGCAACTGTGTCCGATTTTACATCGGGCGCAGTCACCGAAATTTCAGTGCCTTCTTGTGGAAAACCTTCTATATTAGGGCCACTGACCAACTGCCAACTGACAGTACCACCCGCCGGAGAGACCTGCGCACTAAGCATAAAGTCTGCTTTTTCCAAAACGGTAAAATCATCTCCAGCATTAATACTGGCGTTTTCTGTATTCGAGCCGGAATTAGAGCTTCCGCCTCCGCATGCGCTAAGTAATAAGCTAATTAATAAAGGAACGGCCTTTGTGACGTGCATTAAATCTCCTTTGCAATGCGTTACAGATAGCTGTCTTGGTGAATTCTAACAAAAAGCTTGGTACCCACTTTAGAGTAATCCACTTTATACTCACGCCCATCTAACGCCTGAATAAACAGCAAGCGTTTTACTTCACCAAATATATCTACACTTGAAATATGTACTACTTCAAGATATCGCTCTTTCGCTTCCCTTCGATTTCTTGGTAACTCCTCTTTGAATGGCACAAGGCCCATCGGAGTTACTTTGATCTTAGGGTGTGCCTCGCCATTCACAATAACTAAATCGAGCTTTTTCTCTTTATGTATAATGGTGTTGCGGCCACTCTTAATAAAGGCTCTTTCTGTGCTCATGGATTGTTCCTGTTACTTCTTTCGTTATGGCTGTTTGCTCTCCAGCAACAACTCAACCACCTCATCTGGATTTAACTTCCAGCGATTTAATAATGTCGAAAAATGCCATATATCCCTATCCAAAACGGTTGCAGGTAAAAGTAAATCATAGCCTGTCAACGTTTTAAGATTATGCATTCTATTTGCAAACATCGCTATCAATCCAGTGTACTGGGCACCGGATGGTGAGCGATAATCATTCGGCTCAACTAACCATTCTGATGGGCAGTTGCCGTTTTTGCAATGTATTTTAACAGCTTGTAAAAAAATATACCGCTGTTCTATCAACAATTTTCCTGCCAGCCTCGGACTCAAACCGTTTAGAAATACGTCAATATTTTTAAGTTTAATACCAACCGCATTTAACTCAAGAATTTCAAGCCCCTGTGATACCGATGGTACACCAGCACTGCGGAAATTATCATGCTGAACGTACCACATTCCAAACTGATGTATATAGCATATTTCTTTATTATCAATAGCTAAGCTGTAATAAGGTTGCTGGCTTTTCAAAAAACCTAACAATATTGCTAATAAGGCAGCCGCACTGAATAATATTTCAACTATGCTGATGGGGGTGCTCCGTAACGCAACAAATAGCATGATCACACTCAAGCTGATAGCGCCAACCAACATAAACTCCACACTATGGCGGTTAGCTAGCGCGCGAATTTTTGCTTGTTTATTTACCATAAAAACCAAAATAAAAAATAAACATCAACAATGCCCAAATAACCGTATATCTTATTGTTATGCATGCACTACACGGTGCTCGTTTAGGCTCAACTTTTTTCACGGATGGCTTAGATTGTTTTGAAGCTGTCAATTTTTCGGCCAATTCACAAAATTTTGAGATACCTAACTATATGTATATGAGCTGTATTTTGTACACTACTAGTATCTCTTTTGACGGTATATTTTTATGTTCACACAACAATCAGGCAAAGCATTATTTCCATTTATCATTTTACTGCTCATTGCCATCACCAGTTACCTTTACCTACCCAGCAATCAGGGGCAAATGAATAGAGGCGCCAATGCGGCTACAACCGTTAGCGCTCAAATAGCAACAATACAAGACAAGATACTGTCTATTTCAGCCGTAGGTAGTGCACGAGCAAATCAAGCGGTCCATATCTCAAGTGCCCAGAGCGACTATATTACAGATATTTACTTTAATGATGGCGATACCGTAAAACAAGGCGAACCGCTTGTACAACTACAAAACCAACAAGAGCGTTTAGCTGTTAAAGAGCTGAAAATCAATCTAAAAGAACAGCAAAGACAACTTAAACGACTTGAAGACTTAGCAAAGAGCCAGTCGGCAGCTCGCTCCCAGCTCGAAACACAGCGCTCAATCGTTGACGCACTGCAGGCAAACTTGCAACTAGAGCAAACTAGACTAGATGAATTATTAATTAGCGCCCCTTTTTCTGGTGTTTTAGGTAAGCGGTTAGTGTCTGTTGGCAGCTTTGTCAGTTCAAATACACCAATCACAACACTCGATGACATCAGTATTATCAAAGTTGATTTTCAAGTACCTGAAAAACATTTAGGTATACTCAAACTGGGTATGGAGGTAACTGGCAAGAGTGATGCGTATTCACAGCAGTCATTTGTGGGCAAAGTTACTCATATTGACCCTCGCATTGACAGCAATACGCGCACGATTCAAGTAACAGCGAGCTTTAATAACGCAAACGCAATGCTGCGCCCAGGTATGTTGATGCACATAGAGCTGCAACTAAAATCATTACATGCAATCATGTTGCCCGA
Organism: Pseudoalteromonas sp. S16_S37; assembly: GCF_014694405.1. Taxonomy (GTDB): domain Bacteria; phylum Pseudomonadota; class Gammaproteobacteria; order Enterobacterales; family Alteromonadaceae; genus Pseudoalteromonas. The sequence continues at coordinate 64,086 of NZ_JAAUWV010000010.1, forward strand.
AAAAAGCGTTATTCCCCGCCAAAATAAGCACTATGTGTTCATTATTGATGAAGAAAACAAAGCTAAACAAGCGCAAATCGATGTTCTGGCACGGTTTAATGGCTGGGTTGCAATTTCCTCTGGTGTTGAGCAGGGGCAACAAGTGATCACCGAGGGGGTAATAAAAATCCGCTCTGGCAGCACCGTTATGGTCAAAAGTTAGGAGTCGCCCGTGAGGATCACTGATACCGCCGTAAAACGGCCCGTTTTTGCCATTGTTATAAATCTGCTATTACTGACTTTTGGTATAGTGGCATTTAGTATGTTGCCACTTCGCGAATACCCTGACATTGAAACCCCCATAGTCAGTGTGAGTACCAACTATACCGGTGCATCTAGTGAAGTTGTTGAAGCCAAAATCACGCAAGTGCTGGAAAATAGGATATCTGGCATTGAAGGCATAAAAAGTATCAATTCATCGAGCCGCAATGGTCGCTCAAATATCACTATAGAATTTAACATAGACAGAGATATCGATGCGGCAGCCAATGATGTTCGTGAACGTGTATCCAGAGCATTGGATAGCTTACCAGAGCAAGTACGCCCTCCCGAAGTATCTAAATCCAATTCTGATGAAAGCCCTATCGCTTGGTTTGTGCTTAATAGTGAGACAATGAATACTTTGCAGCTCTCAGACTATGCGCAACGATTTATTGTTGACCGTATCGCGGTAGTAGATGGCGTTTCCAATGTTCGCATTGGTGGTGAGCGTCAATATGCAATGAAGATTTGGCTAGATAGAAGAGCTATGGCGGCACGTGGAGTAACGAGCAGCGATATAGAGCAAGTATTGAGACGCGAAAATGTCGAACTTCCTGCTGGTGAAATAGAATCAATTGATAGAGATTTTTCCGTTCGCATCACTCGCAGTTATAAAACACAGAGCGACTTTGCCAACTTGATCATCAAACGTGGAGATAAAGGTTATTTAGTCAGGCTCAAAGAAGTCGCAGATGTGCGCTTAGAAGCGGTCGATGATGAAAGCACCTTTCGTGGCAACGGCAAGAATATGATTGGTCTTGGTATTGTGAAGCAAGCTAAGGCTAATACTTTAGATGTTGTTGATAATGCGCGAAAAGAGCTGGAAAAAATCAAGCGAAACCTGCCCGCAGGTACCACCATAGAAGACAGCTACGACTCGTCTATTTTTATCCGTGAATCTATTACTGAAGTTTATCGCACACTGGCCATTGCGATGGCCCTAGTCGTTGCGGTGATTTTCTTGTTTTTAGGCAATATCAGAGCAACACTCATTCCCGCCCTTACTGTACCTGTAGCCCTGATTGCCACCTTTATGTTTTTACTTGCGATGGGTTACTCAATCAACTTACTCACCCTACTGGCATTAGTCCTCGCCATTGGTCTTGTAGTTGATGATACGATAGTTATGCTTGAGAATATTCACCGCCGTATAGAGCTTGGCGAACCGCCTCTACTCGCAGCATACCGAGGTGCACGACAAGTAGGTTTTGCTATTGTGGCAACAACATTGGTACTTATTGCGGTTTTTGTCCCTCTAGTATTTATGGATGGCCGAATAGGCGCACTCTTTACTGAATTCGCCATGGCTGTCAGTGCAGCGGTGTTGTTTTCAAGTGTTACGGCTCTAACACTCTCGCCTGCGCTGTGTTCTAAAGTACTTAAACCCAACGATAAAGAAAACCACTTTACACAATGGATGGAAAAGCAGTTAACACGCTTAGAGCAAGGATATCGCAAAGTACTTCAAGATAACCTAGCGCGCCGTTATAGCTTGGTTGTTACACTCGTACTTGCGGGTGTTGCAAGTTATGCTTTATTTCAGCAAATACCCTCAGAGCTAACTCCAAAAGAAGACCGAGGCAGCTTCTTTATCATAATGAATGGTCCAGAAGGGGCGAGCTATGAAAATAACTTAGCCAATATGGAGCAAATCGAACAACGTTTACTACCTTACGTCGACAAAGGCGAGTTAAGTCGAGTATTAGTGCGCGTTCCTGGTTGGGGTGGTCAAGGTGGTGTTGCGATTGTTGGCATGCCAGATTGGGATGAGCGTAAACGCTCTTCATGGGAAGTCATGGCGGAAATAAGCGCAACCATGCGCGAAGTGACCGATGTTCGTGCTTTTGCAATTATGCGCCGTGGTATTGGCGGTGGCGGTCAATCTCGACCAGTAGAGTTTGTGCTACAGGGCAATGATTATAATGAGTTGGTACAGTGGCGGGACAAAATAATTGCTCAGGCGCAACAAAATCCGGGCCTAGTAAGAATAGATCATGACTACAAAGAAACTTTCCCACAGTTTTTAATCAGTATCGACAAAACCAAAGCGGCCGATCTGGGGGTTTCTATTAGTGATATCGGACGTACCTTAGAGACCATGTTGGGCCAACGCCGTGTTACTACATTTATTGACCGTGGTGAAGAATATGATGTGATTTTAAAGGGCATTAAGTCTGACTTTAGCGCGCCTAACGATATTCATAATATCTTCGTAAAATCTCGCACCGATGAACTCGTACCGTTAGATAGCTTAATAAGCATACGCGAAGAAGCAACTGCAGCTCAACTTAATCGCTATAACCGTATGCGTGCCATAACCATTACTGCCAATCTAGCGGATAACTATACCCTCGCTGAGGCGTTAACATTTTTGAATGAGGTTGCCGCACAAACGAATGATATTGATGGCGCAATTGATTACAAAGGTGAGTCACAGCTGTATTACGAGGGCGCATCTGCAATGACTTATGTATTCGTGCTGGCACTGACTGTCACCTTTTTGGTGCTTGCTGCACAATTTGAAAGTTTTGTTCACCCCATGGTGATCATGTTGACAGTACCTCTGGGGTTAGTTGGCGCTTTATACGGGCTTTATTTAACAGGCAACAGCCTCAACATCTACAGTCAGATTGGGATTGTTATGCTCATTGGTTTGAGCGCAAAAAATGGTATTTTAATTGTGGAGTTTGCCAACCAACTGCGCGATCAGGGCGTCGCATTTGAACAAGCCATTTTGGATGCTTCGGTACAAAGGCTACGCCCAATAATTATGACTTCACTCACAACCGTGATGAGCGCTATTCCATTAGTTTTAGCCACAGGCCCTGGTGCTGAAAGTCGAATGGTTATTGGCGTGGTTGTATTTGCAGGGGTAAGCGTTGCGACCATTTTAACGCTGTTTATCATCCCTTGTGCGTACAATCTGCTGGCAAGGCACACCCAGTCTCCAGAGTTTATTAGCCAGACATTGGCAGCTCAAGCAAAGGAACACAAGGAGTTAAAACATGACTAATTTACAAAAAGCGACGTTCGGTGGCGGATGCTTTTGGTGTATTGATGCAGCGTTTAGACAGGTAAATGGTGTTATTGAGGTACGCTCTGGTTACTGTGGAGGACACACGCAGCAACCAACTTATCAAGAAATTTGCCAAGGCGATACAGGCCATGCAGAAGTAGTTGAGCTCCTATTTGATCCGCAAGTTATTAGCTATGAGCAATTACTCAAAATGTTTTTCGTGCTACATGATCCAACCCAATTAAATCGCCAAGGCAATGATGTGGGCACGCAGTATCGCAGTGTGATTTTTTATCATGATGAGCAACAACAACAGCTGGCAAAAGATGAGGTCGCAATGCAACAAGGCTACTACAGCGACGAAGTTGTCACTGAGATCTCTGCAGCACCCGCCTTTTACAGTGCTGAGTCTTACCATCAGGATTACTACTCAAATAATCCTAGCCAAGGCTATTGTAGTATCTTAATCGCGCCGAAACTGGCTAAGTTCAAAACACAATTTAGCTCGCTACTTAAATGAGCTGAGCTCAGATAAATAGAAAACAACAAGCCAGTTGCAAGCAACTGGCTTTTTTATTAACGATAAAAAGTAGTTAGAATTGTACTGTTACACCAACGTAGGCTTGTCTGCCTTGCGGTATATACCCTAAGGTTTCACCACTTTGTGCGATACCAGTGGCCGCTGTGATGTACTCTTTGTCGGTGAGGTTTTCTAACCTAGCATTTAGCTTTATGTTGTCAAACAGTGCATAATTTGCCGCTAAATCAAAGATCGTGTAAGCACTTAAAGAGCGCTCGGTAGCATTGTATTGGCTATCATATAAAGTAATACTTGGTCTTGATGAACGATATTGCATGGAGACATTAACATCCAACTGTTCCCATGACTTCGAGAGGCTATAATTAAATGCAGTATCAGGTCTGCGAACTAACTTTTTGCCCGTCGTATTATCTTTAGCATCTAACAACGTTAAATTAACTCGGTGTTCAAATCCCCAAAGAGAGGCAACAGCGGATAATTCCACGCCTTTCATACTCGCTTTATCAACGTTACTAGCAACATACTTACCTATTTCGTTGGGCAAGCTGACAATCATTTTATCGATTGTATTGTTAAATACTGCCACATCATATTGCACCCACTCGGTATTAAGGGATACGCCTATTTCACTATTAGTTGCTTCTTCAGGCTTTATGTTTGGGTTAGGTAAATACCAAGGGCTGTTTTTTACATAAGCATGAGTTAAGGTCGGTGCTCTAAATGCGGTACCATGATTTACTCTAAATGTGAGTGTCTCGTTGGGCTTAAAGCCAAATCCAGCGGTGTAAGTATTGGCTCGACCATGAAAATCATAATCATCAGAACGTGCTACTAAATTTGCCAACCATGGGCCTTGCTCATAAAAACCACCAACAAACACCGCTTTATTGGTACGCTTTGAGTGAGAAAATTCAGCAGATGCTTGTGATAGGTCTTCATTTAATTGATTAATACCAGCACTTAACTGCAGCGCATCTGACCAACGATATAATGCGTGATATTCAAACTCAGAACGCTCTGTACTATAAACATCATGTGTAGGCGTGCCAATTTGGGTGTTTTCTTCTTGTGAAGTGCTCACGCTAACATAATGCTCAACTGCACCATATCGCTTGTCCCAACCCAGTTTAGCTGTGTAGTTTTCAAACTCATAAGCATCATTACCCCATGAGTTATCATATTCACTATCCCCTTCACTGTATTGAGCCAATACAGATAACTTACCCAGCAGTTCATTATCATACGCTAAATTAAAGCCGACGTTTTTATTCGTGTAGCCATCACTATCATGATTTTTACCAAGCGGCATATCAGGTGTTTTTGCTGTCACATCATAGCCATCGGTTTCTTCATAACCAAGGTTAAAGTTTAGCGATAATGCGTCTGATGCAAAGTGTCCAGCTTGTTGATAAGCAACATAATTGTGGCTACCAGAGGTGAGGCTGATTTGGTGTTGCTGTGCTTGGCGGGTAATGATATTGATAACACCAGCTAGTGCGTCTGAACCATAAATGGCCGCACGCGCACCTTTTACAACTTCAATACGTTCAATACTGTTCAATGGAATATTGGTAAACGAAACGCTACCAGAGTTAGCATCACTGATACGTACACCATCGACTAATACCAATACGTGCTTAGTCGCAGCACCGCGCACAAATACGCTGGCCTTTTGGCCAAAACCACCATTTTTCACTACGTCAACACCAGCCACTGTATTCAGTAATGAAGGTAAATCCCTAATATTACTTTGCTCAATTTGCGCGCGTTCAATGATGTTCACGGTAGCCAAGGTATTGTTGATGGCTTGCTCAAACTTATTTGCGGTAACTGTAATTGTTTCGATCTGTTGTTCTGTAGCTTGTGCACAAGCACCAAAAGACACAGCAGCCAAAATGGCCACTGTTAAAATAGATTTTTTTTGCATGATATCCCCAAACTTGCGCCCACCGCACAAGTAATACAAGTAAGTTGAATTTAAGGCCGGTCTCCGGACTTTGCCTTTTAGACGCATCACCGTTGCGGGGGCAGTGTTGGATTACAATCATTCCCTTAACTTTCACCAACTTCCCGATTATCTTAGCAATTGTTTTGATAGTCTCACTATCACAACGACGCAATGCATCGCCAAGCCAAGCACCTTAAATAGAGGCGCTATTGTGCGAACTTTAGAAAGGATTGTCAATGGACGTCTAGAAATCTAAAGCAAGCAAGATGAATTCTTGCTTGCTTTAGTAAATTTGAAAATACTTGCTACAATCAAATGATTGCTTGGCAGCTATTAATCACGGAAGTTTTTAAATTGAAAAGGCTGACCAAGATCTGCGCCGCGGATCAGTTGCATTACTTCTTGCAAATCATCACGCTTTTTGCCCGTTACACGAACTTCTTCACCTTGAATAGCCGCTTGAACTTTGATTTTTGAATCTTTGATCAATTTAACTAATTTCTTGGCCATTTCTTTTTCAATACCTTGCTTTAAGCCGACCTTACGCGAAACGTACTTGCCCGAACGTTCGATGTCTTTCAACTCAAGACTTGATACATCAAGGCCACGCTTTGATGCTTTATTGGCAAGAATATCAAATAATTGCATAACTTGTGGATCAGCTTCAGCTTTAAGCGTGATCACTTCATTGGTCAGCTCTATTGAAGCATCAACGCCACGAAAGTCGTATCTTGTTTCCAACTCACGCTTGGCATTATCAACCGCATTTTTTGCTTCTGTCATTTCGATTTCAGACACGATGTCAAAAGAAGGCATGTTATTCTCCTAAAATATGAATAGCTCAATTATATCAATCAAAATAAGAATGTGGGTAAAAAAGTGATATTCACCCACCAGCCAGTTTTAAGTGATATACTGATCCCAAAATCGGCGGCTATTAATCATGTAGGAAGTTTTGTGACCAGGCGGGTTTATCAAGTTTTACTTTTAATTACTTTGGCTGTTTGCACATATTTATTTGCCAGAGAATTTCAACACTCGGGTATTCAAGTTGAACATGCTGACAAAGTGGTGCATTTCGCTATCTTTTTTGTCCTCGCATTTATCATGCACCATGCTTTTAAATGGCCTATGATAGCGCAGCTCATCTTATTAACAGGTTATGGCATTGGTATCGAAGTTATGCAAGATTCTTTACCTTATCGCCAAGCCTCTCTTGGTGATTTTGTCGCAGACTTTTTTGGTGCGCTAAGCTACTATCTTGGTTATTTAGCTTTGCGCTTCTGGCGCGATAAAAAACATGTCTAAAGTACATATTCTTGGTGCAGGTGCAATTGGTTTAACCTTTGCACACGCACTGAGTCAACAGCATGATGTGACTATAATCTCGCGTAATGAAAATTGTCGAGAATGGCTTTATACCGAGCAAAATACCTCTGTAATTAGGGCTAAAACTCTGTCAATTGCTCAGGCGCAATCCACACACCAGAAGATAGATAACTGCTTTGTTTGTGTAAAATCTTATCAATTAAAACAAGCTCTAACAGATGTATTGCCGCTGTTATCCGATACGGCCAACCTAATTATTAGCCACAATGGCATGCAAGATCTCACCACGCTGAGCGAGCAATTAGGGCCAAATCAAGCGCTTTATTTTGCTAGTACCGCAAAGGGTGCATTAAAGCTCAGTAACAATCACGTTAAAGCAACAGGCTTGGGGGACACTTTTTTAGGTGCATGTAATACACCTGCCAAAAGCAAGATTGAGCAAACATACCAAGATTTTTTTGCAACCTTGCTTGCGCCAAGCTTTATACATGACGATATAAATCTGCTACGTTGGCAAAAATTAGCCGTTAATATCGCCATTAATCCTTTAAGTGCAATACATCAAATACCCAACGGTCAGCTTAGGCAACCTCGTTATGCCAGTACAATTTTAGCGTTACTTAACGAGACTTGCGCAGTTGCTAAATGTGAAGGCGTTGACCTACCGCTATCACAAGCGCTTGATAGTGCCTACCAAGTTATGACACGTACCCAACATAACTTTTCATCAATGGCACAAGATGTAAAACTCCGTCGAAAAACAGAGATTGACGCAATTTGTGGATATATCGTTGCACTTGGCAAAAAGCACCACATTGCTACACCTATGAATGCCTCGCTGCTTCACACCATTAGTGACAAACATTAAAAAGGCCGAGCAAGCTCGGCCTTTTTAAACACTTTAACTTATTCTGGTTTATATACTTTTACGTTCATAAAGCCATTTTCATGTAAAATGAGCGCTTGTAACTGACTCATCACACCTTTAGAGCAATATAAGTAATATTCTTTATCTTGAGGTAGATCAGCAAACTTTGTAGCAAGGCGGAAAAATGGCAAGTGCATCACTTCAACACCTTCGATTTCCAATGGGTTAGCGTCTTCTTCATCGGGAGAACGAATGTCTAAGATAACCCCATTTTCTGGGAGTTCACTGGCTGTTTCGACTTCTTTAACTTCTTCTTTCGCCTCAGCTTCAATATCACGAATATCTTTTACAACCGCGTTGTTGACCACTGTATTAAGTACATCAAAGTCAAACTTTTGCTCTTCGGCTAAAATAGTCTCTAGCTTAGCTTTTACAGTTGGCTTTTTGGAGATAACACCACAGTACTCAGGCATCGCCTCCGCCATTTCAATCGTGCCAATTTCACGCGCGATTTTGATAATGTCAGCTTTGTCATGCTGGATAAGCGGTCGAACAATCAAGGTCTCGGTTACGCGATCAATAACATTTAGGTTTGCAAGCGTTTGGCTCGACACCTGGCCAATACTTTCCCCTGTCACCAATGCCGGTATATTAAATCGCTCAGCTATCTGGCTACCAGCGCGCATCATCATACGCTTAAGCACAACACCCATTTGACCGTTTTCGACGTTTTCTAAGATTTCAGCAACAACAGGTTCAAAATCAACGGTAATAAACTTTACGCGGTGGGTTGAGCTATATCTTTTCCATAAATAGTGACTAACCTGCTTAACCCCTATTTCGTGCGCAGCCCCACCTAGATTAAAGAATAAAAAGTGCGTACGAGCGCCCTTACGGATCATTTGATATGTTGCAACGCCAGAGTCAAAGCCACCAGAGATAAGCGACAACACATCTTCTTGACTAGGAAGAGGAAAACCACCAATACCGTAGTGAGTGTGAGTGACGATATATGCAAGCGCGTCTTTTATTTCGATTTTAACCGTTACGTCTGGTCTTGTGAGTTTAACCTTAGCGCCAGGCACATGTTGGTTTAAACCGCCCCCCACGTAACGCTCAACATCGCTTGAGGTAAAATCATGCTTACCGTTACGCTTTACACGCACACAAAAAGTTTTATTTTCAATAGTATGACCAGCTAATTCAAGCGTTCGCTGATAGATATCGTCAAGGTTTTCAAAAGTAGTTTCTTGAACTTCTATAAACTGCACAATACCGGGCACACGCTTTAAATTATCAATCAGCATTTCGCGCGTTTTGCTATCAGAGCACTCACTAATAACCGTAAGGTTGTCCCAGTTATTCTTTACTTTGACATGTTCGTCAACGCGACTTAAAAGGATCTTGATATTCTTCTCTAACAACTTAGTGAAGCGTTTTCGAACTGATTTGCTTTTTATGGCAATTTCAGGGTGCAGTTTGACGATAAATTTAAACATAGAAACAACTCTTTTGCAGGGCGAATGCGCGCCGGGACATCGGGCGCGCGATTATAGCAAATTTCTATGCGTCTAGGAAATAAACAAACCAATTAAAGCGGTTTGTTACGCAATGCTAGGCAGTGACTCATCTGCAAGTCGCTGATATTGCGTTTGCAGACTTTGAATTTTATCTACACTCAAGTCAGTACAATATGGCTTAAACAGCATAAGTACTTTGACAATACCGTTGTAGATATCTTGTTGCTCAAGCACCCCGGTCATTCTGCGCGCTTTAACATACGGAGTCCAAAAACTCACTGTCATTTTCAGCATGTGTGCAAGCTCTTTGGCATCTTCATCTGTAATATCAATGACTTTACTCGTTCTTAAACCAATAACGACTGAACGTACTTGTTCAAACAAATCGGTTTGAAACTCGATATATTGCTTTTTAAGAACACCATCTCTTGCCAAAATATCGGTCAGATTGTCGTAAAAGAAATGATAACGCCACATTAAATCAAACAGAGAGTCTAAATATTTAGTCAACTGCTCTAGTGGTTCAAACTCCGTATCTAAAGGTTTAAAGTGGGTGCTTAAATGTTCTCGATACAATGAGAATATATTGCGAATAATGTCTTCTTTATTTTTAAAGTGGTAGTACAAATTGCCAGGGCTAATGCCCAAATTTGAGGCAATATGATTCGTCGTAATCGCTCTCTCACCATGCAGGTTAAAAAGGGCGATACTGGTACGAATTATTTTTTCCTTGGTATTCATATCCTGATCTCTTTGACACGCGATTAATTATAGGACTTGTTTCACTAACTGGGTCAGTATAGTCAATTAGCAACTCTGAAAATAGCACTAAAGGGTATATGATATAAGTGTACATAGTGCAAAGCAGACCAGTGAAATATAGTCAAAACATTGCTACCATAGGACAAAATTTTTTGTCGATACAATGTTATGAAAGTTACAGCTCTATACCCTGGCACCTTCGATCCACTTACTAATGGTCATGCTGATTTGATAAAGCGTGCTGCAAAAATGTTTGATGTTGTGTTATTGGCAATTGCGCATAACCCAAATAAACAACCTTGCTTTTCACTAAAAGAGCGCGTTTCACTCGCCGAGCAAATACTCGCTGAATATAAAAACGTTAAAGTAATTGGTTTTTCAGGACTTTTGGTCGACTTGGCGAAACAGCAAAAGGCCAATGTGTTGATCCGAGGGATCCGTGCGGTGTCTGACTTTGACTATGAATTTCAACTTGCGAACATGAATCGTCGCCTAAATCCCGACCTAGAGAGCGTGTTTCTTACGCCATCTGAGCGCAATTCATTTATCTCTTCAACTTTAGTAAAAGAGGTTGCACTGCACGGGGGCGATGTAAGCGAGTTTGTTCACCCTGTAGTAGCACAAGCTTTAAAGGAAAAATTACACGGATGAAGTTAACATATTTAAGTGCTGCATTGGCACTAACATTAAGCCAGAATGCAGTTGCCAGTCCGTGGATAAATAGTGATGAAAATGAACTAAAGCACTCAATTGATTTACTTGTTAGTCATGGACTTATTAATCGTCCCGTTAATCAATATCCTCTGTTGTGGCAAGGCCTGGTGCAAGATTTAGCACAGATTGACGGTGAAAATGTCCCCCTAAGCGCTGAATTTGCGCTTGCTCATGTAAGACATGCCCTGCAACAGGCTAAACGCAAACAATACTCTAGTATCAAAGCACACTTTGATGATGCCCCTAAATTACAAGATGGTATGGGAGAGCGCCAAGCTTCTCAATCTGGGATATCGAGTTACGCGGTGATCACCAACAGCCATGTTAGTGCCAAAGTGCAGGTTAATTACACAGATAAAGCGCTTGATGATAAAAAAGTAAGCCATTATGGCAGTCATCTTGCCATCTTGTATGGCAACTGGGCTGTGAGTGCTGAAAGGCTCAATTATTGGTGGGGCCCAGCCAACGAAAATGCACTAATGCTATCAAACAACGCCGCACCTATGAAAGCCTCACGGCTTAGCCGCGCCAACAGTGACTATGCGGGGCCATCGCTTTTTTCATTTGTTGGTCCTTGGCAAGTTACCGCTATCGCTGCAAAACAAAAACCGAGTTTGTTAGATAATCGCAGTGGTGATTTTTGGGGATTAAGGCTCTCCAGCTCGCCCCTAAATGGTCTTGAGGTGGCTTTTAGCACAACATCAAGCGATTTTGTACTAGAGCAGCCGCTGCTAGATTCAAAGCCTGCTGTAAAGCAGCGCTTAACAGGCATTGATGTGAAGTTTTCTGGCTCGATATTTAATCAAGCCTTGGCGGCATACGCAGAGGTAACAGGTAATAATGACACAGGTATCCTGCCAAGTGAAAAGATGGTCACAGTGGGTATTGAACATTATACAGGTAACGCACAATATCGTCTAAAAAGTTATTTAGAATACAGCGATAGCACCACTGATTGTCAGGCTCAACAGGCAAGTTTTCAGTGTAATTTTGCGCTAACCTCAGGCGGCTCCGAATATACGCAGCGCCAACAGTGGCTTGGTGCAGCCATTGGCCCACAAGCAAAAAGTGTTACCCTTGCCGCTGATTATCACGCTTTAGCCGGATTTGGTGCCTTTGCTAAATTAAAATTTATCGATTTTGAATACCTAAAAGTGGAACGTACATTGCTAGAGCTTGGCTATCAGCAAGGCCTTTTTAATGGCCTATTAAAGACAGGTATCTCGGTTTGGCAGGACAAATCCACAGCTCAGGCTAAGGACAAAGATACACACAGTGCCGTTAAATTGAGTTGGGAGTACCAATTTTAATTGTCAAAATAAAGCTATCAAGCAAGTCGCATATTCTTAAGTTACTTGCTTATATATACTCAGACGCGCGGTGATTTTCTTCACCGCGCCTCTGAAGTATAAAAAGTCTCTATTTGTGATAAGTGCAATAACGAGTTCTTATTTTACTCGAAGTATATTTTTAAGTTTTAAGAAATCTCTGTTGCTGCATAATCCGATCACCAGACACAAAGCTGTAAACTTACCCAAAATGGCTGGAATATACCAAAACCACCATAATTCATTGTGCTCGAAAATAACAAGATCCACATACATGGATACGTGAAGCAACATATCGATTACAGAAAAAACGAATAAGTAGAAGAAAGAAATACTAAACTTTTGTCGTAAAGCGACATGTAGCAACCAAAGGAGAAGCAACAGCTCAATATCATAAATAATAAAAAGCACATAAGGATTTAATAAAAATGATGTATGCCAATCAAAGGTAGTAAATGATAGCCCGTACGATATTGATGTTAAGCCAAGCGTCATCAATACAGAACCACGTTCACTTGTCGCTAATGGTTTGTGTAGTAGGTGAACAAAAAAAGCGATTACCATACAGAAAATATTTATTACGTGTAGTAAAGGACCAAGCTTAACAAAAAAGAAATCTGTGAAAGTCATATTATTATCTGTGATAATACCTAATTTAGCTTGATTAATGTGTTTGATTTTTAGTTAGGTAACTTCTGAAATCTTTTAAATAAGAAGTGCTTTATTTGTTTTTTCGCCCTTAAAATAAGCAAAAAATCTCTATTAAGGATCAGCGCTGCAACCATCATTAAATCAAACACATTGACCATCAAACTATACACTGTCCACAACCACCAGTGAGTGTCATTTAAAAGCACAAAACGATCGATGTGCATCGAGATAAACAAAACGCTATTGAGAGAAAGACCTAGCAAGACATATTTACATGCTACGGATAACGGAAGTTTTAATAATTTGTGGATTAAAATCAAGCTTGCTATTGCAACTAGATCATACGCCAACCAGAGTAAATAGCCGATATCCAAAATACCAGCTAACTCATAAAAGTGATTACTTAGAAAGTAAGAAGTAGCCATTAGGCTAGAGCTTAGTAACAACGATAGGTTTTGATTAAGCTTCAGAAGATAAAAACTAAAATTTAAAACGAACGCAAGTACCATACCCAACACGACTATCGTATCAAAGTGTAGACTTAATCCTCCGAACTCTAAAAACATACCACCTCTAGTTAATCCTAAGAAAAATTATTTGCAGGGAGTACACCACCACCGCCACGGGCGCCGCTGACTTGCGACAATAACCCTTTATTTGATAGCACTTTAGCAGAAAGCTCAAGGCCTTGACTAGTACCTAAACTTGCTGTTGGTTGTTTTTTTGTCGCTTTGATTGCATTTAGTAGTTTCATATTAACCTCATTTAGTAAATTAAAATAATGAAAATTTATTAACTTTGCAGTTACAAAATTGAGACATTTAAAAGCAAAAGGTGGGCCACATTTTTTTGACACTCGAAAAGTAGAGGTGAATAAACAAAAAAGTAGGTTGGTCTTCTTAAAATAAAAAGAGCGCTTGGGATCAGCCAAGCGCCTTTTGTCGTCTTCAGGGAGTTCAGGCCACGAATTTACACGGGATCACCGTGCTTTTTGCCGCCTTTAAAACAAATTCCATTGCTACTTCGTCACAGCTTTCTTTGCGCAAACATAAGTCACAATCTTTCATCACTTTTTCGGGTAAAGTATCTTTTGTACAGTAACTAAAGCCTTGCTTAGTGAAAAATCCAGGTACTCGAGTTAACACAATAATGCGATTTAGTGCCAACTTTCGCGCTTTTGATAACAAATAAGTAACCAATTGCATACCTTGACCTTTAACAGGCGTTTGTGGATCAACACCTAAAGAGCGGATCTCAGCAAGTCCAGTATCATAAATATACAACGATGCACAACCAGTCACCTTGCCATCAACAACGGTTACAGCAAATTCATTAATGGAGTGGATCATGTCACTTTTAGCTCGTGGCAAATTCTCGCCGACTTTTGCCCAATGTTGAATTAATTCGGCAATTGCATCAACATCGTCAAGTGTCGCGTCTCTGACTAAGATCTGTTGTTTTTTTTTCGCCGCACGGACAGCACTTTCAACTTGAGTGACTGATGTACCGCCAAGCGCTTGACGAGCAGCAATGCCCGCATCAAGCTCTAACACGGGGTATACGCCTTCATCAATCACATCGCAGACACTTTTAAAAGTCTCTAAACTCAACTCTTCGAGGCTATTACCTTGAGCAATGGCTATCTGCACAAGTTGACCAACAATATGATGCCCTTCTCTAAATGGGATCCCTTTTGCGACTAAATAATCGGCAAGCTCTGTGGCATTAGCATGGCCACCTTTTGCCGCTTCGCGGGTTTTTTCAGCGTTTACTTTCACACCTTCAATACACGCTTGCGCCATATGAATACAGGCAAGCCAGGTTGGCATAGCATCAAACAAACCTTCTTTGTCTTCTTGCATGTCTTTGTTGTAAGCAAGCGGTAAAGCTTTCAGTGTCATCATCATGGCACTGAATGCACCAAACACTCGCCCAGTTTTGCCACGGATCAACTCCAGTGCATCAGGGTTTTTCTTCTGCGGCATAAGCGATGAGCCTGACGTGACGTTATCGGCTAATTCAATGAATCCAGCTTCGCCCGAGTTATAAAAAATCATGTCCTCAGCAAAGCGAGATAAGTGCATCATTGAAATGCTGGCACAACTGAGTAGCTCTACCACAAAGTCTCTATCAGAAACTGCATCGAGACTATTGCGACATGCATGGCTAAAACCTAAATTGGTTGCTAGCGTTTCTCTATCAATAGGGTAAGCAGTACCAGCGAGCGCGCCACTGCCAAGCGGGCATACATTCAAACGCATTAACGCATCTTGCAGGCGAGATTCATCGCGCTCTAGCATTTCTACGTACGCCATACACCAGTGGCTAAACAGTACTGGTTGTGCACGTTGCAAATGCGTATAACCCGGTAAGATGGTGCCAAGTTCACGCTCGGCCAATTGCACAAATGCAGACTTAAGCGAACCAAGCGCGGCAAGCAACTGCTCAGCACTCTGACGGCTCCAAAGCCTAAAGTCTGTGGCAACTTGGTCATTACGACTACGCCCTGTATGTAGCTTTTTAGCCAAGTCGCCCACTTGCTCAATGAGCTTTGCCTCAACGTAAGAGTGAATATCCTCATAACCAGCACTCGCAACCGCACTTAAATCTTGCTGAATACGCTCCAGCAATTGATTCAACGCAGCTACCAAGTCTTGATGTTCTTGCTCGCTTAGTACGTTAACTTGTGCCAACGCGCCAGCCCACGCAATAGAGCCCACAATATCCTGCTCTGCCAGTTGATAATCAAATGGCAAAGAGTCATTAAACTGCTTGAATGCCGCATTCGGACCTGATGAAAAACGCCCGCCCCATAACGCCATAATGTTTCTCCTAACGCCCTGAACTACGACTTTTTATTTAAAGCCGCAATCCGACTAGAAAGCGAAAATAAACGAATAAATCCTTCGGCATGTGATTGATCGTAAACATCATCTTCGCCGAATGTTGCAAAGTCTTCACTGTATAAGCTATTAACTGACTGTTTTTGTACCGCACTCACTTGGCCCTTGTAGAGTTTTAATACCACCTCTCCCGTCGCCACCTCAGATAATGCCAGTGCGCCGGCCAAAATCGAGTCTTTTAATGGCGTAAACCAACGGCCGTCATAAACCAAGTGTGCAAACTCACCACCTAGGGTTTGTTTCCACTTACGACTAGATTTATCCAGTACCAACTCATCAATGGCTTGCAATGCAGCCATGATCACAGTTCCTCCCGGTGTTTCATAACAGCCGCGCGATTTCATACCAACTAGGCGGTTTTCGACTATATCTACGCGTCCTACACCGTGCGGCGCAGCAATCTTATTCAGCTGCACTAAACATTGGTAAGGGCTATAGCGCTCACCATTTACCGCAACCACTTCACCCTTTTCTACCATCACGCTCACAAACTCAGGTTTATCAGGCGCTCGCTCTGGAGAGACGGTCATAGTCCAAACTTGTTCACTTGGTTGATTCCAAGGATTTTCAAGTTCTCCCCCTTCATGGGAAATATGCCAAGCATTCGCATCACGGCTGTAGATTTTTGTCGCCGATGCTGCACAGGGAATATTACGCTCAGCTAAATAGTCCAGCAGCGACTCACGACTCGATAAGCTCCATTCACGCCATGGCGCTATTACCCTAAGATCGGGCGCAAGCGCGGCAAAACATGACTCAAAGCGCACCTGATCATTGCCCTTGCCAGTGCAGCCATGAGACAGTGCATCTGCGCCTACTTTGCGTGCAATTTCAACTTGTGCTTTCGCGATGATAGGACGGGCCATAGAAGTTCCTAGTAAGTAGGTACCTTCATAAATTGCGCCGGTTTTCAAAGTCGGATAAATGTAATCACTGACCATCTGCTCTTTGAGATCAACGATATAACACTCAGATGCACCGGATGCGATGGCTTTTTCTTCAACGCCAGCAAGTTCTTCTTCGCCTTGGCCCACATCTGCAACAAATGCAACCACTTCACAGTCGTAATTTTCCTTTAACCAAGGAACAATTGCCGATGTATCCAAGCCACCAGAATAGGCCAATACTACTTTTTTAATTTCGCTCATTTTGCTTTACATCCTTACACATAATTTGGATTTAACAGTGATACCAGCAGAGCATTCTGGGCATGCATGCGGTTTTCAGCTTGTTGAATTATTTTTGAATTTTTACCATCCATCACCTCAGAGGTGATCTCGTACTCGCGGTGAGCTGGTTGGCAGTGCAGCACGGTACTTGCGCCTGTTTGCTGCAGCAGTGCTGCATTAATTTGATATGGCATAAAGGTTTGTTTTACTTGCTCTAGGCAAGCATTGTTACCCATAGAGACCCATGTATCTGCGTAGAGAGCATTGGCACCTACAGCGGCTTCAACACGGTCACTTATCAGCACTGATGCGCCATT
The DNA here is from genome assembly GCF_014694405.1 of Pseudoalteromonas sp. S16_S37. Taxonomy (GTDB): domain Bacteria; phylum Pseudomonadota; class Gammaproteobacteria; order Enterobacterales; family Alteromonadaceae; genus Pseudoalteromonas. The sequence continues at coordinate 81,452 of NZ_JAAUWV010000010.1, forward strand.
CGCTGCAGCAATTTGCTCAGCTTGTTTGACAATTTGTGCATCCGGTGAGTGCCCTTTAGGGCAAACAGCAACAAAATCAGTTCCCAATGTGGCAGCTAATAACATCAGCGAGTGAGTAACATTGTTACCTTCACCTAAATACGCCAATTTCAACTGGCTCACATCACCATGCACTTCTTGCAGCGTTAAAAAGTCAGCCAATGCTTGGCAAGGGTGATACAAGTTGCACAGACTATTAACCACCGGAATAGAGGCATGCTCAGCCAGTGTATTCAAAGTGCTGTGGTGATTAACCCGAGCAACTAGGCCGTCAGCCCATGCCGAGATATTCAGCGCAAAGTCCTTTACTGACTCACGGTTACCCATGGCACCATTTTGCTGATCAAGGTAAACCGCATGACCACCAAGCTTATTAATGCCAATGTCAAAAGATAACCGAGTACGCAGGCTTGGTTTTTCATACAATGTCACTATCGACTTACCTGTTAGCGCATTAGCATACTCTTGTGGCTGATTTTTAATGTTTTGTGCAAGCTTAAGTAGCTTTAATATCTTTGTTTGGTCTAACTCAAGACCGGTTAAAAAATGCTGTAACATATTTTTTCCTATGGTGTGATCTGTGTACCAACGTGTGCGCCATTGAGTAACGCAACAAGATTCTCTGGCTTTTGCCAGCTGGAGATATACACACCACGTCGTAAGTGTTGGGCTGCGCGAAGGCTGGTCTTAACTTTGACCTCCATTCCGCCCACTATCACTCCTGCTTTTATTAATTCTTCAATTTGTGTTTGGTTGAGCTGATGAAGAGGTTGTTTATTAGCATCCAACACCGCTTCAACATCCGTCATAAAAATAAGTTCAGCATTGAGGAGACTAGCAATCTCTGCCGCAGCTTCATCGGCATTAACGTTGAATAACTGTCCATCATCTCCAAGACCTACAGAGCTGACCAATGGCGTACGGCCAAGCTCCAACATAGCTGGCAGTAAACTCGAGACTCCCTCAACACACTCACCAACTTGACCAAGTGCTTTGAGTTTTTGTTTTGCAATTAGTCCAGCTTCATACAAGCAACATCCAACGGGCTGCAATCCAGCAGTGATTGCCTGTGCCATCAGCTGCTTATTGGCACAACCAGCTAATGCACCAACAATGTATGGCATCTGTTCTTTGGGACTAATACGCAAGCCTTGGTGTTTTGCCGTAGCAAACCCAGCATCATTCAACCAACGATCAACCAACGCGCCGCCGCCATGCACCACCACAAATTGCTTGGTGTTATCTTGCTTACTCACATGCGCCAGATGCTTAAATAATGCATTGGCTGCATCTTCAGTATCCAGTACCGCACCACCGACTTTTATCACCCAAGTTTGCATTACCAGACTCCCTTTAAACCCAGTTCTGGCTGTAACTGACTCGCTAAATTCATGCATTGCAATGCTTGACCCGCCGCACCTTTTAAAAGGTTATCAATCGCAACAACCACAATCAGCTGATTGCCTTGTTGTTGCCAACCGATATCAACATACGGCAATCCAGCAACACCTTTGATTGACGGAAGCTGTGTGCCTTTTAATCTGATTAACGGCTCATCTGCTAATACTTGATATGCGGCTTCAACTTGATTGCAGGTCACTTGTGGTTTTAACGGCACGTAAATAGTTTCTAAAATGCCACGAGCGAAGTTGCCTAAGTGCGGGGTAAATAACACGTCATGGCCAAGGTACTGTTTAATTTCTGGCGTATGACGATGATTAAACAGGCCATAGGGTGCCAAAGAGACTTCACAAAAATGGGTATTGATGCTGGCTTTTCTACCAGCTCCCGTTACGCCCGAGACAGCGTTGATAATCACTTTTTCATTTGCGATTAAATCGGCTTGTTTAAGCGGTTTCAGTGCGTTTAACGCTGCAGTTGGATAGCACCCAGCAACAGCAACCAATTGCGCTGTCGCTATCGCTTGTGCATTCCACTCTGCCAGGCCATATTCGGCTTGCTTTAGCCATTGTTCATAAGGGTGGCAAAAGCCGTAATACTGCTCATAATCTTGACTGGTAGCTAAACGATAGCCACCAGATAAATCAAAAACCCTTTTCCCCATTTCAAGAAACTTTGGAGCAAGTTCTACACTCACTTTATGGTCAGTACACAAACACACATAATCAGCCTGAGCTTTGATTTCAGTAAACGCTTCTTCTGACAAGGGGAGTAAGGGCGTGTCGAGCAAAACTCCATGCTCTGGATATAACTGACTCAATAATTTGTTCTTATCCAAGCTTTGCTCTGACACGTAACAACCTGACAGGGAGAAGTTAGGGTGTTTGGCTATTAAACTGGCGAGTTCCGCGCCGCTATATCCGCTGGCGCCAACTACGGCGATTTTCTTCGTTACATTCATCATTTTTAATGCTGCTCTCTAATTTGTATTGCGTTTTCTAGTCAAAATGAAATTAAATGGTGAATGAGTATCGTCGCATGCCAGCCTCTAAATATATTTATGCTAAAAAAGTGAATTGATATTCATATTAAACACCTTTAAATTGTTATGCAAACACTTTGGATAAATATTTTGGACTTTTTATGACCAGCCCCACTTTTTTAGGTATGTACCAACAATTAATTGCTAACCCTTCAATCAGTGCTTTGGACGACGCATTAAACATGAGTAACCGCCCGGTCATTGATTTGCTCGCCAGTTGGTGTGAAAGTTTAGGTTTTAACGTCGAGATCACCGAACTTGAAAGTGCACCAGGAAAATTCAACTTACTGGCAAAGCGCGGTCAAGGACACGGTGGCTTAATGCTGGCTGGACATACGGATACGGTGCCCTTTGATGACAGTCGCTGGAACTTCAATCCATTCAAGTTAGAGCAACATGACAACCGCCTTTACGGCCTTGGCTCTATAGATATGAAAGGCTTTTTCGCTTTTGTTTTAGATGCAATAAAAACCCTAGATGAACAGGGAGCTGTTCAGACTCAACCACTACTTATTCTTGCCACTGCTGATGAAGAAACAACGATGGCGGGTGCGCAGCAAGTAGCAAAACACTGTGATTTAAAGCCAGCACGCTGCATTATTGGCGAACCCACTGATATGACACCGGTATACACCCACAAAGGTCATATGAGCAGCGCCATTCGTGTGGTCGGACGCTCTGGCCATAGTTCTGATCCTGAACGAGGACTCAACGCAATTGAAATCATGCACAAGGTGATTGCAAAATTATTACACCTCAAAGAAGAATTAAAGAATAAATATTCACTTGGTGATTTTGCGATTCCTTACCCTACGTTAAACTTAGGGCATATCCATGGCGGCGATAACGCCAATCGTATTTGCGGCTGCTGCGAGCTACATATCGATTTGCGCCCACTACCAGGTTTAAGCATAAAAGAGTTACAAGCTTTGCTACTAGAGGCAGTCGCACCACTAAACGCCCAATACCCAAATAGTGTCTCGGTGATTGATTTGCACGACCCTATTCCTGCATTTAGTGGCAAAACGGATAGTGCTTTAGTCAAACTGGCTGAGCAGATATCACAAACCAAAGCTGTTGCGGTCAACTATTGTACTGAGGCACCATTTATACAGCAGCTTGGTTGCGAAACAATTGTGATGGGGCCTGGTAGCATAGAGCAAGCGCACCAACCAGATGAATACTTAGCAATGGAGAAGATTGCCCCAGCGCAACAGCAAATTCGTCAATTAATAAATGAGTTGTGTTTTAGTTAGTGCTTTAAGTAAGCATCTATGCTGATGTAAACTAGAAAAAAACTAAATAGCCAAATGCAAATGACAGTAAAGAAGTGGACCCTAAAAAGTATTGCTGCACATCTAGGTGTATCCAATGCAACTGTATCAAATGCTTTTAATCGACCAGATCAGTTATCAAAGAAAAGACGGGAAGAGATCTTATCTGCATGTCATGAGCTTGGCTACTTTGGTCCAAATAAAGCAGCCCGCTCTCTTAGAAAGGGCACCTTCAATATTGTCGCGTTAGTCTTACCCGATAGCGTTGAATACATGGTCTCAGATCCCGTCGCAAGTAGCTTTATGCGGGGTGTTGCAAATGTGCTTGAACCTCAAGGGATTAATTTACTCCTGTTTTCTGGCAATGCGGATAACGTCAGTAATGTTGTCGATTTTGTTGATGGCTTTATTTGCTATGGCAGACCAAGAAATACCAAACTCATTAACCATCTTGAGGTACTCAATAAAGAAGTTGTTGCTGTTGATTTTGAGCTAAACGGTCAGGCCAGTGTTAACATTGACAATCACCAAGCAGCCTATAATGTTGCAAATCAAGCATTCAAAACATTTAGCGATGCCTCAGAAGAGGCTTATGTTGCTATTTTAGGCTTGCGACTGTTAGACACAGAGCTCATTTGCCGCGTCTATGATCACCATCTCCCAAAACTCAATACCTCTATTGCTCACCAACGCTTGGCCGGATTTAGACAGGCTTTGCAAGAAGCAAATATAGCAATGTCTGAAGATAGAACATGGAATATCCCCGAGAGCAGCGAACGTTGGGCACGTATCGCTGCAAAAGAGGCATTAAGCGTGCAACCACGACCAAATGTATTGTTATGCATGAGCGATTTAATTGCACTTGCAGCAGCAAGAGAAGCGCTTGAGCAAGGGATAAAAGTGCCCCAAGAATTAAAAATTGTTGGCTTTGATGGTATTGATGAAGCCCAGCTATTTAATCCTTCGATCACCACCATACATCAAAACAGCGAAACCAAAGGCCAACATGCCGCTGAGTTATTTATCAATAAACAGAAGCAACAATTAATCTTACCGTTTGAGTTGAGAGTGGGCCAATCCACTTAGCCCATTTGATTTGGGGTTTTTCATCTCAGCAAATCAGCTAAGTTGATTACCTTATTTTGTTTAGCGCAACTAAAGCTAAGTACGGTTGTTCCTTGTATAAAATCAATATCGAGGCAGGCAAGTTCTTGTAGATTTTGCCACTTCATGCTCAATGCATTGTGTGCGCCTTGCACCGAAAACTCTCCATTGAAAGCATTACTCTCATTGCGCAGTTTAATCAGCTCACACAATCCTTTAACAACGGGTTTGTCTAACTGCATATGCACTTGCTCTAACGATAAATAACTACGATTGATATCTCTGCCTACTTGCGTTTTTTCCAGTAATGCCATGTCGTTGTTAAGTGCCAACAACCCAACGTAATAAACTTGCGGTACGCCCGGTGAAAAAAACTGAATGGCACGCGCAGTTAAATACGCTAAATCGTCTTTACCCAACGCATCGTAATAGGTGCAATTTACTTGGTAAAGATCAACATTGCTTGCGGCAGCTCCAGTGGCTTTGAGGCTCTCTCCTTGGCTATTGACATGGATTTGTTGCACCAATTCATCGATTTCGTTGGCATTTAATAACCCAGATTTATCCCCCTCAGGGCCCGCATCAACAATGCCAATGCCATCATGGGTATCCAGCACAGTTAAACAGTTACGAGGCGAGATAGCTAACCAAGATACCAACGCGTCTACATTTTTACTAAACAAGGTATGCAGAACAAGAGGTGGCAGCGCAAAGTCGTAAACTCTATCGACTTTTTTCGCCACTGCGATCTGTGTTTTATAATGGCTGTGGATCTCTGCAATTGTTTCCATCCCCAGCCGACGTGCTCGTTCAGCTAACTGTTGTATAAATACGAAGGTTTCATCACTCATAAAGCAACTAGTCCCTGCACGCTTGATGGCAAACCCAGCTGCGTCAAGACGAATGATTTTCACACCATTATTGGCAAATAAGTTAAGCACCGAATCGAGATAACGTTTACCTGAGTCGCTTTCAACATTTATATCTATCTGATTGTCGGTAAAAGTAGTCCAAAAATTGACAACTTCGCCGCTAGCCAGCTTTTTAGGCGAAAAACAGCTCGTTGGTCTAGGCCTAAAAATAGCACTCGCTTGGGCTTGGGTTATGCCATCAGGAAATACATCAGTTTCTTTTAAAAACATCGACCAGTACGGCGATTTATGCCCCTGTGCTAAGACATCTTGAAACTCATCAGATTGGGCTGAAACATGGTTAACAATTAAATCCGCCATCACTTCATAGCTTTGGCCTATATCAGATAGCGCTTGCCAAGTACCAAGGCGGCTATCTACTTGAGTATGATCTATGGGATCAAACCCTGCGTCACTACCATCAATGGGATAATAGAACGGCAAAATATGCACACCTGAAAATAATCCACCAAACGAGTCATCAAGAAGTTGCTTTAATTGTGTTAGGCCGTTGCCTGTCAGGCGATCAGCATAGGTGATCAATTGCACTTGGTTTTTCATAATTCCGCTCTATACTCTAAAGTTGATTCTTAATCGATTAAGATATATCTTTATTCAACCCCTAACTATATTCAAGCATTATTTAAAATAAAATTGGCTGACACCCCAGACACACACACTAGACTTATTACAGATCAGCCAGTTAACCGTTGAGGCAAGTACTATGACAACCAGCAACTTAACAACGCTCCGCTGGCTGACGTATATGATGTTCTTTATGTTTGCGATGACATCAGACGCAGTGGGCGTGATCATTCCTGAATTGATCGAACAGTATAACCTAAGCATGACTCAGGCTAGTGCATTTCATTATGCCCCCATGATTTGGATAGCTATAAGTGGTTTATGTTTGGGCTTTCTGGCCGATAAAATTGGCCATAAATCCACTATTCTAATTGGCTTTACACTATTTTCCTTAGCATGCTTTGCCTTTGCCATTAGCAACAACTTTATAATATTTGTGGTGCTGTTAAGCCTCATAGGTGTTGCGATTGGCTTATTTAAAACAGCAGCACTGGCCCTGCTTGGCGATCTGAGCCCAACCAGCCACGCCCATACCAAAACCATGAATACCGTAGAGGGCTTTTTTGCCATCGGCGCAATCGTTGGCCCAGCTCTGGTAAGTTATATGATAACAGTGGGTGTTAGCTGGGTTTATCTTTATGTTTTAGCGGGTGTATTGTGTGTACTACTTAGTTTAGCAACGCTCAAAGTACACTTTGTCGCTAAGCCAAAGCCGCTATCTCAGCAGGCTCCAAGCTTTAAACACACGTTGCTAATGTTCAAAGACTTACATGCGCTGGGTTTTTCTGCAGCGATTGCCCTGTATGTTGCAACCGAAGTGGCCATTTATGTGTGGATGCCCACCTTGTTAAAAACCTATCAAGGCGAGTGGACCTTATTGGCGACCTATGCGTTAACCATTTTCTTTATACTAAGAGCACTAGGACGCTTTATGGCCACGTGGTTGTTAAATGTATTTAGCTGGCAGATCGTTATGCTGGTCCTAAGCGTTGCAATTTTTATATGTTATTTAGCCACTTACATTTTTGGTGTAAACGCAGCGGTGGTCAGCTTACCACTGAGTGGGCTGTTTATGTCGATGATCTACCCAACTCTAAATTCCAAAGGTATATCTTGCTTTGCAAAGCATCAACATGGGTCGGTAGCGGGTATTATCTTATTTTTTACCGCTTTGTCAGCCGCACTTGCGCCACTACTAATGGGCGTAGTAAGCGACTACTTTGGTCATATTCGACATGGTTTTGCCCTCGCTACCGCCTTTGCCGCCTTACTTATGTTCGCTATGTTTTATAACTGGTGGCGTAACCCTGCACAAATGCGTCTCGCGGCCGTCTAGAGTTGCCACAAAAGTGTTCAACGATGCACCAAAGTTGGACACTTTTTTATAATAAAAAACAGCAAGTTAAAATATAACGCACAATTATCGCGCAAATTATCATTGCAAAACACATTATTTTTGCTAACTTACTTAATCGATTAAGTATGTAGCTTCAGTTTAGTGTTCCATACTGCAAATTGACAACAATGAGGCATATTATGAGAAGAATAACCCCAACTTGGTTTGCGCTAAGTGCTATTACACTTGCCATAGGATCGAACGCATGGGCACAAGAACCAACACAAAATAACGCCAAGCAAAAAAATGAACTGGAAAAAATCATCGTGACGGGTGTGCCACAAAAGCGCACGGTTATGGCTTCAAGTGTCTCGGTTAGCAGCATCTCTGCGGAACAAATTAACGTTTCAACCCCCAGAACCACAGCTGAGGCTTTCAGAATTTTGCCCGGCGTTCGCTCTGAAGCAACTGGCGGTGATGGTAATGCCAACATCGCTGTTAGAGGTTTACCTGTCGCCTCTGGTGGGGCGAAGTTTTTGCAACTACAAGAAGATGGCCTACCTATTTTACAATTTGGCGATATTGCCTTTGGTAATGCTGATATTTTTATGCGCCTTGATAACACCGTGCAAACCGTTGAGTCTATTCGCGGTGGTTCGGCCTCGACGGCAGCAAGCAATGCACCAGGGGGCATTATCAACTTTATTTCTAAAACGGGCGAGAGTGAATCAGGTAGTATCGCAACTACATTCGGTTTAGATTACGACGAGTTTAGAACTGACTTTGAATTCGGTAGTTACTTGTCTGATTCTGTACGCTTTCATATTGGTGGTTTTGTGCGCCAAGGTGAAGGAGCCAGAAACACAGGTTACACAGGCAACAAAGGCGGTCAAATCAAAGCGAACCTGACCAAAGAATTTGATAGTGGTTATGTGCGCCTCTATTTTAAACATTTAGATGACAGAAGCACAGGCTACCTACCCATGCCAATGCACGCCAACGGCGACTCTTTAAGTAGGTTTGACGCGCTCGACGATACACCCCACTCAGCTTACTTTATAAAAACACAAGGGTTAGGCGCGAACAATGAAAATCGACAAGGGGATCTGCGCGATGGCATGCATCCGCAAGTTGACAGCTTTGGGGTAGAAGCTAGTTTTGATTTAGACAACAACTGGAAAATAGAAAACCGTTTACGTATTTCTAGCGTTAAAGGCACCTTTAATGCACCGTTTCCTGCCGAAGTGGGTGATGCACAAAATATCGCGTCAAGTATTGCTGATGAAAATGCAACACTAAAATATGCCAATGGTCCGCAAACAGGTATGACTGTAAGTGACCAAAATATCATGCGAATTCATACCTTTGATGTAGAAATGCAAGATTTTGGTTCGCTCGTGAACGATATTAAGTTAACTAAAACCCTAGACAGCGACACCGCCATCACTTTGGGCTTTTACACATCTGAGCAGAGCATTGCTATGTCTTGGCTGTGGAACTCTTATCTGATGGAGTTAAAGGGTGACAATGCGGCCCTGATAGATGTATTTGCCGCCGATGGTACGCCGTACTCTGACAATGGTCTCTATGCATACGGCACACCTGCTTGGGGTAACTGCTGTCAACGTAATTACGATACCGATTATTCTACCAAAGCGCCCTATATTGCCGTTTCTAGCCAGCTTGGTGATATTACCCTTGATGCCAGCGTACGCTATGACAAAGGGGAAGCGACAGGCACATACGCAGGTGCCGTGGTGTCAGAGCGAGATATTAACGGCGATGGCGTTATCTCCAAACCCGAAGAGCAAGTGGCAGGAATCAATCTAGCCAACCCAAGCGTAGTAAACTATGACTGGGACTATACCAGTTATTCAGTGGGTGCGAACTACCAAATCAATACCCATCGAGCCATTTTTGCTCGTGTCAGTGAAGGAGCCCGCGCCAATGCGGATCGCTTACTATTTGGTAAAGTTGCCTCAGATGGCAGTGTTGCAAAAGAAGATGCCATCGATGAAGTCACACAAATTGAATTAGGCATTAAACAGCGCTTTGACAGTGGTAGCTTGTTTGCCACCGCCTTTTACGCGCAAACTGAAGAGCAAAATTTTGAAGCCACCAGCCAAAAGTTTTTTGACCGCCAATACGAGGCACACGGGATAGAACTTGAAGGGGTCTATTTTGTCGGCTCATTTGACTTTAGAGGCAACGTCACTTGGACCGATGCCAAGATTGCCAAAGATGCATTATCTCCTGACGTGGTTGGTCACACACCGCGTCGTCAGGCTGATTTTATTTACTCACTCATGGGTCGTTACAACATGGAACAAGGTGCAATTGGAGTGAGCTTAATCGGTACCAGCGATGCGTATGCGCAAGACAATAATGATTTAAAGCTAGATGGATACACGCAAGTTAATGCTTTTGCCAGTTATGATGTAACACCAAATCTCTCAGTGTCTTTGAATGTTAACAACCTATTCGATACTGTTGGCATCACAGAAGCGGAAGAAGGCAGCATACCGAGCAACGGGATTATTCGCGCCCGCAGTATCAACGGTCGAACAACATCATTTACACTCAAGTATCAATTCTAGAGGGCCCACTATGTCACACAGTGCTGCGATGAAATTTACCTGTTTTGGCGAGGCATTAATTGATTTACTGCCTAATCAAGAAGGCGCGCTGTTGCCCATCGTCGGAGGGGCTCCAGCCAATGCCGCCGTGGGCTTTGCGAAGCTCGGTGGTACAGCTGAGTTTTTAGGCGGACTGGCAAACGACGCTTTTGGGAAAAAGATCCGCAGCACATTAGACTCTTATGGTGTAAAAACAAGGTACTGCCCTACTTTCGATAATACCAACACGGCACTTGCTGTTGTCACTCTTGATGAGTATAACGACCGGCAGTTTAGTTTTTATCGCAATCAAACTGCCGATCTCTTGGTGAGCGAAGCTCACTTTGCCACGTTTCAGTGGCCTATATGTGGATTATTTCATTTTTGCTCTAACACGCTCACTACCAGTGAGATTAGCAAAACACACATGGCGCTACTTAAACAAGCGGCTGTACATCAACAACTGATTAGTTTTGATGTAAACCTTAGACTGAATTTATGGCATGACGTATCGCAACTGAGCAGCCGAATTGAAGCCTGTTATGCGTACAGCGACATTCTCAAATTTAGCCTTGAAGAGCTGGAATACCTGAGCCAAGCGGCTAATTCAACATCACAGCAATATTGTCATTGGTTGTTTACTTTGGGCGTTAAAGTTGTACTGGTGTCAAATGGTAAACACCCTGTAAAACTGATCACCCAATCGCGATGTATCGAAGTGCCCACGCCTGATGTTCAAGTGGTTGATACCACTGGTGCAGGTGATAGTCTGATCAGCGGTTTTTTATTCTATATCTCGCAACTTGGTGTGAACAAAGAGAACTTAGCCAATAACACTCATAAGCTAGAGTTAGCCGCTAGGTTTGCGGTGAAATGCGGCGCACATACCTGTACTCAACTTGGCGTCATGCAGGCATTACCTACGCATGAGCAAGTGTCTTAATAGTGCTTTGTTATACAATTAAAAAAGCTGGCCAAGTGCCAGCTTTTTATTACTTACATCAATGGCCTTAAATCGGCGAGCCTGGCGGCATCTTCAAGGCTTTAAACCCGTCTGGCCATTTACCTGTTTCAAGGAATGCATTGACCTGCCTTGCTAATTCGTGACGGTAAGCAGTTTCTTCGCTCACGTTGCTAAACAACGATTGCTGATCAAACTGTTTTGCGACGCGCATCAGCTGGAATCTAAGCTGCGCTTGTACTTCAGGCTCAACTTTATCGGAACTGGCAAGCTGCGCCATACGTGCTGCCGTCAAATACTGTACACGTTGGCTAAGTTTTAGCGCCATTGTCCCTGTGCTTTGCGCATCAAATACTTTTCTATACAAAGCGTTTAGCATTTGTACCAGACCAAAATGTTTGGCATCCCGAGCATGCTGCTGCGATAAACGATTTAAACGCTCAGCATTAAGCAATAGGCTTAAACTATGATTAGCGGCCACTTCAGGTAATGCCATAGCATCAAGCACCAAACCGGTTCTGCCATAAATACTCTCTCGCGTTTTGCTTTCACCATATGCTTTGGGTGTGATAAGTGCCAATACACGCTCTGGAATACGTAACTGCTCTGCATCTAGCGTTTTTAATATGGCTTGCAGCGCTTTTCGTTGCTGCGCGTTGTCTACAATTTTGGCCCCTTTGAGCGCTTGAGCAGTGCGTACTTCATAGCTGTAATCTACTCCACCGATGAGTTTGACCGCAGACTCCACTTGATAGCGGTGGAATAAGTACAGTGGTACCAGTTTTTCTTCCAGTTGAGACAGCGCCACGCCGGCCTTGATATTATTAATACCAAAGCTGTTTAACGCTTGCTTGCGTACCTCAAGCACACGTTGCAGCTCTGTAACTGGATCGTTGCCGTTATCCCACAAGTGCGCTGTAGGGTGTGCGCCACCTTGCGCTCTTGCATCACTATCAGAGATAAACTCTAATCCTAACTCACGGTTTTCATCCAAAATAGCTTGTAATTCAGCCGCTTCATCTGACTTGCTAAAATCACTGTAGCCATATTTAATCACTTGTGTATCCCAAGCACCCATGCCTTTGGCATAGCCTTGCGTGATGTCTAACTTGCCATTTTTATCAAAACCAACCAGCGGATGAGGGTAATCCATCACCGACGCTCTATCTTTGATAGAAGCAGAGAAGTTATGGGCAATCCCTAGCGTATGACCAATCTCATGGGCACTGAGCTGGCGTATTCTATCTAGTGCCATATCGTGTAAACGACTCACTACCTCATCGCCTTTAACAAATGGTGCCGCTAATGCTTCAGCAATGAGAATGTCTTGGCGAACTCGCAAAGAACCTAACGTGACGTGACCTTTAATGATCTCCCCCGTACGCGGGTCAATGACAGATGCGCCATACGACCAACCGCGTGTTGCTCGATGCACCCATTGGATCACGTTATAGCGAATATCCATTGGATCGGCGCTTTCGGGCAAAATTTTAATTTGAAACGCATTTTTATAACCCGCAGCGGCAAACGCACTGTCCCACCATTTTCCGCCGTCTAGCAACGCCGTTTTTACAGGCTCAGGTACACCAGGGTCAAGGTAGTAAACAATTGGCTCTACTGGCTCACTCGCTTTCGCTGAAGGGTCTTTTTTCGCTAAGCGATGGCGCGGAATGTAACGCACGAGCATAGACTCGCCCAACGGTGCTGAGTAATCTTTATGCTCTATGCTCCAATAGCCCGATTGAGGGTGGAATTTACGAGGCTGGTAATTATCGTCTGGTAATTTAACCAGTGAGTGGTGCTGATGTACGGTGATAGCATATGGATCAGCAACCGCTTGGCGAACATATTCACCAGGCTTAGACCCTGTAAAGGTGAGCACCGCCTCTAATTCAGTGTTTTCAACAAAAGCCTTACTACGGGGCATAAACACCGCGCTACGCGTTTTATCTAGACTAAAGCTCCCCTGCTCGCGCTGTTCCAATGTTCTACTTACCGCATGCACATCCGACAACAGGTAAGGCGTGTAATCAATAAGCACACTATCAGCGTCTTCAGCTACGACGGTGAATCCTTGCAAAATACTGGATGCAAACGCCTCGTTGACACTTTGCTGCTCAGCAGGGTTGGTAGAGCTTGCACGATAGTAACTATTCAAAGCGCGCAGCATCACTTTATCGCCAAAACGTTCAAATTGAACAAGATAAGTGCCGCCTAGCTGCCCTCTATCTAGGCCAATGTCATTGGAACCCACCCCATAAGGTAGGCTATGCTGTAATAAAAATGGCTGCTTGAACTTATCAACATCTAAGTAAATTTTGCCGTTGTTGGTATCGGCATAAAAGGAATAATAGCCAGGAAAACGATTTAACTTGTCAGTAAACTCGTCAATGGGCTTAATTGCTGCGACGGCTTGAGTTATCATAGCGCCTAGCAAAGTACAGAGAATGAAAGATAGCTTCCCTATTTTTCGCATATTCTTACCTTGTTATTAGTGGTTTTAATGGCTGATTTAAACCCAGTATATAAAATTGTATACAAAATTCAGCTATTTTAAGACGAAATTACGTGCAGCGTTGGTCTCCTCTCACAATTTATAGACTGCTGCCATAACGTTATCAGGATCAAAAACTATGCGTAGACTCCCTCCAGTGCTTATTGAAGATGGTTGTTCAAGAGAGTTACTTTCTCTTATTCGTACAATTTTAGCGGCATGTAAAGAGATTTCATTCCGTGTTGGTCAAGGTGCCCTATCAGGCGTACTCGGCTCAACACTTGATGAGAACATTCAAGGTGAAACTCAAAAAAAGCTAGACGTTTTATCTAACCAACTTTTAAAAGACATCCTACTAGAGTCAGGCTACGTAAAAGCGATTGCATCGGAAGAAGAAGACTACACGGTAGCGGGCAACCCAAATGCCGACTACATTGTGGCATTTGACCCACTAGATGGCTCATCAAATACCGATATTAACTCACTTGTGGGTACTATCTTCTCAATAATGAGAGCGCCAAAAGATTCAGACCCAGCCGATGAGCGTATTTTCATGCAGCCTGGCCATCAGCAAGTTGCTGCAGGTTATGTACTTTACGGGCCATGCACCACCTTAGCACTGACTATTGGTAAAGGCACACGTATTTTCACATTGGATAAAACTCACGGCAGCTTTATGTTGACTGAAGAATTTGCAAAAATTCCTGAAGATACCAAAGAGTTTGCCATTAATGCTTCTAATCAACGTCATTGGCAGACTGCAATGCAAAACTACGTTAATGACCTTTTAGCAGGTGAAACAGGCCCACGAGGTAAAGACTTCAACATGCGCTGGATTGCTGCCATGGTAGGTGATGTGCATCGTGTACTGTGTCGTGGTGGTTTATTTACCTACCCTGCCGACACTAAAGATCCTAACAAGCCATTTAAGCTACGTTTATTATACGAAGCCAACCCAATGGCTATGCTCATTGAGCAAGCGGGCGGTATCGCTCACACAGGTGAGCAACGTATTTTGGATATTGATCCACAAGAGATCCACCAGCGAGTGCCAGTGATATTAGGCTCTAAGAACGAAGTGGAAGCGTGCTTGGGGTATCATAAGTAAACTTAACATATGAAGTGAAAAGCGAGCATCAGCTCGCTTTTTTCATATATTGCCACTGTGCCTGTGGTATTTCTCGCGCCACTAAGGCTGGATTTTCAAATCCCCATTTGTCTTTAAGCCATGTCAGCATGCGCGCTTCTAGCACGGGTTCTAACGCTAGCAAAGATTCATCTAGCCAATAATGTAACTCGCTGTCGTAACCGTCGACTTCACTCGCATCAATATAAACACTCCCAATACATTGCTTGTCGGCGGCATCGAATACACAAAATCCGTAGGCGATGTTTTCGTTAAACTCTCGTACATGGTGCTCCATGACAGCAGTGTTATCTGCTACAGTCATCTCTGGCTTTGGCCATTCGGTTTGACCTGCAAATAACTGACGCAGCCTGACTTGATTGCGCATCACAAGCTCATAGTCTATTTCACTAAACTTTGGGTGCATTGCATGAAGGGTAAAATTGGCATCTTGGTAATAGTGTGCATTTGCCTTTGCTTTAAGCGGCATTGATATATTCCTTTTTTATTTTAACAGCGCCATTATTTGGCTTATTTTATAGAGGGTTAGCTCACCCATTTGCTCAGGATTAGAAAGCGCATAGAGTACTCCCTCAACTTGGCTGTGATCAATGTCCCCGCGCATTTCTAATAAACTTGCCCACATTTCTATGTCATCCATATCAACTTGCCCGTGCAGTACTTGCTCCAAAGCGGCACATATATCGACGTTACTGACAACGTAGCAGACTTTATTCTGTGGGTAATGCATCAGGCGCGCGTATACGTTCTGATATCCTGGGGCAAAACGCACCAAAGCGGCTAAATCTTGGTAATGGGCTGTGGTATTATCCATGTTGTTATTCATTTGTGTTGAAAAAATTCATGTCATGTTCTAATTGCGGACTTCAAATAACATGCAGTGCCAACGCGCAATGCTGGTGTATGGAATTGCCCAACATTTTACCTTTATCAGACGCCAATGGCTGTTTATGCAGAGCTTGTTTGATAACAAAGTTACGCACGTACATTGATAGCCTAAGCCAAAGGCCCATTAGTGAGCAACTGGCATTAGCCCGCCCGTTCAAGCATTCAGCGGCCATTGCAGGACTTGACTACAGCATTGAACAAGGCTTGTTAGTCATGAGTCGTTGGGCTCATCTCAAGCGCGGTAGCTGCTGTGGCAATGGATGTAAGCACTGCCCTTTTAGTTAAGCACCGGTTGCTACTGGTAAGTCGATGGGTTGTCCCCATTCACTCCAAGAGCCATCATATACTGCCAAGTTGGCATAACCACATTCATCAGCTGCCATCGCTAAAATACAGGCGGTGACGCCCGAACCGCAGCTAAATTGTAAAGCTTGATCGGTCACACCTAACTGAGTGAATAGAGATTTTAACTCACTCACAGACTTTACTAATCCCTGTTCATTAAGTATTTGCTGATACGGCAGGCTTTTACTATTGGGAATATGCCCGCTGCGCATGTTATCTCGCGGCTCTGGGTCTTCGCCAGTAAAGCGTTTGGCACTTCGTGCATCAAGTAATAAAACCGATTCATCCTCAATAGCACTGAGTACTTGCTGACTATCAATAAAGTAATTATCTTGTGGTTTTGCAACAAAATCTCCCACTTTTTGGACAATTGCATACTCTTGCGCGCAGGGCAAACCTAACTCTAACCAGCGCGGCAATCCACCATCAAGTACATACACCTGCTCAAATCCCATGCTTTTAAACATCCACCATGCTCGGGCGGCACTGAACAATCCCATGTCGTCGTAAACAATCACGGTATCGTTTTGGTTAATCCCCAGCTGGCGCATATTAGCTTGAAACTGCGCACTATCACACATAGTGTTAGGCAAACTCGCAGTTGGGTTTGATAATGCGCCACTGATATCAAAACGCTTAGCTGTGTCGATAATTGCACTCGGTGCATAGGGTTTGTTCACTCCCGGTTTAACAATCCCTGCATCTAGCACATGTACCTTATTTAGCTGTTCCGCTAGCCATTCACAACTTTTTAAATTTTTCACATCTTCTCCTTTGTTTGTTGTAACAGATGAAGTTTTGCTTATTATCACGTTATACTAGCGCTATATTAAGGTGCAATACAGCTGCGATGTTATTTTGAAACCACTGCAAACTACCCAAGTTACTGGCGCAATTTTGGTCGTATTACCTAAATTTATTGGCGATGCAATAAATACCTTACCAGCCATAGATATGCTGCGTGAATTCTATCCCAACAATGATATCTATTTGTTAGCGCGTCCATTTATGTGCGAGATTTTTGCTCGAAATGCAACGAACAAATTGCATGTGATTGCCGACAAACGCCATGATAGCGGTGACACACATTCAGTGTTTGCTAAAGCTAAGTACCTCAAGCAATACCAATTCGCGATGGCGGTACTTTTTCGGGGGTCGCTAAGCGAAGCGCTATTGTGTACGTTTGCAGGTATTAAATATATTTTAGGCTACCGCCAAAATGGTCGTACACCACTACTTAGCCATGGCTTAAAACTTAATCCCAACCATCATTATCTTCACCGCTACTGCCAACTTGTGAATGATTGTCACGGCCAGCCATTCAGGTACTATCAATTACCCAAACTAAGCTATCAAGCGACTGACAGAGTAGCAAATCATCAAACGCATACCTCGGTGGCCGTTTACTTTGGTGGCAAAAACAAAGGGCCACGTCATTATCCTAACGAACTCGCCTTACAGGCTTTGCAACTCATAGCTAAGCAAAAAGAAGTACACTTTTATTTGCTTGGCGACCCGTCTGAAAAAGAGGAAAGTCAGCAGCTTGCAAGTCAACTAGTTGCCCACGATATTGCCGTCACTGTACTTACTGGCACTACCAGCTTATCGGAACTAGTGGATTGTATTGCTGCATGCCAATTGATGATAAGTATTGATTCAGGTCCTATGCATATGGCTGTGGCCGTTGATACT
Source organism: Pseudoalteromonas sp. S16_S37 (assembly GCF_014694405.1). Classification (GTDB taxonomy): domain Bacteria; phylum Pseudomonadota; class Gammaproteobacteria; order Enterobacterales; family Alteromonadaceae; genus Pseudoalteromonas. The sequence goes on from NZ_JAAUWV010000010.1 coordinate 99,286, forward strand.
CCTTGCGTCGCTGTCGTTGGTTTTGGCACCTCTGCGTGGTCAGTTGTGGCCCCCAAAAATAAGCAATTTACTGCGCTTATTAGCCAAAGCTGCTGTCTTGATGAAAATGAGATTATAAAAGCAATAAGCCCAGAACAAATTACGCAAGCCGCTCTTGAGCTGCTAAGTTAAATTTTAATGATCTGAGCACGCAATGGGGCCAAGCGCGCTAAAATTTTGTTTTGCAGGCGGTGACTCAGTCCAACATCTGTCATCGCAGCAATTAACAGGTCAACGGTGTGATTAAAATCATGTTCGTTGATTTTCATACCCGTGTGGATCTGCGCCATACTGTCACCTTCATATTTACACGGGCCATCCAGCACATCACACATGTGCGTAATAAATCCAGTGCGAAAATGGCTGACATTGGTTTGCTTGAAATAAGGAAAAATCACCTCATCTTGACCAATTTGCTTAATAAATGCATCTACTAGCCTTTCAAGTCCAGCTTGTTCGCCTACTTGCTGATAAAAAGAGTTTGGCGTACTTTGGCATGCTGACAAAGTAACCGCCATAGCGATTGCCAGCAATAATCTCTTGTAGGTTTTATCCAGACTCATTTAAAAATACCCTGCGATTGACACGTACCAACCAGTTTGTTTATCAACACCTGCAATGGAGCCTAAGTCTAACCATGCCGCTGTTACATTCAGTGATTTATTAGGAAACCACGCAATAAAGATATCTCTCCAGTGGCTCTCCCCTAATCCCAAATTATTTAGCTTTTCACGAAACTCCGCGCCAAGCGCAATTTCTCTTGATAAAAATACTGCGCTGCTGGCCTCTAACAACCATTTTTTATCCGCATCCTTTGCGCCAAACCCTAACAAACCTGTTTGGTTTGCCTCACTGTATCTGGCCGTGATATTCCAAAACCAGTTATAACCATAGAGCGCCCCTAAGTGCAGCTTACTCGCAGCGAAATAAATATCGTTGCCATGCGTACTTTCAGCGCCGACAAGCTTGGCAACCTTGCCATCTTTTAACGATTTATGCTGTATACCCGCGCTAAGTTGTGGCCAATCACTATAGACAATATCGCCATACAGTCTCACTTTTACACCGCTAATTTTTTGATCAATGCGAGTACTAAGCGCGGGAACATCAAATTCTTGTTCGGCATAACTCAGCTCAATACGGTTGAATAAATTACCTTGAACACCGCATACATCTAAAGAATAGTTTTTAACATGACCACGACTACAAAAAGCCGCAATAGACCACTCATCTTCACTTGCATAACCTGCTAGCTGCGCCCATGGAACAAGCCCACCACCGGCGCTGCCTTCTATTTGTGAAACACCGGGCGTAGCCAACAGTTTGCCAGCGGCAAATGCGGTGTTACAAAATAGTGAGATGATGAAAAAACTAACCCACTTCATTGTAATTACCTAACCAATCAAGGAATTCACGCGCAGGCAGAGGACGACTTAAATGATAGCCTTGAGCATAATCGCAGCGCATTTGTTTAAGTAAATTCAAAGACTCTAAGTTCTCAACCCCTTCAGATACCACTGAAAAACCAAGTTGATGTCCCAAAGAGATGGTTGATTGCACGATACACTGATCTTGATGAGATTCATTGAGTTTTAAAATAAATACTTTATCAAGTTTGAGCTCATCAATAGGTAACATTTTGAGCCTCCCCAGCGAAGTTTGACCAACCCCATAGTCATCTAGAGAAATCATAACCCCCAAAGACTTCAACGCCTTGAGCGTGTTTATGCCCTGCTCCTCATTTTCGATCATGTCGCGCTCAGTCAACTCAATGGTAATCAGCTTTGCTGGCACTGCGTGTTTAATGAGTTGATTTTCTAAATGGTTAAGAAACTCACTATGTGCGATATCTTGCGCGGAAACATTAATTGCCGCTTTCATAGTCAGCCCTTCTTTGAGCCAAGTGCCCACTTGCGCAACCACAGTACATACCACCCATTGAGTGAGCTCTACAATCAAGCCAGATTGTTCTGCCAAATCAATAAACAACTCGGGAGACACCCACTCCCCGTTATTGCGCTGCCAGCGTATTAACGCCTCTACCTTATCTATTTGACCACTGTTAATATTAAGCTTAGGCTGATATGCCATAAATAACTGGCCGTCGTCGTTGTGCAAAGCGTGTTTTAGCTCGTCAATGATCTGCAAACGCTCCAAATGGGCCTCATCTTCACCATTTTGGTAAAAATAAACCTCATGCCTATCTTGAGCTGCAGTATCAACCGCTATTAAAGCTCGGCGAACCATATCTTCCGGGGTTTGCGCTTGTTCTGGATATTGCACCACGCCGATACTAAAACGCAGTGTTATCTCTAAATTTTGGATCTCGTAGTGTTGATTAAGCGCCTGCTGCAACTGCGCAACGCGCTGCTGTTTTGATATATTCGAGCTAACTTCTATGACACTTAAAAACTCATCGCCCCCCAACCGAGCGTTAAAGCCAACAAGTCCCTGCGTAGACTCTTTAATGCGTTGTGCCACGGCTTGAATACAGCTATCTCCCACCCTTGGACCAAGTTTGTCATTGATATGACGAAGACCTTTTATATCCAAAGCAACCAGATAAAACGCACTTTCTTGTTCTGTATGTTGCGATAGTAGATCGAGCGCAGCGGTGCGGTTATAAAAACCCGTTAGTGAGTCATGTCTGGCCTGAAAGCGAATTTGTTTCTCACGGGTTTGAATGTCTGCGCCCATCTCCTGAAACGCATCAACCAGCTCACACACCTCTTTGCTGGGCCGTGACTCTGATATTTTTGCCCGATAGTTACCCTGAGCAAACTGTTTTGCCATTACCGTAAGTTGCTGCAGTGGCGTTGCCAAATTGCTGGCTAAAATCCCGCTGGTAATAAAGCCTAAAATAATGGTGCCAAATGACAATAAGATCACGGTCAACACCAACTTATCAAATTCTTGATAGTGCTCACTCAAATCAGCACTGAGTACAACACGTATCGGGTTATCTTCAAGCCCTGGCAGTTGTAATTTAGCACTGAGGTAAACAGGGTCTTCACCAAACCAGCGCTCTACTATTTGGCTATCTATATACTCAAGTAATGTAAGGTGTGGTGGATGACCGAGCAGTGTTGTTGTTTTGAGTCCGGTATTTGTCGCGATAAAACTTATTTCCATACCCGTTAGTTCTTTTAGCTCCTTCGCCACACTGGTATCAATCACAAATCCAACCATACTGTAGGCAATTGTTCTGGGGGCTTTAACAGGTAATACAATAACTTGGTAAAGCGCTTCGTTAATCACCATAAACGTTGAGCTATTACCTTGTGCAAGCAGCTGCTTTAACAATGTTGAAGTATCTGATGGTAACTCGATATCGCGTTTGTCTGCTGATATCAGCTTTCCTTGGGTATCAAATAGCAACATCAAGTCTGCATCTATGCGTTGGCTATGGTTGTAAAGTACACTGCTGATGGTATCCGCATCGCGTGTCGCAACCGCTTGCTTAAAACCAAAGTCAGCGGTTAATACTGTTGCTGCTGTTACCAACAAACGTTCTTTTGCTTTTAGATATTGTTGATAAACATTTTTTGCAACTTGCATATCTTGTTGCACTTGGCTTTCGTTAAAGTGACTTGTTGACCACCAAAAGCTCACTAAACTCGACACGGCGGTCAGTAGCACTAGGCCAACGCATAACATGATAATGCGATGTTTTAAGCTAGTTCCCATGATGTTCCTTAAACATTTCTCCAAATGTATTACGCGCTGCGGGCTTGGTAAGTTTAATTTCTACTTTACTATTACTGTGGCTGCCAGCAGGCCAATCATGTTCAGTGCGCTCAATGATCTCGTTCGCTTGTTCTGGGTGCCATAACAAATAAGACGTTGCGGTGTCGGGTAGCGTCACTCGCCCTTGCGCATCAGAAACAAAATGTGCACTTGACTGAGCAATATAAATATAGCCAACCATCGAGTCATGAATATTGCAACCCAGCACCACCACTCCAGGCTGTTCAAAAGTAATGGGCGCTTTTGGCGTACCTGCATAAAGCTTGAGTTCAAACGGTTTTGCTGGTGAAAAAGAATACACATGATGGCGAATGTCATCACTATTTGGAAAAGACACCTGCTGCCCTTTTACAATCGTTAGTAACTTTGGGGCAAACCGCTTTTGAACCTGATCCATGATTGCGGGCGTTTTTGTGACCGGTTGTTGCTGCACGGTTGATTGCAATAACTCAACCACAGCATGTTCCAAAGGTTTACCAAATTGATCCACGATGGTCAGTGTTTTTGCCTGTAGCACCAAGCTAACACAGCTCAATACCGACAAACTCAGCACCATACCGACGCGCTTTTTTAGATTGTAACTAGGCATACCTTGCCTTAATTTACTCAACGTAACTGTAAGTAAAATTGACTAGCCACACAATTGCAAGGCATTTGAGAGATAAGCGCCAATAAACACCCCAAACGGTGTTTATTGGCTAAGTCTTTGGCAGGTTAGCTATTTTCTATTAAACCATACTGACTATCTAGAATTGCTATAACTTCTGCACGAGGATCAGGAGGAATAACCAGTTCCTTACCAACAATCTTGCTAGCAATACCTACATAGGTTTCTGAGACTGACATCATAACATCAACTGGTAGCTGATAGTTCTGCGCCAATGCTTCGCGCTCACCCATGCGATCTTTATTTAATAACACGTCAGCATCGGGCACATTATTGATCAGCAGTTGGCGGAAACCCTCTTTTGAGTTTTCAATTATCCTGCCATCACGATATGCAGGACCATCCCAAATACGCGATGAATCAGGAGTACCTACTTCGTCAATGTAAATCAGCTTTTCTTGACCATCAGTATCTTCTACGTAGCCAAACTCAAACTTGGTATCAACAAAAATTTGATCTAGTTTTGCAAGCTCGGCACTAATTAAATCAAAACCTTGCGCTAGTAGCTGCTCATACTTGGCCACGTCATCTTCTGACTTGAAGTTAAACGCTTCCAAGTTATCAGTGATATTTTTTCTACTGATGTTAACGTCATCAACCGCTGGCACATCATCAAGACCCGTGATAATACCCTTTGTTGAAGGAGTGATTAAAAGCTCAGGTAACTTTTGATTTGCTTGTAGGCCTTCAGGTAGTTCGATGCCGCAGAAGTTGCGAATGCCTTTAGCATAGTCGCGCCACATGCTGCCAGTGATATACTGACGAGCAATTGCTTCGACTCTGACTGTGCTTGCTTTGCGTACAATCCACACGTATGGATGAGGAATATCAACAATGTGGTTGCCAGCAAGACCTGCTTCATCAAACAGTTTAAACCAATGTGACGCCACACTATTGAGGGCAATACCTTTTCCTGGCACACCATTAAGGCCGTTTTCACCTTGCCAGATACAGTCAAATGCTGAAATGCGGTCAGAGATCACCATAATTGCCAACTCAGTACCTACTGGTACGTCATAGCCTTTATCCGCAATTAGGCGGGCACTATCTTCATCGGTGAGCCAGTAAACTGAACGAACTTTACCGCTGTGAACTGCACCTTTCGTGCGAATTGGTAGATCGTCATTGACGTCTAAAACTTTGTAGCTACTCATTATTTCTCCAAGGCCGGATGCACCTTGCTAAAGGGTGCAAAAAAATGAGGGGGTTAGGAGGCGTTATAATAATCGTAAAGCAGCAAAATCTCAATCCGCAACGTGGTTTGCCGCACAAAGTTTAAGTTTTACCGACACAAGGTTTAGCCAAGCGTTAATCTGATATACCATCTTCAACTCAATAGCATTGGTAGCGTACAAATGATTGAAATTAACGATTTGCTCTACTCGTGGCAAAAAAGGGCTACGCCCACTTTGGCGATAAAGCACTTGCAAATAAACCAAGGTGAGCGAGTGTTTTTGCATGGGCCAAGTGGCAGCGGTAAGTCCACCTTGCTGGGATTACTTGCGGGTATAAACCCTGTACAGCAAGGCGATATTGTTATACTTGGGCAATCTCTTGCCAAGCTGTCTCATGCCAAAAAAGACCGATTTAGAGCCGATCACATAGGAACTATTTTTCAAAATTTTAATTTATTGCCCTATTTAAGTCCGCTTGAAAATGTCATTCTCGGATGTGAATTTTCACCTGCTCGCTCTAAAAAAGCGCAACAAGATGGTAAAAGTGTCGCAAGCCAAGCAATCAGTTTACTCAGCGCACTTGGCATTGAAGCGCATCAATTACATTGCAATGTATCCACTCTTAGCATTGGTCAACAGCAGCGTGTAGCAGCAGCAAGAGCTTTTATCGGTCGTCCTGAAATTATTATTGCAGATGAGCCAACTTCAGCACTTGACGCGGATACCCGGGAAGCCTTTATTACTACGCTCTTCTCGCAAGCCAAAAAGTATCAAGCAACTATTATTTTTGTAAGTCATGATAAGAGCTTAGCGAAGTTGTTTGATCGAGAGATTAGTTTACCTAGCATTAATGGAGCAAGCCAATGACCCTGTTAAAATTGGCTTTAAAGAGCTGCTATAATCGCCGTGCAAGTGTATTACTCACCCTTTTCACCATCGCTATCAGTGTCATGCTATTGCTGAGCATCGAGCGGGTACGGGTAGATGCTAAAAGTAGTTTCAGCAATACTATTTCAAGCACAGACTTAATTGTTGGCGCACGCACGGGAGACATTCAGTTGTTGCTGGCAAGCGTTTTTCGTATCGGCCACAGCAATAATGCTGTTAGTTGGCAAAGCTATCAAGACATAAAACAACAGCGTGGTGTTGCTTGGACAATACCCATTAGCTTGGGCGACAGTCATAAAGGTCATGCCGTATTAGGCACTGATGAAAATTACTTCACCCACTTTCGCTTTGGCAAAAAGCAGTCGTTAAAATTTAGCTCCGGTCGAGCGTTTCATAATGCTCAAGAGGTTGTGCTCGGTAGCGAGGTTGCCAAAAAATTACACTATCACCTAGGTCAACAAATTGTGATTTCACATGGTATGGGTAACACCAGCTTTCATCATCATGATGATAACCCGATGACCATTGTCGGCATTTTAGCGCCAACGGGAACGCCCGTAGATAAAACCGTGCATGTGCCGTTAATTGCCATTGAGACCATACATGCTAATGCAAATGTGCCACGCGCTATAAAACAAAAAGGAAGTGAAGCGAAAAGGCAGCCTCCCCTTGAACATGATCACAACCATGCCCATGCATCATTAGAAAGCAAACTAGGCGACTTAATTGGTACTCCTAAGCAAATAACCGCTTTTCTTATGGGCTTTGATTCGCCTTTATACACGTTACAAGTACGCCGTAATATCAATCAGTATAAAGCGGAACCTTTATTGGCAATCATGCCCACTGTGACATTAAAAGAACTTTGGGAAATGCTAGACATTGTTGAGAAAATTCTGCTGCTTTTTTCTATGGTAGTCGTCGTCATCAGTCTTTTAGGTATGCTAACAACACTATTAGCTACCCTGAATCAGCGTCGCAGAGAGCTGGCAATTTTACGCTCGGTCGGCGCTAGGCCGTGGCATATTTTCAGCCTAATGAGTTTTGAAGCAATCCTAATTACTCTAACAGGCTGCATATTTGGCATACTTGGCTTTTATACCGCACTGTTTGCTATTGAACCGCTGTTACAAAGTCAATTTGGGATCAGCTTAAATATTAACATTTTATCTTCCTATGAACTGACCTTGTTAAGCGTTATCATGATTGCTGGCACCGTGATGGGTCTTATTCCTGCTGCTCGAGCCTATTTTTATTCATTGGCCGATGGTATGAGTATCAAAATTTAAGAGAGTATTTATATGCGATTTATTTCCCTACTTTTAATGGGTTTGCTCAGCTTGGCAGTACAAGCTACTCCGCCTAAAGAGATTTTTTGGGAAGACCTCATCCCAAAAGGCCATGTACAAATAACGAATCAAGATGCAGCCAGCCACGAAGGCACTGACCAAAATTGGGTGCAGCCAAACTTAGATGCGCCGGTTGTAAAAAGCTTAGACGGCCAATCAGTGAGCTTACCGGGTTTTGTTGTACCACTTGAAGGTGATAACCAGCTAATAAGCGAATTTTTATTGGTGCCATATTTTGGCGCGTGTATTCACGTTCCGCCACCACCTCCCAATCAAATCGTTCACGTAAAAATCAAAGGGGGCGTACCCATCGAGAGTTTATATGATGCCATCACAGTAACTGGTGTCATTAAAGTTGAAACTTGGCAAGGGGAGTTGGCGCAAACTGGTTATACCATGCAAGCTGTAGGTGTTTCACCATTTGAGCTCTAGCCAAAAAATAGTAAAGTGAATGTGCTGTCTTCTTGCACATTCACACACAATATATTCCACATCTTTTATACATTTGTTTACATATTCCCAATAAAACAAAGTGTTATTTGTAGACATCGAAAAATTGTCTCAGCTATAGTGTTCCTATAATAACAACCATAAAACAGAACCTATGAAAAACAAACTGCTTAAATTATCCGTATTGAGTTTGGCACTAACCCACCTAAGTGGTTGTGACCTTTTTGACAATAAAGATAAAAATGTTGAACCTTACATCGGTGCTGATCTTGCGAAAAGTATTGACGAGCGTAGCCAAGTAACAGGCCAACTGCACATTATTGATAGGGATGGCCGTATTAAGGCAAGAAGCGTACTTCAAACTGATGGACCAGAGGTGATTGACCTTCAAATAACCGAAAACCAGATTAGCTTTATTACACCAGAAGTAGCGAATGACACAGAAATAGAATTTACTATTCAAGCGACTGACGATGACGGCGCTAGTAGCGAGTTAATACTCACTAGCATCATAAAACAGGTCAACCGAACCCCACAAGCCACCCCGCAAACGATCTCGGTGCAATTCAATGAAAGTGTCGAATTTAGCCTCGTAGCACAAGACCCAGATAACGATTTACTCGCTTTCTCGTTGCAAGATCCTGAGATTGGGGAGTTGCAATTGGTGAATGAAGACCAACAGACTTATCGCTATACTCCAGGTAAGAATGCAATCGCAGAGCAAGTAATAACCCTAGAGGTCAATGATGGGCAGCTATCTGATACAGCGGTGATTACGCTTAAAATTGTGGATACCAGTGCCCCGCTGCTGCTTGAAAGCACCCCAAAACATCAAAGCCCTCTATTCAAAGTAGACGAGTCTATTGAATTAGTATTTTCAGATAATATGGATGCCGCCTGGCTTACAGCTCAATCAGGTCCACAATGCAGCGGTCCAATTCAACTAAGTGCTAATGACTATAGCAGTTGTTTGCCATATGACATTTCTGGCTTGCAACAAGACGAACAGTTTATCGTTACCATAAAACCATCTAACGTTTTGGATAACGAAGCCACCTATCAGTTAAAAATCACTGATCAAGTAACCAATTTTCATGGCACCGCATTAGCACAACAGCAAGTTATTCTTTTCAAAACCGGGTCGGATGGATTACTCATAAGTGAAATATCGGCATCACAATATCCAGAAGATAACCGCTGGATAGAAATATTTAACGGCACCGCCAATGATGTGGATTTAGGGCATTACAGTATTGTTGCTAACAGCTTAAAATTAGATGATTACTCTGAACAAGGGGAACGTACTTTCCCGCTCCCCTCTCATACTCTCGCCTCTGGTGAGTTTATCGTAGTGCAAAGCCAAGCAGGTCCACAAATCTGGCAAAACGGCACAACCAATTCAGCTCAACTGATACTGATTGGCGATGGTGAATATGCACCCGCTTGGGATAGCTCAGGCTTTGTTGAGCTTAAAAGCAATGACACTACCATAGATTTTGTACGCTTCGGAAAGTCAACCAAAGAGCCTAGCTCGGCTGAGCAATGGAACGACACAACATCCATCACATCGCCATCTATTGCATTAGGGCAAAGTTTAGTGCGTTCACAATTACTCAACGACACAAATTCGGCAGCTGATTGGCAAGTTGCAACCTTTATGACTCCCGCAGGCCCAAATGATGTTAACTGTAGTGATGATAAGGATTTAGATGGGATCCCTGATTGTGCTGAGCAACCAAACTCTACTTTTGCTGGCTTGCCACTGTATGACTGGGGTGCCAGAGTCGAGCAACGCGATATTTTTATTGAAGTAGACTATATGCAAAGCGAAGACGCTGGAGTGAGACCGCATAAAGCATCATTAGATAAAGTCAAAGAAGCATTTGCTCAGCAAGGTATTGCAGTACATTTTGACACAGGTTCACTTTTTCACCCTGATGAGGGCACCTCAACAGAGCTTCACGACCTCGGTGGTGGTAATGAAGTAGCATTTGCCCCAAGCACCTCATTTGCGACACAAAAGGGTGCACCTAGTATTTTAGAGTACAAGGCAAAGCACTTTGATTTACGTCGTCGTCCAATCTTTCACTATCTGCTGATGGCCAACAGCCAACAACCCGATGGCAGCCCAGGTTCTTCAGGCGTTGCAGAGCTTTACGGCAACGATCTAATTATCTCAATGGGCGGCTGGGGTTTAACTACCACCACACCAGCGATGGAAAATTTAACTTATAACTTGCAAGCGGGTACCATCATGCACGAGCTAGGTCATAACCTTGGCTTGCTCCACGGCGGCAACGACAACGCAAACTTTAAACCAAATCATGTCAGCGTCATGAACTACATGTATCAACTCGATGGCTTACCGACAATCGGCAATAACGAAGGCGATAGATACTTCAGAATGTTTTATCGAGACAATGCTAACTGTTTCCCGGAGGGCTCAGAAATTATAAATGGTCCATTTGGCTCAATAGAGAACTTTACCATTAGTTACTCTCATGGCACCAATACTACCATTAATGAAGCACTCATTGATGAAAGTAAAGGTCTTCACAATGCAGGTTCTAGCAGTGTTGATTTTGACTGTAACGGCAGTCAATCCGATATTCTTACAAACTTTGATATCAACGGCGATCAAGACACTGTCGGTGTATTAACTGACTTTGATGAATGGTCTAACTTAGTACTTAATTTTGCCACATATTGGAGCGGTGCAAATAGTGGTCTTAGTCAAAATCGCACGTCTAACACGACTAAAGTGTCACGTTCGATTATGCATTCTGATAAGCAAGCTATACAAAAAGAGCAAATGCCGCCAACATATCTTCTTAAGTTAATAAAACAAGTGGCAAATTATGAAAAAAACTAGCATTTTGCTAGCTGCTACACTAGTAGTCGCTGGGTGTAATCACCTAGCTGCTACTAGCCAAGATACCTGGGCGATGACAAAGCAAGGACTCACTTACCAGGGAATGATTGTTGAACAAAACAACGCCAAAGAACTAACCTGCACAGGGTGCAAAGTAACACAACAAACAGTTTTAACGCCATTTGGTCCCAGTTATTACACTAAACTGCATGTGAATGATCAATTAAAGGCAATCTGGGGACTAAGCCCTAACGCTGAGCTATTTATTCCTAATAACTCTGGGCGCTCGCTCATTGTGCTAAAAAAAGAACAAAATTCAGATTCCTGGCAAGCTTCGTTCAATGGTCAAACTCACCTCATAAACGTTGCGCAACCTCATCAACTCACAATAGGTGCTGTTGACTATACGCTGTTAGTTACTTCGTCCAAACAAGCGCAAAATTTTACATATAGCCTATTGGTCAACTAGGAGATGTCTACCTTTTACGCTTTTTCCTAGGAGAGCCCTGTTTAAAGCGCTGTGAGTTTGTCGTGAAAAAGAATAAAAAAAGACTATTTATCTGTTGCAATAACAAAAAAAAAGATACATTCTGATAACAGCAAAAAGATTTTTTTTTACATCTAAGAGCCATGCACTTATGTAAATTAGAATATAGAGCTCAGAATTCTCCAAACATTATTAAGGCCGCTTTTGCGGCCTTAGTTTTGTCTTAACTTTGCACCTTACCTCTTCCGGGGTAATGAACAACAGCAGGTTGTGAATAATTAGGTACATGATCGTAACTAAATACCGCGTAGTACTTTTCTATATCCGCATTACCAAAATTATCAAATGTATATTGGTCTGGTCCGCCGTAAAGTTTGACTCCATCAAAGGGAGAACGTGGGGGATGAAAGCGATTTCTAACCACAAAACTACCGACAAGATCAGCGTTATCTGGGTTCAACCACGTTAATTTTACTACGCCATTATCTACTTGTGTTTGTAAATGTATGGGCGCAGGCAATGCTTCAACTCGCCTTTCAATATACTCTACATGTAATTTGGCAGGTTGCACATCATTACAATCTTGCCAATGTACCAGTGCATCACGTGCTTGTGATTCAGCCGTTGCGCGAATAATAAAGTACAAAGGAGTCTGAGCTTTATGTAATCGGGCTAACTCTTTTAAACTGTAACTATCAAAAATAAAGTTATGCGCTGTACGCTCTTTTAGCTGCTCGTTACTCACTTCATAGCCAATGTATTCTATTTTTTGCCGCTGTTTAACATGTTTAAAATCTACATCTTTAAGCTCCACCAGCTCTACCGTAAAACGCACATCTTTGGCAGAAGCGAGGCTATTTGTATTATACAAAGTTAAACAAGCTTGCGTGAATACGGTGCGATCAGGTGCTAGGCATTCATTGAGCTCAAATGCTAATTGACCATAAACAATTTCTCCATTTGCATCAAATCCAGAAGCAAGTTTATCTGCTACCACTTTGTCTTTATAAATCGTGTTACAACTACTGGCCAGCACAGTATCTGAACGCTCAGGCAGTTGATAAATCAGCTCTAAATTAGGGCGATAGTGGAGCCCACCACCAAAAGTGCCATACCCAATATCAAACTGCATTACTTGAGAGTCGTTACCCAAAGGTAAGCTTTGTGGGCCTTGAATGCGCAGTAACAAGGTTTGCTGAGTCAATAAAGACTCAAGTAAGCTCCGCTCTACGCCGTTAAATGACCAACGTAGCCAAATACCTTGGGTCATTTTGTCCGATTCTATTGTCTGACCTAGCGTATGCAGCGGTTTTGCTTCATGAATTGTCGCAAAATCATAAATATCATCAACCAAGTTCCCATCTAAAATCGAAATCGACCATTCGCCGTATTTTTCAATTTTTGCAGCAACACGATTCATTGGGTATAAGAATAACTGAGCGGTGGCGACATGGGAGCCATCAGGAATAGTACTTAAATCAAAGGCAACAACCCCAATGCTTATACCTCGTTTCTTGTCGACGCCAATGAACATCGAGTTATAACCAAAATGCTCTTTATTTTTATTCAGATAATGCTGTGATAAATAACCCACTTGCTCGCGTGCGGGAAACAATGTTCGGCCGCATTCATTATCGGCTAACATCGTTTTTAAGCGCAGTTCAGGACTAAATGGCGACTTAATTTTTGTCACCTTATCAACAGCGCGAATATTGTAAAAATAAAAATGTCCACTTTTAAGCTGAGTATCTAAGAAAGACTGCGACTTAGTAATAGCAACGAGATTCTCTTCGGTACAAGGACTTTTATTGTGTTCACTGCGATATACTTCAAAGTAAATATCATCACGCTCCTGATATCGCCACTCTAACTCTACGGTATCACGGCCTACATTCTTGATAGTAAATTCAGCCACACGTGATGGAGCTAAAGGTGAGTAATTTATCGCTTCACTTAATGCATAGGCAACAGCGGGAATATTTTCTGCCACACTTTGTGCCATGTTTTTCATGTAATCGGGAATATTACGCGTTCCCACTTCAACAACCGTCGCAATGATCCCTCTGCGATAATAGTACTCTCGGCCACTACCTTGGATCAGCTGAGCAGGAGGCTTGCCTCTGTGAATACCGTACTGTCGACCCGTCACCTTTTTTATCTCGTTATTCATATTGGCACACAGCACGTTAAGATCAGTCCCCTCTATTTCAACTTCATGATTAAACTTATGCGCTGGGAAAAACACATTCCCTTGGGAGTGATAATCAAGTGCTATGCGAATATTCTCATGACTCTCAACAAAGTCGCGAATAGCGGATGTTTCAGGTTCTGAAAATGCGTGTGGTCCACCATAGGTATTCGATTGGGTGTTTTGGTTACGCATAAACTTAGCATCAAAGTTGCGATTCAAATCAACCCCAAAAGTACCGTCACCATTATTACGGCGATTTTTACGCCAAAATGAAAAATGATTACGAGAGTACTCAAAACCATCAGGGTTCAAACACGGCACCATATATAAGGTATTACGGGTTAATGCAGTTTGTAACTTAGGGTTAAACCTGTAGTTATCAATTACATACTGTATAAATTTAATGGCCAATTCATTGCCTATCCACTCTCTAGCATGAATCGAACCGGTATACAGCAAAGCGGGTTTATCATCTGCATAGGTAACGTCTAACGACACTGTCACTAGCATGATAGGGCGTCCTTCCCATGTTTCACCTATACTCTGCAAGCGAATTAAGTGAGGATGCTCACTCATACTTTTTTGCAAAAAATCAATGGTATCTTGATACGATGCATATTGGATTTTCATAGTATTTCCATACAGCTAGATTATTTAGTTACCTTGTCGCAAGCGCTATCACTTAAAGCAAAAGCACTTGCGAGGTAGCAATAAACTCACAATTGATAAAACCAGATTTAATGGCACGGCTTTGCAACTTGCTGCCAGTGATTGACGATTTTTTCTAACTTTTTGTCTTTGAGGTTTTTCACCACACAGAGTTGTTCAGGTTTGGTATTCAGCGCTTCTACAACACCATGAGCACCAAAAGTCGCCATGATTTCTTCAATCATCTTGGCACCCACTCCTTTCACTTGAGATAAGATCTCTCGGATCTGTGCTTCATCAAACTGCACATCTTGATAGCTATTTAGCTGCGCGCCTACTTCGTCACTTCCCGGTACAGTACGCACAACCTTTGCTGGCACCACAATGCCCTTTAATTTGAGATTATCTTGAAAGTTCCACACTTCACTGGGCCACTCTTCACCTGGGCGATAGGCTGTATCTAAGATGGGATAGTTATGCTCATCAAGCTGTGAAAATTGCTCTCCACAGTCTTGGCTGGGTGTGTAGCGTGAGAAACCGATATGGCGCATAGTGCGTAAAAAGCGAGAATCAATCTTGCCTAACTCTTCCCAGTTATAGAGTGGAATATGTGGTTTAGCAAAACGCCCATCACTGAGCAACCACATCAAATATTGTCCGATCCAGTCACGTATGTAAGGGAATGCGGCGAACGCCGTGGCACATTCCAAAATACGTAGCTTGCCGTCTCTACCCAATGCGATATCGCACGCCCAATATTCAGCATTTGCTGCCTTAGATGCACGTGTGGCTAATTCCAATACACCTTTGGGCACATCTTGATAGTCCATGCTGCCACCTTGACTGGTATTGGTTAACCACTCGCCTTCTGGAGGACGACGCCAAAAAGCGCAAACAGGTTTGTGACCAATAAGCATGACCCGAATGTCGGCTTCCATCGGCACAAAATCTTGCACATACACAGGGTAATAACGTTTTTGCGATAGCAAACCAATCGCTTGCTCATAGTTATCGACCTTATGAACAAAATAGCCACCATAGTTAGAGGGTCCATATGAGCGCTTTATTATTTTGGGATACTGTGCATTTGCTAAATAATGCTTTGCTTTTTCAGGAATATAGAAAATTTCAGTATGGGGTGTTGGCAAATTATATTTGCGACAAAAGTGCGTCACATTTTCTTTAGACTTATTTGAAAATTGACTATCAAGTGATGGCAAAAAGCGCACGTTTGGCAGAGCCCTGGCAATCTCTCTAAATGTTTCATAAGCCGTTGCAGGAATATTGCCTATCAATACGTCGATTTTTTTGCGTTTTACTTCTTCAATAAAACGCGCCTTGTCATTCCCCCAATGATATGTCACTTGCTCAATTTTGTTTGGCCATCCTTTAAAGTTCGATTTATCGAAAAAGCGCAACACGTAATCTAGATATAAAAGTCCAATTTTTGGTAAAGAGGTTTTTGCAGTCATTGCTTTAAGCCACCTTGAATGTATGAAGTGCTTGTTTTTGCTGTACAGTTTTTTCAATTAAATCTACCATGGCATCTAGCTTTGTTTGGTTAAAGTTGATGCCTAACTGCTCTTGCTCTGGAGTTGCAAAGGCAGGAATGGTATTCACTTCTAGTACCACAAAACGCTCATGTTCACGGTCGTAAATCAGATCCACACCCGCTATCTCTAAACCAAGTAGCTTGCTCGCTTTGATAGCAAGCTCAACCACTTCATCATTGGGCTCCCTAACAAAAACCGACCCACCGCTCGTGATATTTGTTTTCCAATCATCTTTTGGCGCTTTACGGCCGTAACAGCCGACGCATTTACCGTCAACCACATCAATTCTGTAGTCAGTGTTGTCATAATTGATAAAGCGCTCTACATAGAAATAACGCAAGTCTGTGCGACTTAAAAATGGCAGCAACATATCTAGCGCATGCTCACCTTCAATTTTTACCACCCCTACACCACCCCAACCATCGGTAGGCTTATAGACCAGCTTGCCACCAAAATCTCTAATCGCAGCTTTTAAACCTGCGATATCATTTTTATGACACAGGCGATAGTCAGCTGTTACTACACCATGGCTGTTTAACAAATGAGAAGTACGGAATTTATCTTCAGCCAACGAGAATGCGTGGAAGTTATTGAGTGTGGGGATAGATTCACTCAATGCTTGATATAGATACAACTGATATTGGGTTTGTTGCCCCGCGTTATAGCTCAAAAAAGCATCTAGATGCTCCATGACAATGCCATTGCAATATATTTGTCCATCTTGCGCTCTGGCGTCTCTAAGGTTTAGCCCAGTTGTGGTCTCAATTCCACGTTCAGCTAATGCGTGAACTAACTTTTGCTCAATGGCTTTTCCGCCACCGTTTTCGTACATCCAAATGCCAACATGAGGTGCTGTCACTGTGTTCTCCTTGGTCCTAAAATAGGGGGGTGTGATTACGTACACTGCTATTGTAAAAGGATCTGTGTGACACATTTTTGACCAAATTGAGCGGACAAAATTTGTTCATAAAAGCTTCACCTAATTGCAACCGCATATCGCCACGATGAGCGCCAACGCAACCAAGGAACACAGTGATGGCAACATTAAATTTTGACGAATTAGCTGCACTGATAGAGTGCAATTCACATAGTAAGAACAAACTAGGCGTAGATCAGCATGGCGAGCAGATGATTGAGTTGTTAGCACCGCTCGGCTTTTCACTCACTCGCTATCAAAGAGAGCATATTGGCGACCATTTACTATTTCATACCCCGACCAAAAAGGGTCAAAAAATCCTGTTACTAGGTCATTTAGATACCGTCTTTCCAAAAGATACTTTTACGGAATTCAGTCAAGACGAGCAATGGGTTTATGGACCTGGCGTGTGTGATATGAAAGGTGGGAACTTTGTTGCTTTGAATGCGTTACGTCAATTACGCGCACAATTTGGGCCGTTACATAATATCGACTTTTTGTTGGTGAGTGACGAAGAAACAGGTAGCGATGATAGTAAACACCTAACCGCAGAGTTAGCCAAAAACTACGATGCTTGCTTAGTTTTTGAAGCTGCAGGTGAAAATCATGAAGTGGTGATAGGTCGCAAAGGCATTGCCACCTTTGAAATTGAAATTACAGGCAAAGCCGCGCATGCGGGTAATCACTACAGTGAAGGCATTGATGCAAACTTTGCCTTAGCCAATATGCTGTTAGAAATGACTGCCCTCACTAACTTAAAACGAGGCAGCACGGTAAATGTGGGCAAAATTCAAGGGGGTATAGGCGCAAACACTATTTCTCCTCATGCTCACATGATTGTAGAAGCACGTTTTTCTTCTTTGGACGAGCAAAATCGCTTGCTGCAAGGGATTGAAAATATTTGCTTTGCGATAGAAATAACCGGTGTGGATATTAGCATCAAGGGCGGGCTACAGCGTGGCGTGATGACCCCTACCAAAGCGCAACAATTGTTGCTTGATGATATTGCCCAAATACTCGGCGCCACGCTACCAACAGAGCAGCGTGGCGGCGTATCTGACGCCAATGTGGTCGCTTCAATGGGCATACCAACATTAGATGGCTTTGGTCCGTTTGGTGATGGCGATCACACTCGCCACGAAAGAGCTCTTAAATCTAGTTTTGAGTTACGTGTTGAGCAAGTATCAAAAATTTTGGCCGCTTGGTGCTTTAATGAAAATGCACAAGCGCAATCTTGCTCAGTCGCAGATGACGCATTAGCACAATAACGGCTACTTTTGACACTGTGGGCAGTAAACGGTACTACGCTGCCCCAATCTGATTTCTTTGAGTTCAGACTCACAACTTACACATGGTTTGCCTTTACGGCCATATACCAGCAATTGTTGCGCAAAGTAGCCAGGTTTTCCATCACTTTGCGCAAAGTCCTTTAATGTGGTTCCACCTTGGGTGATGGCCGCTGCAAGGGTTTGCTTAATGATTGGCGTTAAAATTTGATAGCGCTTTAAAGACACCTTTCCCGCTTCTCTTTTAGGATGAATACCCGCTTTAAACAACGACTCGTTGGCATAGATGTTACCGACTCCCACCACTACGTGGTTATCCATAATAAATTGTTTTACTGGTACTTTTTTATTTCTCGAATAGTCAAACAAGCGCTCTGCCGTAAACTCATCGGTTAAAGGTTCAGGACCAAGCTTGGCAAATAGTGCATGACTTTGCTCTGGTTCTTGCCACAAACATGCCCCAAAACGGCGAGCATCATTGAGCCTTAACGCTTTGCCATTACTAAAGTGAAACTCGATATGGTCGTGTTTTTTGAGTGCTTCACCTTGCTCAACGACGCGCAGATGCCCCGACATGCCCAAATGCAATATCACACTGCCCTTATCTGTGTCGAGTAGCAAGTACTTAGCCCGTCTGCGCACCGAATTAATAATTAGCCCTTCAATGCTTTTCACTTCATCAGGAACAGGCCAACGCAAACTGGCGTTATGGATCAAAACCTTTTTAACTGTTTGCAGCTCAATGTGGGGGGTAATACCTAATCGACTCACTTCAACTTCGGGTAGTTCCGGCATATGTTACTCAATAAAAATAATTTGATTCATGAATTGGTTAATGACAAAGGCTCAAACAATTGCTTTGCTTGCTCAGCACTTAGCAACAACCAATGTTGTTGCTGCTTATCAAATAAGTAGTATTGCTGGTTGTCATAATACAGTTGATAACTGAGCGGTAGCTCTTCTGCGGCAAGCCAAAAACGTGCAACACTCAGCGCTTTATCAGCACTTAAGGAGGTATTTGTAACCTCAAGTTCCAAGGTTTGCCACAGATTCACCAAGGCTTGAAGTTGTTCGGCACTGGCTTGCCATGAACCATCAATACGCCACGATGTGCCAATACGTTCAATTTTGTAACCAGGAAATGCCAGCGTTAATACAAAACTCTGCTCAGGCAATAAGCGCTGTGGCCCAACAGCTTCTTCTTCTGGGTTTAATTTATGATGTATCCCATTGAGAAAAAATATCATTAGCAACATGGAAAAAATAACCACATTGTTCCAAGCTTTGCGCGTTAAGCCCATTTCACACTCCTTAATCATCTTTGATGAGTGTAACGGAAATTTTCTCCAAGCAGAATACGCGTTAAATTTTGCCAAAAACATTTTTAATATTCAAAGATATACCACTTATGTCTAAAATCCATGCAATTAGTATTTTATTAGTGACATTCTTTGCTAAAATAGCGCACAAAATTTAAGGAGTTCCGTCAAATGGCAATGTATGTAGTGGGTCACAAGATCCCAGATTCAGATTCGATTTGTGGTGCAATTGCACTGGCATATTTAAAAAACAAAATTGGTGAAGCAGCAATCCCTACTCGTTTAGGTGAAGTATCACCTGAGACACAATTTATTCTTGAGCGTTTTGGTTTTGAAGCGCCTGAGCTAAAACTGAGCTACGCGGGTGAAGAAGTTTATATTGTTGACCACACTGAAAAGACACAAGCGCCAGATGATATCGATCAGGCAACTGTTGTTGGTGTTGTTGATCACCATAAGTTAGGTGACTTAACGACTTCTACACCGCTTGAGTGTTGGATCCGTCCTGTTGGCTGTAGCAACACCATCATTAAAATGATGTACGACTTTTACGGCGTAGAGATCCCAAAAGACATCGCTGGCATCATGATGTGTGCAATCTTAAGTGATACAGTTATCTTTAAATCACCAACGTGCACCACGGCCGATATCAAGTGTGTTGAAGCATTAGCAGAAATAGCTGGCGTTGAAGATTTTAAAGAGCTTGGCATGGACATGTTCAAAGTTAAATCAGCTGTAGAAGGCACGCCAGCACGTGACCTCGTCATGCGTGACTTTAAAGATTTCAACATGAACGGCAAGCTGGTAGGTATTGGTCAATTAGAAGTAATTGATTTATCAGTATTTGATGATATCAAAGCCGACCTTGAAGCTGATATTGCTAAATTGAAAGAAGAAGGTGGCCGCCACTCTGTATTACTGCTACTTACTGACATCATGAAAGAAGGCTCGCAAATGCTGATCGCCTCTGACGATGAAGGAGTGATTGAGGCAGCTTATGGCGTTAAACCTGAACAAAGCCGTGTATGGCTTGACGGCGTATTGAGCCGTAAAAAGCAAGTAGTGCCGCCACTACAAGATGCTTTTGCTTAATCACTTAAGCAATAAAAACTACTAAAAAACCGAGGCATCTGCTTCGGTTTTTTGTTATGGTCAAAACATGAACACGCTATTTTTAGAACCCGGTATATTAGCCATTCACACTCAGGTGCTAGACACACAAATGCACCAGCATGCGCTCATGCAACTTACTTTACCCGACCAGCAAAGCACTTTGGCCGTTGCAAACCAAGCGCCCGTTCACAACATGATGAGCCTTCTAGACGCGAATGTTCCGCATCAACTAACCATGCAACAAGGTTGGGTGATCCTTATCGAGCCAAGTAGCCCGCTTGGCTTACAGGCAAGTAAACTGTTAGCACACCATGACGTAGTAACTTGGCCACTTAAAGCGCAAGACAATCATTCAGATAACCTCACCGACTTACTGGCACGCGTCAAGCTCACCTATGCCACCAACTCAGCAACGTACGATGCGCATTTAGACCCGCGCATTGCCGCTTTGTTAAAGCAGCTTAATCGGTGTTTTAATCATGACTGCCTCAAGCCCGAACATTGGCTTGCAAAAGACATTGCACAATCATTGGGTTTATCCGAATCTCGCTTTTTACATGTTTTTAAAGACAATATGCAGCTACCATGGCGACCTTATTTATTGTGGCGACGACTCATGTGTGCAATTCAGTCGCTCAGCCGCGGCGAAACTGCGACGCAAGCGGCATATATCTCAGGTTTTGCCGACAGCGCACACCTTAGCCGAACTTTCAAAAAACAATTTGGTATCACTTTACGAAGCGCTATAGCCTGTGTAAAAAAACCGACCTCATAGCCAGTTTATTCAATTTTTTCTCTACATGCTCTGACATACTGCTCAAAAATCCGAGGAGTAAAACTATGCAAGAATACCTTTCACACTCACATTTACTTGATTTTAATCACCCTGATATTCAAGCGCTAATAGCATCTCGAGCCTGGCACACAATGGATCAGCCCACAGCCCTAAAAGCTATCTATGATTATGTTAAAGATGAAATATTGTTCGGCTACAGTGCCAAAGACACCTTAAAGGCGTCAGAAGTATTACAAGATGGTTACGGACAATGTAACACCAAAGGCACATTGCTGATGGCTTTGCTGCGTGCAGTGGGTATACCGTGTCGATTACAAGGATTTAAGATCAGTAATAACCTCAAGTCTGGCGTTATGCCAAGTTGGATACTAAACCTTGCTCCTAAAGAAATTATTCATAGTTGGGTCGAGGTGTTTATTGCAGAGCAATGGCTCGAGTTAGAAGGCTATATCATTGATAAAAAATACCTAAGTACAATTCAGCAGCGCTTTAGAAACCATCAAGGCACATTTATCGGCTATGGTATCGCAACTCCTTGTCTACAAAGCCCTAATAATGAGTTTAACGGTACCAACACTTATATCCAAAAAGAAAGTATCATTAAATCTCTTGGCCACTTTAATGAGCCCGACTCTTTTTATAGCAGGTTTAGTAACTTAACAGGAATTAAAAAGTGGCTGTATAGATACATTCTTCGCCATATTATTAACTTGAATATTAAGCGCTTTAGAAAGACCAGCAATATTGTCGATAACAACATAGTGATGTGAATTATTACATTCAAGGTTTTATAACTAAACTTACGATACAAAGCATTTTATCACAAAATTTTATGGGATATTCACAGCGGCTTTATTGGATATTCAAACACCTACTTGGCAGTTTGCTATTAAGTTCGACTTTATTGGCAGCTCAACCTTTGGTTTTGGTAAGTAGTGAAGGTCCACCTCATACTATTAATGACGAGACGCACAGCGGTATAGACCTCGATGTAACTAAAGCCGTTCTTAAGCGCATGGGCTATGAAGTAAAACTACTGTTTGTGCCCTTAGGCCGCGCGGAAGTGATGGTAAAAACAGCCGAAGCCGACTTAATGGCACCTATTTTTCAAACTAAAGACACCAAGAATTTTTATATTAGTGATCCTATAGTCACCTACAAACCCATGGTGTTTTCATTGAAAAAAGCACAATTGTCGCCAACAAGCATTAGTGACCTGAGTAATTATGCCGTTATTACCTTTCAAGGTGCTCCTGGTTATTTTGGAGAAGAGTTTCAAGCTATGTCTAAAAAGGCAGACTACATAGAGTCAGCTCAAATGTCTGTGATCCCCAACCTACTGAGTAAAGGGCGCTTTGATTTTGCAGTGTTAGATAAATATATCTTTTACTACTTTTACCGCTTAAACAACAAAGAGCGCTCAGTTGAACGCTTTAAGGAACATTCATTTATCCCACCAGTTAACGCCAGCGTTGCCTTTAAAAATGCAGCCCTGCGAGACGCTTTTAATAATGAATTAATACGGTTTAAAGAAGAAAAACATTATGAGCGCATTGTAAATCACTACTTAGGCCATATCCCTTTTTAGTGCTGCCACTCGCTTAAAACTTTCCTCGCGCAAAATACCATGACAACCCTAATCCATTATTGGTCTGTTGATTAACAAAATAAATCCGTTAATTTTTTCGTGTACAATCTGCCACTCACTGCGAGGCGTGACCGATACGTGCACACTAATAATACCAATTTTATTAATACATTGATCATTCTAGCGAGCTAAATGACTCATTAACTGCGTTAAATATTTCTCATGTAGAATAACTACATAGCGAAATATTTGCCTTGTTTCTAAGCCATTTATCTGTCGCAATATCTGATCACTTATTTAATGTAATTGGTATAAAAATCTATTTTACCCAGCTTAAGTTCGTCTGGAGGTGAAGGAAGTGTTTCAGCAAAACATACTGAATGCGATTAGAATTTCAATCGATGAATATCAAGGAGTTAGATTTAAAGATCTGTATGTTTGTTTTAAAAAACGTGCCGTGTTTAAATCTGGAGTAGACATTAAGTTGCCAGAATTGTCTTTTCGGTTACTTACAGTATTACTTGAACACGCGCCAATGCCTTTGCAAAACGAGCAATTACTTGAGCTTGTATGGAAAGATACGGTGACGGGGGAGGATAATGTAAAACAACGTGTTTTTATGCTGCGCTTGGCGCTTGGTCAGGATGAGAATAATTGTTACATCACAACGCAAAGAGGAAAGGGGTACTATATTAATACACCGCTAAAATGGAGCAAAAAGCCAAATGCGGTAAGTGTAACTCGCTTTACGTGGATAGTGTTAACAAGTTGTGTACTTATGGCTGCGTCCAGTATTGCGGTTTATTCTATAGTAAATAATAAAAATACACATATTACTGCACAAGTCTTCATGGATAAGCAGGAAGTTATTCGTTTAACAAAAAATGTAGACGACTTAGCTTTTTGCTTAGACGGCTATGATGATTACGTTGAGATTGCAGATGATGACGCTTTAGATGTTGCATTAGGTGATTTTTCGCTTACAGCGTGGGTTCGAACTGAAGCCTTAGGGCAGCGTGTTATAGTTGATAAACGTTATGAAAATTTTTCAGATACAGTGCAGGGCTACGTATTGTTTGTTGATGAAGGAAGACTAGGCTTTCAGCTTGCAGATGGCAATGGTGGTTGGTATTGCGAGAAACCTGGAGCTTCATGTACAACATATTATGCTCAAAAAAATATTGCTGATGGTCTTTGGCATCATGTAGGGGTAGTAGTAGATCGTGATGAACGCAATGGAATTAGTTTTTTCATCGATGGTGAACAAACCTGTCGCCATGATCCAAGGGCTCATCGTGGTACGTTAGAGAATGACATGCCGCTTCGTATTGGCAGTCGTTCCTCTTATCATACGGGTCTATTTCAAGGAGCTATTGGTGAAGTCGCATTGCACCACAGGGTGCTTAGCTCTAGTGATATCGCCAGAGAGTTTGCAAGTGGCAATCAGCGTTACTGTTATAGTATTGCCTCGAAAGGGGGGTTAAGAACGGCAGAACGATAAATTTGATAAAGACTAATGTAGGTGCATTTACCAATTGGTTTTATATTTGATGCTTCGAGAATAAGTAAATTGATTCTTACATATCATACGTTTTTAGCGTAATGCTCAAAGACCCTGCGAGGGCTTCTAGAGACCAGCCTTTTTCTTTGTTTGGTTCTGTTGTTGGGCTGACTATTCGCCATAAAGCCAAAAAGATGACGATTATGCGTTATATTGCTTTCGAGTCGAGCTATGTTACACAACATTACATAACAAAAAAGTATCAATATCATGCACTTAAACTGTTGGAGAGGCCTCTGTTACTTTAATAATTGGGTATATCCACTTATTATCGCAAAGACACAAAGTATATATAAAATAGATAAATATAAAAAATAAGGATAACTAATGGATATTTATGAATTTTTCACTTTGGTGCAAACTATATTAGCATTAAAAAATGAAGGTGGAACGACTAACGAAGACTTAGAAGCACAACTTCTTAGTTCTTTACAGCAAGGAAGTGATATAAAAAAGAGGTTAGATATAGCTAGATCAAAATAAATTGCGATAGTCCAAGTGCTTAGTAAACAGTTCTTCGATAGAACAGCGAAACTTTCGCCTGATTGATTTTGCGTGTGCCCACTTCTTTTCAATAGGATTCAGATCTGGG
>NZ_JAAUWV010000011.1 GCF_014694405.1 Pseudoalteromonas sp. S16_S37
AATTGCGATTAAACCCAGAACTTTACTTGCCTTGGAACTATAAATCACAACGCATAGACTAAATTCTGGACTCAAGCATATTTTTGATGGTGAGTTACGCTAACTTGCCGTAAGCTCACGGTTAAACTTACCACCCAATTTGAAAAGGTGTTTTATGGTGCAGTGGGTAAAGCGCACAACCTTGATATGTATTGTGAAAGACAACAACACAAACGACGACGAAGTATAAAAAGTAGCGAAGCCTTGTTCGCTTAACATCCTCAGCTAATCGACCCTTAACTGCAAACTGATGCTCAAATACGAGTAGGGCTTAACATGTCACACAGATAGACAATTTCCCAATAACGGGATGAAAAAGGCAATCGCTAGTCGATAATGTGAATCAATTTGTTAGACTGGGGGAAAGGTTTAGTGCTTTGGTGGCAGAAATCACGCTGTAGGTTTCTTTTTTAAAGTGTCTGTCCAGTGAACTGTTTGGTGAACTGTTTGCTTTGTAACAAGGGTCTTAGATAAAAATTCTAATCAGCATGAAATAATAAATAGAAACAAAGAGCTATATGGAGGTTGGTAATTGTAAAGTGAGGTTCACAACTTGATCAGCTTTTCTTGTAGTTTCAGGCAAGCGATATTGAGGTGAAAGCCTCAATATCCATTCACAGGCGGTCGCTAGTGAAATACGGTGACCACTAGAAAACGGCGAACTGGCATCAGTCATTGTGAAAAGCTTTTTGGTTAAAGCACAATTTAACCCAAAACACGAACCAATCATGCTGACAAAGTAGGAAAAACCGCGCCTGACGTTTTGCAAATACCACCTAATTCCTGAGTTAATTTCAAAAAACAGCGTTAAGAGGAACTTTTGACATAAAAATATCAAAGGAACTGGTGTTGTACGCTTGTCTTCTTGATAATTTAATGATGACTGTCTTTTTATTTTTCTTTATTTAATATTTGCTTAATGCCAATTGCCTCCTATTTTCATGAAACTGCAGGTAAATGGTATCGAAAAGTGCATATGACGCCAGAAGATGTACTCTACGCGGCAGACGAACTGAATTGTAAAGTAATGATCCCTTGGGTATATGTCAATGCTTCGTGGAAAATAGGTGATAAAAGCTCTCACGCTCCATTATTTAGGTTACTCGGCCAATACCAGCAGTTAAATAGCAAAGTGCCTTTGGTAATATTGAATGAGGGTGATCAGGTCGAATTATAAGGCGTATTAACGTTTAGCTTGTGTTGAAAAATTGCCAACTGTAAGTTCTGCATCACTTGCTTGTGGCACGCATGATTGAGGCATTAAAAAAGGGTCTTTCGACCCTTAGAGATATGAACACATTATTTCGTTAGTTATTCACTGCATGAGTGAATATCTTCATCCCCGAGATTGGCACTGAGGAATATATTTGAAACCGTTAAGTCAAGTGGGCCTCTGCTTGCGATAGCGAAAGGGCTATACACTTTTGCCATGTTGTCGCTGTCATTGGCAAAACAATCGGTGGCAATGTGAATTGTTTGCCATTTTCCCTTGTCCTTGCTTGAGACTAACGTTGACAAAGATACACCTTGTGAGCACGCCGCATCACAATTAATGCCTACTTTGGCATTACTTGGTACATCGCCAGTTAGCATCACATCGAAGCTTAGAGCACTTCCTTTGCCGTTAAATGCGCGTAAATCCTCCGCAAAGGCGTGAGAAATTTCTACTTTACTGACTTCGTTACTCGTAAAACTAATAGCTCGGGCATCTTCTTGTACAAATCGGTCTGTTGTTCTGACTCTCACGTTATCTAACATTGCAGTGTTGCTTGTCATGGTCATCGACTTTTCAGCGCTTTGCAGTTGTAATGACCAAGGTGATTTTACCGTGCCTTGCATAATCGCAAGCTTATTAGTTGAATTTGCTGCCTTAGCAACTTCTTCAGATAGTAAGGGTAGGTTCTTTTGGTCGCGATAAGTGAGGCCATAGCCATAGGCAAACAATGGCGAATACTGCTCATCATGAACATTTACAGTTGTATCATCTGCTCGGTTAGGCCATGAAAACGACAGCTTACCTTTAAAGTCATGCTTTACGGTACCATCAGCGTTACTAAATAGAACATCAGCAATACCATTTCCCTCTGAGCCGGGTAACCAAGCGACTACAAACGCATCAGATGCATTCAACTCAGGATTGACCCAAAGCGGGCGGCCGGTAATAAATACCGATACAACGGGAATACCTTGAGCTTTTAATCGTTTAAGAAGGGCAAGGTCGCTTGCCTGACCTCGTTGGTAATCAAGGTTGTCTAAATCACCATTGCCTTCCGCGTATGGCTCTTCACCAAACACCACAATTGCCACATCGGGTTTATCAGTAAATGACCCGTTAACGCTAAGCTGTGCTTTGCCGCCTTGTGCAGATACTACATTGTTAATGCCATCATAAATCGAACTACCGCCAGGAAAGTCGTCATTACTATTACCTGTGCCTTGCCATGTGATTGTCCAGCCACCTGATTGTTTGCCGATGTTGTCGGCGCCATCACCAGCTACTAATACATTGATGCTTGGCTTAAGCGGTAAAATACTGTCATTATTTTTAAGTAAAACAAGTGATTCGCGAACAGCTTGGCGCGCAACGGCTCGGTGTTCAGGGTGCCCGATCAGTTCAGTTTTACCTGAAAGCGCTCTGTTTGCTGGGCTTGGCTTGTCAAACAGCCCAGCTCTAAATTTAACTCTGAGTATGCGAGATACGGCGTCATCAATACGTGCTTGGCTTATTTCACCGCTTTTTACCTGTGCTATGGTGTTTTCTAATAGTGGTTTCCAAGCATTGGTTGGAACCATAAAAATATCAAGCCCAGCATTTATGCTTTGACTGCAGCTTTCATTACTACAGCCTTTAACTTGGCCGTGACCATTCCAATCACCGACCACAAAGCCGTCAAAGCCCATTTGATTTTTTAACACATCGGTGAGCAAATATTTGTTGCCATGTATTTTTTCACCATGCCAACTGTTAAATGACGCCATCACCGATTGCGCACCAGCACTCAAACCTTGTACGTAGCCCTGCGCGTGAATGTTGAACAGGTCTTGTTCACTATCTAGGTTATTGCCTTGGTCATCACCCCCTTGCGTGCCACCATCACCAATAAAGTGCTTAACAGTGCTAATCACCCGTTTATCACCTAAGAAGCCGTCACCGGATCTGCCTTGCAATCCAGATACGATTGCTGCTGCATACTTTCCTACAATGGCTGGGTCTTCTGAGTAGCCCTCATAAGTGCGGCCCCAACGATCATCACGCACAACCGCTACAGTAGGCGCAAATACCCAGTCGATGCCTGTCACCATCACTTCTTTTGCGGTGATAGCGGCTATTTGTTCAATAAGTTCGGGGTTATTAGCGGCACCTAAACCAATGTTATGTGGGAACAGGGTAGCGCCAATCACGTTATTGTGGCCGTGAACCGCGTCTGTACCCCACATGGTAGGGATACTAATACCATCAAGACTATCGTCTAGCGACGCTTGATACATCTTTTCGGCAAGTGCTATCCAGTCTGCGGGTGTAGCATGCTTATTATTGTTAGGAAAAGCGCCACCACCGTTTAGGTATGAACCAAAGCCATAACGGCGCATGTCTTCAACGGTGACATCACGGATCTCTGGTTGGATCATTTGCGCGACTTTTTGTTCTAACGTCATCTTTGCCAATAGCGCCGATACCTTACTTTCGATATCTTCGTCTATAGGCACAGTTTTGGGCAATTTTGGCCATATAGCGGTGCTTGCAGCGGGTGTTGTCTGCTCAGTATTTGTTTCTAAATCTTGTGCACAACCCGTTAACCCAAAAGCGGCGATAATTACAGATGTGATTAAAGAAGTTCTTGGCATCATAATTTTTCCGGTTGAATGTCGAAGCGTTTAAATTTTTGTGGTGTCGTACCTGCAAAACCGTAATATGCGATATAAACAAAGCACAATAACGGCAATATAAAAGAAGCTTGCAAACCAATACTATCTGCAAGCATGCCTTGTAAAAGCGGCACGATAGCGCCGCCTACGATAGCAAGGCACAATAAACCTGAGGCCTGAGCGGTTTGTGATTTTAATGAGTTAATAGCCAAGCTGAAAATGGTTGGAAACATAATTGAGTTACATAACCCCACGAGCAGCAGTGACCACATAGCCAACGTACCATTGGCAAAAATAGCTAATAGCACCAGCGTTGCTCCCATCAGAGCGTTAAATACCAGTACGTTTGCAGCATTCACCTTTTGCATGACAGCCGCGCCAATAAAGCGGCCAACCATTGCGCCACCCCAATAGTAGGCAATTAAATGCGCTGCATGTGCTTCTTCAAGTCCGACAATATTTTCAAGGCCAATGTAGTTGATTAAAAAGCTACCAATGGCAACCTCACCACCAACGTATAAAAATAAGGCGATTGCGCCCAAACTTAAATGCTTGTGATGCAAAATAGCAAAACGGCTTGTTACGGTATTTTGTGCTTGTTGTTGCTCAACACTTGGCAGCTTTATTAGTGCAAACACCAAAGCCAGTACCAATAACATGGCCGATAACAATAAGTAAGAGAACTGAACTTCACTGCCATCTTGACTTGCAACACCAGCCGAGAGAATCAACATGCTGCCAAATGCCGGAGCTACGGTAGTCCCCAGTGAGTTAAATGCTTGCGTCATGGTTAAGCGAGAAGAGGCAGTTTTGGGGCTGCCTAATATACTTACAAATGGATTAGCAGAGACTTGCAAAATGGTAATACCGCTGGCCAAAACAAATAATGCGCCAAGGAATAAGCTATATTGTGCCAATGCTGCTGCCGGATAAAAAAGTGCGCAGCCTAGAGCAGCTATTAGTAACCCAGCCACGATTCCTTTTTGAAACCCAAGTTTAGCAACCAGTTTGCCAGCGGGAAGTGATACCACAAAGTAGGCACCAAAGAAGCAAAATTGGATCAACATCGCCTGAGTGTAGTTAAGCGAAAACATCGCTTTAAGATAGGGGATCAAAATATCGTTTAAGCAGGTTATAAAGCCCCACATAAAAAACAGTGTTGTGAGTGCACTGAGTGCAAACATATGATTAGTGCCGCTGTGTTGTTCGGCTGTGCCATGTGGTGGCATGACTGTTGGTGACCCTGCCATACTTGTTCCTCATTAAAATTAAACTTTTTATTTTAATAGCTTAGCGATTTAAATATTAAAACGGCTTGACCATTCGCTAGATTGCCATTAACGTTAAATGGAAATGTAAGCGCTTTCATTTATAGCATAGTCATGATGTAAAGCAACAAGCAAGGCTTTTTTGCAATCGATTTTTTAAAAAGCTAACACCGCTTTTAACAATAAAATACTAAGAGTAGAACACATGAACTCACTGAACTTGTCTAACATGTCACCGCTTAATGACCGGTCTTTTATTTTTGGCGTTGCCACGTCTTCGTTTCAAATTGAGGGTGCGCGTGACTCAAGGCAAGATACAATTTGGGATACATTTTGTAACGTACAAGGGGCAATTGCTGACTCTTCGAATGGCGATGTTGCCTGTGAGCATGTTAAGCATTGGCAACAAGACGTACAACTAATTGCGGGCCTAGGCGTAGATGCCTATCGCTTTTCTATTGCTTGGGGGCGTGTTGTTAACCAAGACGGTTCGCCAAATCCAGAAGGATTAGCGTTTTATAAAACCTTACTTAATAAGCTTGGCGAGTTAAATATAAAAGCGTTTGTTACGCTATACCATTGGGACTTACCACAGCATCTTGAGGATAAAGGAGGGTGGCTAAATCGCGAAACGGCAGTTGCATTTGCGGATTATGTGGACATTGTATCCAAAGCGTTCGCAGATAGTGTGTATTCGTATGCAACGCTCAATGAACCATGGTGTAGTGCATATTTAGGTTATGAAGTGGGTATTCATGCTCCAGGTTTACAAGGTAAGCAACGTGGCAAACAGGCCGCTCATAATCTGTTACTCGCTCATGGCTTGGCGATGCAGGTGCTGCGTAAAAATAGTCCAAAGAGCAAAAATGGCATTGTGCTAAATTTTAGCCCTAGTTATGCTGCAAGCAGCAATGAAAAAGATATTGCCGCCGCCAAGCTCGCAGATGAGCACTTTAATCAATGGTATTTGCAACCGCTTATGGAGGGGCGCTATCCAGACATACTTCAAACTATGCCCCAAGAGCACCGTCCGCAGGTTGAAGCGGGAGACATGTCGATAATTTCGCAACCTATAGATTTTCTTGGTGTAAATTATTACAGCAGAGCGATTTATCAGCACTGTGAGCATGATGGCTTTAAGGTTTGTGCGCCTCACACCATGAACCTTACTGATATGGGCTGGGAGGTATACCCGCAAGGTTTGGTTAAATTATTAACTGACTTGAATAAGCGCTACACTTTACCGGACATTTATATTACAGAAAATGGTGCAGCAATTGACGATAAGCTTGTTGATGGTCAAGTGGTAGATAATGCGCGCATCGCGTATTTTCAAAGTCATTTAAGCGCCCTGGAGCAAGCGATAGTTAAAGGTGTGAATATCAAAGGGTATTTTGCATGGAGCCTAATGGATAACTTTGAATGGGCAGAAGGGTATAAAAAACGCTTTGGTATAGTTTATGTTGATTACCAAACCCAACAAAGAACACTTAAACAAAGCGCTTTGGCATATCGAGATATGCTGCTATCGCGTAAAAAATAGAGATAACAATTATGCTGACAAAAACAGAAAAAATAGCATATGGGTTAGGGGATACGGCGAGTAATTTAATTTTTCAAACAGTAATGATGTTTTTGCTACTGTTTTACACCGATGTGATGGGCATTGAACCTGCGTTGGTGGGCACACTGTTTTTAGTTGTACGCATATTTGATGCAGTGACCGATCCGTTAATGGGGGCCATTGCAGATAGGACCCATACTAAATACGGTCAATATCGTCCTTACCTGCTTTGGCTGTGTGTGCCATTTGCGCTGATCAGTGTATTGGCTTTTACAACGCCCGATTGGCCATACAACTTAAAAGTGGCTTATGCATTTGTCACTTATGCATTGTTAATGTTGGTGTATACCGCTATCAATATTCCTTATTCGGCACTAGGCGGGGTAATGACCGCCGATCCGCAGCAACGCGTTTCGCTGCAATCTTATCGTTTTGTATTTGGGATGCTTGGTGGACTTATCATCGCAGCAGGGACCATGCCTTTGGTAGACCTGTTGGGTCAAGGTAATGTTCAAAGCGGCTATCAGCTTACCATGGCGGTTATGGGGCTACTTGGCTTAGTATTGTTTTTATTGTGTTTTTTGGGCACTAAAGAACGCGTAGCAATAAAGCCCAGCGCATCAACTCCTTCTATCTCAAGTGACTTTAAATTGCTATTTAAAAACTCGCAATGGCGTATTTTATCGTTGGTGGGGGTGAGCCTACTTACGGGGCAAGTACTTAAAGCGTCACTGGCAGTGTATTACGTTAAATATTATTTAGAGATGCCGCAAATGGTCAGTCACTTTGTAACCATAGGCATGATTGCAAGCATTTTAGGGTGTGCGTGTTCGAGTTGGCTTGCAAGCAAGGTGTGTAAGGTAAAAGCCTATATAGTGTTACAAGTGTTGGCTGCACTACTTTGTGCATTAGCATTTTTTGTAAGTCAAAGTCAGTGGCAAATTGCATTTGTACTATTTGCATTGTGGAGCTTTTTCTTACAAATGGCGACACCTTTGCTCTGGGCGATGATGGCCGATACCATAGATTACGGGCATCTAACTACCAAGCGTCGCGTTACAGGGATGGTCTATTCATCAGTGGTGTTTTTTATAAAAATGGGCATTGCATTGGGCGGCGCTATTGCAGGTTGGCTACTTAGCTATTTTGGTTATCAAGCTGATATGGCACAATCGGAGCACACTCAGCAGGGTATTGCTTTAAGTTTTAGTATATTGCCAGCATTTGGCTCAATTGTAGTTGCTTATTTGATGCGTAATTACATGCTTGATACGCAAACTATGTCATCTATTCAAGCTAAGCTTAGCGAGTTAAAACACCAACATAGTCAATAGTTTTTAAGGAAGTGTATGGTCACCATTTATCAAGTCTCTGAGCTGGCAGGGGTATCGTTAGCTACAGTGTCTCGAGTAATGAATAACAACGCTAAAGTAAGCGATAAAACCAAACAAAAAGTGTTGGACGCAATGGCTGAACTTGGCTATCAACCTAACTCAATTGCACAGTCACTTGCTTCTAATCGCTCCAATAGTGTGGGCGTTTTAGTCTCAGAGCTTCATGGCCCATTCTTTGGGGATATGATGAGTGCTATAGAAGAAACGCTAAGACACGAGGGTAAGCACACCATTATTACCTCTGGTCACTCAGATGAACAAAGAGAAAAGCAAAGCATAGAGTTTTTAATTGGTCGTAAATGTGATGCGCTAATTTTACATGCTGAAGCTGTGAGTGATGAATATCTGCTTGAGCTTGAACGCCGTGGAATAGAGTTTGTATTGATCAACCGTTATATAGAAAGCCTCAAAAATAGGTGTATTTGCCTTGATAACCGCCAAGGCGGCTACCTTGCAACACAGCACCTGCTTAACTTAGGACATCGACATTTAGTTTATATATCTGGGCCACTTTGGAAACAAGATGCTCAAGCGCGCTTAACGGGCCATAAACAAGCGCTAAATGAGGCAAAAATTGCATTTACCCAAGCTCAGTTGTTTGAAGGTGACTATCGACAAGACTCAGGTTGCAAAGGGCTAGACTATTTTTTAGAGCGAGGACAAAAATTTACCGCAATAGTGTGTGCAAATGACGAAATGGCCTCAGGGGTAATGAGTAGAGCGAGGGAATTAGGCATTGAGGTGCCCGATGAATTATCCATCGTGGGTTTTGATAATATTATCTATGCAAGTTATTTGTATCCAACCTTAACCACCATTGACTATCCCATTTATGACATGGGTAAAATGGCTGCATATTCGATACTAAAAACTGTATACAACAAAAAAGAGGTGCAGGTGACGCCTGTATTTGTGCCTCAACTTAAGGCGCGAGGCTCAAGTGTTTATCATGCGTAGCGCAACAAGTGCCTGATATATAAAATAAATAAAACTAATCAAATAGAGTGTATGATATTTTATTTGACTATAAACATCATATGTTCTAAGTTGAATGTAAGCGCTTTCATATTTTTTTAACTAAATTTGTAAGCGCTTACATTGTGTGTTTCTTGAAAATGTGCACTACGTTTTCGAGAAGCTATAAACAATCGTGTGGTCCGGGGATCAATATGACAACAAAACATTTCAACAAGTCCATGCTAGCAACGAGTTTATCGCTTATTTTAGCGGGTAACTTTGCAACCAATGCAATGGCTCAAGAACAACAAGAAAATATCGAAGTTATCGAAATTTCAGGTATCAAAGGCAGTTTAATTAAATCAATGGATGTGAAGCGAAGCGCTACAGGTGTTGTAGATGCCATTACCGCCGAAGACATTGGTAAATTCCCTGATGCCAACTTAGCTGAATCACTACAACGTATTACAGGTGTGTCGATTGACCGTAGTAACAACGAAGGCAGTAAAGTTACCGTGCGTGGTATGGGACCTGAGTTTAACTTAGTGACCTTAAACGGACGTCAACTACCAACTGTTGGCGGTCGTTCATTTGATTTTGCAAATATTGCTACCGAAGGTGTCAGTGCGGTAGAAATCTATAAAACAACTAAAGCAGATTTACCTAGTGGTGGCATTGGTGCAACCGTAAACATGCTCACCGCCAGACCGCTAACATCGCCAGGCCTTAAAGCGTCACTTGGTGTTAAGGGGGTACTAGAAACCTCAAATGAAGCAGGCGATGATATTACACCTGAAGTATCTGGTATCTATAGCAATACCTTCAATGATGATAAATTTGGTGTGTTGTTGTCGGGTTCTTACCAAGATAGAAATAATCGTGAAGAAAAAGCGGCAATCGACAACTGGATCCCCAATGTTGACTTAAGCGCTTCACCAAACCTAGAGTTAACCGACAATAACCAGCGCTCAGATGGCGCAACTTGGTATCCTCAAAACTCAGGTTACTCTATCAACGATAATGAGCGTACGCGTGTAAATGGTCAGCTTGTCTTGCAATATGCTGTTAGTGATGATTTTACAGCGACCGTTGACTACACCTATTCAAAATTGGAGTTTGAGTCGAATCGTAATGCGTTTGGTGTTTGGTTTAACAACGGTGGTAACGTAAAAAGTGCCACTATCAACGAAAACGGCACATACACCAATGTAGCGGAAATAGGTGGCGACTACGCAACTAACTTAAGTCGTGCCGAATATGAAAATGAGAACAAGTCTTTAGGTTTAAATCTTCAGTGGCAAGCGTCTGATTCGCTTAAATTTGAGCTTGATGCGCACGACTCTTCTGCAACTAATAAAGGTGCTGGTTTAGGTAACGATGCATTTTTGATCATCGGTAACACGTCTTGTGGATTTTGTGATGATGCAGGAGATGCGTTTGGTCCTAATACCGCAAACATTAATGTCAAAACCAATTCGGTAGCGGGTAGCGGTGTACCTTTGTGGGGCTTTGATTTAGTAAACGGTCAAGGTAACCCTCAGGCAGAGCTAACAGGCGCTGACATGGGGTCATTGTTTGGTGCAGTGACACAAGAAGATAAAACCAATGACATGACCCAGTTCCAGCTCAAAGGTGAGTGGGTTAACACCGAAAGCGGCTTCTTAAACAAAGTGTCTTTTGGTGCTGCGCGTACAAAAATGGAATTTAGGCATACCACTGCTTACTCTCAAAACCTACCTGCAGGTTGGTGGAACTGGTCTGCAGTGCATTTCCCTGATGACATGTTTAATCGTGTCGCACTAGATGGTTTGTTAGACGGTTTTTCAAATGCAGGTGATAAGCCAGTTAATTACTATTTAACCGCTGATTTTGACAAGGTTCTTAATCTGTTTGAAACCATTGAAGATACGATTGCTCCGGATATTTTTAACGACGGATGGCCAGAAGACGTTAATGGTAAATTCCAATCTGGGCCAATTGATAACGACAGTCGAGTAAAAGAAACGACCACATCACTTTATACGCAAGCCAATATGACCTTTGAGGTTGCACAAAGACCTTTGAATGTTTCAGTGGGTGTACGCTTTGAAAAAACTGAGATTGAATCAATGGGCTTAGAGCGCCCAGCGGTTGCCATGGAGTGGGTAAACGGTAACGAATGGGAATATGTTTACGCAACAGAACAAAGCTTCTCAGATGGCTCGGGCGATACTGAAGAGTTCTTACCAAGCATTGATATAGATTATGAGCTAGTGGATGATGTAATCGCTCGTGCTTCATACTCACGCTCTTTGACACGTCCACCTATTGATGCACTTGGTTCAACCAAAAACTTCGTTGGGAATCCAAAAGTAGGCCAACGTAAAGTTGAAGTTGGCAATCCTCAGTTAAAACCATATGTAGCTGATAACTACGACGTGTCATTAGAGTACTATTATGACCAAGGCAGTTACGTTTCAGTGGGTTACTTCAATAAAAAAGTGGATAACTTCCTTGTAAATGTAACAACTAACGAGACCATAGAAGGCCTGCGTGATGTATTTACGGGCCCACGTGCTGAAGAAGCTCGAGAGCAGTTAATCGCAGAGGGCATTCAGCCGTCAGATCAGGCTATCCACGACCGTATTAATGCCAATATGGGCGTTGAGCCTGGCACGCGTATCGGCGCTGATGAGACTGATCCGTTAGCCACCTTTGCGGTTTCTAAAGACGTAAACTTAAGAGCATCTCGTTTATACGGATGGGAAATTGGACTACAACATATGTTTGGCGACAGTGGCTTTGGTGTACAAGCAAATGCGACTTTAGTTAACGGTGACGTAAGCGTAAATCGTGATATCACAACGCCGCAGTTTGCGTTAGTGGGCATGAGCGATTCAGCTAACTTATCAGCGATTTACGATAAAGATGGTTTATCAGTAAGAATTTCATACAACTGGCGTGATGAATTCTTGTCAGATTTTGATCAGCACTCATCACCAGCGTTTACGGAAGCGTACTCGCAAATTGACGTTAACGTAAACTATCAGGTAACAGAGCAGTTGACGGTGTTCTTTGAGGGCCTAAATATTACCGAAGAAACGCAACGAGTGTACGTGCGTTACCCTGAGCAGTTCTTAAATGGCGCTCAATACGGAGCGCGTTATAACTTAGGTGCGCGTTATACTTTCTAAACTGAAACGTTTGGAATCGTACTATTATTAATTTAAAGCCGCACTTAATTGCGGCTTTGCTTTATAAAATGTCACGAGAAAAATGCATATGGCACACTCTAAACAAATAAAAAGTGTACTGATTGTTGGCGGTGGAAGCGCCGGTTGGCTAACTGCGGGTATATTGGCCGCAACGCATCGACACGAAATTGAAATAACGTTAGTTGAATCTGCCAATATAGCGATCATTGGCGTTGGTGAAGGTACATGGCCGACGATGCGCCAGACATTGGAGAAAATAGGCATAGCTGAAGGGGAGTTTATTCAAAAATGCGACGCTTCATTCAAACAGGGATCTGAATTTATAAATTGGGGTTGTGCACAGAGTCATTCGTATTATCACCCATTTTCGTTGCCAGTCGGCTTCGAGCAAGGCATTGATATGGTCACGCCTTGGCTCGATGTTAAAGATAAAGTCGATTTTGCCCATGCTGTAAGCGCCCAAGCTTACTGGTGTGATGAAAACAAAGCACCTAGGCTACCCAGCGATATGCAATTTGCGGGGAAAGCCAATTATGGCTATCACCTAAATGCAGATAAATTTGCCAAATTACTTAAAGAACACTGTACTGAGCGACTTGACGTTAAACTTGTCGTCGATGATGTTTGCGAGGTACTTGCTGATAGCGAGGGCGATATACTGGCCGTTAAGACCACAGAGCACGGCCAATTAGTTGCTGATTTATTTATTGATTGTACTGGCAGCAAGTCGCTTTTATTAGGTGAGCACTTTGGCATTCCTTGGTTATCGCAAAAGCATGTCTTAAAAAATGACAGCGCGGTAGCAGCCCAAGTTAGTCATAGTGAAGCGCATGCTAACATCGCGTCATGTACTAAATCAACGGCACAACCTTTTGGTTGGATCTGGGATATCGCACTGCCAACCCGCCGCGGCATTGGCTATACTTTTGCCTGTGATTATTGTGACTTTGAAGAGGCAAAACAACAACTTGCTAATTACATCACTGAACAAGGTTTAGCAGCTCCAGCGCTTGATAGTATTAGAGAAATCAAATTTAACCCAGGATTTAGAGAGAAGTTTTGGCACAATAACTGTGTTGCAATTGGCATGTCAGCGGGCTTTTTGGAGCCGCTTGAAGCGTCCGCTTTGGTTATGATCGAGTTAAGCGCGCAGTATCTTAGTGAAAACTTTCCCAAAACACGTTGCATGATGAATGTTGTGGCAAATCGCTTTAATGCTAAGTTTAGTTATCGTTGGCAACGCATCATCGACTTTTTAAAGTTGCATTATGTGCTAAGTAATCGTGAAGATACCCTTTATTGGCAAACTATGCGCGCTGAGCATATTCCACAGTCTCTGCAAGAGCTATTACTGCTTTGGCAATATCAACCACCGAAGCACGGTGATTTAGATTACATCGATGAGGTTTTTTCGCCAGCGAGTTATCAGTACGTATTGTATGGGATGGGCTTCTCACCTGCGCAATATCAGCGAGCTTCTGCAAATGTCATTACTCAACAAGAGATTAATACGCTATTTAAGCAAGTTACGCAAAATGCCAAGCGAGGTTTGGGAACATTGCCGACAAACCGTGACTTGCTCACTAATATTGCCAAATTTGGTATTTCAACGATTTAGTTAAAGGACGTTTTATGAGTCAAGAGCAACTACTAGATAATATTACCCATAAAGATATCAAGATCCTTACCCAGCGTAGTGCAAGTCTTGGCGACGATGTAAGTATTACGCGGGTATTTCCGTCAGAATTTGCACAATTACAAAGTGATTACCCGATCTTTTTTAAAAAGAATGGCCAAACGGGGCAGTTTGAAGCGGTCGTTTTGCTCGGATTTAACGAGCGTGAGAATTTGTATCTAACAGACAGCGGCTGGCGGGCAGATAACATACCACTGAGCATTTTACGCCAACCCTTTTTAATTGGATTTGTAGAAAAACAGCAAAATGGCATGCCAGTTAGCGAACCTGCGGTGCATATTGATATGTCACACCCAAGGGTGAATACACAAGAGGGAGAAGCGCTGTTTACAAGCCAAGGTGGCATGAGTGAATATTTGCAAAACGTCAATAGCATATTGTTGACCATACATAACGGGCACAGTCAAAGCCAAGCGTTTTTTACCAGTTTACTAAAGCATGAATTGTTAGAAAGTGCATTAATTAACGCTGGGGCAGATCGTTTGAGTGGCTTATATACCATCAATGAAGATACGCTTTCTCGTTTATCAGATAACGCATTGTTTGAGTTAAATAAACAAGGGTTCCTGCAGCATATTTATATGGTATTGGCGTCACTAGGTCAGCTACGAAAGCTAGTACGAGCTAAAGAGCAGCTTTAGGAGATACGCGTGTTAATTGGGCACATAAAGGAGCATAGCGAATTAAACGCACATGATATGGTTGCAACTGTTATCGCTGAGTCTAAAGCGCAAACACCTCAACCTCTGGTGTTTAGAAATGTGGTTAAGGACTGGCCAATTGTTGCAGCTGCAAATCACTCAAATGAAGCATTTTGCGAATATCTACAAGGTTTTGATGCTGGCGTGGGGGTGTATGCCTATCAGTGCGAGGCTAAGTATAATGGACGATTTTTTTATAAAGAAAATCATAGCGAAAAAAACTTCTCGCAAGTAAAAACACATCTTAAAGATTTATTTAATCAATTACTTAATCAAAATAGCGAAAATCAACCAAGTCTCTACATGGGGTCAACTACGTTAGGGTATTGTTTACCTAACCTTCAGCAAGATAACAATTTGCCGATGCTTGAGCTCGGGCCATTGGTGAGTATTTGGCTTGGTAATCAAAGTGAAGTGGCGGCACATTATGATGTACCAGATAATATCGCGTGCGTTGTTGCCGGCAAGCGGCAGTTTACTTTATTTGAGCCACAACTGATTGATTGCCTATACCCTGGACCGATTGACTTTACGCCCGCTGGGCAGGTAGTCAGTATGGTTGATTTTTCTAACCCTGATCATGCTAAATATCCTAAATTTAACAACGCATTACATAGCGCAAAGTTTGTAGCGTTAGAACCCGGGGATGCAATTTACATTCCGAGCATGTGGTGGCATCACGTAAAAAGCACAGAGTCTATCAACGGTTTAATTAACTATTGGTGGCGCCAAGGTGATGTGAATTTGGGCTTACCAACGGATGCATTGCTGCATGCAATTTTGTCTGTTGGCCATTTGCCAAGTGCGCAAAAACAGGCATGGAAGGCGATATTTGATCATTATGTGTTTTCTGATAATACGCATCCACATATAAACCAAGATGCATTGGGAAGTTTAGGTGACATAGATGACGAGTTGGCTAGAAAGCTGCGTTGGCAAATTATTCAGAAGCTAAATAACTAGGCGAAAGTACGCTAAGTTATCTGGGCTCTAAGCTCACTTGGGGTTTTACCCGTCCAGCGCTTAAAAGCGCGCCGAAAATTTGTAATATCACTAAAGGCCAGCGCTTGGGCTACTTGCTCATTGGAGTATCCTTGCGCTGTAATATAAATAAGAGATTGCTGCTTTTGCCACTCATCTTTGAGTAATTTAAAGCTGGTATTGTGCTGCTTTAATTTTCGCTTAAGTGTTGCACTACTCATACCCATTGCTGTTGCAATGTGCTCGCTGGTGGCTTTAGGCATTTTTGCTATTAGAGTTGAGATATATTGTTTAAAACCTATTACTAAATTGAATGGCCTTGCTTGTTTGAGATAGTAATAGGTCATTGCTGGTAGCGCATTGTCATGTGGTTTTAGCAACATGTTGCGGTTAACCGATACGATAAACATCGGGTGTGCGAATGAATATTGATAGCTTAAATGGCTATGAAATTGCTCTATGTGGCTAGGTTGAGCAATCGGGAATTTAATATGATATCCGTGTGACTCTTTACGTCTAGTGGTTGACTTGTTGACATGCCATTTCAGTAGGCATTCAATTAACCCAGCTAGTAACTCATAGAAAAACCCTTTAACAGAGTCACTAGGCTCCGACACTGAAAAATTAATTACAAAATGCAGCTGATTATCTCCGCGGTAGCTTTTGGCGTACATGTATGGGAATAGCTCGAATTGTAGAAGCTGGCTTACTCTAAACATTTGCTGCAAATTGGAGGCATGCATAAGTGCTTGAAAGGCGTTACCGTGCAGGCTATGGAATAAGCGCTCAGCAAGTAAAAAGCTAATGCCATC
This sequence comes from Pseudoalteromonas sp. S16_S37, assembly GCF_014694405.1. Classification (GTDB taxonomy): domain Bacteria; phylum Pseudomonadota; class Gammaproteobacteria; order Enterobacterales; family Alteromonadaceae; genus Pseudoalteromonas. The sequence goes on from NZ_JAAUWV010000011.1 coordinate 16,474, forward strand.
GGCACTTAACAGCTTGCTGGTATTGCTGATAACACAATGTAATTGTGCAAAACTTATTTGTTTGGTTTGCTTATAAAGGTCGGAGTAAAATAGCTTTGAGCCGTTGAGTATCTTATCGCTTGCAACACCGCGCTGCGCGGCCATTTCAACGATTGGTAAAATAAGCGTATGCGCATCGAAAATGGCATCTTCTACTTCATAAAACCGCGCCATTATGCCGCCGACTTCTGTGTATTTAGCTGCTCATTAATACGAGCAAGTATACCTTTTTGTTGTTCGCCTTTTTGTGCTTGCACGCATAACCAATGCACATCATTACAGCCTGAAATTGAATCTCCTTGCGCGTAGGGCTTATGATTAGACACTCTATCTGCGACCTGACTAATTACTTGCTTTGCTGTAGTCAAATTGGTGTTGGGCATCAGTACGATAAATCTATCGCTGGCGTATCGACAGACCAAATCTGTATCGCGTAAATTTAGTAAGATGATTTGGCCTACATCTGCAAGTAGGCTATTGGCTTTAGTGACACCATACTTAGCGTTAAACGCTGAGAAATCTTTTATATCAATCAATGCGATGCAAAACGCGATATTGTGATGATCTAACGCTAATAGCTCTTTATCTATTTGCTGTTTCATATACTCGGCGCGGTATAAGCCACTAATAAGATCGGTTAAACCATACTCGCGATAGAAACGCTCTTTCTTTAACAGCATAAAGTTAAGTATTTGCTGTTCTTGGTACCAAAAATACATTGCAAAAGACATAAGTATCATCCCAATAAATGCCGGAAAGGCCTCAAATGCACTGAGCCAAGTATTAGCGCTATCAAAACGGTAAAATTCATCGAGGAAGTCCATAAGCATGGATATGTGCAGCGCAGATAATCCAAAAAACAACAGCAGCGTGACTTTCCCTTTAGGTCGAGACAGAAGGGTTGCGACCAACCAAAGTAAGGTCATAAAGGCAATGCCCCCTTCGCCGATGCAATCTACCCAATCTATTGTCGCAAAGCTTTTTAGTGTGCTATTGCTTATAACCGTTAGGATAGTTAATGGGATTATTACACTTAGTATTACCCATAATGATTTGTGCAATTTAAAAAAACTTTGCTGCATAACACTCATTGATTGCCTTAATTGTCCAAATTTATATGAGGTTTTGATTATTGCCCCGATTTCACCAAGCACTTTTACATACCAAAACCAAGCTGAATGAGCAGTATTGCTCAAAGCATATTGATAAGGCAGGGTTAAAATAGCTCATACAAGGGGACAAAATGATGACAATTAACAGGCTTTTACGTTGGATTTGGCATTAAAACGGTAAATTCAGCTAAAAAGAGGGGGTCAAAATGGCTCAAAACCCTCATAAATCGTTCGAATTAATGCAAATTTCGAGGTCTTGTTAACCCGCTGAAATATTTCTTACATATCAATTCTCTATTGTTCGGTGCCGTCGTAGCAAACAGCTGTTTGTAAAATTACCGTGTAACTAGAGAGTAGCAATGAAACCGTTCACATTTTCAAAATCTAAAGTCGCATTGAGCTTAACGTGCGCATTATTTGCGTCTTCAAGCTTTGCAAGCGCCATCGCTGGCAAAATAGCAAGTGAGGGAACTAATGCATTTTTTCAAGGCGCGAAAGTAACCATAGAAGAGCTCAGTAGAAGCGCCGTAAGTGCAAGGGATGGCTCTTTTAAAATAACGAATCTTCCTGCAGGTACCTATACGCTACTAGTTGATTACCTCGGTGCTAAATCTGTGCGCAAAACAGTAGTGATTGGCAACGATGGCACTGTAAATGTTGATGTTTTTTTACAAAGCGACGATGTAACACTTGAAGATGTCATTGTAATTGGTCAACGCGCTGGTCAGGCAGGAGCGCTCAATAGACAAAAAAATGCCCAAGGGATCAAGTCTATCGTAAGTAGTGACTCTATTGGTCAGTTACCGGATCAAAATGCAGCTGAAGCGCTGCAACGTTTGCCTGGGATATTCATTCAACGAGATCAAGGCGAAGGGCGATTTGTAGGTATACGTGGTATCGACCCCAATTTAAATAACGTCACTATTAATGGCGCGAACGTGCCTTCTCCGGAAGCGGGTATACGCAGTGTCGCTATGGATGTGATCCCAAGCGAGCTCATTCAAAGTTTAGAGGTCAGCAAAACTGTGACGCCTGATATGGATGCATCTGCAATTGGTGGCAGTATTGAAGTTAAGAGCTTAAGCGCGTTTGATAGAGATGGTAGAAGCTACAGCGCAAGTGTGCAAAGTACTTATAACGCACAAGTTGAAAAAAGCAGTCCTAAGTTGTCGGCAAGCTATAGCGATATTTTTGAATTATCAAAGGGGTTTGATTTTGGTGTTGCATCGGCATTGTCTTGGTCACAAAGACGTTTTGGCTCGCACAATATGGAAACCGATGGTGGCTGGCGTGCCACTGACCTAGAAGATAGCAGCGGCAATACAACATCAGTGCTATCTGCTGAAGAAATCGAGCAGCGTCATTATACGATTGAAAGAGAGCGACTAGGTGGTGCTATCAACTTAGACTTAAAAGATAAACAGGGGAATCTGTATTATCTCAAAACACTTGTTAGTGAGTTTTCCGATGATGAGTATCGTTTACGTAACGAATACAAGTTTGATAAAGGAGAGTTGGTTGCTTCGGAATTTTCAACAAATTCAGCGTTGTTTGAAGCTGCAAAAATGGACAGAGATACCAAAGATAGATTTGAGGAGCAAAAAGTTATCTCTATCGTTGCAGGCGCGGAACATCAATTAAATGACTGGTTGGTTGAGTACAGCTTAGGTTACTCAAAATCTAATGAAAAAGAGCCAAACCGACTCGACACTAGTTTTGCAGGAAAAGGCTTTTGGCTTGGCTACGCAAGCTTAGGTGAAAAGCCCATTCTAAGAGCTAGTGATGATGCTTACGACTTGAACAAGTTCTCTTTGGATGAAGTGGTTGTTGAAAACAACTTTAGCGAAGATGAGTCAACAAGCTTCAAGCTAGACTTGAGCACAGATTTAGTTGTAGCAAATTACAACGCACAACTTAAATTTGGGGCGAAATTTACACAGCGAGAAAAACTTAAAAACGCAGATGTTTTGGTTTTTGACGGTGGTTTTGATGATGTCGTTGCAGAGCAATTCAAAGCAAACGAGCCCAACTATGATTTAGGTAAGTTTGGTCCAGGGTTAAGTCAAAACGCATTGAGAGACTTCGTTAAGCTAAATCGTAGTTCATTTGAAACCAATAGCTTAGAGAGCAATATCAAAAGTGCTGGTGGCAGTTACACATCAGAAGAGCAAATTAGTGCAGCGTATTTGATGCTCACGATGGATATTGGTCAATGGCAAGTGATCTCCGGACTGCGCTACGAAGCGACCGACTTTGACACGAATGGCAACAGAGTTGAGCTTGTTACAGATGAAGTAAACGACATTGAGCAAACTAACATTACCAAATGGCAAGCTAACAAAGATTATGATCATCTATTGCCTAACCTAACTTTGCGATATGAATATACAGATAATTTAATTACCCGTTTTGCCTATACCAGTACGCTTGCTCGACCTAAGTTTTCTGATTCTGCGGCATTTGCGATCATAGAGACTGAGACATCCCTTGATGATGGCGTGATTGAAATAGAGCGCAAAGCTGAGGTTGGTAATCCGGAATTAGACCCATATGAATCGAACAATCTTGATTTTTCAGTTGAATATTATCCATCTGGGGTAGGGGTTATCTCAGCGGGTGTATTTTATAAAGATATCGCGAACTTTATTGCTATTGAGCAAGTTCAAGGTTTAAGCACATGGTCTGGTTACAAAGAAGTGATGCAAGCACGTAATGGTGGAAACGCCGATTTAAGCGGTGTAGAACTGGCATTTAGCAAAAACTTCAGCAACGGATTGATGTTTAGCACCAATGCAACTTTTATTGATGCGGATAATAAACTGCAAAATCAATCAGACACGGTTGCGAACATGATGTTTGGCTATGAAGATGATGTGCTTTCTACGCGACTTAGCGCAAGCTACAAGAGCAAAAGTTTCCAACACGAAGAGCAAGGAAAGCGAGTTTATCAAGATGCACACTTACAACTGGATATAAGTGCAAAATACAATATTACGGAACAATTCCAATTGTATTTTAACGCGACAAATCTAACTGACGAACCGTACTACTTGTATCACGGTGCAAAGCAGTACAACTACCAATATGAAAGCTATGGCCGCTCTTATGAGTTTGGTGTGAGTTTTAATTCGTTATAAGTTTGTGGAGGCAGCCAATGCAAGTTGGCTGCAATTTATATGAAATACATTTTTACTCTATCTGCATGTTGCTTAGCCATTGCCTCTATTAACGCAACTGCTAAAGAAGCGAGCAATGACAGTTCAACAATAAGTTTTTTAGCCTTTGGTGATGGCGGCTACAGCACCGATTACCCAAAACAAAAGCACATTGATAATCCGAAAAATGCAAAACAGTTTATAGAGTCTGAGAAACAAGATTGGTTAGAGGATCACAGGCCAATAGAAGAATTCGCACACGCGCCAATATTTGTCTACCCCAATACCGACATCGCAACGGAGCAAAGTGGCGCCAAAGCGGTGGGGCAAGCGATGGCTACATTGTGTAAAACAGCACCGTGTGATTTCGCTATTCAGCTAGGAGATAACATATACCCTGATGGCGCTGACGCGAACGACGGCAAAGATGATGAAAAACGCATGAATGACCTTATTCTAGCGCCGCTAAAGCCGCTTTTTGATAATAATAAATCGCTGGTGATCTATTCGGCACTTGGCAACCATGATTGGAAAACGTCGCGTAAAGGTGTTGCACTGCAAACCGCATGGATGGCAAAGCAACCAAACTTTGTGATGGATAAGCAAGGCTATTATAGCTTCAAACAAGGCTTACCAGGTAACGATGTCGAGTTTTTTGTGATTGACACCAATATGTTACTGGCTGGTCAACATTACTACGAAGTACCGCTTAACGCGGATGGGTCGGAACAAAGTTTAGCGAGTGCGCTTGCAAAAGGGCAAGCAACAGTTGAAGAAATTGAACAGCACGAAACGCCATTAAATGGTGAAGATCATAAGCAACTAGCTTGGCTTGCAAAAGGCTTAAAAAACTCTACTGCCAAGTGGAAAATTGTTTATGGGCATCATATCTTATGGTCAATTGGTGGCACAAAATACGACGAAGGTCATGTATTACGAAGACTCATTTTACCTGAACTTTGCAAGTATGCAGATGCCTATATCGCGGGTCACGAACACGATTTAGAGCTTTTAACCGATGATTGCACGCGTGTATTACCACCAAATCATTCCAAACCAAAGCTGCCGCTAATTATCAGTGGTGCGGCATCAAAAATGCGCGGTACGCATACGCCATTTGCTCAATATCAAGAGCGCCAATTCCCTGAATATGACTTAGTTTGGGCAAAAAGTTTCACTTGGGGATTTGCGCACATTGAACTTGATAACGTACGGGATAAATTATCGGTTAATTTTTATAGCACACCTCAAAATGGAACGGGTGAACTGATAAAAGAGCGCAGTTTTAGCTTTAGCCACAGAAGTGATTAAGAATTAGTGGCCACATTAGACTGTTGCATCAATTTTAATGAACAACATTTAAATCTAACCATGATATTCAACACAATCACATTAAGTTTAGCTAACTGAACATATATGGGGACATTTGTTACATTTTAAAGTCCCCTTTATATGGCAGTGTATCTTTGATCTTGAATTGAAAAGAAAAGTTTTTATGTCAAAATTATGAATGTTTTTTTACTCTCAATTAATCAAAAACAAGTCTCTAAATGAATCAGCATTGAATATATAATCTAAAAATATTTTAATGTTGGATAGTTTATCTTTTGTTGGGATTTTAAGTTAAAACTATTGATAAAGATCATTGCATGCCTTTAGCTTATGTGATTTATTGAAGATGAAGGTTTGGCCAATCCTGCTCTATTCCAGTGCTATCGCTGCTATGCTTTTTTATAAAAGTAGATAGCGGTTCAAAGATGTACTGGTTGTTCTCAATTACTCAATAACGCGTGATGTGCGCAAGATACACATCAGTTAAAAAACAATTTCTGTGTTATCAAGGGAGTGAACTTAAAGCTCCATTGTTGGTCACAAATTTAGTGCCAATCGGTTTGATAATTACAGGTTTATTAACTAATTATTAAATGTTGATGATGATCGTAATTATACCGATTACGTCCACAACATCGTTGAAAAAAAGGTGAGGGTTTTACCTATGAAGAGACAGAAAAGAGATCGCTTAGAAAGAGCACATTCACAAGGATTTAAAGCGGGGCTAGCAGGTAGATCAAAAGAGTTATGTCCATATCAACAAATTGAGCCAAGATCAGAATGGCTGGGTGGATGGCGCGAAGCGATTGAAAATCGTAATACCTTTAAAACTTAACAACAAACCGTATTAGAGACAACAAAGCCCCTTTTCGGGGCTTTGTTGTTTTAGACGTTATTAAAACGCGCTTGTATCTTGGAATAGGCCAACTTTTAGGTCTTTCGCTTCGTAGATAACACGGCCATCTACTTCAACAGTGCCATCTGCCATACCCATGAATAGCTTACGTTTGATAACACGCTTCATATCAATTCGGTATGTTACTTTTTTAGCAGTAGGAAGAATTTGACCAGTGAATTTAACTTCACCAACGCCTAGTGCACGACCAAGACCAGGACCGCCAGACCAGCCTAAGAAAAAGCCTACAAGCTGCCACATAGCATCTAAGCCCAAGCAACCAGGCATTACTGGGTCACCTTTAAAATGGCAATCAAAGAACCAAAGACTTGGGTCAATATCAAGTTCAGCGATGATATGACCTTTGCCAAATTCGCCACCGTTGTCGTTTATTTCAATGATGCGGTCCATCATTAGCATGTTATCACTTGGTAGGCGGCAATTACCTTCGCCAAACATTTCACCACGACCACATATGATTAATTCTTCTTTTGTATAGCTATTTTTTGGTTCCATAGTTCACAATCTTTGCTAAAAATTTCCGAGATACTTTAGCGTACAGATGTACGCTAAACAACTCTGAACAGTTAATATTTGTACTTTTGTAAGAATAATTCTCATTAAAATTGAATTCTCCTACGCTTATAGGGCGATCTTTGTCTTAAAAAACTTTATAATAACCCCAGTATTAAACTAATTTACCGGAAGTTTATGATCCTTTTTGTAGATGCACTGACAGTCATTGATTTTTCTTTCCTTTGTAACAAACGTGGCGCGGTTGGCGAAAGTTGGATAGTCGATATGACTTTACATGGTCAGCTTAACGATGAATCAATGGTTTTGGACTTCGCTTTAGTTAAAAAGCAAATCAAGCGCATCATTGATGACACAATAGATCATAAATTAGCAGTCGCAAAAGGCTTTAATGGCGATGTTAAGATTGAAAATGGCAGAGTTGAGTTGGACTGCCAATTTGGGGATGCACATCATCTGGCGATGAGTGCGCCTGAGCAAGCCTTATGCCTTATTGAAGGTGAAGAAGTGACTGAGCAAACCGTTATCGCGTTTTTAAAGTCGGTTATCATGCCCAACATGCCAAGTAATGTAAAAGACATAGGTATTGAGCTGCGACCAGAACCAAGCGACAGTTTTTATTATCACTACAGTCATGGTTTGAAAAAACACGACGGCAATTGTCAGCGCATAATTCATGGTCATCGTTCGCAAATCGGCGTGTTTGTAGATGGTATGAAGCATCCAAGGCTACAAAAAGAATGGGCGAGCAAATGGCAAGATATTTACCTTGGTACGCAAGAAGATATTATCCAGCCGTCTGAGCTTAAATTTGTCACCTCCAAAGAAGGTGATATCTGCTTTGCATATGAATCGACTCAGGGCTACTTTGAACTCGCCATTAGCCAAAACCGCTGTGATATCTTACCTTGTGATACTACTGTGGAATGCATTGCTGAGTATCTTGCTGAGCAAATCAAACACCAAATGCCAGATAACGCAATCACCGTTAAAGCATACGAAGGCGTTGGCAAGGGGGCTATAGCACATGCTTAAAAAGAGCGTGGTGATGTTGGGTGGATTGCTTTGCTCACTGCATCTTGCAATACAAGCTCAAGCACTTGAGCTAAAAGGGCACCTAACTCAAGGCGGCATGGTGATTGGTAAACTCGACAACGCTACCAAAGTGAGCTTTAACGGCAAGCCTCTCAAACTGACACCTAGCGGCGAGTTTGTATTTGGCTTTGGTAGAGATGCACAGACTACACATGTGTTAACTTGGTTTGATAATAAACAAGTCAAGCACGAAAAAGAAATCGTGATCAGCCAGCGTGAATTTAAAATCGATAAAATCACTGGGGTTGAAAAGAAATATGTAACACCCCCAAAATCAGTGCTTGAAAGGATCCGTGCTGAAGCAAAAGCGGTTCGCGAAGCGCGTGCGATTGAATCAGATCTAGAATATTTTAAACAACCAGTATTAAGGCCTGCACCAGGGCGTATTTCTGGTGTGTATGGCAGTCAGCGGTTTTTTAATGGTAAGCCAAGAAATCCTCACTATGGCCTTGATATAGCGAACAAAACGGGAACTCCAGTTTTGGCACCATTACCTGGCGTAGTGACATTTGCAGATCCCGACTTGTATTACAGCGGCGGGACTGTGATTGTCGACCATGGTTACGGTATAAGCTCCACCTATATTCATTTAAATAAACTGTATGTTGAAGTAGGCGATAAGCTCCATACAGGTCACCATTTTGCAGATATCGGAGCAACGGGCAGGGTAACCGGTCCACATTTAGATTGGCGCTTTAATTGGTATAATGAGCGACTTGATCCACAATTATTAATGCAAGATACATTGGCGAGTAAAAGTAGTAACAAATGACACAGATAGATAAAGACGCAATTATTGCAAAACGTATTGAAGATTCAGTAACATCGATCACTAAAACAGTATTTCCAGGTAGAACAAATCATCACAACACCTTATTTGGTGGTGATGCTTTAGCTTGGATGGATGAAGCTGCTTTTATCGCTGCAACCCGATTTTGTCGAAAACCTTTGGTAACAATTTCATCCGATAGAGTTGATTTTAAAGAGGCAATTCCTGCTGGCACTTTTGCTGAACTTGTATCTCGCGTTGTTCACGTAGGTAATACAAGTTTAAAAGTTGAAGTTGAGATCTACTTAGAACGAATGCACAAAGATGACAAGCACTTAGCAATCTCTGGTAGCTTTACCTTTGTAGCTGTTGATGATAATCACAGACCTACACCGGTTATATGTGAGAAAATGTTGTCGGGTTTTCGCTAAATTTTTTATAGAGCCACTACATGTGGCTTAATAAACAACAACACGAGAACACATCATACAAAAGGTTTGAAAATCACGCAGAGCATCAGCGGGGTATTTAGTAGATTTTCAACAAGCGACAGCTTATGTATTCATTGTGCGTTGCAAATTGCAACTGATATAGAATGTTGTTTATTAAAATCAATAGCTTAGTTATGGCCCAAAACTTGATGAACTCACTACATCTACAGTTAAATGGGGTGAGTCATGAAATACTACTTTGTCATATCATGCTGCTTTATAGTGGTTGGATGCGGTGGCTCTTCACAAGAGCAAACCAATCAAGTCAATACACAACCGCAAAATAGTGTGCAACAGATAACACAGCAAACAGCCCAGCCAACGACACCAACGTCGACGCTGCTTATCGATAATCTAGCCGATGATAAATTTCAATTTTCACAGTTTAGTGACCACACACTTGTAATCGATCCACAAAGCTATGGATTTAGTGCCGACACTGTTTTCGTGAAAGTATATACCGAGGATGGCAATACATTGTTCTTAGGTAAGATCAGTGGAGTGCTCAACCTCAATCTATATTTAGAAAACATCAAGTCGAAAGTAATCATCGATATGTTTTCTATTGTCTCTGGCGACCCTCAGATAACTCAGGAGATTAATTTATGAGACGCTTTATTTATGCTATGTACATTATGTGTTGCTTTGAGTTATTAGCAATCGAGTCGGTAAAGTTAAAAAATACTATTCGTCAGGGGGCCGGAGAAATTGATTTGCTCGTTGCACATATTGCCGATAAAAGCCCAACAGTAGGCGACCTGGAGTGGTTTAGGCAAGATAACAGTGGTCATTTGGTATTTGCCATTGATGTTAATGAGGCAGCCAGTGGAAGCGAAAAAGCCCAGTCGCAAGCCGTAACGATAAAAAATGCCTATGTTACGGTTGTTACTCCAAGCGGAACAAAGCAGTACAGCGAATTTTTTACGCCAACAAGCACTGTAGTTGCATCTGATAATGATACCCAACGAACTTTACATTATACCGTAATAGGCGACAGCGGCTCTTCAAGGATAACTGGCAGCACTGATAGTGATATTTATGGTTCATCTTTTGATGGCACTTTATCAATCTCTGTTCCTGATGATATTTCTAATGCTATCAGCGCGTCATTAACGGTTGAGTTTTTACAGACCAACACGTCGCTTGGCGATCCTGAAGCTTTTTACGATTTTAGCGGCGGTTATGAAGATGTTGCTATATTGAGTTATAAAGACAAGGTGTATTTAGAAGAAACCGCACCGGGTGTTAGTGAAGCTCCTTTGGTCGTTGCCAACAGCGAAGTGATAGTCACGCCAGACGCTTGGTTTTACTATCCAAGCAATGGTTCATTTTTTGTTGTGAGCTACGAGGACAGCTACCCTCAACGAGGTGATTACGACTTTAACGACTTAGTAGTTGGCTATAGAGTAGGGTTTGGGATACGAGATAATCAGGTAATTTCGCTCACCGCAACGGGTTATATGATTGCTCGTGGGGCATCATATACCCATGATTGGTATTTACATATACCGTTTAGCACATCGGTATCTGCAATTGCGACTATCAATATTTACCAACCCGGTTCCTCTGTACAAATTTCTGGCTATCCTAAGTCAACACGGTTATCCAACGCTGCAGAAATGCTGGTTTTTAAAGATTCAAAAAGCCTAATGTCTATTCCAGGATTTGAATTTGCCAACACTCTACAGGACGCGCCGATTATACAAGGAAGCAAGTTCACAGTCGTTATGCACTTTGATACGCCCATACCCATGGCGAGTATACCCAATGCCCCTTATGATCCGTATTTATATACCGAAGTAACTGGGCAAGAGATACACCTTCCCGGTAATGGCACTCGGCTTAGTTTCTCGGCTAACAGTGGCAACGTAGACACGCAGTACAAAGACTCGCAAGGTTATCCTTATGCGCTTGTTTTTCCTGAAGACTGGCTCCCTCCAATAGAACACGTAGATTTAGGTGATGCATACGTTAAGTTTTTATCGTATAGCAGAGGGGATGGCAGTGGCGACACAAGTTGGTATTTAAGCCCGAATGCTGAAAAAACCAAGAATATTGGTCAGGCGTTTTGGAAATGGTAACAGTATTGAAAAGCGAGTATTAATTTGAAATACACACCGATTGCTGTTTATGGCTTATTTTTAAGCGCAGCATTTTTTAGCTCGCGGTTGGGGTATTTGGGCGATCTCATCGCGAGCTTTCGTTATCAATGGTTAATGTTGTCATTATTACCCGCGCTACTTGTCTTTTTTTATCATCGCCACTTAGGAGCAATGCTTTTTATCACAAGCTTTACTCTTATAGCCGTTCATTTAAACTGGTTCTCAGATTTGACTGTTGCAGCTAAAGGCTCGGCTAAGTTGTCGGTAAGGCAAATAAATCTAAGTTATTACAATCCTCATATTGTCGAGCAAATGTCGCATCTGGCTTTACAAAATTGGGATGTGTTGATAGTGCAAGAATTTAACGATAATAACAAAGCGCTGTTTGAGACAATAAAGCCTAAATTTTATAGATTTGGCTCAGATGATCGTGTTGGTTTTCCTATGGGGCTTGGCGTCATTTCTCGTTATCCATTGTTAAGTAGCAAGGTGGTGTACGCCTACACACAACGCGTTGGATACATTGAGTTAGACCTGTTAGTTACTGATAAAATCATTAAATTGTTTGCAATTCATCCCCCATCTCCGAGAAGTTATAAAGACTGGAAGTTAAGAAACGAATTACTACAGACGATTCATGTGCTAACACAAAAGCTGGATGGTTTTTGGTTTATAAGTGGCGACTTTAACACAGTACCTTGGTCCGATTATTTTCATTATTCTAGGAAATCTTTATGCTCTAATGCGTTAGCAAATTACCAAACTTGGCAACATTTGAAGGGCTTCCCTTTGATGTTGACAGGGTTACCCATAGATAACTGTGTTGTAAGTCAAAATATGGCTGTCAGCGGACTAAAAATTGAAGAGTTTGTTGGTAGTGACCATCACCTACTTAGCTACGACGTTAGCTTTTAGTTCGTTAAGTTCATTTTTCAAAGCGCAATTTTCCAACAACAGCGCAACGACAGATTCTAACTCAAAGTTATCCCATGGTTTAGACACAATGATGTGCGCTATATCATTACGTAGTGCATCTCGACATTCATCAATATCGGTATATCCGCTTATTAGCATTCTTCCAGAATTAGGGAAGTACGCTGCGAATTCTTTTAGTACTGTAAAACCATCCAAATGTGGCATTTTTATGTCTGATAATATCAGGTCATAATGGCAGTGCTCAAAACTCTCAACTGCTTTAAGTGGATCGCTGTACAAAGTTAAGTCGTAGCGTCTGGCAAAAAGTCGATTTAACGCTCTAAGTACTGGCTCTTCATCATCAACAATAAGTATTTTGTACATGTTATGTCCTTGCAGTTACAAGTTGTTTTAGGTCGTGTATTAAATGCTTAGCGTTGCGTTTATGTGGATTTAAACTAAACGCACAAACGGCGTAAAAAAGAGCACTAAACTTTTTGCCTTGTTCACGTTGATACTCACCGTGGCATTCACTCATTCTGGCTGTTGTTTTTATCTTGGTTTTTAAACTGACGGGATTTTTAGCGTATACACGCGCAATGATGTCTTGCATTGCTTCAATGCGACGAGTTCTGTTAGCCGTGATTGAATCTGAACGCATTAAATATCCCATGGCACACCGATAAGTGTATGCAACATTTCCAATAGAAGCGAGATTTAACCAGCAGTCCCAATCGCTTGCGCTTTTAAGTGAAGGATTAAAGCTGTTTACTCTTTTTATCGCATCGCTGCTAACCATCACTGAAGAAGTGCCAATTACGTTAGCACACAGCAATAAATCTAGCGGGTTTTCTAGAAGCATATAATCTGTTGAGTCTTTAAGTTGCGACTGATAGAACTCAGGCCAATAGGAAAAACAATCTATTATTGGCTGATATTGCTCAGTCACATGCATGTAATTGGTAAAGCTTAAAACACATTCACGGTGAGCCTTCATATAGCTGAGTTGATCTTTTAGTTTGTCGTCAATCCAATAGTCATCGGCGTCCAAAAAAGCGATGTAGGGCGCACGAGCAAGCCCTATGGCTCGGTTTCTCGCTGCAACTACACCAGATCTATGCTGTTTTATTAAAACGAGATTGGAAAGCGTTTTTTGTGCAAGTTCTAACCATTCGATACTGCCATCATCAGAGCCGTCATCAACGACGATAATTTCAGTAATAACACCTCGTTGCTTTAAAATGCTGGCAAATGCAATGGGGAGGTATTGCTTACAGTTAAAATTGGGAATGACCACGCTTACATCATATTTCATAACTAGGTTCTCCAAAAAAGATCTATCACTAGCTACGCAATAAAAGCGCCAATCAAAAAACACGGTTTTTAGCCCACTTTGGGGGGATATTTATAATTTGCGTTGCAATATGCAAATATTGCGTGCGAATTTGCTAATTTGAACTGTAAATCAGCGGTATTTGAGCAGGTATGATAATTGCCCTTACTAACTAATATCGTTAGGAGTGCATATTATGAAACATATCGCTATTTTGGTTCCCAGTTTTCCAATCGCGTCTGAAACATTTGTGATAACGGAGATTAATGCGCTGGTATCTACTGGTCACAAAGTTACAGTATTAGCCTTTAATACTCATCGCTTTACCTCGAATTTAGCTGCAAGCGTTGAAGTATTTTCCATTGCAAAACCAAAGCTAAGTGACTTCCTCAAACCTCACGCGATAAGCACTCGGCTGTTCAAAGCGCTATGTACTGCGGCAAAATTTAAGTCTATTTCAACGCGCTCATTAATAGGTTATGGCGCTGCTTTAGCAAATCTTATCAAAGAGCTTAAAGTTGACCACTTACACTGCCACTTTATGCATGGGCCTTTAGCCTACGGTATTGTAGGCGCGCGGCTTGCTGGCGTTACTGTGTCCTCAATTGGGCACGGTCATGATGTGTATGTGAACGGCGCAGACATAAAACAAAAACTCGATGAGTGCGATTTTGTTGTGGCGGTGTGCAAAGATATGAAATCGCAATTTGAACGACTTACAAATACGCAAACCAAGTTGCTGCACTGCGGTGTAAATTTAAACATATTCTCCCATAAAGTTAAGGCCTTAAACTCAGAGATAAAACTCATTTTTATTGGCCGCTTGGTGGAAAAAAAGGGCCTGCAGTTTTTGTTTCCCGCCATTAAACGTCTGCAAAGACATGCCTATATATCACTCGATATAGTCGGTGATGGGCCTATGTTTGAAGTGCTAGAAACCTTGAGTTACGAGCTTGGGATCAACCGCCAAGTTCGCTTTATTGGTCGAAAATCACCGCAATGGATAGCCGACAATTGCCGTAAATATACTGCATTAGTGGCGCCATTTTGTGTTGCTAGCAACGGCGATAGAGATACAGGTCCATTAGTATTAAAAGAAGCGATGGCCTGCGGCATCCCAGTGCTATCAACAAAGCTCATGGGGGTAACAGAAATTGTTACAGACAAAGTGGGCATGCTCTGTGAACCCGGCGATGAAGATGCTCTATTTGAGATGTTGAAAGCATTTTGCCAACTCAGTCCTTATGTTCGTTATGTTATGGGCATCAATGCAAACAAACTTGTGTCACGCTACTTCAACGCACAGTTGCAAGCTAAAAAGCTCTCTAGCTGGGTTCAAACACTATAGGTGGTGCGTTATGAGTGGCCTAAAGCAAATAGCATATTATGGGATAGCCGTCTTAGTTCTCAAAGGGCTTGGTTTTTTAATGATGCCAATAGTTACAAGGGTGCTAAGCCAGCAAGAGTATGGTTATTTAAATTTTTTAGTAACGGTGTGCGCAGCGTGTTCACTGCTTCTAAGCCTTGGCCTACCCGAATTAATTTTTAAACACAAAAGTACTAATAAACAGGAAGTTGCTTCGTTGGTTAGAGACTGTGCTTTGGTGAGTATTACCTGTTGTTCATTACTCACTTTAGGTACTGTTATGTTCGCAAGCGAGATAGTTGCCATGCTGCCTGCTGAAGTGCAAAAACTAGACTTGTATCTTTTACTCGTCAATTTGTATTGCTCGGCAATGTTGGCGATTCCCTATAGCTATTGGCGAGTACAGGGTAATGCAAAAGCCTACTGTGTTATTGCTCTTTTGCATGGCGTTGCGCAAAGTAGCTTAACGCTGCTGTTTTTATACGGTGGTTTAGGTGTAACGGGGGTTATGTTATCTGGCGCGATTTGCTGCGCGGTCACGATGTTTATAGCCTTTGCAAAGATACGGTTTGCATTGCTTTTGAGCCTTAAAACTTATCCGCTGGTCATTAAAAAAGCTGATCTGTATTTCCTGTTATCTATTGTGTTCTCAAGTATCTGTTTATACGCGTGTAATGGTGCTGAAAACTGGTTTATTGTATCAAGCTCAGATACACAAACGTTGGCTATTTATTTTGTGGCTGCACAGTTTGCCCTGATGACATCTTTTGCGTTTGAGCCAATAAGAATGTGGTGGTTTGCTAAACGTTTCGAAAAACTTGCCTACGACAAAAAGCAATACGGTTATGAAACTATCCGCAGCTTAAATCTAGCTATCCTCATCAGCATGGTCATGCTGATTTTTAGCGAGCAATTAATCGCAATTTTACTTCCTAGTAGTTACTCACAAAGCGCCACGTGGGTTACGTTGTTAATCGTTGTTGTGGTTTTGCGCCATCATGCGGACCTTTTGAACATAGGTTGCTATACCCAGCGTAATGCTCAGCTTGTGGTAGTGATTAACGCGGTATCGGCGTTGATAATGCTGGGTATGATGTCGGTGCTTGTGCCTAAATACTTAATGATGGGTGCTGTATTGTCTTTAGTTATCGTGCATGGTCTTAGAGCGTTAGCATTTTATTTCCTAAGCCAAATGCTTGAACCAGTTCCTTATAAACTAACTCATATTCTCGGTGCATGGATATGTATGATTACGCTGCTTGGTACTGGCTATATAAGTAGCGAATTTATCACTGCCAAACGACTGCTCATTTTGCTGTTGTTTGTGGCACATCTAACTTATCTCTACCGTAACGATGTCATGGGTATCGTAAAGCGTGTAGCAATTGCTTGGGAGCATCGCTATGCGTGATTTAATCTATCAAAATCGGCTTTTCCTAAGTGGCTTGGGTATTGCGCTAATCGTACTTGCGGTATACCAAGGGGCTGGAATATTAGCCGCGTTTGCACTAGTTATTCTGCCATTTGCAGCATTTAGTGCCATTCGTGTCAGTATTGCATTTATTATTCTGTTCATTTTGTTTAGTTACTTTCGTTTGCACGAGGCATTCCCAGTGCTGATGCCGTTCAAAATTCCTAAGCTACTCGCGGTCGCTTCGATATTTGGGATCGTTTGGCACCTGTTTATT
Organism: Pseudoalteromonas sp. S16_S37; assembly: GCF_014694405.1. Lineage (GTDB taxonomy): Bacteria > Pseudomonadota > Gammaproteobacteria > Enterobacterales > Alteromonadaceae > Pseudoalteromonas. The sequence continues at coordinate 33,300 of NZ_JAAUWV010000011.1, forward strand.
TCTTTACGGTTAAAACCACATTGGAATTCTTGCCATGTGCTTTTTGCGGTGCTGTTTTTTTGGCTTACCGTGTGTGTATTTATGGCAAGTAATAGGGCCGTTGCGATGGAATATTGGAGCGGTGTGCTTACCAAGGTGTTTATTATGGTATTTGCAATCAGTTGGTGGATGACCAGTGCTAAGCACTTTAGTGTTGTGCGTATTGGCATCATGCTATCCGGTACCCTGATTGCGCTTGTTGCCATAAACAACAAGGCAAATGGTATTGGCCTTGTTGAAGGCACACGAGTCACCATATCCCGCGAATTACGATCGCAACTTGGTGATCCTAACGATCTGTCATTAGTGCTGATGTTTCCAGTATCTTTTCTCGCTGCTGAGCTTTTTGATCAAGGTAATAACAAATGGCGAAGGCTCGCTGCGGCAATCGGCTTAATGCTCGTAATTAGTGGTGTTATTGCTACTCAAAGTAGGGGAGGTTTACTGGGCATAGCGGCTGTTATGAGCTTTTTTATTTACCAAAGAGTAAAAAATCCCATCATTGTTGGTGCGATAGGCCTTGTTGGTATGCTGGCTATGATGCTCTTTGCGGGCATATCAGACAGACAAAGTGGTGGTGCTTCGGAAGAGGGCGTTGATGCATCGGCTATGGGTAGGATCTATGCCTGGCAAGCTGCAATAAATATGGCTTTGAGTAATCCATTGACGGGTGTCGGAGTTAACAACTTCTTTGTAAATTATTATTTTTACAGCCCTCATTGGGATGGCAAGAATCATGCAGTTCATAGTACCTGGTTTCAAGTATTGGGCGAAACTGGGTTTGTTGGGCTGTTGGTATTTATCATGTTGATCGTTGGGATCTTTAGAAGTTTGGCACGAATAGAGCGTCTAAACGCACTTAATAAAGACAATCAACTTATTGTAAATAGTATGGCGTTAAAAGCTGGAATGATTGGTTTTATGGTGTCTGGCACGTTTTTAACGCAAGCATTCACATGGCCTTTATACATTATTTTATCGCTGACGATCGCATTAGAAAAGCTGTCAGCTGATAAAGCGAAGGGGGAGTTATGTACATAGCAATCAAAAAATGGCTAAAAACCAGCGAGAGTCCTTGGGCCTGTAAATTATTCAAATTTGCAAAACAAATTCGCAATCCGCAATGCATTGTTGTTCCAATGTTGCACAGTGGTATTTACAGCTTGCATCGTTTTATAGCCATGTTTATATCCCAAATGCTGCGAGTTTTTTACTTCACCCCAGTATTTAAAAGCCAAGTAAAAGGGTCAAAAAACAATTTGTGTTTGTACAGTGGAATGCCGCAAATATTAGGTGATTTGACTATTACGTTAGGTGATGATGTGCGGTTATCAGGTATAAGTACATTTTGTGGGCGCAGCTGTGCAGCAACTCGTCCACAATTGATCATAGGTAATAATGTTGATATTGGCTGGCAAAATGCGTTTTCAGTAGGCACCAAAATTGTGCTTGAAGACAATGTGCGTTTAGCGGGGAGAATTTTTTTAGCTGGATTTGCAGGTCACCCGATAGATTGCACAGCACGCGCTCAAGGCTTACCTGATGAAGATTATCAAGCGGATGATATTGTTATTAAGCAAGGGGCATGGCTTGGTACGGGTGTAACTGTATTAGCTGGTGTAACAATCGGCGAGGGAGCAATCATTGGTGCCGGTGCAGTGGTAACAAAAGATGTACCGCCTTATTGTATCGCCGCAGGCAATCCAGCCAAAGTGGTAAAACGTATGAGTGAGGAATAAGTTATGCGGTTTATTGTATTTGGCGAAGACTGGGGTTCACATCCAAGTAGCACGCAGCATCTGTTCAAAGCCTTGAGTAAAAACAATAAGGTGCATTGGATTAACTCCGTTGGTATGCGCAAACCTAGCATTAATAAAACAGATATAAAGCGACTGATAAAAAAGGCATGGGCGATTTTTGCAGGTGCTAAAAAACACGTTACCAATAAGCCTCATCACAACTTAGAATGCGTAAGTAATTTGTTGTTATTGCCTTGGCATGATAACAAAGTGATCAGGGCAATTAATAAGATACTTTTTTCATTACAGGTCGACCCCCATCATGACGATGAAGCGATAATTTATTGGCTCAGTGTGCCAACAGCAATAAGCTTAATTACACCACGCGCACAAGATAAAATTATTTATTATTGTGGCGATGATTTTAGCGCGTTGGCGGGCGTTGACCACCACATGGTTGCCCCTTTAGAGCAACAACTGGTTGAACAGGCTGATTTAATTTATGTTGTCAGCGAAAAGTTGCAAGGTAAAATGCCAAGTAACAAAACGGCATTACTCACCCATGGCGTTGATTTTGAGCTTTTTAGCGAGCCTAAGCCCGCCAGTCACTTACTCAGCAATCACACAGCTAAAATTGGTTTTTACGGCTCAATCAATGAATGGCTAGATATAAAACTACTTATTGCCCTTGCAACGCAAAGGCCCCAATATGAACTTTATCTAGTTGGTGCGCTCACACGCTATACCCAAGATATAAAAACGCTGTTTTCGTTACCTAATGTCATACACATCAACGCAGTTGAGCATTGTGCACTGCCTAGGTTTTCGCAGCATTGGCAGGTCTCATTATTACCGTTTGTTGATAATGCGCAGATCAGGGCATGCAACCCCCTAAAGCTAAAAGAGTATTTAGCATCAGGCACCCCAATTGTTTCAACACATTTTCCCGCAGTACAGCACTACAATGAGACGTTATTGATAGCATGTGACACAGAGGGCTTTATATCACGTGTTGATATGGCTATTTGTATTGCGCAATTCCCATCACTTAACTTCAAACAGTCGCAAACACAGTTAGCGTTGACCCATAGTTGGCAATTAAAAGCACAGCAAGTGTCAGATATGCTTGCGTCTCTGGATTAGCACTTAATTCTTCAGGGCCAACGTGCTTGGCCCATAACCTGCAACTTAACCTTTATACCGCTCAATTTTGGGCCTGATTCTCAAATTGCAAATAAAGACGCGAGTGTCGATTGCAAAATGCAAAGTTAAGGGTTAAAGCATGTTAGTTAAGGAACAAATAAAACGACTTACTTATTTATCGCTATATGCGCTTTATAGTCGCTTTAAGCTGTTTATTGTGCCCGTATGTATTGTGCCTGTTGTGGTGTTTTTACTCTCGGCCACTGCTCAAAAACAATATGTAACCCATGCAACAATCTTGATAGAAGAATCGTCTTTGTTGAACCCATTTTTAGATGACTTGTCGTTTTCTTTCGAATTATCTAATCGGATCGATGCGCTGAGAACCTTAGTGATCAGTCGCAAAGTTTTGATTGCTGTTGCCCAAGAAACTCAGTTGATAGCAGACAATGCAAGTAATAAAGAAATTGAAAAAATCCATCAGCAGCTGGCAAGTGCACTGTCTCTTTCACTGGTGGGAGATGAATTGGTACGTATTCATCTAAAATGGCATGAGCCAGATAAGATGAAGCTGATTCTTGAAAAGGTCGTTGAAAAATTCATTGAAAGATTACTGGCGCCAACCAAAGCCTCGTTAGATACCTCTGAGCAGTTTTTTTATAAACAGCTAGATACGCTAAGAGAAGAGCTGGAGCACTCCGAAGATGAGCTTGCTAAATTCAAGGTTAAGTACAGTGATACTTTACCAGAAGTACTGAACAGTAATCGTCAAACCTTAGATAGGCTGCTCAGCGATAAGCAAAATAAATTTATTGAGCTATCAGGAGCAAAAGCCAAGCTCAATAATCTTTCCAATAAGATGGCACAAGCTAATCCAGTGCTTGGCAACTTAGAAGAGAAAATAATTCGTTTAGGTTCCGAGCTGAGTCTTTTGAAAACCCGTTATACCGATAAACACTCAAAGGTGATTGAAAAATCTCGCGAATTAGAAAGCTTGCTTAACCGTCAGAAGGTATTGTTGAGCAGAGGTGATGAGCTGCAAAAAGTAGACATTGAGCGACTTTGGCAAATGGCCAATACCATGCCAATTTCCCAAAATGGTGAAAATAGTGTGTTGGTCTCGCAAATCGTCGCGCTTGAAGAGGCCAAAAACAATGTTGAACAATTACAGCAAGAATTCAATATGTTAGACGGGCAAGTTAAAGGACTTGGTCAACGTCTATTAGTGACCAGTGACATCGAAAAACAACTAAGCAAACTGCAGCGCGATTATGACGTAAAGCAAGCGCTGTACAAAGAAATGCTCGGTCGCTACGAAATGGCTAAAGTGACAGGCAAATTGGTAAAGTATGAAGGCCCAGATAAAGTTAAAACAATCGAGCGGGCATACAGTCCTACACAACCAATTAATACCTCTTTGGCGCTATCTTTAGTTTTGGGAATTGTACTTGGCTTATTTTCTGGCGTTGCGAGCGTATTTATCGCCACGCTGTGCGATAGCCATTTAAAAGATATCGCAACAATAGAAAAACTCTCATCAGGCGCTGTTTTAACAGTGCTGCCAATCATCAAAGAATCATCCATTCTTAGCGCACATCGTATCGCTGAGCATAGACAAAATAGAGGTAACTAGTATGAAAGTGCTTCATATCGTGCAACATTTGAAAATTGGTGGCCTAGAAAAAATGGCCGTATCTATGGTTAAGCAAAGTCGCTTTTGTCATGAAACCAGAATAGCGGCTTTGGAAGGCACAATAACTGAGTGTTTTAATCACTGGCCAGAACTTGCAGGACTCAAGGAAAAGTTTGACTTTATTGAAAAAAAAGCGAAATTCGACATTCAAGTCGTCAGCAAACTAGTGGCGTTAATAGATAAGTACAACATAGAGATTGTTCATAGCCACCATATTGGTCCTATGCTCTACGCCAGTTTAGCTTGCTTAAAAAGACCACAGGTAAAACATGTCTCAACGGTACACGACGCTTGGTATCTAAACAGTATAAAACCGCGTTTAATCACCAAGCTGTTAAACAAGCTCTCGCCTGTACACTGGATAGCTGATGCCAATGTGGTTGCCCATGATTTTTACGCACATACATCGATAAAACCAAAAGCGACCATTCTAAATGGCATCGATTGCAATCAGTTTGCACCAATCAACATGCAATACGCGCGCTATCAATTGGGATTACCTAAAAACGTTAAAATTATTGGCTGTGCGGCACGATTAGAATTGGGCAAGGGGCATGTACCGCTTATCGAAGCGCTTGAAGAACTACCACAGGACTACCACTTAGCCTTTGCAGGGCGTGGCAGTTTGAACGACACATTACAAAACTTGGTGAACGAGTTAGGTTTACAAAACCGGGTACACTTTTTAGGAGGTGTTCATAAAATGGAGGTTTTTTATTCGGCCATAGACGTGTTCAGTTTGTTTTCAGAGAGAGAGGGCTTACCGCTTTCAATTTTAGAAGCAATGGCATGTGGCATTCCAATTGTGGCAAGCGATGTCGGTGGTATCAAGGAAGTATTAACAAATGAGCAAGGCTATTTATTGCCACTAGCGCTTCGTGCTCAGTTATCCATCACGTTGAAAAAAGCAACTTCTTTGCAAAGAGGTGATGCGATACGTGCTCATGCTTTGTCGATTGCGCAAATTAAAAACATGAGCAGTAAATACGACCAATTCTACCGAACACTCACCGTCTAGAGGACTTAGCCATGACTAACTTTACCATAATGTTTGTATTGTTATTGGCAATCGCCTTATATCATCACATAGGTTATGTGTGGGTTTTAAAGCTATTTAGTAGGATTCAAAAGCCCATCACCGATAACTCGATATCCGTTAATGAGGAAAAACCGTTACCACGTATTGGCGTGATGATGTGCGCTTATAATGAGCAGCATCATATTGTTGAAAAACTCAATAACTTGGGTGCTTTGTTGTATCCAAGTGATAAATACGACATTCACGTTTACCTTGATGGTTGCACGGATAACTCCGTAGCTCTTGCAGCAGCAGAGCAGCGTAATCTTAAATCGAAAGGTTTGCGCTGCGTATTGCATTTTAACAGTGAAAACAAAGGTAAAGCGCATGCGATTAATGCACTAATCGAAGCAGGACAAGGTTATGACATTTTGGTGTTTACGGATGTAAGCGCGCTGATAAGCATCGATGCATTAAATCAATTGGCCCGCCAATTTGAAAATAGCAATGTGGTTGTAGCAACTGGGCGATATACCCTTGATGATTTAGCGCCTGACAATCAAAAAGCGTATTGGGCTTATCAGAATGAGTTGAAGAAACTTGAGTCGAATGTAGGTGCACTGATAGGCGTGCCGGGGGCATTATTTGCTATTCGCGCAGATAAAGTAAAACCCCTCCCAAAAGGTGCGATTAATGACGATTTTATTCTCTCAATGCAAGCAAGTGCATCGGGCGGCCAAGCCGTACTAGATGAGAATGTCATTATTTATGAGCGTGAATGTGATGCAGTAAACGAGGATATTAAACGCCGCGAGCGCATTGGTGCGGGAAATTGGCAGCAGCTTATTATGTTACTAGCTTTGCTGAACCCACGTTTAGGCTGGACAAGTTTTAACTTTATTTCTCACAAGGCACTGCGCGCAGTGATGCCAATTATCGTGGCACTACTGTATATGATTGCTTTCACTGAGATGGTAACGAACAAAAGCATGTGGTCAATAAGCGTTTGTACGTTGCTGTGTGTTGTTCATTGCGTAGGATTTATCAGTACCACCAGCACTAACATAGTTAGCAAAGTACACTACGCATTACTGTGTTATTGGGTTGCTCTTAGAGGTGTAGCAAAATATCTCGTTGGTCGCTATAACAAGCCTTGGCAAAGAGTTCGCGTTACAAGACATAAAGACAATGGCGTGCAATTGATCAAAAGAGCGATTGATATAGTAGGGTCGAGCCTTGGGCTAGTAATGCTCACGCCGCTGATGCTGTTAGCCGCTTTGGCTATCAAACTCGATTCAAAAGGACCAATTTTATACAAACAACAAAGAGTGGGTAAAAGTACCGAGCAGTTTGTTTCACTGTTTTATGTGTACAAGTTCAGATCTATGGTCGTTGATGCAGAAGCCCAAAGCGGTGCAGTTTGGGCTAGTAAGAATGATACTCGGATCACTCGCGTTGGTCGTTTCCTTAGAAAAACGCGAATTGATGAGCTTCCGCAGCTTTGGAATGTGCTGATCGGCGAGATGTCGCTCATTGGGCCAAGACCAGAGCGTCCAGTATTTTATGCAAAGTTAGACAAATCTATTCCATATTTTGGTTGGCGCACTTATGGACTTAAACCCGGTATCTCAGGGCTTGCACAAGTGATGAACGGCTACGACGAGAGCATTGAAGATGTGAAAAGCAAAATTGGTTGGGATTATGCCTATGCGCTAAGCATGTCTAATCGTAAAAATTGGTTACAAATGGAATGGATGATTTTGTTACGCACTATCGCCGTTGTCTTCACCGGTAAAGGACAATAACCACACATATTATATGCGTTGCATAATGCAAAAGGGTAAATCAGAAATTTTTGCATTATGCATCCATGAATAAAAAGTACGAATAATTCAATAGCCTAAATACCTCTTAAACTTGGCATCTAAGTTGTAACCTCTTCATTAGTTTAATTGACTATGAGGTTATTATGATGATCACATCAATTCCAAATGACAAAACACGTCGTGTGTTGGCGCTACCAAAAGACTTTTCAGGTTACACCGTAGACAGTTTTAGAACCGAGTTCGAACAACTCGCAGTCTGTGAACAAGACTTTATAGTTTTAGATTTTTCAGAAACTGAATTCATCGACTCATCAGGTATTGGCGCAATGGTGTTTCTTTACAAGCGCATAGAGCAAAAGGGCCAGCAATTAGCGCTACTTAAGGTTAACGGTCAACCCCACAAATTGATGAATTTGTTGCGGGTAGATAAAACCATCCCGTTTATCGACAAACTAGATGCCTAATTTGGGAGCACCATTATGAAGCACATCACTTTTAGTTTTATCGCAATCAGTACTTTGCTTGGCGGGTGTGCTTCTTGGCCTGATGAAGGTCAAGGAGGATGGGCCGAGGTATATGGCCAGTATAAGCCCAACTTAGAACAGGGAAATACGGTTTTTAACGACAATGTAAATGTGATAACAAACGAATTTGAGCACTTGGCGCTGAAGCTGGAGTTATTGCAATCACAAGGCATAAAGCAATGCATGCCAGCTCAGTTGTTAAAAGCACAAGTCTATGAAAACCGCATTCGCCGCTTAATCAGCGCCAACATGTGGCAAGATGCAGAGCATGACTTAATCATTCATTATCATGGTTTAAATCAGCTTTCGCACCATTTCGATACCATCCGCCGTGTAACGCAGTGTGCCGTGCTTAAAGACGCCGAGCATACTTCTGCACCTGCACAAAACCACGTCGAACAAATCGCAAAACTGTTGAATAGCGATAATCAATTTGCTTTTGATGATCATCAAGTTACGCCCAAGTACATGGGCCGTTTGGCTCAAGCGTCCGACTTAATTAAGCACATAACAGGCTTACGTATTTTACTGGTTGGGCATACTGATAAGTTAGGCGACAAAACCAATAATTTTGAGTTAGCGCTAAAAAGAGCGGATACCGTTAAACATTGGTTGACCATATACGGTGTGCCAGCGGATGCCATCACCACATTAACACAAGGCAGCTTGCAATCTTTCAGCGAACAACCAACGTCAGATGCCAGTCGTCACTCAGACAGACGTGTAGAGGCCATTGTGCTGGGATCAGAGCAGCAAAAATCACAGTCAAAGAAAGTGATGGCGTTAAAAAATTGGACCAAAATCCTCACTAAAGCGAAGGAGTAGGAACATGCGTTATTTGATAGTAATCATTGCCCTGTACCTCAGCTTTGGGCTTGGCGCTGCGCAAAACGAACACAATGATACCGTGCAAATTGGCAATAAGTTATTTATCTATGTGCCCGGCGAGCCTGAATTTAAAGCGCTTTTTACAGTGCAAAGTGATGGCAGTATTGTGCTCCCTGAACTCGGTAAAGTTATCGTTGCCAACAAGCCGCTCTTAGATGTTGAACAGTCTTTGCAAATACAACTGTCTAAAGTTTTTAAAGCTATGGATGACTTTTACGTCGAGATCCGTGAGCACGACATTCTCATAAATGTACTCGGTTATGTAAATCAACCCGATCAGGTGAGCATACCCAGCAGCGGTAATATCCAAATGGTGATTGCCAAGGCGGGTGGCTTAAAGCCAGGCGCTCAGCTTGATAAACTGCAGATCAGGCGCGCAGATGAGTTTATTGAATTTAACTATAAAGCGTATTTAGACTCAGGAAATATATCGCTATTACCTAAGCTCAAAAGCGGCGACACAGTATTTGTGCCCGTGTCACCATTGCTAGGCAATGTGCAAATTGATTTTGATGCACAAACACTCAGCGCAACAGGCGACGCAAGTTCAGGCAGTGCCGTCACTTTACTCGGTGAAGTACACAACCCAGGCAGCTTTGCCTTTAAAGAAAACATGAGTGTGCTTGATGCCATTATGCGTGCAGAGGGCGTAACGCGTTATGCCGACGTTACAAAAATTCGTATTATCGTTAATGAGTCGCCAGAAATCTTTGACTTAAAGGCTTATTTAGATAAACCCAGTAAACATACCATGCCACAATTGTTGGCAGGCTCGACGATTTACGTACCGATAATGGTAGATGACGTCAATACCACTTCTCGCACGGTATATATCATGGGGGAAGTGCAAAAGCCCGGCGCTTATGAGGCTCAGGATAATACTAACTTTTTAGATATCCTCGCAAATGCAGGTGGACCAACTCGGTTTGCCGAAACCCGTCAAATTAAAATCCTCAAGCCAAGCGGTGAAAACCTATTGTTTGATTTACAAGGTTACAGCGAAGGTATCGTTGAAAGCGTTGTGCCAGACTTAAATCCTGGTGATGTAATATTTGTGCCTGAAAAAACCGATTTAAACGAAAAAAGCTGGTTAAAAGTGCCGCCTACTCGCGCCATCAAGATCATCGGTGCTGTGGTGTCACCCGGTCGTTATGAATGGAGCAAGGAAATGGATTTAACCGATTTGCTGGCCCATGCAGGCGGCCCTACCAAAGGTGCAAACATTAATGACATAAAAATTGTGCGACAAGGCGAAGTGACAACACGTTTTGATTTGGAGCTGTTCACCGTTGGTAACCAAGATGAACAATTGCCACAATTGGTAGCCGGCGACACAATTATCATCGAGGAGTTACCCGTTGACCCTGCTGATAATAAATCGCAGTGGATCCGTCAAGAATCGAGCAAATCAATTTATATTATGGGACAGGTAGGGTCGCCGGGTCGTTATGCTTTTAACAACCAAATGCACTTTATGGACATTTTGTCGGCAGCAGACGGGCCAAATGCCAACGCTGATATTCGTAATATTCGCATCACTCACAGAAATGGTGCGCATGCCAAAGTGAGCAAACTTGACTTAGCGCTTTACTTTGAAACCGGCGACGAAACGTTATTTCCAAATGTGATGGCCGGAGACACCATATTTATCCCAGAAAAAAACAAAAATTGGCTACGTGAACCCAAAGAGCAAGTGGTTAGGATCATGGGCGCAATTCAAAAACCTGGTCGTTATACCTTCGACGATACGATGACGTTGTTAGATTTGCTCGCAGAAGCAGGTGGACCCACGGGCACAGCCCTTATCGACAAAATTGTGGTGATAAACCATAGTTGCTGTAAAGAACAAGCCAGAGTGTTTGACTTAGAAAAGTTTGTGAAGTCTCCTAATTCAACCAAAATTCCAGTGTTGCGCGCGGGTGATACATTGTATGTACCAGATAAAGGCCAAGATCTCATGAGTCAGTTTAAAGATAACTTTCTCGATTTTATTACTATCATCGCGTTGGTGGTCGGGCTATGAAAACAATACCTTATCAATTTCAAGAACTTGAAACTGTGTGTAATGAAATCACCAATCAAAAAGCCAATTGTGTGACATTTTTATCACTCACAGGAAATGGCGGCGCAAGTAGTTTGTGTAAAAGCGTGGCTGCTGGCTTAAAAGCTGAGCGAAATAGGGTGCTTGTTATTGATTTAAACCCGCTCAATCCCATGCCTGTGCCGCAAGGTGCTGATGCGCAATACTGGCAGTTTGATGATATATCTTGTCAGCTGTGCGTGATTGAAGGGCCTGAACACGACTTTTTAACTATTTCACATCTTGCTGAGCTGGAGTCGGCAAAAAACAAGCTCACTATGCAATACGCTATAGAGCGATTGCGCCAAGAGTACGATTATGTGTTGATAGATATGTCACCAGCGATGAAGCTAAACAAAGGTAATGTGCCATTACATGCACTGAGTAGCTGTAGTCAAATGACTATTTTAATCGCCTCACTTGGCCATAATGATGAAGAAGCATTATGCATCGGACTCAAGCATTTGCGTGAAAGTGGCCATAAAACAATACGTGTGGTTGTCTCGCAGCACCACTTTGAGCCTTTGGGTGAAAGAGTAATGAGGCAGTTGTATAAGCACAAAGCGCGCTGGCCCAGACTAACGCGCTGGCTTGGCGATAAATTACAACGCCAAGCATGGCTGTTTCATAACCACTAAGGTGCTTCATGAATATTAAATTTCATAATCGTTTTAGCTTGATACGCCCAGCAATCACCGAAATACGCCATGCGCTAAAACACGTGCTTGGCTCTCTTAACGTCACTGTAGATGATACGGATGCCAGCGCATTAGTCATTACGGAGTACTTAACTAACCTGCTAAGACACAGCTTAGGTGATGACAACACCATTACACTTTTAATTGGTGATGATAGAAATCACTATACCGTGCAATTAATAGATAATTTGACACCGTATAACCTGTTTGAACAAAACCATTCGCAATGGACCATCGAAAGTGAGTGTTTAGCTGAAGGGGGAATGGGTGTTGCTCTAATTCGCCATTATTATCCAGACGCTTACTATGAATCCGTTGATGGCAAAAATTACTTTTCGTTCAATATTACTAAAGTAAAACGCAAAACGTCGTTACTTTATGTTGATGATGATATTACACAACTAGCGCTGATAGAGGCGTATGTTAAGGACGAGTTTGAGTTTATTTCCTGTCAAAACTGTCGTGATGCGTGGCAGCTAATTACACAATCTAAAGTGGATGTTTTGCTACTCGACTACAGATTAAAAAATGATACCTGCGAAACCCTCCTAAAACAGCTGGCCAGCTCAGATATCAAATCAAGTCTTGCAATTTTAATGCTTACTGGAGATAACGATGCCGCTACGATAAGAAAATTAAACCGATTTGGTATAGACGACTATATTGCAAAGCCCGTTACCAAACAGCAGCTTTTGCTGAATTTGGACCGAGTACTTAATAAAATGAAAGCGCAATTGTTTAAGCCTGCAAGCTTAAACAAAAATTATCACTATGAGATGGGCGCATTTGGCAGTGCTCATCTTTTTGGCACTATTACTACAGACTTAGGTGGTGATATTTTCATTCCATTAGAGCAACCACATAAAGGTTTTATTTTTGCTGATGTGATGGGACATGGGTTAGCTGCAAACCAAAAGAGCTATGAAATCAAAGGGTTTATTAGCGGGTTTATCAGTAGTTACGACGAAGTAGACACACTTACCAACGCTTTAAACCTTGCTTTAAATCAAGAAAAAATTTGCAAGGGAAGCCTGTTAACAATGCTCATTGTGTATTTTGACAATGAATATATGTATTTTTATAACGCGGGGCACCCACCACCAATTGCGATAATGAACAGCGGTAAAGTCAATCCTATGACTGGTACTGACCCACTAATGGGACTATCGCCTGATCACCAATATGAAAAATATCGTTATCCGCTAAAAGACGTTAAACATCTTATCTTCTACACTGATGGTTGGGTAGACAATCTAGGCTCAACACTCAATGAAGAAAATCAGATAATTGAATGTCTGCCTGATACACACATTGAAGGACAAAGCTTTGCAGAACAACTTTGGTTAAATTCTCAAGGGAGTTTGTCAAAAGAGTTTGACGATGCGTCATTAATTGTTATTAATTAATAATATGTACAAAAGACAAGGAATATGCGTATGCCCCCAAAGGTGCTAATTGTAGAAGATACCGAGTCATTGGCATTGATGTATCAGTCATATCTGATCCCCACGGGAATCCAAACCCATATCGCATATTCCGGAACAGAAGCGCTAGCGGCAATCGAAACGTTTTTGCCAGATTTGATTGTTTTGGATGTCATGCTTCCCGATATCAATGGTCTTGATATTTTGTCGCAGTTGTCTGGCGAACATAGACCTCAAGTTATTGTTTTAACTGGCCACGCAACCAAAGAAATGGCAATCGAAGCTATACGTCTTGGGGCCAGTGATTTTTTAGAAAAGCCCGTAGAAGCAGACAGATTTAGAATTACCGTAAACAACGCGCTAAAATTAAAAAGCCTCGCTCAAGAAGTTGAAAAGTATCATCAAACTTATGAAAATGGTCGGTTCTTTGACCTAATAGGCTCTTCTAGAGCCATGCAATCGGTGTATCAAATTATAAATTCCGCTGCGGTTTCTAAAGCAACGGTGTTTATAACCGGTGAAAGTGGTACGGGTAAGGAACTGTGCGCGCGTGCCGTCCATTTGGCTTCGCCTCGATCACAAAAACCATTTGTTGCTCTTAACTGTGCAGCCATTCCTAAAGATTTAATTGAAAGTGAAATTTTTGGTCATTTAAAAGGGGCGTTTACTGGCGCGATTTCTAATCGAGAAGGCGCGGCAGGTCAAGCTGATGGTGGAACACTGTTTTTAGATGAATTGTGTGAAATGGACATAAACCTGCAAAGCAAGTTATTGCGTTTTATTCAAACAGGCTGTTATCAGCAAGTGGGTAGTGAAAAAGAAGTAAAAGTGGATGTGCGGTTTGTCTGTGCGACCAACCGAGACCCTTTAGCTGAGGTACAAGCTGGTAGGTTCCGTGAAGACTTATACTATCGTTTACATGTTATTCCTATTTGTTTGCCGCCGTTAAGGGAGCGGGGCAATGATATAATTGAAATCGCCGAAGCACTCTTTAAGAAAATCGCAAAAGAAGAACGTCATGGCTACACTGGTATGTCAGAATCGGTAAAAAGGGCATTTTTAAACTACTGCTGGCCAGGTAATGTTCGGCAACTCGAAAACACTGTTCGCAATACGCTGGTATTAAATCAGCAAAGTTGGATTGAGCTAGATATGGTGCCGGATTTACATCAAGGCTCCCATACTAACGTCGTCAATATGCAGTTGCAAAATACTCATCAAGCGCCTCCCGCTTTGCAAACTAACGGGACGTTTACGGGCCAGTCCCAGATAAATGCTACTGCGACTATACTCTCGACAAAAGACATCGAGCCGCTGTGGATAATTGAAAAACGTTATATCGAGCAAGCGATTAGCTTATGCGAGAATAACATCCCAAAAGCAGCAGCATTACTTGATGTCAGCCCATCGACCATCTATCGAAAAATTAAGACTTGGGAAGAAATCGAGGCTTAGCACATAGGCAATTTCTGTACATAGTATTGAGTGTGTACCACTGTTGCTTACCAGAAAAGTGTTTTTGAATATGGTGAGCTGCAAGGTAGGTAAGCTTGCCGTGGTTGTTATTTGGCAGGTCCGTAATGATGCTGGCAAACTTACGCACCGAAAACTGCTCAACCAAGTAGCCCGTTTGTTCGTTAATAACTACGCTAGAAATAGCGCCCACATTGGTACTTATAACTAATACGTTGTTTGCCATTGCCTCTAATATTGCCATTGGAAGCCCTTCTTGACGCGAAGTTACGACTAAAATGTCAAGCTGAGGCCAGATCTTTTCGCTATCAGTCATACCGTGATAGGTGATGAAATCGAATGATGGGAGTGACGCTTTCATCGGGCCATCACCAAACACATGCCATGAAAATCTTTTGTCGTGACACAATAGGGATGCAAGCTCAATAAAATGATCAGGCCCTTTTTCATATGACAATCTGCCAACAAAGCCAACTCCTATCGGTGTAGAATTGATTTTAATAGGTCTACAAACCGACTTACTGACAACAAAATTATCTAACACCGTGGCCTTATTTATTTGTTTAGCAATCAGCTTAGAAACGGCGAAGTTTTTAGATAGAAAGCTTAAAGATTTATCTAAGCGATTGTACCATTTAACCCAACCAAAACCGGTTTCTCCAGCATGATAAGTACTTACGCATGTCATTCTTAGAAATCTGCAACATAACTTACCGACAATGCTAGCCTTGTAACCATGAGTATGGATCACAGTGTTGTGGGGCATGTGATACAACGCTCTCAATGTGCCTGCAAAACTGCCTGTTAGAAAAGAAAACTCGATATTGTTGGCTGCTAATTTTTTATAAAAATGTTGATTGTTATGGTCTTTGTAAAAAAGCACACTACACTCAATTTGATGGCTCGTTAAAAGCTTTGCCAGTTCAATAATATGAGATTCAATGCCGCCAAAGTTGGCCGAATCAACAAAAAAAATAACTTGATAACTCATAAAACCTCCGAGGGAACCATCATGTTAGATAAAACGATATTTTCTACGCTATGCAACGATGTAGGAAAGGAACTTGCGCTGCAGCTTTTGGGTGTTTACGTAACAGAATCACGAAAACAGATAAATGAATTAGCCAACAGCGACAATCTTGACTCTATCCAACACCTTGCACATAGCTTAAAAAGCAGTAGCCGCAGCTATGGTGCACTTTTGTTAGCGCAAACTTGTGAGCTAATAGAAATGACCACAAAACACCATGACATTAAACTTAGTGAGTTAGCGCCATTGATCGAAAAGGCAACAGTTCAAGCTGAACAGGCTTTCTCTGATGCAATAGCACTAATAGCTGCTAAGTAATAATGCTACTCACTCCTAAACAACAGCAATTTAGTAAATACACCATGCAACTGCTCAATATTATGCAGCTGTTTTGCGCAGTGACTGCTGCACTCTTGTGTATTTGATATCTGTGCGATCGCCTCGGGTGAAAGACTCATATCACAAAATTGATAACCGACCATTTTTTGTAGCCAATCGACGACGGCATCCTCTTTGAGCTGCGCCATGACGCTGTTTTCACGCGCGATATTTTCTACAAATATCTTACAGGCTTTGGTTCTTTGCAGCGCATGTGCAATATTATCAACTAGCAGGGCGGGCATAACGCTTGATATCGTGCTGCCAGGGCCAATTAATACAACGTCAGCGCTATAAATCGCGTTGATCGCTTTTTCATGGGCATTAACCCGTTTTGTGAGGTTTATCTGCTCTGGTAGCTGGTTCAATGCATCAATTTCACATTCGCCAATCACGGTTTGACCATTTTGCATCGTTGCAATGAGATCGACAGGTTCATCAGACATAGGTAGCACAGTTTGAGAATTACCTAAGATGGCATTGAATTGTGCGACAGCTTCTGTTGCGCTATTGGTTAGCTGTAGTAAGCCTAATAATGCTAAATTGCCTAGGCTATGACCTTCGAGTTCGCCACCGCTAAAACGGTGTTCAAATACCGTGTGTAAAAGTGAGTTATCTTCCACAAGCTCCAAACAACAGCGTCTGATATCACCCAATGCAACACATTGCTGACTATCCCTCAACCGACCTGTACTACCACCATTATCGGTCGTGGCAATAATCGCTGTTAAGTCACTAGCTAAAGGGTTGATAGCTTTTAGTATTTGCGCAAGCCCGTGACCACCACCTAAACACACTATTTTCATTGTAAGACAACCGCTTCATAACGAGTACAGATACATAAGCATAGACTATTCCACAAATATGGTGTGTGTAACTTATTGAAAGTAAGTAAATAAGGATTAATAGAAGTTGGAACAATATAAAAATGCGCACTATCATTTGCATTGTGCAAAGCAAATTTAAAGAGAATTAGATGGCAACTGGCGAATTATTCACAATTGATCAGCTAGATATAGTGTTAAGCCGCATTTGTCATGTAAATGATAGTAATGAGTTATTTCTGCTTCTGCCAAAGTTACTGGCGCCATATTTACAATACCAAGCGTGTGTTCTTTTAATTCCCGATGTCGATGAATCGTACATTAGTCACAGCCAAAGTGACATTGTATTTGAGCATACCTACTGGCCAGCTAGCCAAGTGTTCACTCAAGCAAAAATATTGGGAGGTACAATCGTCAGTGAACCTACAGCTGAGCTGGCATTTTCAGTGCAAGCACAGGCGCTGATGCCGCAACTAGCCAATACGCTCGTTATCTGTTTGGAAGACTCATCGGAACATGGGGTATTTTTATTTACTCAGGCAAAATGCTTGATAGATGTAGAGCATTTAGTCATTGATACCAGCTTTAGACTGATTTTAAAACAGCTGTGTGCACGGCTCATTGCGTTAAGAAAGCTCAACCTCCAGAGTGAGCATTTTTATGACTTATTACAGCAAACCTCCTTTCAATCTCAGTTATTTAGTGAACTTGCATCAGAGTGGTTTTGGCGCACAGATAAAAGCTTAATGTTTACTCAAGTGAGTTCATTTAACGAGGACAATGAATTTTACACGCGTAATTTTATAGATAGAGCATTACTAGCCATTGGCAATGAAAACGAACAGAAATTACAAAATAAGTGGCAACGATTCTTACACCTAATAAACCAGCATAGCGATTTTTATGATTTTGAATTTGAACTACATACAGAGCAAACTACATGGATTTCGCTCAGTGGTAAACCACAGTATGACGAACAAAACCATTACATTGGTTATTTAGGAATCGCCAAAGATATTACCTATGCCAAACAGCGCGAACTGGCATACAAGAACGCCAAAGAAAAAGCCGAAAGTGCTAACTTAGCAAAATCACAATTTTTAGCTGTGATGTCACATGAGATCCGCACCCCCATGAACGCCATTTTAGGTATGGTTGAGCTACTTAATGATACCGACCTTAATGAGCAGCAAAGGCAGTGGCTTTCCTATGCACAAAGTAGTGCGACACTACTACAGGGGCTAATATCCGATGTACTCGATTTTTCAAAAATTGAGTCGGGCATACTTGAGTTAGACTTAACGAGGGTAGAGCTGAAAACACAATTAAAATCAATCGCTGCGCAGTTTAGTGTACGCCAGTCAGAGCTACTTAAATTTACCGTAAAAATAGATGAGCAACTACCGGATTTTATCTATACCGATACAACACGTCTTGGTCAGATACTTTTTAATCTAATTGGCAATGCGTTTAAATATACCAGCTATGGTGAAATTACATTCGAAGCTACTCTGCAAAATGGGTTATTACTGCTGCGTGTTCAAGATACTGGTGTCGGTATAAATGAAGAAGAGCTTGAACATATATTTCAGCCGTTTACTCAAGTTGGTGAGAGTGTAAAGCGTAAACAGCAGGGGGTGGGCTTAGGTCTCAGTATCACCAAGAAAATCGTTGAGGCGATGAAAGGAGAAATAACCTGCCAGAGTAAACCGAATGAAGGGACAGTGTTTTGCGTAAAATTACCGTACGAAAATGCTCAAGAGCAGCTAGATAGTGAACCAAAAATATGCCAGTTACGTTCACTTAAGGTACTTGTTGCTGAAGATAATCCTGCAAATCAGGTATTGATCCGTGCTCTGCTCGAAAAGTTAGGGCACCACGTTACCATTGCTGATACTGGTTCAGATGCTTTGAATAAAGCTAAATCAACAACTTACGACTTGGTTTTGATGGACATGATGATGCCAGTGATGGATGGCCTCACAGCGACCCAATATATGAGAAAAGAGATGTCATTGGAGGTGCCCATTTTTGCTTTAACAGCCAATGCAGGGCAAGACGATAAAGAAAAATGCCTTAATGTGGGAATGGATAAAGTGCTCACTAAACCCATTCGCTTTAGCGTGTTACAAGAGGCAATTTCATCAATCTTTGTTGAATAAGTCTCGCGTGTAAACCTTATCTTTAACATCTTCAAGTGCACTAACTATGCGATTGGCAATGATCAAATCGCATTGCTTGAATGCTGAGAGATTGTTGCATAACGCAAATTCATCGTTAAACGGCTGTTTTAATTTAGGCTCATAAACAACTACTTGTGCACCGCTTTGGTGTAAGTGAGAAATAATATCTAAAATGGCTGACTCTCTAAAGTTATCGGAACCAGATTTCATGATTAACCGATAAACACCGATCTTTTGAGCGCCCTTAGCCAAAATTGTATTGGCGATATAGTGTTTTCTGGTTGCATTGGCAGCAACAATAGCCGCTATTACATTGCTCGGTACGCCATCGAAATTTGCAAGCAACTGCTTGGTGTCTTTTGGTAAACAATACCCTCCATAACCAAAGGAAGGGTTGTTATAGTGTGAACCGATTCTAGGGTCTAAACCAACGCCATTGATAATTTGTTGGCTGTCTAGTCCTTTGCTTTCGCAGTAGGTATCTAGTTCATTAAAAAATGCGACTCGCATTGCTAAATAAGTATTTGAGAACAGTTTTATGGCTTCGGCTTCTGTACTGAATGTAAGCAACACATCCACATCAACTTTTTTTGCACCTTGTTTTAGCAAATGCGCAAACTGTTTAGCATTTGTTGATTGGCTTCCAACTATAATGCGAGAGGGATATAGGTTGTCATAAAGAGCCTGACCTTCACGTAAAAACTCTGGTGAGAAAATAATGTTATCGCATTCGTACTGCTGTTGCATTCTCTGAGTAAAACCAACAGGCACAGTAGATTTAATGACGATGGTAGAGTTAGGACTGAGCTGTTTTACTTGCTTAATAACTAATTCAACACTGGATGTATCAAAAAAGTTACTTTGGGGGTCGTAATCGGTTGGAGTTGCAATGATAACAAAGTCAGCATTTTCATAAGCTATATATGCGTCGCGTGTCGCGAAGATCGGATTTGCCACTGAGTGTAAAAACTCGCTGATCTGTTGGTCAACAATAGGAGACTGCTTTTGATTAATCATGTTAACGCGTTCAACGTTTGTGTCTAATGCGCAAACATGATTATGTTGCGCAAGAAGTAGGGCATTTGCTAATCCAACATAACCCAAACCAACAACTGTAATACGTGCCATAGTAAAACTCGCTTTATATAGGGATGTATTATTAATCAGCAAGAATTATGCAGACACTAACCAATTAAAAAAATTGTTCTTAAAACAATTGGTTGAAGGGTGAGTAGTGAATAGAAATCAAGAAAAGCAACGCGCTGACGCAAAGCGCGTTGCAATATGCAAACTAGCTTAAAGTATCATTGCAGCTACCCAACCGAAAACTAACAGTGGAATGTTAAAATGAATAAACGTTGGTACAACTGAATCCCAAATATGGTCATGCTGGCCATCTGCATTTAGGCCAGACGTGGGGCCTAAAGTTGAGTCTGATGCAGGAGAGCCTGCATCGCCTAAAGCACCAGCGGTTCCAACCAGTGCGGCAGTTGCCATCACCGAAAAGCCAACTTCCATACACAGCGGTACAAATAAGGTGGCAATAATTGGCACCGTAGAAAACGAGCTGCCAATGCCCATGGTTATCAATAAGCCTACTAATAAGATCATGGCCGCAGCAAGGGGTTTGTTATCGCCAATGAGATCAGCGCAGGTAGCTACAAGACTTGCCACATCGCCAGTTGCTTTCATAACCGATGCAAACCCTTGCGCTGAGATCATAATGAAACCTATCATCGCCATCATCGCTACACCGCGACTGAAAACATCAGAGCTTTGCTCCCATTTAACGATACCAAATACGCTAAACATCATAACTCCGACCAGGCCACCTAAAATCATTGACCCACTGACATTTTGTGCTACTAATGAACTTATCACCGCAATTGAGCCAATGATCATGACCTTTTTGGGGTTCTCAACCTCTTTTGCTGCCGCGGTTTCAGCGGCTTCGTTATGACGATATTCTCGCGCTTTTTTATAGCTAAAAAATACCGCAATAATAAGACCTAGTACCATACCTATGGCAGGAATAATCATGGCAATTGGTACCTGTGTGTTTAGCATGTCTAAACCGTTATCGGATAAATTTTTGTGTAATATTGAATACAGGTAGATACCGCCAAAACCATAGGGCAATACCATATATGAAGTTGCTAATCCGAAAGTTAATATACAAGCGATTGCACGGCGGTCTAAGTTGAGGCGATTTAACAAAGTTAGTAGTGGGGGGATAAGTATCGGGATAAAGGCGATATGCACGGGAACTAAATTTTGCGATGCAATCGCGCAGCATAAAATAACCGCCATGATAGTAAAACTCAGCATGCGAGTATGTGTTTCATCGGAATTTTCAACCGCGCTGAGTAACTTTTGCGCAAGAATATGGGTTAACCCAGATTTTGATATCGCCACCGCAAAACCGCCTAACATCGCGTAGCTTAGCGCTATTTCCGCACCACCAGACAGCCCGCTATTAAATGCGTTCATGGTATCTGTTAAACCAAGCCCTGCGCTCAATCCGGCTACCATGGCACTAACGGTCATTGCCACAATAACATTAACCCGAACCAACGAGAGTCCAAGCATTAATATAACGCCTATAATTACTGCATTCATATTGTTCTCTTTGCTTTTGTTTTTATTGAATTTATCAAATTTTTGGCATGAATGTTTTGGTTTTTGCCAAAAGTTTTTCCCTGATAGCGGTTTGCACAAAAATCTGCATAAAACTGCATTAAGTCAGCGCTTTGTTCTGGAAACTGCTGCTGTAATTGCTCTATCGATTGTTTTGGCGGTGTATGCTCAAGGTCTATAGATGAAAATGAGCATAATCGACGATAATGTTTTATCGCATCAGGCTCTTTGATACGACTATTAAATTGAATATAAAAAAATATACCTGTGAATATAATGCCCAACGTGATTATTGCTATCACACCAGATAAGTGTTGATTATTTTTACCTAACATCGCTTCTAACATTGAGCTTTGCTTTTGCCGGTCAAAATTTAACACCCATCGCGTCCATTGATAATCCAGCTCTTCAAGCTTCAACCTTAACCAGTTTATTGCAGGGAAGCTTGAAAACGCAGCCAAGCTCATGCCTAAGTTTGATTGAAATTGGTTGGCCAAAGGTTGATATTGAGACAATGAACCTTGCAATCTTTCGGGGGAGACCCAAGCGGTTGGGTCTAAGCGTTTCCATCCTTCATTTGGTACAAAATACTCCACCCAAGCATGCGCGTCGTATTGATAAATGCTGAAATAGCCTTGTTTTTCATTGTATTCAGCGCCCAAATAGCCCGACACCAGCCTGGCTGGTATACCTACGCTTCGCATCATCATGGCTACTGTCGAAGCGTAATGCCCGCAAAAACCACTTTTATAGTCAAATAAAAACTGATCAATCATATGCTCAGAGGTCGCAACTTGCGGGGTCAATGTGTAACTAAAGCCTTGCTCAACAAAGTATTTACGCATAAGTGCAATAAACTCTGCCGTAGTACCACTTTGTTTGTCCCATTGCTGTGCAAGACGTTGTGCCCGAAGATTTAATTGCTTTGGAATTGCAGTGTTATGTTGATATTGCCAGCGTGACATAGTTGGGCTGGCATCTACCTTTGCAGGCGTTACAACATACTCTAAAGTCGCAGTGAGTCTATCTGTTCTAAACAAGGTACCAAAGTAATTACTTTGCACGTTATTAGTTGAGCTACTAGCAAACCCTAAAGCATACAACCAGGGAGTATTGCTTGGTTGTGCAATAATACTATAAGTGGGTTGACCACCACTTTTTTCATAATTGATAGTGGCTTTTTGTAAGTTTGCGATATGCCATTGCTGTCCATCAAATTCGTCGTGTATGATGGCTCGCCAATACAGCGGGGTTTGCCCTTGTTGAATATCAACATCGTTAAATATTGCTCTAAAAGCAAGTTCATCCGATTGCGATAACTGTGAAATACTAAACGGGCTGACAGTTTCTGATAACCCAGTTTTGGCCAGCTGCGGCCCCGGTAACTGCCAAAATGCAGGTAATTTCGGTAAAAATAAAATTAACAACACACTCAGCACACAACTAAGCAAAATTTTCGAAACGACAAACTGGCTAGTTGCTTTGATAGTGCCTACATGCTGCAAGGTCTGCATTAAAACTAGGTTAAAGCCGAGCATGAACAGCACAAGTAACGCTATATAGAGGCTTTGCGAGAATAAAAATGCGCAAGAAAAAGTAAAAAAATTCAATACTAAAACTTGCCGCCATTGTCTGAGCGTTTTAGCCTGCAGCACTTTTAGTTGACACGCTAGAAGCATTAACGCGACAAACACACTCACGGTACTTTTAATACCAATCGACATCACAGTAATAGCCATACCGACTAAGGCAACGGCGTTTAAAATAGCATTGCGTACACCTTGTTTGTTTAAGCGCAGCAGCGCGATATGCCAAACAGCCAAACACACCATCAGCGCATTAAATGCAAAACCAAATGCAGTGATAGGTAGTAGTGTTATAGTTAAATAACTAAGTGTGAAAAACAGCGCATTAGTAGTCACACAAAGCCTCCAAGCACTTTAATTTATGTGCCTCACCTCGGTTTGCCGAAAGCTCAAAACCTCCTAGTTTGAATGCATAGAAAGTATCGGATGCTTCAGCTTCTAAAACCAAATAACACAGTTTGGATAAGCGCTGTTCTACTGTGCCTTGTAGCTCAGCATAATCAAACCTAAGCGTTTGAGCGCCAAGTTCGCCCTCATACTCTTTTACCAAAAGCTGCTGCGACTTAGCATAGTGTTTCCAAGACACTCGATGCATATTCATGCCTGATTGGAAGGGGGTTAACTGCTTAAACTCATCAACAACCAGCGTAGAATTACTAAGTTCATCGCTGTTTTCAGTTGCGCGAAACGCATACATGGATTCATTGTTTTCTAACGGGTTTGGGTATGCGTAAATAGATTTTTTGAGATACAAATAACTCCATACACTTACCAAACCGAACGGAAAGTGACTTACAAATTTAAATTGTCCAATTAAGTGTTTACCGCGTTCAAGCCTAAGTGGTGCACTTTGAAGTACTGTTCGTTCAATACTTGGAATATGAATTGGCTCTTCCAAAGCATCATGAGCAATTGAAAAGTCTAACAAACGTTTATTTGAGGTTATTGCTAACGTGACTGAAGGCGGGGTATTACAATGTGCTGAGTTGATAGCGACTAGCTTTACCTCGCTAGCATTGAAGTTGGCATAGCCGTAGAGCAGTGCAATAATTAACAGCATTATCATGAGATAAGCCACTGCTAATAAAAGATTATTTTGATAGTTAATACCTAACAAAAAATTGAGCACACTCACACCGATAAAGCCTGTGCCCATAGTGGATGGCAGTATGTAGATGGTGTTGTGTTTAAACGCAATCGAGTCTGCTGAGTGCTTTTTTCGAATAAAACGTGCAAAAAGCTGCTTGAACATGCCGAACATCAAAGTGGTATTTCAACCTCAGTCAAAATGTCCGATATTATTTTATCTTGTATATGGCACGGAATATTTAGCCGGTGAGCGGCAATACTTGCAAACACAGCTTGCACATCATCTTGCGTCGCATAGTCTCGTTCATCCATCAATGCCCATGCTTTTGCAGCACTGCCCAAAGCGATACTAGCACGCGGTGAAAGAGGGTCTGAAAACTTACCACTTTCGCGGGTGTAACGAACCAAAGCGAGAATATAGTCAACCACAGCTGGTGCAAGATGAACCTGATTACATGCCATTTGTAACTCGATTAGTTTTTCTTTATCAATCACTTGCTCAACATTGATGGCACTTTGCTGCTTTAAACCTAAGATGAGCTTTTTCTCTGCTTGTTCATCTGGATAGCCCAAGCTGATACGCATAAAAAAGCGGTCTAATTGCGACTCGGGCAGGGGATGCGTACCCGCTTGATGTAGCGGGTTTTGCGTAGCAATCACAAAAAATGGCTCAGGTAGAGGATGACTAACGCCATCAACCGTCACTTGTCTTTCTTCCATCGCCTCAAGCAAAGCACTTTGAGTTTTAGGGCTCGCTCTGTTGATTTCGTCAGCCAGCAACACCTGACTAAAAATTGGCCCTCGATGAAAATGAAACTGATGCTCTTTAGCGTTAAATATTGCCGAGCCCAAAACATCTGCCGGTAGTAAATCACTGGTAAATTGTACGCGCTGATAGCTCAGGCCAAGTACATCAGCTAAGCCATGCGAAAGCGTTGTTTTGCCCATGCCGGGTAAATCTTCGATCAATAAATGGCCACGGCATAACAAACTACACACAGCTAGCTTAATTTGTTGATCTTTGCCAAAGATAATGTGAGACAGCTGAGACGTGATAGTTTCTATTGGGTGATTCATGCAATCATTTCTATGCGTTTTAATACCGTATCAACTTTTTTTGCATTAAAAGGCTTTGCGATAAATCCTTTAGCACCAAGCTCCCAGGTATTTTGTACGTTCTCTAGACTGTTATGACCGGAGCACATAATAACGTGGGTGTTTGGATAATGGTCATTAATAAATTCTAAGATTTGCGTGCCGTCGGTGTCTGGGAGTTCAATATCGAGGAAGATCACATTAGGGGGATTGCTGGTGAGTAGACTTTTTGCCGATTCAAAATCCTGAGATTCAAAAATTTCTTCAAAACCTAAGTCGGTAAGAATACTACTAAGATAATCTCTAATATCTTGTGAGTCGTCGATTATTAAAATCGGCTCCAGTGGTTTGACGAATTCCATATAACGATACTTCATATTGTTGGTATAAAAACATACTAAGGCATCAAAACCGCAAGCTCAATAACTTTGGCATTACAATTCTATGTTTAAGCATAAAAACCTGAAATGTCCGATACCGTCTAGTATTGGACTTAGTTGATGGCATCTACGCATAGATGGAGATAACGGTAAACGGACACACTAAATGGCCGATAATTTATATTATGTTAAATGATGTGTTCTATTAAAGTCGAGCTCCATTGATGTTGATTTATTTAAGATATTTTTGAGTAATCAAACTCACCTTCGTTTATAAAATAACGAAAAATGGCTGGGATGTAATTTTCTATTTGGTCTATTACTTCTAAAGCTATAAAGAACCTTTTTGTTTATCTCTTTCTCTAATGCCATCTAGCTTTGCCTGAGGCAAATTATCGTATAGTTTCTGAATATTGTTCTTTCTAGTAATAAACTCTTCAGCGATGATGTTTAAAAGGTCAAAAAGTGAAATTGCTAAGTCAGCGTCATCTTCAAGATCTATTTGTCCAGGGTGAACTGATTCATTTCCTACAACCCGTACAATGTCCATGGCTTGTTGTATTTGTGGTGCTAAACCCTGTTAAACTAATTTATTTATTTGCTTATCGATTTTTCCGTCACCAACAATGCCAGTTAAAAGAACTTGTAATGCCAATCTTAACAATGCTGCAGAACCTTTTGGCGACTGAACCAGAATTGAGGCCGCCTCTAAATATATAGACTTAACTGCTTCAGGCATGTCTTCATTTGGCTCTGGTACTTGACTCTTCGGTGGATAAACCATCTGTTCGCCTATCCACACAGTGTGGTTGTTACATTGTAAACAATTCGAAATGCTTATTTCTGTATTCAAAAAGTGCTTTGCAAATTGAGTAGCTTGATTTCCTCCTAGATTAATCATTTTTTCACATTGAGAATGTTCAAGTGTCCATTTATTGCTTAGGTATACATCTTGTATAAAACTTAACATCAAACTAGCTAGTTGAGGTTGAGATAACCATTGATGTTCCGAATACACTCCGCAGTGTGGGCACGAGAAGCTTTCGCCTTGTAAGCTTGGTTGGCAAGTGTTTATCATTTGTTGTAATCCTTTTAATAGGAATATTGAGTTTAGATCACTTTGTCTCCAGTAAAAAACCTCCTTAAAATCGATAAAAAACTCGCTCATAGAGCGAGTTTTTAGTGAGGTTAAATATTTTGATTAAAACTCTTTAACTACTTTTACATCACCAGTTACTGCGCTTGATGATACAAAACCAATGGTGTCGGGGTTAGTTGATACCGATTGGATCACTTCAGCGTCGTTGGCGGCTTCTTTAGGTGGTGTGCCCTTCCCTGTAAAGATCAGTTTTGACCAATACGCCTTTAACTGCGCAGAAGATTTGTTTAACACTTTGGTATTAAACTCTTCAGTTACCGGATTTGCGGCATCTTGGCCAATGGGAATGGCTTTGTTACCATTACTGAAGGACTTCTCTTTGCCTGTAAATATCCGATTAATGGTCGAATCATCAATTGCGCTGGCATTACTTGGGTGAACAATCACTGATACGGCTGCAAATGAATGAGCGCTTAGCGCTAAAAATGCTAAATAAATTAAATGTTTCATCGCTTAGCTCCTAAAATACTACGTCAACGCCAAAGGTGAGTGCTTTACTGTCACCGGCAACGGCGAAGTCAAACGAATCATCTTTAACTCTGTCATATTGCACTTTAAATGCAGCTGAGGGATGAAAATTCCAGCGAACACCTACAGCAGTAGTATCATGCTTTTCTGTATCACCGTCGCCGTCTTGCTCATAGTTTGAGTACATAACGTAAGGTGTTACTTCACCGAAGCGATAACCCGCACTTATCATGTAGGTATCAAAGTCGCTGTCTAGCTCTAAACGGTTTAACTCAGATAACACAAATAAGTTGCCAAAGTCGGCATTAACTGCAAGGCCATAAAACTTACCATCACGTGTGTCTTTGCCATTCCACATGGTAGGTTCGCCATTAACAAAGCGCTTATTTGTATAGCGCATATGCGTTAAACGAATTTCTAACCAGTCATGGCTTAAATTAACGACGCCACCTAAAATGTCTTCCCAAATTTCACGAGTTGGCGCTCTAAAGAAGAAGTCAGATAGAAGCTTATTTTGCTCGTCATCTTCTTTACCAGTGTAAATATTAGCTGACAGTCCCCAATCTCCGACGGACCCGTTGTACAGCAAATTTACCCCTTCATAGTTAAATATTTGCCATGTGTAGTTGTCAGCGGGCGGTCGCATCCATACGTAGGCATAGCCAACATCATAAAAATCTGAGTAGTAAAAAAGTGGTAATCGTTTCTTACCAGCTTGGACAGTCCAGTTATCATTAAGCTCATAAGATATGTAAGCCCATTCAAATTCTGCGTCATAGTCATTTGCGCCACGCGCAACAATTTGACCAGTAACGCTTAACCCCTCGCCTAAATCACCTGTGACCTGTAAGCCGATAAGTGATTCAGGTGAAAAGGAAAAATCTTTTGTGTAGGTACTTACAATCGGATAGTCAGCAAGGAACGATGGCTCGATACCAAATTGCGGTGCGCCATTACCACTGAGCACTTTACCACCGTTTATACTTGCAAAACCTGAAATGTTAATCTCTGCATGAGCTGTCGTAGAACACAGAGCAGCGATCAAGAGAGTAGTTTTTAGTTTCATATATAGCTCCGCCTAATTTATGAGTTATTGGCAAGCTAAGTATAGTTAACCCTACGAAAAAGAAAGTTTTATTGATAAAAATTGGAATATGGCTAAGCTTATCATTAGGGGAAAGTGCCAAATAGCGATAGCTGACACTTTAAAAAGGTCGTTAGCAAGGAATAACACAACTTAGGTTGTCACATTGTTATATTACAAGGTGTTATATGTCGAACTTATTGCATTTTAAAAACATGAGTATTTCAAAAAAAATCCATGCGATAACCATAGTTGCAGTTGCAGCATTTATTGTATTGGTAATGATTAACTATACCTCTTTGTTGGAGAATCAGCGCTCACTTGATGAATTAGAAAACCAAACATACAAACTGTTAATTCTGACGTCTGAAAATGTCACTGCGATGCAAACACTCGACGAAACTTACACTCAATCAGTGACCTTTGGTGACGCTGAGTTGATCAGTAAGGCCGCAGCAACACAAAAAAAACTGGTGGAAAACTTACAGCAAGTCCCTACTTTAAAGGATAACTTTCCGACCTCTAACACGGTTAAAGATTTACAAAAGTACGGTCAAATCGCTAAACAAATTGCAACTAGCATGATTGATGGCACCGCCGACTTTGCCAAGTTGCCACAAATAGCTAAACAAAAAAGTGATTTATTTGAGGGAATATTAAAAACTCTTAACGATGATAAAAAGCGTGCTAATGAGCGCTTCTCTGAGCTTATCAATAATACCAAATCAAACGCTGATGATGCCTTAACTATGATGTTTATTGTCGCAGTTGTCTCACTCGCGCTAGTTATTGTTCTTGCGGTTATGATAGCAAGAGGTATTAGCTCTTCAGCAGGCGAAGCCGCTGACAATTTACATTTACTTGCAGAAGGTAAAGGGTCGCTTAGCTCGCAACTGACCGTTTCATCGGAAGATGAAATTGGACAGGTATCTAAAAACTTCAATGCCTTTATCAATTTGTTGCGCGGCACGGTCGAAGACGTGATCGCAGTTGTTGAGCCTTTAATGGAGAACTCTACGCGTTTAGTACAAGGTATGGAATCTGCGGAACGTGCCACTCAGCAACAATCAAGCGATGCAGAAGTGGTTCGAAACTCAATGGAAGAGATGAAGCAAAGTGTTGGTGATATTTCACAATCAGCTGCTACTGCGTTTCAGGCAGCTGAGCTTGCAGAAAACGCTGTGGATGAAAGCTTAAAGCAAATAAACGTATCAGTCGCGCAATCAAAAGATTTGAGCGAAGAGATAAATAAAGCAGCTGTGACGATTAATAAACTCGCCGACGATACTCAAAACGTAACGCAAATTCTAAACGTAATTACGTCTATTGCTGAGCAAACCAACCTACTTGCTCTTAATGCTGCGATAGAAGCTGCTCGTGCAGGTGAACAAGGTCGTGGTTTTGCGGTTGTGGCAGATGAAGTGCGCGAGTTGGCGTCAAGAACCGCAAAATCAACCAATGAAATTCGAGAACTTATCAATATATTGACTGTTGCTGCGTCAGACTCTGTTAACGCGATGAATACAGCAAGAGATATGGCCACTAACAACGCTGAAGCAGCTCAAGCAACTGGCAACTCAATTCAACTTATTTCAGAGCAAATATTGGCTATCAATGGAATGAATTCGCAAATAGCAACGGCAACTGAAGAGCAAACTTCGGTCGCGGCCATGGTAGTAGACAATGTTTCTAACATGCATAGTTCGTTCGAGGAAACCATGAAAGCCTTGGAGCAAGTAGGTGATGTTGCGCAGAACTTACACAAACTTTCGGATAACTTACTAGATTCAACATCTAAGTTTAAGCTTTAGTTAGTTAAGTTTATCAAGCGCTCGATGACTCCATTTCCATTGAGCGTTTTTTATTTTCTGGGAAAATATTTAGATGCTAGAAATAGTCAATCTTTTGATAAATAACTTGAAGCGTATTTAGACTAAAATTTTGACATTAAAAAAGGCAGCTTAAGCTGCCTTCTTTGTTTCACTTAATTTTTAAAAATTAAAGTGCAACGATGTTCTCTGCTTGAGGACCTTTTTGGCCTTGAGCTAGAGTGAATTCAACGCGTTGGCCTTCAGCTAGAGTTTTGAAGCCGTCGCCTTTGATTGCGCTGAAATGAGCAAATACGTCTGCGCCATTTTCTTGAGCGATAAAACCAAAACCTTTAGACTCATTGAACCATTTAACGGTACCAGTAACTGTGTTAGACATAATATCTATCCTGTAAATTAAATTTTAAATTGCTGACTATCATCAGAGTCAGACGGAATAGCACAAAAAATAAATGATATTTAAAAACTACAGGACGGAGGTACTAACGTTAACGCTTCGAAATGGAGTGTGTATATATTCTTACTTTTAAGCTGGAGCCCACTATATAGAATTGTGAGGCCAAGTCAACTAAATTTTTTTAATTATTTCTAGGTTTTGTTATTTTTTAACCAGCTTGGTGGATAACTGCCCTGCTACACCACCAAGCAGATTTAAAACGTTAATGAAGAGCTGCGGTAAACGGGATCTCTTCACATATTTTAGCTTCGGCGATTAAGATCTCTTCTAAACGCTCATCAATCATTTGTTTATCAAAGTATTCATAAGCCAATTCAACAAACAGGTTTTTATGTTTTTCTTCGGACTTTGCAATAGCGACATAAAAATCTTTTTCTTTACCCTCAGGAAGCGCTTCTGCAACTAAAGAAAAGCGTTCATGTCCTCTTGCTTCTATTACAGCGGCAACTAGCAAACGGTCAATTAAAAACTCATCGCGACCATTTCTAAACAATGCGCGGATTTTTTTAACATAAGGGTCTTTTTGATCATTACCCAGTGTGATCCCGCGCTCAGTCATTAATTTTAGTACTTGCTTAAAATGGATCATCTCTTCAATCGCGAGATCCGTCATCGCTTTTACTAATTTAATTCTATCTGGATAGTGACTGAGCATAGACACAGCCATTCCTGATGCTTTTTTTTCTGCGGCTGCATGGTCTTGCAAAAATGTACCAAAGTCTGCAATGACTTTATGTGTCCATTCAAATGGGGTGTGGTATTTAAGTTCAAACATAATTAAGTCGTACGGCTATACACATAAAAAATTGCCGCCATTCTATCGTATTCAGATAGTCACGCAAAGTGCTCGGTTTAACTCACATTAGCGCTGTAAATAGCAAAGTGTCTTTATCTACCTTACCATTTCGCGTCGATTCAACTTTTAGTGGATGACGAATATTATTCCAAGCGGTTACTTTGCCGCCTTTGTTTGTGAATGGCATTTCTTTTAGTTCGCAACGTGCAGCACCTAAAAAGTTGCTTAGCAGCTCGAGCGAATCAGAGTGCGCAATATTAAGGGTTATGTGCTCTAACTTGTTGTCACTCAAAAATCTCAGCGCCTGTTCTTTGTGGGTTTCATAGCAGCCTTGTAAAAACCCATAGTCACTTGCTAAATCAGGAGTAAGATCTTTAAATGTATTTAAAAAGCAGCGCTTGATGGTGTCATTAAACCCACCATTGGCTCTGAGCAAATTGCTGGCCATTCTAGTTAATAACTGTGCGATTGACGGTAACCATAATGATAAATCGCGCTCTAAATATATAAAACGGCTATTTGGATAAGTTTGCGCTAGGTGTTGGTAATCATTAAAAACTGGCGTATCAGCTAAAACCTGCGCATTGCTAAAAGCTTGTACGGTATATGCTGTATGTGCTGTAGCAAAGCCAAGTTCTAAACACGCAATACAAGCACTGGTAGTGCCAGTTCTTGGTAAACCAATAATAAATATCTTTTGACTCGTCAACTTTAGCTATCCAGAGCATTTCATAGCAAAGTGGCGATTATAACAAAGGGGTCTAAAATACGATAGGCACTGAGGAGTGCCTATCATTGAGCAGGAGTTAATTACTTGATTAAATAGATTGCATACACTTGCGCTTCAATTGTAATTGCACCTGTGTTGTATGCCTCTTTGTAGCTACCTGACTCCGAGTCCATCATTCTCATTGCCGGTGCTTGGCGTAAATATGGCACTGTTGGCTCATTGATTGGTGCAAACGATGCTGAATAGAGCTTATCAACTTCCACATCAAACGCCGAAGCCAACTCTTTTGCCGCTAATTTAGCGTCTTTAATCGCTTTTAACTTTAACTTATCGGTCAACTCATCGCGGTTACTAACGCTAAACTCTGTATTGTTAAACTCAGTAATACCGGTATCTACAAGCGCTTGAAGCAGCTCAGGGTAGCTCTCAATTTTCTTTAAGTTAAGTGTTAAGCTTCGAGTTACTCTAAAACCTTCGAACTCTTCTTCATTGGTATTGCGGTTATATCTGGTTTGACGATAAACGTTAAGTTGCTCGGCATGAATATCATCTTTTTCAATGTCATACTGCTTAGCTAACTTGATGGCTTTAGCCATAATATCGTCGACTTTTTGCTTTGCCTCGGGCAACTGCTTACTCTTTTCTACGATTGCCACTCTGATAGTTGCTCTATCAGGTTGCACTTGCATTTTTGCTTGCCCTTGAACATAAAGGTGAGGGTCATCAGGTACTGTACTGGCAAATGAACTTACACTAAATAGTGAGGCGGCGAACACGCTTAACATACGCATAATTAAATTCCTTTGGTTGCAATTAGCTGTATTGAATCATATTACACTTAATGATCACTGAACGAGAAATTGAGCTTGTAATGATTGGCGAATAAAAATGCTTTCTTGCTCAAAGAACAAGTCCTTATGAAACTCTATAATATCTTGTTGTAACTGTGTGTCTTCCATTGCTTGGTTAAAAAATGTAATTGCTTGTTTTCCAAATTCTGAATTAGCGCAAACAAAGTAGCCAAATGTTGCCACAGGTGCGCCTGAAATTTTATGAAAAGTAATACCTTGCTTTCGTGATTCATGAGGGTGGTCGTAGTTAAATACTGGCGCGTATTCAATGATCGCGTCAAGTTTGCCTTGCAGCAACATTTTTCTAAGCCTAGCGGCACTGTTTGCGCCTTCATTCACAAACACACGGTCTTTGTACGCTGCGAGCATGCGGTCAATCTCTTCTCCATATGAGCGCCCTTTCGCAACGCCTAGTTGCAACCCATGCTTTGTAATGAGGTCATCAATTGATAAACTTTGAGGAAGATCTAAAGGGCTATTTACAATCAATCGGTTAGCAGGAAATGCGGTGAAAGGGTATTTGCTATATAGCGCCTGTTTTTCTCGAGTGAGCGTTTTAGCTTTGTTATAAAGGCAGGTGGTTGGATGACTGTCTAATTCACGCCACTCTCTAATACGGCTTGCTGGTATGTGATTAAAGATAAGCTTGCCATCTAATGCTTTTTGCACCTTCATTAGTATTACCATTGCGGCGTCAGTGGGCTCATTGGTTTTTGCAGGATCAAAATCAGAGGCTAAATCAATCACCAACGCATAACTTTTGCTTATAAACAGGCTAACAAAATACGCGGTTAAAAGCAGATATTTCATAAAACTCTCAAAACATTTGTTTAAATTTACCTCCTTGGTTTGTGTATTAACTATAGACATAAAAAAGCCAGCATTCATCATGCTGGCTCAATAATAATTAAATACTACGACGCTTGTAGTTTCGATATTCTGGCAACCAATAGTTCTTCTCGATTGCTGCCCATATTGCATCATCAGGCATTTCAAGGGCAACGCCCTCTTCCATTGCTTTTTTGGCAACCGCAAATGCTATACGCTTACTTAACAATTCAATCTCAACAAGCGCAGGTAACAAACTGCCCTTTCCAGTATTCGCCCAAGGCGAAGACTCAGCCAAGGTTTCGCTTGAAACCATCAACATGGCGTCTGTAATACTCGTAGCTTTAGCGGCAATTACACCTAAACCAATACCAGGGAAAATATAACTATTGTTACACTGTGGAATTGGATAAATGGTGCCGTTAAAGTCCACAGGGTCAAACGGGCTGCCCGTTGCTACAATGGCGTTACCTTCTGTCCACTCAATCACATCTTTTGGATGCGCCTCAACTTGGCGAGATGGGTTGCTCAATGGGAAGATAATAGGACGTTCACAGCCGTTGTGCATAGCACGTATAACTTGCTCTGTGAATAATCCAGGCTGCCCCGAAACACCGATCAAAATATCAGGTTTTGCACAGTGCATTACATCTAATAACGACGCATAGTCGCCACTATATGACCAGTCACTAAGGGCATCTTTACTTTGTACCAATGCAGCTTGGAAATCACGAAGATCTGCCATACCTTCAGTGAGTAGGCCAAATCTATCGACCATATAAACTTGACTACGCGCTTGTTGGTCTGACACGCCTTCAGCAACCATTTGACTAATGATTTGCTCTGCTATACCACACCCAGCTGAACCGGCCCCTACAAATACGACTTTTTGTTCGGATAGTTTTGCGCCTTTTACACGGCATGCAGCCAGTAACGACCCCACAGTAACAGAGGCTGTACCTTGAATATCATCATTAAAGCTACAAATTTCGTTACGATAACGCTTAAGTAGCGGCATCGCGTTTGGCTGAGCAAAATCCTCAAACTGCAGTAACACGTTAGGCCAACGGCGTTTAACTGCGTTAATGAAAAGCTCTAAAAATTCGTCATACTCTTGTTGCCCAATACGCTTATGACGAGCTCCCATGTACATAGGATCTGCTAGTAGCTTTTCATTGTTAGTACCAACGTCAAGCATAACTGGTAATGTGTAGGCAGGGCTGATACCGCCACATGCGGTGTACAAGGATAGTTTACCAATTGGAATACCCATACCACCGATACCTTGGTCGCCAAGGCCTAAAATACGTTCACCATCCGTTACAACGATAACTTTTACTTTACCTTTGGTGGCATTTCGCAAGATATCATCGATTTGGTGACGATCTTCATAGGCAATAAACAAACCGCGTGAGCTGCGATAAATATCAGAGAATTTTTCACACGCATCGCCCACTGTCGGTGTATAAATAATTGGCATCATTTCTTCTAAATGATCACGCACCAAACGATAATAAAGCGTCTCGTTGTTGTCTTGAATAGCACGAAGGTAAATATGCTTGTTTAAGTTGTCGCTAAAGCTTGAGTATTGTTGATAACAACGCTCAACTTGTTCTTCAATGGTCTCATAACGTGGCGGTAATAAACCTGCTAAGTTAAAGCTTTCTCGCTCACGTTGGGTGAATGCACTGCCCTTGTTAAGTAACGGCGTTTCTAAAAGATTAGGACCAGAGTATGGAATGTATAAATAATTAGGATCTGTTTGTTTAGTCATATTTACAAGTTTTGACACATTTTTATAGGCTGAGAGATCATTATTGCCCAAAGTGATTAAATTTCAATGAATTTCACTCACATCAGACCAATGTAAAAAGCCCTGTCCACAGATCACATTCTCCGTAAACAGGGCCGTACAGTATATCGTAAAGTTACTTTTAAGCCTACGATTATCGCGTGTTTTCGCCTAATGCGATACCTTCACGGCGAGGGTCTGCGCCACCAAATAATTTACCGTCTTTGACTTCTATGGCATGCAATCCGGAGTTTAAATCTCTTACCTGCACGTTATGCCCTTTTTCTTCAAAGAACGGCACTAAGTTTTCAAGTTCGGTACCTTTTTCAAGCGTCGTATACCTATTACGATTCGTTATTCTAGGTAAATTAATTGCCTGCTGCGGCGTCAATTGCCAATCAAGCACGCCAATGACTGTTTGTGCAACGTAATTAATAATACGGCTTCCACCAGGTGAGCCAACAACCAGACGTAAACTTCCATCTGGGTTAAATACCATGACCGGCGACATTGAACTACGGGGCCGTTTATTGGCTTCCACTCTATTAGCAACCCACTTTCCGTCTTTTTTAGGACTTAAAGAAAAGTCTGTGAGCTGATTGTTTAAAAGATACCCGTTCACCATAACTGTTGATCCAAACGCCATTTCGATAGAACTCGTCATCGACACAGCATTGCCTTGACTATCAACAATTGAAACATGGGTCGTGGAAGGTAATTCGTAGCCGTCGTCTTGCGCATAAGCGAGATCGCCTCTGGTAGGGTCGCCCACAGGAACATTATGATTGTCTTTATCTGATATCAATTCTGCTCGTTTTTGTAGGTAGTCATCTCTTAGCAGCGCTTTGGTAGGCACCGAAGCAAAGTCAGGATCGGCAACATAATGATTTCTGTCAGCGAACGCCAAACGCGATGCCTGCGTAAACAAATGCAATGCCTGCGGATCGTTGGGCGAATACTGCGAAAGATTTTTACTCTCAAGTAATTTTAAGATTTGCAATACAGCCACACCGCCACTGCTAGGCGGCGCCATAGAGCAAACGCTATATTGGTGATAGTTTGTGCAAATTGCGTCTCGCTGTTTGCTGGTGTAGCGCTCTAAATCACTTTTTTCTAGCTTCCCTGGTGCTATTTGCGCATTTTGCACGGCGTGAGCTAATTGCTGTGCATTTTCGCCTTGATAAAATGCAGTTATGCCGTTTTTTGCTACTTGTTTATATAAATTCGCAAGTTCTGGATTTTGCTTCAACGTGCCTACTTTAAGTGCTTCACCATCGGGGTAAAAATATTCTTTTGCAGGAGACAATTGCGTAAGCCCAGGGTTGAGTTTTTTCTCAAGGAGCATGTTCAATCTTGGTGATACCACAAAACCTTCGCTTGCAAGCTTAATAGCAGGCTCAAATAGCGTCTCCCATGGTAACTTACCGTATTGTTGATGGGCTTGCTTAAAAGCATGTAATACCCCTGGCACGCCAACGGAGCGCCCGCCAACAACTGCCTTTATCCAAGGCACTGCGTTGCCTGTCTCATCTAAAAAAAGAGTGTGGTCGGCTTTACTAGGGGCGGTTTCTCTACCATCAAACGTCACCAGCTTATTATGCTTTTTATCAAAATATAAAATAAACGTACCGCCGCCTACCCCCGACGACTGCGGCTCAACAAGGGTAAGTACAAGCTGTGTTGCTATTGCCGCATCTATTGCATTGCCGCCTCGCGCAAGCATTGATTGACCTGCTTTTGCGGCATAAGGGTTAGCTGCAGCAACCATAAATTGCTTTGCCAAAACCTGCTGCTTGTGTTGTAGTCCCGTTGCAGCTTCAGGCTCTCTTGTTTCTTGTTTTTGACTTTGTAGCGCGTAGTCACTTGAGGTGCAGCTACTAAGCAAAAACATCAGCGCTAAGTGCAGTGCGTATTTCATTTATAATCACTTATATCCATTGAAAACATTGGCATGATAAAAGCAAACGGGCACAATATGCAAAAAATAACGACTAAATGCCATGATTGAATTACCTCTAAGCAAACGTTACATCCTACCCCCTTTGACACTAATTTTAATCAGCACTTTGTTAATGCTGTTCGATGCTCATTCGTTAATGGCCTTTGATAGAGATTTAGTGCCAGCGCAATGGTGGCGTATATTCACAGGTCAATTTATGCATAGCAACTGGACTCACCTACTGCTTAACGTGGTAGGCATTGTATTTATATGGGTTTTGCATGCCGAGCATCGCTCTGCAAAAGTATATTTCTTTCACATCATATTTTTAGCCCTGTGGACTGGACTGGGGATTTGGCTATTTTGCCCCGACATTGGTATCTATACCGGTTTAAGTGGTCTTTTACATGGTGTGATTGTTTGGGGTGCGCTTAAAGATATTCAAGTTGGCATGCGTTCAGGTATTTTGTTGTTTATTGGTATTTGGGCAAAGCTAATTTGGGAGCAAATACAAGGTCCGAGCGTTGAAGTCGGTGCGCTTATCGACGCTAGAGTTGCTATAGAAGCTCACTTAATTGGAGCGATTGGAGGCCTGTTGTTGTCTTTGACTTTGCTGGGCGAGCGTTTGACCCATATACAATCGAAATAACAGAATTTGGCACTTAGTGTGACTAAGTGCCAGCTTGCATAGTTTTACTCTTCGTCTTCATCCATTAATGGCGCTTTGAAGCCTGGCTTAGCTAAAATTTCCAGATAAAAAGAAGGCAATTCAGCACCTACCGCATGGTCAATGTGCTTGTTTATCTCTGAAACTTTAATTACATCAGCTTGCTCTTGTGTGGCGCCAAAACGACAATCAAAGTGCCAAAAATCAGCGCCTGCAGGTAGGCTTTTATTACGCTCTCTACGAAGATATTTTTTTACTTCATATTTAATTGCATCAACTAATCGAGCAGGTTTTAGTTTTGGGTGCGTTAACGCAAAGTTTTTTCTCATGGTGTTCTCGATGTCAGGATAACCATTAATCAATGGATATCGAGGTTTAGGAAAGTAATAGACTATTTTAACGCATTAACTGTATGCATGCGATTAAAAGCGTTCGCTATTGTCAAATTAAGCCTCGTTTTGGCGAATACTATTTGCGTACTCATCTAACAAGTCGATAAAACAGCGCACTTTCGGCGAAAGATGCTTTTTGCTTGGATAAATAGCGTACACATTTACCTTTGGCTGTGGAAATTGCTCAAAAAGCACTTCTAGTTGGCCCTGGGCGAGTTCATTTTTAATGTAAAACTCAGGCAGCCTACATACGCCAATGCCAGAACTTGCCATTGTTGCTTGCAAATTGCCATTATTTGACATGACCTTTTGCCTTACATTAACGCTAAAGTGCTCACCTTCTTCGTTAACAAACTCCCACTTGTCTGGCGTTTTTAGGTTGGAATAGCAGATACAATCGTAATTGCTGAGCTCTTTTGGGTGATGGGGTCGGCCATGGCGAGCTATGTAGTCAGGCGAAGCAACTACATAGGTAGGGCAAGAAAACAGCCGTTTGCAAATCAAACTAGACTCTTGCAACGCCGGTGCTGCACGAACAACAAGGTCAAAGCCATCGGCAATCACATCTATACGCTTGTCACTTAAGTCTACATTGAGCCTTACATTAGGATAACGCTGCAAATATTGTTTAATCACAGGCTGTATGTAATTTTGGCTAATACCAATAGGACAGCTTATTTTTAACTCCCCTTTTGGATTATTGTCGTTGTGCGTTAAAAGCGTAAACGCATCATTGGCGTCGTTAACCAGCTGCTCACAATAGCCATAATAAAGCTCTCCTTCAGGTGTTAAGGCAATAGAGCGCGTCGTTCTATTGAGTAACCTCACGCCAAGACGTTCTTCAAGTTTGTTTATTTCTTTACTGATGTGAGAGTTTGAATGCCCCAACACACTCGCAGCTGCGCCAAAACCACCACTTTTTACAACCTGCACAAATATAGGAATACCGTCAAATATATTATTAGTCATATGGAAATAGTAACTTTACCAAAAGGCTATTAATGAAATTTGAATATCAATATACACTGGGTTACATAGAATGAATACAACTAAACAAACCCATTTAGGAGAGTGTTATGAAAGTTTTAGCATTTGCAGCAAGCAGTAGCCGTCAATCAATCAACAAACAATTAGCTCAATACACCGCGTCACTTGTTGAAGGCGCAGAGGTTGAGTTAATCGATTTAAATGATTTTGAAATGCCAATCTATAGCTCGGATAGAGAAAATGAAACCGGTATTCCTGTTCAAGCTCAGCAGTTTTACAACAAAATCACAGAAGCTGACGCTATTGTTGTCTCTTTTGCGGAGCACAATGGTACATACACGGCGGCCTATAAAAACATATTCGACTGGGCGTCACGTATTAGCCAAAAGGTGTATCAAAATAAACCAATGGTTCTATTAGCAACATCACCGGGACCTGGCGGTGCAAAAAGTGTTTTAGCGAGTGCTACAGGTTCAGCACCTTTTTTTGCGATGGACGTAAAAGCCAGTGTTTCAGTGCCAAGTTTTTATGATGTTTTTGACAGTGAAAAAGGTGAAATAAAAGACGAGGCGTTAAGGCAACAATTGAAACAATCGGCTTTTTCGTTGCAGTTATAAGAAATAATCTGGGCCAAACGCCCTGTTTGGCTCTTGACAAAAAATTAACTGATAAAAAACGCGATTTTTCCCATTTTATTGCATCTACTGCTATTGATTAGTGCTAAAAATTGCCCCATTTTACTCATTAGATATATGAGTCTGTGTGTAATGCACACAGAATTTGAATTTTGTTATTTCACTGAGGTGATTATGAAACGCGTTGTGTTATTTCTACTAACTAACTTAGCTGTCATGCTAGTGTTGGGAGTGGTTCTATCTGTCTTGATGTCGGTATTTGGAATTTCGTCTAGAAGTTACAGCGGCATTATGCTTATCGCTCTAGTGTTTGGTTTTGGTGGCGCATTTATTTCGCTATTTATGTCGAAATGGATAGCAAAAAAATCAACTGGCGCTATGGTCATTGAGCATGCTCGCAATGAAACGGAACATTGGTTATTACAAACGGTTGCTCGTCAAGCTCAGCAAGCAAATATTAAGATGCCAGAAGTGGCCATTTACGACAGCCCTGAGATCAACGCTTTTGCCACAGGGCCAAGTAAAAATAACAGCCTAGTTGCGGTAAGCTCTGGCTTGTTACATAACATGAGTCAAGATGAAGCCGAGGCTGTATTAGCGCACGAAGTTTCGCACGTAGCTAACGGTGACATGGTAACGCTGACGCTTATTCAAGGCGTGGTAAATACCTTTGTGATCTTCTTAGCAAAAGTGCTAGCTGGCATTGTAGATAATTTCTTTAGAGGCGAAGACGAAGAAGGTACTAGCTGGGCGTATTTTGTGTTTGACCTAATCTTCCAAATGCTATTTGGTATCTTAGCGTCAATCGTAGTGGCGTACTTCAGCCGTAAACGTGAATTTGCAGCCGATAAAGGTGCGGCCAACCTTGTTGGCGCTCATAAAATGCGTGCCGCGTTGGAACGATTAAAGCAAAATCAAGAATCGCAACTTGAAGGCTCTATGATGGCATTCGGTATCGCATCGGGTAAAAGCTTATCCGAGATGTTTGCCTCTCACCCACCGCTTGAACAACGTATTCAAGCACTTAGATAATGAATTACTAGCCCAACAAAGCGCCCTATATGGGCGCTTTTTTGTTTCAGTCCCCATTTTCATGTTTGTGTTCTTTTACTTTTTTTGCTTATTTTTATTCTCTTTTGTTACGCGTTGTCTTTTATCTGGAGTTCCATCTTTATTTTTTCGTTTA
Source organism: Pseudoalteromonas sp. S16_S37 (assembly GCF_014694405.1). GTDB lineage: Bacteria > Pseudomonadota > Gammaproteobacteria > Enterobacterales > Alteromonadaceae > Pseudoalteromonas. The sequence continues at coordinate 74,847 of NZ_JAAUWV010000011.1, forward strand.
GGCCCTGATTTTATCGGCATAGTGTATATCCTCTATTTGTTTACTTTACCTATAAAGTGTAGTCGAGACCGTGGGCATCGTAAGAAAACTGTCAAGTTAAGCTAAAGAAGCGCCATTCTGGCGCTTTAATATACCTAGTAAAAATCGCTTTTAAGGCAAGCAACTGGCTTTTGTGAAGAAGTACCGTACTTCATAATCTTCGCAGGTTGTAATACCACTGCCACCGCCGTTACTTGAGTTCCAGCAGGCAAAGCCTGAACCGTTATTTACTAAGTTCTGCCCTGTCAGGCTTGAATCTAACTTAGTCCCCACCACGCGGGCCAAAATCGCTGCAATATCAGAGGATTCACAACTTGCGGAAATGTTACCTGACGATTTGTGTGCGTTAAATAGTTCATTATCGCCACTTGCTGGGTCATCTCTATCTAACCAATCCGTTGCGTATAAACCGCCATTAACCAGTGAGTTGTCGATTTTATAAATACCGAGTGAGTTAAGCTCGCTTCCTTCGCTGCCATGAAAGGCAAAAATCTGTTCGGATGACGTTGGATTATAAGTCGTGCAACTGCCAGTGGGCGCGCCGCCAGAAATATTACTCCCCGTGCTTGAAGTAAACTTCAAAAAGTACACTGTGTCATATCCGTACTTGGCGTCTTCCTTACAAATTCTAACTTCTCTTAAATAATCACCACTGCTGGCATCAAAACTTAATGTACTGCCCCAACTGCCACCGCTACCGCCGTAGGTAAAGCATAACTCAGAGGTGCCGACACTTGCATGACTCACACTTTGACTCGTTTGATAGCAGACTTTGAAGCCATCAATACGGCTACCTGAGCGGATCTGTACTGAACTTATACCAATTACATTAAATAAATGATCAGATATTGCGACAGATAAATGGCTTAGAAACAAGGTAAATATTTCGCTATGTAGTTATTCTACATGAGAAATATTTAACGCAGTTAATGAGTCATTTAGCTCGCTAGAATGATCAATGTATTAATAAAATTGGTATTAAGTTAAACGACCCGCCAACCAGTGCTTTGCGTTTAAGTAAGGCAATATTATCAAAGGCAGTACCTTGTGAGCTTGTACCAACAGCACTTTTTTCTACAAACTTCCAGTCAATATACTCGGATGAGTTTGACAGCCAAAAATCGTCAAACGCTTTATAGTAATTCACCCAATAATCTTCGCTACTCGCGCCTATTTTTTTGAGTAGTTGAACTTGTTCATAGGCATTAAATGGCATACCGAAAGCGTAACTACCGCCGAGATTTTTACAGTATTCAAACCCATATGCCATGTGCCTTTGGTAGTCGAGAGCTGCCAATTTCTGTCATTATCTACACATGCATGATATTGAAACGCGGTACAGGCTTTATCGGCGATAGTCTCGTCATTTTCTAGACTTGCACAATCTCCTGTACCATTAGGACGATTAGACTTCCAAGACCAAATATAGTCTTCAATTTGTACTTCATTGGCACCGTAACCGCTCGCCGCACTGGTGTTGTTAGCCTCAACGAGTGCCAGTTCCAGTATTTGCGAACCTTTTTTAGCCCAATTTTTAAGCACATTACTGCCAGTTTTGCTTGAAGATGGACCGTCGACATTAAGTTGCGTGGCATCATCTATAACAACAGTCATGTTATTTGCGTTGTACTGGGCCGTTTGGTCATTACTCACACATTCATCGTTACCGTTTTGGCAAAATGGCTGATTGCTTTGCAAATTACCGCTAGAGTCAAAAGCATCGACACCAATAAATACGGTATTCCAAAACTTAGAATAGTTACCAGAACTATGATATGAACATAAGTCACTATGATCGCGGGGCGTTTGCACCACCGCTACTAGCTGCTTTCCCGCTGCTAAAATATCGCGTTTGGTGAGTTTTGATACCGGCAAAGATGCACAGCTTTTATCAGCATATCCCCAATCAGAGGGCAAAAGCAGGTAATCGCTAATGTCATTTTGTAATCGTTCTCCTATTTTGTTGTGCCAATTGTTATGGTCATTGTGCTTATATGCTTCGATTTTTAGCAAAATCACTTCGTCGGGGTTGTCTTGCAAAAACTCTCTAATATCATCTAATCCTTCAGATAATTTGGCATGAAAGCTAGAGCACAGCGCTTTGTTTTCTAAAGAGTTGTGACACAGCATAGGCGTAGAATCAAAGGTGCCCTCTGGGTAAATATCAAATTCCATTACCCGGATCCCTCGCTTGAGCAAGCTTTTGGGGGAGTAATATTGGTTTACATCGGTGTAGGTACCCGCGCTCCAAGAATATGAAGCATACGCGTTATGTGCACCCGCCCAAAGTGTTTTTGAAAATGGTGCAAAGTTGTCAATCTGTCCTTGCAAGTCTAACCGCACTACTTTGTCATCATCAGTATCTATTGCTGCATTTACAGTTATTGGCACGCTCGTTACCAGCAAACTACTCGCTAACAGCATCGCGAGTTTATAAAACTTGTTACATTGGTTCATCGTAAATTCCTCTCCTTTTAAATATCAATTTGGTCCTTAACCAAGGCATAAAACCCTGTACTAGCAACCTGATGAAAAGGTAGGAGTGAAATGTGCAAGCAATGGGGAAGCAAATTTCCTGATAATTTTATTTATTACATCAAAAAACATTATAAAACTGCATGTTCAAGGAGGGTTTACATTAGATGAAAAAACTTAATTTACGCTATCAATCAGTTAATTACACAAATGGAAATTAGACCGAAAGTGAACGTTTTGCTAGTGGTCACGCGAGTAATTCATAAGCAATATGCGCAATAGTTGTAATGCCGTGTAATTAAAATTTTTTGGTGTCGTTGAATAGTTCCATTCATTCGGAGCAAACTTCCAAAGAGGGGTCTTTAGTTCGTCTATTTCTTAAACAAGCTCTTTACGATATATATTCAATGCTTATTGCTTGTTAGAAATATAAGTGCTGCCGCAGCCCAGAGTGTTTCAAGGAGGCCGCGGCGTTTGTGGCAGGAACGAAATTTAGCAACTTCTTAGTTTGCGTTCTTACTGATCAACAGCGTTAGTTTTTGAGTGCCTATTTCCAAAGTCGCCTCTTTGTCGTAGATAACAGTGAACGAAGGATTTATCGTGCTATCACCAACGGTAACAGCTGCTTCAACACCTACAGTTTCATCTTGGTTTGGTTTAACTGTGAGGTTATAGCTAAAACCATTATCCATCGCAAACGAGGCCATTTTGTCTGCTTCAACAATCATGGTTGGTGCGCCAACCAGTTTGCCCTGAGAATATACAGATGTAGATACTTGGTAAGTCTGTGCAGCAAAGCATGACACTGAAGCCAATATTGCAGTAACCAGTAAACTTGCCTTAATTATCATTTGAACTTCCTTATATAATTTAAATGTTGAATACCGTTTGCAATTAGGTAATTTGCTACGATAGTAAATCAATCAGCTGCAAAAAATAAATCAAAAAACTACAAAAAGTAAAGATAAGATCTTCAACACAAGACGTCGTAAAACTAACGAACGTAGCCTTTTGCTAAACATCGCCATTTGTATATTGTCATATTGGATAACTTTATTTTTTAAATCTGTTATGGCTGCTTGTAAGGCCCTATCAATACCTCGTTAAATATCATTGTTTACTCCTTGAACTTAGAATTTGAAATGATTTGGAAGAACTAAAAACCTGTTTGTTTTAGCAAGGTAACCTTTTTCGATTATCTAGCCTCAACAATAACAAGATTTAAAGACGAAAAAGCTGGCTATCCACGCTAATAGATGCCAGCTTTAGTTTCAGGTTGAATTTTATTGGTATGTGACTTTTAGCTCAGTACCTGTACCTTGACCTGTTACCATAAGGTAGTGCCAGCCAGAATTAGGGCTATTGATTGTGATAAGTTCTTCACTCGAATTGGCTGTAGTCGCTTTGTTTTCAAAGTTACTGCTACTTGGCCAACCCTGACTGTTTTGATACACGCTCGCGTCTCCATCACCCCCAGTGGTTTTTACTGTCAGTGTTGATTGACCAGCAGGTACAGATATAGCGACATATACGGTTTGACTTCCCATACAAATTGCTTCGTCATTGCTCAAATTGCCTCTAGTTTGTGGAGACTTGGTTTCACATGCATTACTAGGCGGTGTGATCACATCATCTTTGTAGCTGGCAGTTAACGTAACATTGTCAGAAGCACTGAATCCAACAACTGATACATAATAGGTACCACCTGATTTTGTGAGCTTGCTGCTATCGCAGGTTTCATCCACATTACCCCCTTTGTAAGGACGACAATCCCAGTTATTTGCGGTGTCAGAATCACCAAATTTCACGTACAGATCTGGATCGCCAGAACCGGCGCCCATATGAACATTGATATTGGTGGCACCTTGAGGCACATCAAAGGTAAACGTTTTGGTTTCACCTTTAGTTACGTTGATACCCGACTTGGTTTCATCATTTTTCAGTTCATTACTTGGCTGCGTTGAATCAGTGATGGTGACATCATAATCCTCAACTTCACCCCAACCAAAACTACCGCAAGCTGGCACTTTTCCATCAGTCAGTTCATAAGACTGCATAACACGCATCACGGTTTTACCCGTTGAACTTGTTTGTGGAACTGATAATGAGCCAACCACTTCATCAAACGTAGTCGCACTTTTTTGTAGCAATAACTCGCCAGCGTCATCGAAGCTGTTGTTTTGATTGAGGTCAACATAAACAGCCCAATTCGCTAAGTATGGACCGCCCGAGCCATGAGTAAGACCAATTTCAGTGTCACCACCTTTGTTTAATACAAAGTCCGTATCTGCAAAGTGGGTAAATTGACTCTTTTGCGACGCATTGTTTTTGTTTCCAACTCTTACGTTGCTCGTCCATTGCGTAGGAGACTTTCCATAGGCAATACAATAAGCGTCACCAGAAACGGTCACGTCTTGCTGTTTTACATAAGTTACGCCGTTTGTCAGTGTCACTTTAGCGCGCACGCTATAAGTACCTGAATACAAGTAAGTATGACTAGGATTAGACTGTGAGCTTGTGTTATCTGGGTTAACCATACCATCGCCAAAGTCATACTCTATCGAGGCGACGTTTTGACTCGAATTTGCACTATCTTCAAAGTTCACCGTTAAGTTGTTTGCAGTGACGTTGGCGGTAAATTCTGCTGGGTTTTGCGCTTTAATATCGACTGTGAAATCTTCAACTTCACCCCAGCGAATTCGACCGCAAGGCGACGACAGTTTTTCGTAGCTTTGCAATACGCGCATTCTGGTTTTACCTTCAAGCGCGGTGTCAGCCAGGTTAAAAGTGCGCTCAATTGCATTGCTGGTATTAGCGCCTGTCCAGTACCACATACTTTCACTGTCTTCAAAAGTACCATTTTGGTTACTATCGATATAAACACGCCACTCTGCGTTGTATGAAGATTTAGAGCCTGTTGCACCTTGGCGAACAGACAAAATGTTTTCTCCGTGAACAGCACCCATGATTGTTGCTGTGTGATCAGAGTAGTTTGTTGCGCCTGATGTGACGCCAGTACCATTGAGAGTGACATTGGCATTGTATTGGTATTTAGGTTGATTACCGTATGCTTGGCAGTAATCTTCGCCTGCTGGTGCGGTTACATCAACAACCTTGGTATGCGTTAGTTTTTCACCGTTTTTCAGTGTGATAGTTAAAGTGACAGTATAGCTCCCTGAGAATAAGTATCTATGACTTGGATTGAACTCAGTGCTTTTATTTGAGCGGCTAAATAACCCATCGCCAAAATCCCACTCTACAGAAGCAATATCAGCATTCGATACACCAGTAAAGCTGACATTCAAATCGTTCGCGGTAATATTCGGTGTAAATTCTGCTGGATTTTGCTCTTGCTTGATATTGATTATGTAATCTTCCACCTCACCCCACGTGAATTCGCCACAAGCGCCCAGTGTTGTTTCACCATCGCGTAACTTGTACGATTGCATAACACGCATGCGTGTTGTGCCAGCAAGCGCAGTTTGAGGAATTGTGATGTTACCCAGAACAGGCTCTCTCGATTGCGTTGTTCTAGGTACTGAATAGTGTAGAAGTTCATCCTCGCTAAACGTGTTATCTTGGTTCAAGTCGACATAAACTGCCCAATAGGCTGCATACGGGCCAAAATCATTGCCACGAGTGCCTTGCTGTAGTTCGATACCAGTAGAAGAACCTGCATAGGCAGTAAACGCGTCTTTTTGCGTTTGATCAGTATAATTTCTACGCCATGTTTCGTGTGTTAAGCCATTTACACCTACGCTTTCTATATGTTGATATAGCGCGTTGTAGCTCTTAGCAGCGCAGTACCCTGTTCCCGGGAGCGCGGTTACGGTTACTTGGGTCTTAGCCGAATGAATAAGCCCCTGGTTATCGGTTGCCGTGTAACGAACTGTGTACGTGCCAGGAAATTGATAAGTATGAGATACATTATCGCCCTGAGCATAGGGTTCATTATGATAAACACCATCACCAAAGTCCCATAGCGTCGACACGATACTGCCGTCACTATCACTTGCTTGACCAGAAAAGCTGACGGTTAGGTTATTATCCGTTGCGTTCACCTGTGTGATAGTCGCATTTGGTGCAATATGAGCGCTAGTGCGAAGCGCAGCCATGGCGGCACCACGTTCATTGTGTACACGAGCATTATTATTAGTCGCTGTTGTACCACCCACTTCATCTTTGTATATTTGCTCAGGGTTTGACCAAACATTTAGTCGCTCACCACAGTCTGAAATTGCCATAAGTGTTCGCCACGTTTTATCGGTATTACAAAAGCCATGGCCATACGCGAATGGTGTAGTGGTTGAGTCATTATCGTGACGAGCGCCATACAAATGGCCTAGTTCATGGGCGAAGGTATTTTTGAATGTACCCCAACTGCTCAGTGTAAATAGTGCACTTTGCTCATCTGTCCCGATTTGTCCTGCCCAGCCAGCCCAGGGTGACGACTTATTTTTATCCGCTAAAAATACCATGACGTCAGCCTGGTGTTCATCACGCAGACTCTTTAATTCAACCCCAAAGCCATTTGGTGCAAGCGGGTTTGGGTTTTTTAGCCAATCACTCGAGTTTTCATTGAGTAGCGTTGAGTTGTCCTCGGCCATGTCGCCAGTGGATTTGTAGAGCGTTTGATAAGAATGCACGATGCGCACGGTCGCATTTACGCCACTGGCAACGTAACTATCGTTGGTGTCTTTTTCCATCAGCGCTAAGTATGCGTCAATATCTCCAACTTCTTTCGCGACTTCTTCTGTGTAAGCAACTATCACCGTTACTTCAGGGCTGGCTTCATCGCTATTTAACACATTAGCGAGTGAATGGCTTAGGCCTTGGAAAGTCGTCGTGTTTGACAAATTATTGATTTGTGGGTGCTCTGAATCATCAACTTGAGTCTTATCATCTATAAATTTACTCAATTTATAGATGCTGCTTTTATGGGATGATGGACTAAGCAAATAGCCAACTCCGTTAACTTGTATTTTAGCGCTGTAACGGTTATTCAAGCTTACCATTGAGAGAATGGCACCGCTGTCATAGGAGCGACCTGAAATTAGAACCTTATTGCCGGTAGCCTTAGTTACTTTGGTCAGTTCAATTTGAATATATTGACCATCTATGGTGAGGCTCAGTAGGTCGCCAGCTTTTAATGTACTTGCATCAATTGTATTAATCTCGACGGATTGCACTAATGCGTTTTCAGCCGCGGAATTAACACCAAGCGCTACATTGTTATTTTTTTGTTGTGGCTTTGCGACTTGACTGCCAAAGGAAATCGCGTGGTTAAATAAATTCACTTCCTGCGCAAGCGTAGAAAATGATGTAGTAATCGCCAATGCAGCGGCTATTTTTGTTAGTTTATGCTGTTTCACTGCGTATACCTTAGTTAAATTATGCTCAAATACAGGTTTGAGCGGTTCCTGTTAACGAGTGACCTATCGGAAGGTAAATCGTGCGAACACAAAAATATAATGTATACAATATATTTTTGTGTTCATTCAGTATACATATTGGTGAAATTATTACTACCACTTTGGTGGCTTTTTCGGTATTAATGTTAAAAATAGGTAATAACTATTGGGTAAATTATACTAATGGGTTGGCGTTTGGGTGTTAATTAATTTGAAAAAGACGACTGTGCTAATAAAAATTTTTCAAGTTTAGTGGTTACGGAAATAAAATAGCCCCTTGGTAAACAAGGGGCTATAGTCTAAACATGCATGGGAATTGCTATTTTAAAAACTCACGTCTACACCAATGTAACCTGTTCTACCTAGGATAGACCAGCCATTGTATGCACCACGAGATGTGGTCCAGTGATCGCCACCATTGTTGTCAGTGATATTGTTCAGACCAACGTATAACGTAATCGTATCATTGTATTGATAGTCAGCACGCAAGTTATGGATTAGTGAATTACCTGGTGTGTCAGAGTCTCTGAAGTTTGGCTCCTCATCTTCGTTATATCGGCCTGATTCTTTAAACTTAAATGTCCAAGAAAGTGTTAGATCTTCCATTTTATACTTGGTTACCAAGTTTGCAGCCCACTTTGCTTTGCCGAGCTCACCTGCATCATTATCGGTATGACTCTCTTGATTTGCGAGGTCAAAAGTAGTGACTGAATCTTCGTATAGGCGACTCGCTTTTAAGTCAAACGATAACGCATCCCATGTGTAGTAGAGTTCAATATCCGTGCCTCGCACCCGAGCTTGATCGAAGTTTAGGCTAAGTGGTTGGACATAATCTACATCTCCATTGGCTTTTCGATGTACTAGATCACAAAACATGTTGCTGATTGAGTTCGGTGCAAGATCCACACAGTTTGCCATCACGCCAGAGCCACCAAAACCAGATATTTTATCTTTTAGCTTGATATCAAAATAATCAACTGAAACGGTTAGGTTTTCTAACATGTCAGTCGGGGTGTACACAAAACCTACAGTTAATGTATCTGCTTTTTCTTCTTTGAGGTTCGGGTTACCAGAGCTTCTTACTTCAGCACGTTGCGTTTTGATGTTTGACGACCAACCTTCTGAAATACCGAATAAAGCACAATTTCCTTTGCGGCGTCCATCTGCTGGACCACCATTGATGTTGGAATCGTCACAAGGATCATTCACTGTGCTAAAGCCAATACTTTCAGCTGAATAAAGCTCTTGCAATTGAGGTGCACGCACAGCTTGAGAGAAAATTGAGCGCAGACGTAGCTCTTCATTAAATGTCCAGTTAAGCGCTAGTTTTGTACTTTCAAAATGACTGTCACTACTTGAGTAATCAGCAATTCGATAAGCAGCCTCAATATCGATCATTTGCGCAAATGGTAAATCACTGGCTACTGGCACCAATACTTCAATATAAGCTTCTTTTATATTACGACTTGCATCAAGAGGTGCTTTTTTAGAGCTTAGCTTGCCAGAAGCCCACAATTGGGAAGGATCAAATTTAATGCCTTCATAACGAACTTCAAATCCAGAGCTCATTTGAAGCATACCTGCTGGCAATTGATACAGATCACCAGCAATATTCGCTGTCATTGCGTGGTTTATTGTATCGGTTGTCGCTACATAGCCATCAATCACATAATCCATTAATGCTTGCGATTGCCGCTCAAATGGCGAAAAGCGAGGGCAGCTATCATTTGCTTCACACTCACCAATCACCTGTAACTTGCTGTTCAATCTGTCTTGACGTAATTGTGATGGACTATCGAGATCAATCATGGATTTACCAGTGGTAAAATTGATATCCCAGAACCAACTATCATCAATTGAGCCAGAAAGTGATAGGTTCGATGAATAGAAATCTCGAGTATTTTTGTGTCTACGACCACCGAACTCGTAAAAAGTGTGGTGAAAACCAATCCAATCATCATCGCTAAAATTTTCAGTGATTGAAGTCGGTGTATCGAACAATTCTTTAACGTCAGAAACTTGCATCCATGCACGCTTAAATGGAGGGTCAATCACGTTACTTGATTCTGTGCGAGCTAACGTTATGTCATAAGAAAGATCAAAGTCTTCGAATTGATAATTCAACGACGCGAACAAATTTATGCGCTCAAATGGATCTTCTATATGACCCCAAGACGTACCTTCATAGCCTTTATCCGCGTCGACTAGCCATCCGTCATACATGTCTTTATAGCGGGCTCGTAGAGCAATATCTTGGCTTGACTCGTCAAAGTCATACCAATCATAACCGCCATCAGCATCGTTATACACTGAAAAAATAGTTTGTGGCACGCCCCAAGGGATAGGCGATACATTAGTCACCCAAATTTTGTCTGGTTGGCCCTCTCCACGGTTAGGGTTTGTTACGGAGCGTTGATAGTTATATGACTTATCACGATGTGACTGTCTCAGCACATTTTCAGACAGATAATCAAACGCCACTGTAAAGTTACCTTCATCATCATTGAAGTTAAAACCGTGTGTAATATTTAATGCCCGAGTACTGTGGCCACCTTCTTGCGTGCCAGATAAATGTACGTTTGCTTTTGTACCTTCAAAATCTTTTTTAAGAATAAAGTTTACCACGCCAGCAACTGCATCAGAGCCATATATAGCGGAACCACCGCCGGTCATAACTTCTACGCGTTCAATCAACGATGAAGGTATTGTGCCTACATCAGCAAACATACCTTGATAGTCAGTAGCAACAGATGGTGGACGTTTACCATTTACCAAAACGAGTGTGCGTTCTTCACCTAAATTTCTTAAGTTAAGAATATTTAAACCTGAGTTACCAAAACTATAATTACCAGATGCAGAGTCAAATCCATCTGCAAATTGTGGCATACCCGTTAAGATATCGTTTACGTTTTGCGCACCAGTAATTTTTATATCTTCAGCTGATATTACGATGGTTGGAGAAGGTGCTTCGAAATTAAGACGTTTAATTCTTGAACCCGTCACTTCAATTCGCTCTGGAGTTTTAGCTTCTTCTGAGCTGTCTTGTGCAAATGCAAAATTACTTGAAGTAGCTACAGCCATAGCGATCAAGCTTTTGCTGAATGCGGTGTTTATATTCCTGTGATGACGCATTGGATACCCCTTAAATATCGTCTTTATTGTTTTTATAGCTAGCATGTCTGGTGACACACAAGCAAGAATATTGTATACAATATATTGTAATATACAAAATGCAAGCCCCTTTATTGGAAAAAACTCATTAAAGGTTTATTTTTGACATCAAAAATTGGTACTTATGTTTTTGAGTTGTAGGTTGGATTGAAAGGACGGGATGTCGATTTAAATAGTTTTTAAATGTCTATCTGCTGTAAACCCCTTGCCAAAATACAGAAGGAAACATAGACGAGACGGTCGCTGTGCAAACAAGTTTGAGTGCCAGTCCATAAAATGTAACTCATTAGTCCAAGTCGGGCTGAGCATCACGAAAAATTGACACCTTTTTGATGGACAATGAAGAGAAAGTAACAATTTCACTCTTATTTTCAATGCGTAAGCAATAAATGCGAGCGTATTTTCAAGATTGGTTTAAAAAGTGCATGATGCGCAAGGAAAGTACCAAAATTTAAGAGTGTCACCAAGATGAATCAAAACACAAATACAGTATATGTGTTAAGCGGGTACGCAAAATGTTCGACCACGCAACACGGCAAATACAAGCCCGGCAACAAACATTCTATCGGCCTGCTAACAACCGATGAAAATTATCAAGATAACATCAATCAGCTTAAGACCTTTATTAAAGATTTAGGCTGGGAGTCTATTACGTTTTGCATGGTTGAAGAAGTTAACGATATTAGCACCTTGTCTAATGATGTTTTGATCTCAAGCTTTCTTCGCGCGCAGAAAAATGGTCAATCATTAGTGGTGAATGATCTCCCTATTACAGTGCATTGAGATGAAAGTACGCGTTGCGAAGCAAAAAGGAAAGTGTGTAAGGCCCTACGTCAAAGCCTGCCTACCCTACTTTGAGCGCTGCAAATTTGAGTCAGTAAAACCCAATAGCATTAACTTTCTAATGCACCAACTAACTGAAGCCTTGCCAGGTTAGTTATCGCAAAGCATAAAAAAGGTTAACTTAATCAAGTCAACCTTTCTGGTAATCGCACAATATCAGCGATGAACATGGTAATGGTAAGGCGCCAATACCCTACTGATTAATGCCCATCTCGTATTGTTTAAGTATGGTCAACATATGCTCTGGGATCGGCGCTTTTTGCCCAGTTTTCATATTAAACATCACCACAGTTGCATACCCTGTTGTGCAGAGAGCCTGTTGTGACTCACTAAACGCCTCGTAGCGCATGGTGAAGCGGTCTTCTTTTATATCGGTAATATACGAGCCGATATACAAAGTATCTGGAAAAGTAACAGGTCGTTTGTATTGTGCATATGTATCACGTAACACGGGGCTATATGTGGGTTCTGATAATATCGAAAGTAGCCCTGTTTGTTTTAAAAAGTCTATTCGTGCGGTTTCGAAGTAACGAAAGTATGACACGTTATTCACATGCCCCAACGCATCCATTTCACCCATACCACATTAATTTTGGTATTAACTGCAAACTTCTCGAAAAATTCCTGCATGATTTTGCCTTTAATTCTTGTTATTGACGTTGAGAGTAGCAACTCATCGTACCAGTAACAAGCCTTATGCGATTTTCCACAGACGATCTCTGTAAATTGTAGATAGTTGAGCGCATTTGTTATGCTGTGCGCTCCCATATGTGCTCGGACTTAAAAGAGTAGCGGTAGAGAGGGATTAGTAATACTGCAACTATGCTTATAGCTGGGATGGCAACGATTATTTCCCAGATCTCTTTGATTTCTAAGAGCAGCGGCGCGGCGTCGATTAAACTGTAAATGCTAAGGCCGAGATTCAGCTGAAATGCCACAATCGCAATACTTTTGGTTCCGACGGCTTTTTGGTAATCGTAGCCGTAAATACAAAATTGTCTGAGAATTTTGATGGCCAATGCAGTTATGTCCTATGCCTCAGGGAAAATGTAAGCAAAGGGGAGCGTGAAGGCTGCGAAAAGTATAAGTGCTGTGGTTACCCAAAATACGATCTTCCATATCAGCATGGGGTTTACTGCTCCTGAGAAACGCCCAGTTAAGGGGTGAAGCACGCAACACCGATGTTGCTGCATTGCACTTCATCACCGAAACCACCGCATACCAACAATGCCACGCGTGCTGAATCCCTCTTAAACTGTTTGTTATGTGCTTGATCTAAAACCTATTTTACCTAAATGTGTTTTGTGAAAATCACTACCATACTTTAAACCGTACCCTAAAGCCTTATCAAAACCAATATGAGCAAACCAAATCATGGAAACAGATAAAGCAGTGTCATTTGCAACTAACACGCTTGATAAAAGTAAAATTGCTGCGCCAATAATATTCCGCCCCAAATTATTGCATACAATATACCAAATGTTATATTCGTATCATCTGTTACCTTTATTCGAACATTAGGAATATCAAAAATGGCACTAACATCTCGCCCCCACATAGCCTTGCTAGGTATGCTTTCCTTACTCATAGCGTGTCAAAACACGCCACAGACTAAACTTTCAGCGCCACATTCTATTGCGAATATTACAGCAAATGATTACCGCCGAGCAGAGCAGTTTTTGCCCCACAATTTAAAACCTTTAGTGAAAAATGACTGGCTAGAAGCACACTGGCTAGAAGGTAAAAACATATTTTGGTTTCGCCAGCAAGTTGCAGATAACGGCCAGCAATTTGTTCTGGTGGATGCAAAAAATAACACTCAGGGACCTGCTTTTGATCACGCTAGATTAATGGCTGCGCTTGCAAAGCAAGGTGTAAAATCGCAAAGCCCATTTCACCTGCCACTCAACGAACCGCGTATATCTAGTAATGAACTCAGCTTTCAAAGCGATGGCAAATTATGGCAATGTGATTTAACTGACTATTATTGTCACAGCAAACCTAAAGAGCCTGCCAAAAAAGTAGCTGCAGGCACATCACCCGACGGTCAATGGCAAATCGCCGTACAAGATTACAACTTAGTACTGCGTGCAATGACAGATGACACTGAAAAGCAGCTAACTCATGATGGCTCTGAGCTGCACCCTTATGCGCTGACTCACAATAACCCTGGCAGCAGCTTTGCTAATAACACCCCCTACTCGCATAACAGCACGAATATTATGTGGTCAGCTAATAGCCGTTACGCTATCACCCACAAACTGGACAGAAGTAAAACGGGTAAGCTCACTTTAGTACAGGCAGATACAGGTAATGGATTACGCCCAAGAGCCATAAGCTATTTCTACCCAATGGCTGGGGACGAACAATTGCCGATGGCCGAGTTAGTGCTAATAGACACACAAACAGCTCAGGCGACTGTATTGGATGCGCCCGCTGTGATGCAAACCTACTATGGCGGACCCATCTGGGGATGGTGGCAAGAAAACGATCGATTTGTTTATCACGACCGAAAACGTGGTAATCAACATTATGCAATGCGTGAAATTAACCCCGAGACTAAAACCGTTAGAACACTAGTGATTGAGCAAGATGACAAGTTCATTGACCCGTGGACTCAACTTTACTGGCATCTGCCAAAGCGTAATGAGTTTGTATGGAGCTCCCAACACTCAGGCTATCAACACTTGTATTTGTACGATAGTAAAACGGGTAAACAAAAAAATGCCATTACTCGAGGCAAAATGACAGTACGCGTGATCAGGGGTATTGATGAAAGCAAAGGGCATGTGTACTTTGAAGCATCGGGCCGTGAACCAAACAGAGATCCCTACTATCGTCACCTTTACAGAGTCAATTTAGATGGTACTGAGCTTACGCTACTAACGCCTGAGCCTGCCGAACATAGCACCCAATTATCTGATGATTTCCAATATGTTATCGATACCTATTCAACAACAACATCAGCGCCCATTACCGTGCTACGTAATACAAAAACGGGTGAAGTGCTCAAAGAAGTGCAACGAGCCGATACAACGGCACTCCTCGCAATAGGATGGCAGCCCCCAAAACCCTTTACCGTGTTAGCAGGCGATAACAAAACTGCCCTTTATGGGCTTATGTACCTGCCTTCAAACTTTGATCCAAACAAAAAATATCCAATAATCGATGATATCTATACCGGTCCGCATAATTTCTTTACTCCAAAATCATTTTACACCTATGGCTCGCAGGCAAACGCATTGGCCGAGCTAGGCTTTATTATTATGAAACTCGATGGCCGAGGTACCAGTAAACGTGGCCGCGCGTTTCACGAGCATTCATTTAAAAACCTTGGTGGCGGAGTCGATGACCATGTGGTTGCAATAAAACAACTCGCTGAGCGTTTTTCTTTTATTGATCTTGATAGAGTCGGCATTTTTGGTTTTAGTGCGGGTGGATACGATACAGCCCACGCTATGTTTAAATATCCTGAGTTTTTCAAAGTAGGTGTCGCTGCTTCTGGAAATCATGACTTTAGAGTCGACAAAGCGGGATGGAATGAAATGTGGATGGGCTACCCCGTCACTGAGCACTGGGATGAGCAATCAAATCTTACCCTTGCCAATCAACTTAAGGGGAAACTCCTGCTCGCCCATGGTGAGCTCGACTCTAATGTCCACCCTGCCGCCACTTTGCAACTCGTTTCAAAGTTGATGCAAGCGAATAAAGACTTCGACTTGATGATTTACCCAAACATGGGCCACGTATTAGATAAAAACCCTTATTTTGTTCGTAAGCGCTGGGATTACTTTGTAGAACATTTGCTTGGTGTTAAGCCACCAAAAGAGTACCAAATTATCGATAATAAGATAGATTAACCCCATAAAAAACCAACAAAAAAGGCCTCAATGGAGGCCTTCTTCAGTAATTAAAAATGCTTTGGTTACAGTGCTGCAAATACATCATCGGTTTTAGCTGCACAAACAAAATCATTTTTGTGCAAACCTTTGATTGAATGGCTCCACCAAGTCACGGTTACTTTACCCCACTCGGTAAGTAAACCAGGGTGATGACCTTCTTCTTCTGCCATTGCACCTAC
>NZ_JAAUWV010000012.1 GCF_014694405.1 Pseudoalteromonas sp. S16_S37
ACGTAATGGCCGTGTTGGCTGGGAGAGATTGTGGGAAGGATGGTTTAAATTGCAAACCATCCTTGAAGGTTATGAGCTAGCCAAGTCTCTTGATCTAGAAATGTGATCAAGAGACAGGCATGTTGCGGCCTTTTTCATTGCAGCCTCTTTTTCTAAAAATCTGTCATTTATTTGTTGGCACTATTATTGCTTTTATTAGTTTAGATAATTTTATTAGTAAGGTTAGTGTTATGGACAAAATGCTCTATATCGCAATGTCGGGTGCAAAGCAAAGCTTGCGCGGCGTCGCTATAAAGGCCAATAACTTAGCCAATGCCAATACCACAGGCTTTAAAGCTGACTTTGCGCAAGCGCGTTCCATGCAAGCCTTTGGTGAAGGCTTGCCAACGCGTGTGTTTGCCATGCAAGAGCGCCCTGGTACGAATATGACAGCAGGCCCCATTGTTGAGACTGGTCGTGATCTGGATATATCCGTCTCACAGAAAACTTGGATCAGCGTTATGGACCAAGGTGGCAACGAGGCATATACCAAAGTAGGTACATTTAACATTCGTTCCGATGGTGCTTTAGTAACCAGTCACGGCCGTCAGGTTATTGGCGAGGGTGGGCCAATTATTTTGCCTATCCCAGTTGATAAGGTGGTATTTAGTGACGATGGCTCTATTCAAGTTCGCCCTCAAGGGGCGCCAGCGAACTTTATGGAAGTAGTCGATAGATTAAAAATTATCGAGGCAGACAACGGCCAGCTAGAAAAAGGCAATGATGGTTTGTTTCGACCAAGAGAAGAAGAGCTTGTGAATGGCTTATGTGGGTTTTGTGATATTTCTCCTACCGCTCGCATTATGAGCGGCACCTTGGAGCGTTCAAACGTGAACCCAGTGCATGAAATGGTTGACATGATTAATCATCAGCGTCAATTCGAAATGCAAATGAAATTAATGAAGACCGCAGAAGAGATAGACGAACGTCATGTATCTTTACTGCGTATCGTCTAACCGAGTGAGGTAATAGTTATGAACCCAGCATTGTGGATCAGTAAAACAGGCTTAGATGCTCAACAAACAGATATTGCTGTTATTTCCAATAACCTAGCGAACGCCAGTACTGTTGGATATAAAAAGAGTCGTGCGATTTTTGAAGATTTGCTATATCAAAACATCAATCAACCAGGTGGTCGCTCATCGCAAGATACAGAACTTCCTTCTGGTTTAATGCTTGGCGCAGGTTCTAAGGTTGTAGCAAACCAAAAGAATTTTTCGCAAGGCAACATGCTTAGCACAGAAAATACATTAGATTGGATGATCCAAGGCCCTGGCTTTTTTGAAATCCAAATGCCCGATGGCACAACGGCATACACTCGCAACGGTCAGTTTACCACTGATGAAGAAGGGCGAATTGTAACCTCAGGTGCTGGCTTCCCGCTGCAACCACAGATGAACGTTCCAGATGACGCAAAGTCAATTACCATTTCACAAGATGGTGAAGTGTCAGTGTCGATATCTGGTCAAGCGGAAAATGTAGTCATTGGTCAATTGGTCATCAGTGACTTTATAAATCCATCGGGCTTAGAGCCAATGGGACAAAACTTGTACACTGAAACTGCAGTTAGTGGTGCGCCGGTTCAAGGTAATCCAAGTGTTGATGGATTGGGACTGATAGTTCAAGGTGCATTAGAAACATCAAATGTGAATGTAACGGAAGAGTTGGTGAATTTGATTGAAACGCAACGCGTTTATGAAATGAATTCCAAAGTGATTTCATCGGTTGATGAAATGCTTAGTTACATTAACCAACAGTTATAATTTTTAGGGGGCGGTATGCGTGATTTTAGCTTAGCCATTGTGGTAGTTACTTTGCTTGCAGGGTGTGTTTCTACTCAAAATAATGATGTGGTGCGCGATGATCCGTACTATGCGCCAATGTACCCTGAACAAGACGCTGAACCAATTGTAGCAACGGGTTCTCTTTTCAGTCAGCATTTGTCTAACGACCTATACTCAGACAAAAAAGCTTTAAGAACAGGTGACATTATTACGGTTGTTTTACGAGAAACGACAGCAGCGTCTAAAGCGGCTAACAACCAAACTGATAAAGAAACGGATGCAAAACTTAGTCCTATCACAGGGTTGGGTGGTTCAGCCATTAACATCGGCAAAGAAAGTATTCAGTTTGGCTTAGAGTCAGAATCATCTTTTAAAGGTGACTCGCAAGCAAATCAGTCAAATAGCTTATTCGGTAATATTTCAGTAAACGTGATGCGAGTGCTACCAAACGGTAACCTAGTGATCCGTGGTGAAAAGTGGCTAACTCTAAATACGGGTGAAGAATTTATCCGTTTAGAGGGCTTAGTAAGGGCGCAAGATGTCACAGCCGACAATACGGTGGAGTCTAATCGAATTGCCAATGCTAGGATCCAATATTCAGGTAAGGGTCAACATCAAGAGACACAAAGCCCTGGTTGGCTTGCACGTTTCTTTATGAGCACGTTATTCCCATTCTAATAAGGTCAAGATGATGAAAATATTTATTACAGCGTGCATGTTACTTGGGAGCCTTTTCTCCGCAGCAGCTACCGCTGAGCGTATAAAAGACGTCAGTATGATCGAAGGCGTTCGCTCGAATCAGCTTGTTGGCTATGGTTTAGTAGTGGGATTGCCAGGCACTGGAGAGCAAAGCCGTTTCACAGAGCAGAGCTTTAAAGCCATGCTAAGTAGCTTCGGTATTACCATGCCAACTAGTTTGAAGCCAAAAATCAAAAATGTGGCGGCTGTAGCGGTTCATGCTGATCTACCTCCTTTTGTAAAGCCGGGTCAGAAAATCGATATCACAGTGTCTTCTATCGGAAGCGCGGGTAGCTTGAGAGGCGGCACATTGTTACAAACATTCTTAAAAGGTGTTGATGGAAATGTTTATGCCATAGCGCAGGGAAGCCTAATTGTTGGTGGTCTCGGTGCTGAGGGTTTAGATGGCAGCAGAGTTGTGATTAATACCCCAACTGTTGGTAGAGTGCCCAACGGTGCTACAGTAGAACGTGCGGTTAAAAGCCCGTTTACGCAAGGGGATCATATTACCTTCAATCTGAACAGTCCTGATTTTACAACCGCCAAGCGCCTTGCTGACACCATTAATGCCTTGGTTGGTCCAAATAGTGCGAAACCAATGGACGCAGCTTCAGTACGGGTTATCGCACCAAGAGACCCTTCACAACGAGTTGCTTATTTATCAACGCTTGAAAACTTAGAGTTTAAGCCTGCGGATACAAATGCCAAAATCATAGTCAATTCGCGCACAGGCACCATCGTGATTGGTAAGAATGTTAAACTGCAGCCTGCGGCTATTACCCATGGTGGTCTAACCGTCACAATTGCAGAGCAGCAAAACGTATCTCAACCGCAAGCTCTGGGTGGAGGTGATACTGCCATTACACAGCAAAGCATCATCGATATAGACTCAGACGACTCTCGCGCTTTTGTGTTTGACCCAGGTGTAAGTCTTGATGATTTAGTCAGAGCAATAAACCAAGTTGGCGCGGCACCGGGCGACTTAATGGCTATTTTAGAAGCCTTAAAAGAAGCTGGGGCAATCAATGGTCAATTAGTCGTCATTTGAAGTTTTATTTTTAATCAAACAGTTAGCCCCGAAATGTCGGGGCTTTTTTTTGGCTCGCTTTTTGCATTTATATCAATATGAATTTTTACAGTGTGTCGTTGAGCAGATGAATACTAATCCGTTAGACAATCAGAACTTTTTTGACTTAGGAGATCTTAACTCTCTACGTCAAGACGCCTTGAAAAGCGGCACTGATCAGCAAGCGTCCAATGAAGCGCTAAAAAAAGCTGCGCAGCAATTTGAATCTATTTTTACTCAGATGCTGCTCAAAAGCATGCGTAAAGCCAATGAGGCGATGGAAGATAAAGATAGTCCGTTTAACTCAAGTAGCGTGAAGTTCTTTGAAGAAATGCATGATCAACAATTATCAGTGGAGCTTGCTAGCAAAGGTAACTTGGGTCTAGCCGAACTGATAGTTCAACAACTTGCGCCTAACGGCGAGGGTTATACGCCGGCATCAGTATTACGCACAAATGCGGACTTACAAAGTGACAGGTTAGTTAACGATAAAGTATCTGTTAAAGGAAAAGAAGCTGCAGTGAATTCATCACAGCAAAGTAGTAGTTTTGAGGATCCTGAGTCATTTGTCGGTGCCTTATGGGATCACGCAAAAGAAGCGGCACAAAAGATTGGTTTGAATCCTGCGGTAATGATAGCGCAAGCGGCTTTAGAGACAGGCTGGGGAAAGCATGTTGTTACCAAAGCTGACGGTTCAAGCAGTCATAATCTATTCAACATTAAGTCTGATAAGTCGTGGCAGGGTGAAAGTGCCAAAAAGCTGACATTAGAATTTGAGCAAGGTCTTCCTGTGAAGAAACAAGCACACTTTAGAGCCTATGACTCTATTAAAGAAAGTATTAGCGACTATGTGGATTTCTTGCAAAGCAATCCAAGGTATGAGCAAGCACTGAAAAAAGTGAAAGAACCGGCCCAATATTTAGACGCCTTGCAAGAGGCAGGCTATGCGACTGATCCTAATTATGCGCAAAAAATTAAAGGCGTACTTCAGCGTGGCGAGTTTAAGCAAATGTTGACGTCACTTATTCGTCAAGGAGTAAATTAAGATGTCTTTTGATCTTATGCAAATTGGTACCAGTGGCGTTCGAGCAAGCTCTGAATTGTTGCAAACAACCAGTAGAAATATCTCCAACTTAAATACCAAAGGCTATATTCGAGAGCGCACCGAGCATGCAACAACGGTTGGAAATATGGTTGGCCGCCCAGAAACTGTCCGATTGATTAATGATTTTGCGGCTAAGCAGCTAAATCGTGATATCTCAAATAAAGCCTATTACGATCAGTTTGTTACCGAGTCTTCTCGTATTGATACGCTTTTTGCTGAAGAGTCAAACAGCTTGAGTACCAGCATAAATACTATGTTTAATAGTCTGCAAGAGGCAATGAACCAACCGGCGTCAACAGTATCGCGTTCATTATTTATGAATTCTGCACAGGGCTTAGTTGAGCAGATGCATCGTTTATCAAATATTGTATTTGACCAAAAAAGCGTTGTTAATGAACAGCTCAGTCTCTATACAGATGAAGCAAATAGCCTAATTGAAAAAATCAGCCAGTTGAATAACAAAGTAGCATCTACCTATACGAGCGATGACCACACAGTTGCACTGTCGGTTCTAAATGAACGAGACCAAGCAATCCGAGATCTGTCTGCATTAGTTGATATTGAAACCCTTGATGGTTCTAATGGTGAAAAGCTGGTGTTTCTTGGCAGTGGTCAAGCCTTAGTAATGGAAAATGGGACATTCAATGCTTTTGCGTTAGATGGCGATCCAGATCCTAACGTTAAAGATTTAAAATTGGATGTTCGCAGTGGTAAAGCCATTGCGCTGGATGTTGATTTGGGCTCACTAAAAGGGAAAATAGGTGGGTTGATGGCATTTCGTGACGATATCCTACAACCGGCACAAAACCAGCTAGGCCAGATAGGCATCGCCATTGCGGATGCTTTTAACCAGCAAAATGCTTTAGGGATGAATTTAGATGGCAATTTGGGTGGAAATATTTTTAGTATTCCAACTGTGCAGGGCTATGCGTTTCAAAACAATACTGGTACGGGTGTCGTAAATGCGACATTAGAAACGGGCCTTGGTAGATCTTTGCCTGCCACTGATTTTCAGGTGACATTTTTAACTGCAACAACGGTTGAAATTTCTGCAATCGATAGTGAAGGAAACGTGATAGGTACGCCGTCAACTGCGAATGTCACGGCTGGTGCCATCAACTCTGGTACGATTACATCTGGTGAATCATTTGGTTTAGATATGACAGTGACAGGAGCGGCTGCCGCAGGGGATAGTTTTGTCGTGAAGCTTAACTCGATTGCTGCAGGTTCATTGGAGCTTGCAACACAAAGACCAGAACATTTGGCCTTAGCTTCCCCTATTCGAACCGAAGTGAGTGCGAACAATATAAGTACCGCAAGCATCTCGGCCGGAGTTGTGAGCAATACTAGTAATATCAATGCGGGCCCCCCAATTGCGTTGGCACAAGGTGATATCACGATTACTAAAACAGCTGTTGCTAACCAATATCAAATTGTGGATGGCAGCGGCACAAATTTAGTAACGATTACACCGCCCGCAAACAGTTTCTTGAATGCTGCCGGCGCTCCTTATAATGCTTACGGTTTTGATTTTAATATTGAAGGACAGCCTGCTACGGGTGATGTTTTCACCATAAAAGTAAATAGCAATGGTTTTGATGATAACCGTAATGGCTTAGCACTTAGTCAGCTAAAAGATGATGAGCTAGTAAGGCAAGGCGTTGTAGCAAGCGCGGATAACTTTAAAACATTTAACGAATCATATGCTGGTTTAGTGACAGAAGTTGGGGTGATTGCGAATCAAGCCAAAACCAATGGTGCAGCTTTTGACGCTTTGGCAACGCAATCAGAGACATGGTTTGAGTCGATTTCTGGTGTAAACTTGGATGAAGAAGCTGCCAATTTATTACGTTTTCAGCAGTCTTACTCAGCTTCAGCACAGATCATTTCGGCTGCACGTACTATATTTGACACCTTATTGAGCGCGGCGAGGTAACAGTTATGCGATTATCCAATAATTTAATGTTTAGAAATAACCTAAATACCATTTTGAGTAATCAAGAAGAAGTTAACCGAGCTCAGCAGCAAGTTAATACGCAAAAGCGTGTACTTACAGCATCAGATGACCCATCAGCGATCGCTAACTCAATGCTTTATACCGACAAAATTCAATCTAATGAGCAGTATGCCAAAAGCTCTTCGATGCTAAGTAGCCGCTTAGAGATGGAAGAAAGTGTGCTTGAAAATATTAAAGGTGCGATTTCTAAGGCGCAGGTTCTAACGATTCAAGCCGGTAATGGTGCGCTTTCTGATTCGGATAGAGAGGGGTTATCAGCTGAAATAAACTCACTCAAAGAGTCTATTTTTGAACTGATGAACTCAAAGTCAGAGGATGGTGGATACATATTTGCCGGTTACCAAGATAGCAAACAAGCGTTTGTGTATGATAGTGGCGCTGGAAAATATGTGTACCAGGGTGACCAAGGCCAGCATAGTATCAAGGTAGCTGAAGGAATAAGTATTAAGTCTAGCGATAATGGCTTTAACGTATTTGAAAAAGCCAGTAAGCGTTTAGATGTTGATAAAACTACGATAGTACCTGCTACAAGTAAGGTTTATGTGCAGCAGCAAGGTGCTTTTGATAACTTTCACAAGGCTAACTACAACGCTGATCCAACAGCGCCTGCGAATGCTAATACGGTAACAATCAATTTTACCTCAGCTACCACATATGACTTACAAGTAGGTGGAACGACGATTCAGTCGGGTACTTATCAAGGTAATAAAGTCAGCGTAAATGGCATGGATATTACTTTTACAGGCACACCTGCGAGTATTGACTTTGACTTAGAAGCACCTGCAAAACAAAACGTACTGAATACTTTGGATGATTTAGTTGCCATACTCAATACTCCAAATTTGGATCAAAATGACTATAAGCAAGCACTTGCAGATGCAAATGTCGGTTTAGATAATGCGAAGAATTTGGTATCTCAAACACAATCGGTATTGGGTGGCAGACTTAACACCACAAAGCGCATTGAAGCGGCAAACTCAGATCTTGATATCAACAATAAGTTGTCTAAAGCGAACCTAGTAGAGTTAGATATGGCAGAGGCCATCACTGAACTCACTAAACATGAAACAGCACTTCAGGCCTCACAAGCAACGTTTGGCCGTTTATCTAGCTTGTCCTTACTAGATTACATCAGATAATTGTTTGCTGCCAAAATTCTGGCAGCATTCACCTTTTTACATCAACTTTTTAAGACTTTTCTATATTAGTAATTGTTTTAATTAGTGAAAAACACTCATCTTTTAAAAGTAACTATTCCTGAATGCGTTCAAAGGTATATATATAACATTTTGATTTTTTCCATAAAAAACAAGGGATTAGTATTTTTTTTAAAAAAATACTAAAGGATTTTTTTTGCTGCCCGATAACTTAAGTAACCAAGCTGGAGAATAAAAACGAATTCGAAGGCTTAAAGTTTAAAGTTTAAAGTTTGAGAGTAAACACAAAGTTTACATTGGGAGAACTATCATGGCACTTTATGTAAATACTAACGTAAGTTCATTGAACGCACAAAGACAATTAATGAATTCTGGTAACGCATTAGATACATCATTTAAACGTTTATCTTCTGGTTTTCGTATCAACAGCGCAGCTGACGACGCGGCAGGCCTACAAATTACAGACCGCTTGAGCTCACAAATCAATGGTCTAAATCAAGGTAACCGCAACGCAAACGACGGTATTTCTCTTGCACAGACTGCTGAAGGTGCGATGGATGAAGTAACTTCAATGTTCCAACGTGTTCGTACTTTAGCACAACAAGCAGCGAACGGTTCTAACACTGATGAAGACCGTTTAGCGATTCAAGAAGAAATTCGCTCACTAGCGGCAGAAGTTAACCGTGTTGCAGCTGACACAACGTTTGGTGGTCAAAACTTACTAGACGGTTCGTATCAAGCCAGTTTCCAAGTAGGTGCTGATGCTGTACAAACAATCGGTTTCAGTATGAAAAATGTTGGCAGTACTGCTGCAGCAAATGGTATCTCAGCTAATAATGGTTTCACATTATCAGGTATCGCAGGTATCGCTAGTGCAGTAACGAGCAAAGGTTTAACAACGCTTGCGGCAGGTGTGTCTGATATCTCAAATGCAGCAATTGCGGCAACAGATGACTTCCAGACAAGATTCAGAGAAACTAGTATCAGTGTATCTTCACAAGCTAATGCTCAGTTCATTCTTGCTGGTATGGACGCGATGATTGCGGTAGTTGACAAAAAACGTGCTGAGCTCGGTGCGGTTCAAAACCGATTCCAGTCTACGATCCGTAACCAAGCTAACGTTTCGGAAAACTTATCAGCAGCAAAATCTCGTATCAAAGATACAGACTTTGCAACAGAAACTGCAAACTTAACTAAAATGCAGATTCTACAACAGGCAAGTCAGACTATCTTAAGTCAGGCTAACCAACGTCCTCAGGCTGCTTTAAGTCTTCTAGGATAATAAATAGGAAAGGTGGTGTCCGTACTTGATGGGGTATTAGCACGGACACCGAATTGGATGATAAAGCGGAGGAGCTTACAATCCAATAAGTTCATCAATTCAATGAACACATATTTACTAGCATAGACCGTGCCAATATCTATGCTAGTTTATTGACACTTACTCTCAAATTTCAATATAAGGGGCCGAAAGGCCCCTTTTTTTGTATTCCAAACTTTCTATTTCCTATGAATATTAAATTGGCCCGCCTTTTGCATTTACCTCCAGTAAGAAAACAAAATATGGTGCAAGTGGCAATTTTTTGCCCCGTCGCAAAATAATATGGCGACAAAAATAGCCGCTTTGTATTGAGTAATTTAAAGTCGAAGAAATTTGGCTTTAGCTTGAAATAGAGAGAAATAGTTATGGCTTTATTTGTAAATACTAACGTAAGCGCTCTAAACGCTCAGCGTCAATTAACGAATTCAGGTAACGACTTAGATACGTCATTTAAACGTCTATCTTCAGGTTTACGAATCAATAGTGCGGCAGATGATGCGGCAGGTCTACAAATTACCGACCGTTTGCAATCTCAGATCTTGGGTTTAGAACAAGGTAACCGAAATGCGAACGATGGTATTTCTTTAGCACAAACCGCTGAAGGTGCTATGGATGAGATGACATCTATGTTCCAACGTATTAGAACGTTGGCACAGCAGGCAGCAAACGGCTCGAATACTGATGAAGACCGACTTGCTCTGCAAGAAGAGGTACGTCAACTTGCTGCTGAAGTAAACCGTGTGGCAAGTGATACCACATTTGGTGGACAAAACTTACTTAATGGTTCATATGCAGCAAACTTCCAAGTAGGTGCGGATGCAATACAGACTATCGGCTTTAGTATGAAATATGTTGGTGGCACTGCAGCCGTAAATGGCTTGTCGGCAAATAATGGTTTTACCTTATCTGGTATCGCTGGTATTGCAAGTGCAGTAGGTAGTAAAGGTTTGACTACGCTAGCTGCTGGTATATCTGATATTTCTGGTGTAGCAATCGCAGCTACAGATGACTTTGCGACTAAGTTTAGAGAAACCAGTATTAGTTTATCTTCACAAGCCAATGCTCAGTTTGTATTTGCGGGTATGGATGCAATGATCGCTGTGGTTGATAAGAAACGTGCTGAACTCGGTGCGGTTCAAAACCGATTCCAGTCTACAATTCGTAACCAAGCTAACGTTTCAGAAAACTTAGCATCAGCAAAATCGCGAATTAAAGATGCAGACTTTGCATTAGAAACAGCGAAGCTGACGAAAAACCAAATTTTGCAACAAGCTAGCCAAACCATTTTAGGTCAAGCAAATCAAAGACCTCAAGCGGCGTTAAGCTTGCTTCAGGGATAAAATTAAAAAAAATTAAAATTTTTTATAAATAAAGCTAAAGCTTTCGCTTTATCAGACGATAAACGAGTTAGAGAACTATAAATCTAGGACTCTAACCATGAGTGGTTACAGGGTAGGGGTATCCCGTAACAACTCACTATAAATGATAAAGCGGAGGCTGTTATGGCTATTTATGTAAATACTAATGTGAGTTCTTTGAACGCACAGCGCCAGTTAGATAGATCTGGTAGTGCTTTGGATACTTCTTTCCAAAGATTATCTTCAGGTCTTAGGATCAACAGCGCAAAAGATGATGCTGCGGGTATGCAGATCACAAACCGTTTGACCGGTCAGGTTAATGGTTTAAATCAAGGTAACCGTAATGCGAACGATGGTATTTCTCTTGCGCAAACTGCTGAAGGTGCACTTGATGAGGTTACCTCAATGTTCCAGCGTGTTCGTACGTTGGCACAACAAGCGGCAAACGGCTCTAACACAGATGAAGACCGTTTAGCGTTGCAAGAAGAAATCCGCTCATTAGCGTCAGAAGTGAACCGCGTAGCGGAAGATACTACTTTTGGTGGCCAAAACTTGTTAGACGGTTCATATAAAGCAAGTTTCCAAATTGGTGCTGATGCAGTACAAACAATCGGTTTTAGCATGAAGAATGTTGGTAGTACTGCTGCAACGAACGGTATCTCAGCTAATAATGGTTTCACATTATCAGGTATCGCGGGTATTGCCAGTGCGGTAGGCGCTAAAGGTCTAACGACTCTAGCCGCTGGTGTATCTGATATTTCAGGTGTAGCTATTGCAGCAACTGATGACTTTGCAACCAAATTCAGAGAAACCAGTATCAGTGTATCATCTCAGGCGAATGCTCAATTTGTGCTTGCAGGTATGGATGCAATGATTGCTGTAGTGGATAAGAAACGTGCAGAGCTTGGTGCGGTTCAAAACCGTTTCCAATCAGCTATCCGTAACCAAGCAAATATCTCAGAGAACCTTGCAGCAGCGCGTTCTCGTATTCAAGATACTGACTTTGCAACAGAAACCGCAAACTTAACTAAAATGCAGATCTTGCAACAGGCAAGTAGCTCTATCTTGAGTCAGGCTAATCAGCGTCCTCAGGTAGCGTTGTCATTACTAGGTTAAGATGGTAATGCATTGCGTTAGGCTCAGATGTTACGCGTCTGAGTTTAACGTATGCTATATTTAAGGTAGTATCTGGAGGTCTATCATGAGCGATTTTGACGTTTCAAAAAGTAGTGTCGGCATTTTGACGCCCGCTATTGCAAAAGACAAAGATGCCAGTTCTGTAGCTTTTCAGCGTCCAGTGGAAAACACGGCTAAGCTGGCTAAACAGCAGCAAGAGTCATCTGAAAATTTAACACAAGAGCGTCAAGCGCTTTTGGATGACGTGAAGAAAAACTTAGATAAGTTGAATGAAGTATTGCCAATTACTTCAACTAATTTATCGTTTGAATTTGATGAGACAGGTAGCCCACCATTTATTCGTGTTATTGACCGTGGAAATGATGAGGTTATTCGAGAGATCCCATCAGAAGAGTTCCGTGAAGTAGCTAAAGCTTTGGACGAGTTTGCCGATAAACTAGCTAACAAGGGCTTTTTATTTAATGAAACGGCTTAGATTGCAGTAAGTTTGGAGGTAACTCATGCCATTAATCACACAAGCGGGTATCGGTTCAGGTTTAGACCTTGAAAGTATAATTCAAGCGTCTGTACAGGCCGAGAGTGCTCCTAAGCTTCAAGCCTTCCAAAAACGGCAAGACTCGCTAAAGGTTGAGTTATCAGCAATTGGAGAGGTTAAATCTGCAATTTCTAAACTTAAAGATAGCATTGAAAAACTTGCTGATCCCAAGAACTTCGGTAAGCGTGTTGCAAACATCACACAGCCTACATCGGGCGACATTATTAGTGTTACACCGACTAGCGATATTTCTGTCGGGACATTTGATATTGCGGTGACGCAGCTGGCTATGGGCAGTAGGTTAAACTCTACCGATGGTGCGTTTAGTGCTACAACTGATGTTGTAACGGCTTCTGGCGGTACGCTCACATTTGGTGCGGGAACAGGCAATAATTTTAGCGTGACACTTAATGCGGGCGCAACGCTTGCAGATTTGCGTGATGCTATCAACAGCTCAGAAACTAACTTTGGCGTAACAGCAAATATCGTGAACACAGGTGTTGTAGGTGTCGGCTCAAAGTTAGTCCTCACTTCAAATGTTACGGGTAACGGTAATGGACTTACAGTCACTTCTGACACGGCTGAATTAGATTCAGTGAGTACGTCGCCATTTGCGGGAGGGACCGCAGGGATGACTGAAACACAAGCGGCCCAAGATGCAATTATTACGGTAGACGGCTTAACAGTAAACAGCAGTACAAATACGTTTAAAGATGCTGTTCAAGATATGACGATTAAAGCGTTAAAGAAAAGTGAAGATGATGGCACGGGTAGTCCACAAAAAGCGAAACTTAATGTTGAATATGACAGAGAATCCGTAACCAAACTAGTCGATGATTTAGTCAGTACATATAACAACTTAATTGGCAACATTGGCTTTCAAACACGGATTGGTAAGCCGCTAAATGGTGATTCCACAATGCGAGGCCTGCGTGACCAGCTAATTAACACGCTTGGTAGAGAGATTACAGGAGCAGGCCCATTTAAATCGATCTTTGATATTGGGTTGACGGTCGATAATGATGGCTATTTAGAAAAGTCTTCATTGGTTCGAAGCCTTAATGAAGCGATGGACAATAATTTTGATGATATTGGCAAGGCTTTTGCAGGAGATAATGGTGTAGCTAAAGACTTAAAGACATTGCTTGGTAACTACATTGATTCAGGTGGTATTGTTAAACAGCGAGAAACTACGCTAAATGGTCAATTAGATGAACTGAAAGATGATGTAGATAGTTTCCAATACCGAATGAAGTCTTTCGAAGAAGGTCTTCGTAAAAAATATGCAGGCTTAGATGTATTGTTAGCACAAATGCGATCAACGCAGTCATATTTAGGTGCTCAGTTGGCGAGTTTACCAGGATTTACTAAATCTAAGTCTTAACGTTTTGGCAATTGTAAGATAACAGACGAATTTAAAGGTGAGTTATGTATAACGCTAAAGTAAAAAACTACCGCAAAGAAGCACTGAAAACACGTGTAGCTGGTGCGGATCGTTTTGAAATTATCCAAATGCTAATGGCGGGGGCTGTTGAAAAAATGGTGCTTGCAAAAGTTGCGATTGAAAAAAAACACCTTGAAGCAAAAAGCGAACACTTGTCTAAAGCGTCTGCGATCATATCAGCATTACGTGGTTGCTTGGATTTTGAAGTAGGTGGTGAAGTAACTGAAAACCTTTATGCACTATATAGCTACATGCTAGATAGACTACTTGATGCCAGTCTAGAGAATAATCCTGAAATTATTGACGAAGTCTGTGTGTTGTTAAAAGAAATTAAATCTGCTTGGGATGCGATTCCTCACGATATTCGAGAACAAACGCTTCGCGAAAATGGTGCTGATGCACATGTTGGCTAAGCAGCTTTCAGATCTTGAAGAGCAGCTTAATATGCTAAAGTTGCTTTTGCAAGATAATGATTTGGAAGGTTGCGCAAAGGCGTATAGTCAATTAGACAAAGACGTTCGTCGTGTGTTTCATGGCAAGCGAGACTTTTCAGAGTCTGATCTAGAGGCTTGTCAGCAATTTTACGATAATTTCACTCAAATCACTTCTACGATTGTTGAACAAAAAAAATCGTTGGCCAAAGATATCGGGGCGCATTTGAGCACCCAAAAGAAGTTGAACGTATATAAAAGCATGAAGTAGGTAATTAATGACCAACAACAATTCCGTCGAAGAACAGCTCGAATCGCTATCATCGAAGTTAGAAGAGACTGCCCTGCAGCAACGACGAGAACAAGAGTTCGCAGATGAGGCAAATCTAAAGTTTGAAGAAAACCTACTTGCCTTTAAAAAGTATTTTCCAGAAATTTTTGAAAAATATCTGCACTACGTGCCAAGCGAAAAGTTTCAGTTTATTCTCAATGATAACGGTACGGTAAATATCATCGATTACGATACTGGCGTACCAATGTATTCAGATGATCCTCTCACACAAGTTAGAGATCAAATAGAACAAAACCTTAAAAAGCCCACCTTAGGCAAAACAGATCATTCATCTGTCGCTAATTTAGAAAATGAGATTGGTTTTTCTCACATAGACTTGATGAAGAACATGGGCAAAGTTTTTGCTGATGTTAAAGGCAAGCTTGCCTCTAATGAACGATTGGATGAAACCCTCCCTAGCTGTATGCTCTTTGGCGTTGGCTTGGGGTACCATTTGGTCGAAATTTTCGAAAATAGAAAAGTTAGTTTTATCAGTATTTTAGAACCAAATGAAGACTATTTTTTTGCAAGCCTTTTTGTGGCAGATTGGAAACTAGTACTAGAGAAAATTGATGAAGACGGTAGTTTTCTTTACCTAGGGATCGGTAAAACCGAAGAGGAAATTTTTCGAGATATCTATGATAGAAGTCGAAACATCGGCATTGCATCTGTAAGTTACACTTGGTTTTATCAGCACTATCCATCTTCAAAAATGGCAAATTGGATTGAAGAGTTCAAGACTAATTTTCATCAGTTTTTTACCGGTTTTGGTTTTTTTGATGATGCCATTATGGGTATCGCACATACGCTAGGTAATCTTGATAATAACTTTAACCTCCTGGACAATAGGCAACCAATGGATAAATCCGTTGCAGATTTTCCAGTGTTTATTGTTGCAAATGGTCCATCCCTTGATCAAGAAATAGAGTTTATTAAAAGCGTACAAGATCAGGTCGTTGTTGTGTCGTGTAATTCTGCTTCTACGGCACTTGTTAAGCATGGAATTATTCCGGATTTCCATGTTGCTTTAGAAAGAACTGAGATGACTCACGACTTTTTACGGGATTTCTTGAGTGAAGAAGCTCGTAGCAAGATGAACTTGTTGATCACCAATGTTATGCACCCGTCTGTACAGAGTTTGTTTCCTTGGACTGGTTTTGGGTTGAAAGGAAACGAGTCATCGACTCAGCTGATACATTTAGCAGAGTTTTTAGATGGTAAATCAATTACTGAGGTTTTGTCGTATTGCAACCCCTTGGTAGGTAATACCGCACTCAGTTATGCCTGTCACTTAGGTTTTAAAAACATCTACTTGTTTGGTGTTGATAATGGTTATGTTGATGAAGAACATCACCATTCGAAATCGAGTTTTTACTATAAGAGTACCGGTGAAGTAGCTCATAAGCCGCTTAAGATAGGGAAGCAGATATCATTGCCAGGTAATTTCGCGCCATCAGTTCTTACTGACGAGTTCATGTGTGTTGGAAATATACAAATGGGCAAGTTGCTTAGTTATTTTAAACGCAAAGGTGTTCAGGTATTTAACTGTAGTAACGGTGCAAGAATTGAAGGAACTTTACCGCTACCCTCCGATTTATTGGTTTTAAACTCTACAAAGTTAGCAAAACAACAAGTTGTTGAATATGTTAAAAATGAGCGTTTTGTTGCGAGAGATTACAGTGAGAAAGTCGAGCCTTTACTACACTTTGATGAGTTTGCTCAGTTTTGCCAAACATTCGCAAATATTTTGCGAGAGCCTGCAAACGTTCGTTCAGAGGCGTTGGAAAATATGCTTAAGAGTATTCGCTATCTATACTCATTCAAGCACTCCGTTAATTATTTAAACCTATTCTTACTGCTTGAAGGTGAAGCGCTTTATACCACCTCACTACTCATCTCACTACTTTATAACTATGGTGATAAGCAAGAAATCATGCCGTTTTATAATCAAGCGTTAGGGTATTGGATTGAGTTTGTAGAAAATGCGCCAGATTTTTATCGCGATAACGTGAGAGTCTGTAAGTAACAATAAACTAAAACGAGATGGCAATCTCTTCGTTACCGCTTTGTACTAGATAGGCTGTTTTTAAAAAAGCGGTGAATTACAAAGCGGTCAATTCAACACTTTAACTTTTCTACAAAAATTATTGGCCAGTTATATATAATTATAAAGAGCGGTATGCTATTTGCTGTTAAATAGCATTGTGTGCTTGAGTTATACCGTTAAACAAAGGTATTTCAGCACAGTAAATAGCTATTTATTTTTATCAAAACTCCTTAAGCGAAGATTTAAGTATGACGTCAAAAAAACTATCTAAGAGCATTTCGCTTCAACACAAAGCAAAGTCTATTATTCCTGGTTTGACCCAATTATTGTCTAAAAGGCCTGATATGTTTAGTACGGATGTTTGGCCCGGTTATTTTTCAAAAGCAAAAGGTGCAAAAGTCTGGGATTTAGATGGCAGCGAATATCTTGATATGTCAATTTCTGGAATTGGCGCAAATATTTTGGGTTATGCAGTTGATGACATTGATAATGAAGTTATTGCCAATATTCGAAATGGCGTTAGCTCGAGCCTAAACTGTCCTGAGGACGTTGCGCTAGCTGACAAGCTAATAGAACTGCATCCTTGGGCCGAAGAAGTTAGGTATACACGCTGTGGCGGTGAGGCGATGGCTGTGGCCATAAGAATAGCGAGAGCATCGACTGGTAAAGATAAAATCGCGTTTAGCGGCTACCATGGTTGGCACGATTGGTACTTGTCTGCAAACGTCACCAGTGAAAGCAACTTAAATGACCATTTGATCCCCGGTTTATCCCCTAATGGCGTGCCAAAAGCGTTGGCGGGTACTGCATTACCTTTTGCTTTTAACGATATAAATGCGCTCGAAGAATTGGTGCAAAAGCACGGTTCTGAGCTTGGCGCAATCGTGATGGAGCCAATGCGTAATTTCAAAGCACCCGATGAGTATTGGCAGCAAGTGGAAGCGATCGCAAAACGGTTAGACATTCCTTTGATTATTGATGAAATATCAATGGGTTTTCGTATTAATTGCGGAGGTTCTCATTTAGCTTTAGGGATAAATCCGGATATCGCCGTTTTTTCGAAAGCGTTTGCTAATGGCTACGCAATGGCTGCTATTATTGGCAAATCAAAATGGATGGATGCGGCCCAAGTTAGTTTTATCTCAAGTACAATGTGGACGGAAAGAGTTGGACCTACAGCTGCTTTAGCAACAATAAATTACTATCAAAATAATAAAGTACATGAACACCTTGCTCATATCGGCAAACAGATAAAACAAGGGTGGCAACAATTGGCCGATAAGCATGGCCTGAAGATCCACATTTCAGGTATCGATGCGTTATGTCACTTTAACTTAGAATACGATAATTTCTTAACGCTTAAATCTTACTTTATAGAACAAATGCTTAAGCAAGGTGTGTTAGCAACGAATATGTTTTATTGCATGTATGCCCATAAAGATGAGCATGTTGGCCAATATTTAAGTGCAGTTGATAATGCATTTGCTGCATTGGCTATTGCACTTGAACAGCCAAGTGTTATGGCACATATCATTCCGTCAACATCAGGTTTTAAAAGGTTGAATTGATATGAAGACTCTCACATCTGAGCGATTCTTAATGCGATTTCTGACTCAAGATGATGCTACTGAGCAATATATCGGTTGGTTAACGTCACCCGTTAGTGAGTTTATAATTAACAAGCCTGTGTCAATTGCTGAGCTTA
The DNA here is from genome assembly GCF_014694405.1 of Pseudoalteromonas sp. S16_S37. GTDB lineage: Bacteria > Pseudomonadota > Gammaproteobacteria > Enterobacterales > Alteromonadaceae > Pseudoalteromonas. The sequence goes on from NZ_JAAUWV010000012.1 coordinate 18,216, forward strand.
GACAATATATAAGCGAGCAAGAAGCTGATAGCAATGTGTATTTCTACGGAATTTTTACGTTAAATGACAGCAAACACATTGGTAATATCAAGTTCATTGTAAAAGAGGGCCTGTCACCGAGCTTTGAAATGGGCATATTAATAGGTGAGTTAGATTGGCATGGTAAAGGCGTGGCTAAAGAGGTGATTGAGTGTTTTGCAGCACATGCAAAAAAACGGCTTGGTATATCTAAAATGACGCTCGGAGTAGATCAAGCCAATAAATCTGCGGTTGTTGCGTATGAGAAAATTGGCTTTACCGCAGTAGATGATGGACGAACAGATAATGGTTTGACAATGAGCTGGGAGTTTTGATGAACAAAGTAACGGAGCCCAATAGCCTTATTAGTGCTTTGATGAAAAAAGACTTTTATATAATTATTCAAGCTAGAATGACATCAACACGATTGCCAAAGAAAGTAATGCTGCCGCTTGCAAAGCAAAGTATTTTAGAAGTTATGTTAGAACGCTTAGACGTTTTTAAAGAACGCATAGTGATTGCTACGACAAATGATGGTAGCCAGCAACCGATTGTAGATTTGTGTAAGCAACTTGGCATTAAATACGTTGAGGGAGACACGAATAATGTTTTGAGTCGTTACTTTTTGGCAGCTCAGTCTGTGAACGCAAAACCAAATACTGTGCTGGTAAGATGTACCAGTGATTGTCCGCTCATTGATAAAATAGAGTCTGCACGAGTCATAGCGCATTTTTTTGAGGTGATGTCTGAATACGACTATATTTCTGCCGGGCCTCACTGTGGTCTTCCGAATGGGTTTGATACGGAAGTGTTCACCTTTAGTGCCTTACAAACTGCGTATGAAAATGCTACGGAAGACTTTGAAAAAGAGCATGTTACCCAATATATCTGTCGTAATTTACGTGTTGCCCCGTACTCTAGAGAGCCAGATCTGAGCCATTGGCGCTTAACACTAGACGAACCGGCAGATTATCAAATGATAAATGAAATTTATAAACAATTTGAGTATAGAACCGACTTTGGCTTTGATGAATTAAAAGAAATGTTAGCCAAACATCCTGATATACTTAAAATAAATGAACACGTAGAACAAATTCAAGTTGGGTAACATGTTTAAAAAAGAGTTTAAGATTGATAATACGTGGGTGGGACATGATCATCCTAGTTATATCATCGCCGAAATGTCTGCAAATCATGGGCAGTCTTTAAGCCGAGCAAAGGAGTTAGTGTATGCAGCAAAAGAGGCAGGCGCTAATGCGATCAAGTTGCAGACTTATACAGCAGACACTTTGACCATGGACTGTGCCCTCGCGCATTTCGAGGCAACAGGGCCTTGGAAAGGCCAATACTTGTACGATTTATATAAACATGCATACATGCCTTGGGATTTTCATGCGGAGTTGTTTGAATTAGCAGAAAAAATTGGAATTACCTGTTTTTCATCTCCATTTGATAAAAGCGCTGTTGATCTACTTTCTCAGTTAAATGCGCCTGCGTACAAGATTGCGTCGCCAGAGTTAATCGATCATCAGCTGATCCGTGATGTTGCAGCAACCGGTAAGCCCGTCATTTTGTCAACAGGGGGGGCGACACTGGCGGAAATAGCGGAGTCTGTCAAAGTTGCTCAAGATGCAGGTATTACTGAACTATGTTTGCTCAAATGTACAAGTACCTACCCAGCGCCTGCTGAGTCTATCAATTTAAAGACTATCCCACATCTCAAAGAGGCTTTTCATGTTCCTGTTGGTTTGTCTGATCACACACTAGGGAACGATGTACCACTTGCGTCAATTGCTGTGGGGGGATGCATGATTGAAAAGCATTTTGTTATGGACAAGAAAGATAACACCGCAGACAGCTTTTTTTCGATGACTCCGGATGAACTAAAGGCGCTCGTACACGGTGTTAGACAAATTGAGCTAGCATTAGGTACCGTTCACTATCCCAGTGAGCCTTCAAAAGCGAGACGCTGTGTTTATGCGGCAAAAGATATCAAAGCGGGAGAAGTGTTAACAGAGTCTCATTTAGTGCAAAAGCGCCCAGGAGGTGGTGAGTTAATGCCCAAAGATCTGCCTTTAGTAATTGGGCGTACAGCTAAAAACTCGCTTCCAAGAGGAACGCAGCTAAGTTGGAAGGATTTATTGTAAATGAGTACACAAGCTCTCTATTGTTTCTTTCAAGATTTTTTTGAAACCAGAGGGGTAATATTGCCCGCTGAGATTGACGGTTATAACTTTATTACTAGTGGCGTATTAGACTCATTTGAAGTGTTGTCATTGATAATGCAGATTGAATTAGAGTTTTCGGTGTCTTTTTCACCAGAGGAATTACTTGATGAAAAAAATGCCACTATTGGTGGTTTGATCAGTAGTATTCAGGCGAAACTTTGATGTTTGCATTTCGAATTAATAGCAAGCAAGGCATCGGCCATTTTATGCGCTGTAAGTGGCTTGCGCTTGAATTACAGCATCGAGGTTATGAGATAATTTTTTTCTTGGATAATAATCCAGCAATAGAAGTGTTAGCTGAACAACTTCCTTGGCCTGTTTTATATTTACCTGCTTTATCCCAAAAAGAAGATGCACAAATGCTATTGTCGGCTTTGTCAGCAAACGCTGAGCAGTTTAGGATTGTAGTTGATAACTACGAACTTGGGGTCGAATGGGAAAAGGTCATAAAAGCGAGCAATGCAGAACTTATTGTAATTGATGATCTTGCGCGAGAGCACGTCTGTGATTGCTTAATAGATCAAAAATATACGACAGAGATGCACACTCGCTATCAAAATAAGGTGCCAGCTAATTGTAAATTGATACTCGGGCCTGAATATGCGTTACTTGCCCCCCAGTATCAGAATGTGGAATCTAAGCAAGCGTTAGCAAATAAGAATATTATGTTCTCACTTGGTGGAGGAGGAGATTGGTTGTTGCTGTCGGCTCTGATAGAGCAACTAGCCATGTCATTGGATAATACAGTTGAAATAACAGTAGTATTCGGTCCTCAAGCCATTAATAAAAATAGTGTATTGCGTCTTGTTGATCGGTTTACACAACTCAAGGTGGTTGACTCGCCAAATAGTTTTTTGCCATTTTACAAAAAAACACAGTTATTCGTAGGAGCATTAGGAACATCATTGTATGAACTAATGGCAACACGTACTCCTGCATTAACCTTCGCAATTGCAAACAATCAACAGAACATGAGCGAAGATTTAGAGCAGTTAGGGCACTATTTTCATCTTGAGCATTTGCTTAGTTTACCCGTTGAACGCCAGATCAAGTTGATAGAGACATTGTTAAGCAATCATAAGCGTATAGAAAAGCTAACGAGCAATGCATCTTTTAAAATAGATGGTTTGGGCGTTGAGCGCGTGGTTGATAAATTACTAGGCACTCATGATGTGAAAGAGGATGAGCACCATGCAAAAGCTGCCAGCTCAAATCAACAAATCATCATTGCTCACGATTTATCGTATAGGCCTGTGCAGGACATCGATATAATGGCCTATTTACGTGCGAGAAATAAGCCAAACAATGCTTCTAAAATGACAATTAGTAATGCAATTGAAGTTGATGAGCATATTTGCTGGTGGTTTAATAATCGTCGCCAGTCTTATGTTATCTATAAAGCGGCACAACCAATCGTATTTATTTGGCATCAAGAGTTAGAGCTGCAACAGCAGCAATATATAATCGGCGGCTGGTTTACAATTGACGAGGATGTTTCATTTCCTGAAGCTCTAATGATTTTGAAATGGCAGCTAGAATATACTCAAAAAGTGGCACCTGAAGCCAGATGGGTTGCAGTCATACATAAAGAAAACAAGTTTGTTAGGTTACTCAATCAATATATGGGCTTCGAAGATGTCTCTCCCCAAAGTGCAAGCTACAAAGCGATTGAGTTTGCTTTTCCCCATGCTACGCCACAATATTTTTACTACATTGACCGTGCACCTCATAAACAGGTGAAATAATATGAATAATATTTTCCAATTGGTTTATCAACAAAGTATAGAGCATCCAGACAAAGTAGCGATCATCTATGAAGATGAACAAATAACCTATCATGAATTGATAGAGAAGGTGCTTATATTAAGTGCTTACTTTAAGTCAAAAGGGTTGACTGCAGGGCAGAGAATCTCACTCTTTGCACCAAATGGGCCGCAATACGCAATAGTATTATTAAGTGCTGCAAAGTTAGGGTTGGCTGTGGTGCCTTTGCCTATCACATTAAAAGGGCATGCACTTGAAAACGCTATGAAGTCGATACCCGTAGCCGTAACAGTTGCCTGGTCAAGTGTGTCTCAACAATTGCTTGGAGCAGGGCTGGCGCAACCTGAAAATCTCATTACACTCAACCGTTGCATTAGTAGGGAAGCTCTATGGGATGACGTTATCGAAAGTAATATAAAGGATGATGAGCGCGTTGTTGTTGATACAACTGAGCTACCATTCATTTTAACTATGACATCTGGCTCTACTGGCTCACCAAAGCCGATTATTTTAACACAAGAGTGTAAAATAAAGCGCGCGTTTGACGCGACTATCAATTATTACAAGCTTACGAAAGATGAAGTGGTGCTTGTGTCTACCCCTCTTTATCATTCTCTTGCGCAAAGAGGCTTGCTAATGCCACTAATAATGGGAGCTACATCGGTAATTTTGCCAAAATTCAATGTTGCGAAGTGGTTTGACGTAATAGAAAAATATCGAGTTTCGTTTCTATTTGCCGTTTCTAGCCAGTTAGATATGTTGGTAGATAACATTGAATTAGCAAAAGATATGTCGAGTTTGAATTGTGTGGTTAGCTCATCGGCTGTGTTGGCTTTAGATACAAAAGAAAAACTGGTTAAACACTTTAATTGCCGATTACATGAGTGTTACGGCGCATCTGAAGTCGGTGTAGTGACAGACTTTTGTTTAAATTCACATAGAGATAAGCAAGGGAGTGTTGGTAAAGCGTTACCTTTTGTAAAACTAAAAATAATTGACGAGAAGAGTCGGTTGGTAGGCGTAGGTGAGGTAGGGCAGATTATGTGTCAATCAAAGACTGAGTTTGCAGGCTACCTCAAAATGCCCGAAAAAACAAAGTTAGCCTACGATGAGCAAGGTTATTTTGCAACTGGAGACTTGGGCTACCTCGATGAAGATGGCTTTTTATACTACGTTGGTCGTAATAACGATGTGATTTCATCGGGAGGGATCAATGTCTATCCACAAGATATCGAAAGTACTATCAAAATGCATCCTGATGTGGAGGACTGTGTAGCATTTGCGTATCCAGATAAGCAGTTTGGAGAGGTTATCAAAGTAGTATATACCACAGTGTCAGACACTTTAGATGTAAATGAGTTAAAAAAGCTTTGTCTTCATGAGCTTACAGATTATCAGCAGCCTCGTTATTTTGAACGCGTAGACTCGTTAGCTAAAAGTAGTCTTGGAAAAATACTAAGGCAATCAGTGAAAAGTCTATTTGGTGGTAAAGGGTAACTTTATCACCTTTAAAAACGAAGTATCTTCCATTTTGACGGCATAAACTGCACATTGAGAAGAGGTATCGTATTAATTAGAAATGAAATAATTAATAAAACATCGAAAATTCTTCAGTTTAAACTATACTTAACGAAAAAGTAACGTAAATGTAGGCTGGGGTAGATATGGACGAGAAGTTTTGGCAATGTTTTAAAGCTGTTGATGCGCAGCGCTATATCTTTGGTACAACTGCGGAAGCTCAGGTTCTAATAGATATATTTAAAGATCAAAACATTGCGCTAGAAGCGGTTGTCGACAACTTTTATAGTTCAGATTCATTCCACGGCCTACCTTGTATCAAACTCATTGATGTTCCAGATAACGCAGTTGTTATCAGCGCCGTAACTAACAGCCGCCCTATTGATGTTAATCAATTACTAAAAAATAAAGGCCTAACTTATTGTGATTACTTCTCTTTTTATAGAGAGTCTGGATTTGATTGTCCAAAGATTGATTTTTGGGAAGGTGCTAACAGTCACTGGGAATCAAATCAACGGGACTATGAAAAAGTTAAAAGCTGGCTGGCAGACGATGAATCCAAGCATACTTTTGATGCTGTTGTTGGTTTTAGGAATAACTATGACCTGACGTTTATGGATGGATTTAAGTTTGATATTACCAATATGTATATTGAACCATTTATCCTGCCTTTTGAAGAAGGTTCCATATTCTTTGACTTAGGTGCATATGATGGCAGTGATTCTGAGCGTTTTCTGAGACATGTAAATAAAGGGTGTGCTTATCTTTTTGAACCAATCCCAGAGCAGGTTGAAGTTTTACAAAAAAAATATCAAAGATCTAACTCGGTACAAGTTGTAGCTGCTGCGGTTGGAAGCTCTGAGAAAACTGTTTATTTTAATGTTTCTGGTACGTCTTCAAAAGTGGTTGAAAGCGGTGATGAACAGGGGGCAGTTGCTGTACAACAAACCTATTTAGATAAGTTTTGTAAGCAAAACGAATTACAGCCTGACTTTATCAAGATGGATGTAGAAGGTTTCGAAGTTGAAGTTCTAAAAGGTATGGAGAAGTTAATTCAACAACATAGACCAAAACTGGCGGTCAGTGTTTATCACCGTGTTGAGCATTTAACCCAAGTGCCTATCATGTTAAAAGCTCTGTGCCCTGAGTATAAATTTTATTTAAGACATTATACTCAGGGGTATAGCGAAACCGTTTTGTTCGCTGTTTAGTTAACAGGAATGGCGTAAAGAATAATTTCTAACCCAAAATCACCATGGCAATGTAGTCTAAACTTATAGTTGGGATTGAGCTCGTGTATTTGTTTAGCTATCTGCCATAAATGATCTGGTTTGTGGTAAACAGAAATTGCCAACAAAGGCGCCGAGGTTTGAATTATTTGCTTTGCGCCATCAATAGCTTGTGGTTCAGTGCCTTCAATATCCATTTTTATGAAATTCACTTTTGAACCGATACAAGTTTGATCAAGTGCAACCACTGGTAAAGATTTACCCAACTCAAGAATATTTTTAGTGTAGTCAAATTTCCCCTGAGATTGGCATGCATCAAAACTTAAAATTGTATTACTGTGCCAGACACCACATGGAAATAAGTATGTGCTGAAGGGTTTATCTCTGAGTTCGTAAGCTTTGTTCTGTAAGCTTGAGTAATTAGCCGGATCGGGTTCAAAACAAAGGATAGAGTTGATCTTAATATTCGCTTTGTCTAATGTTGCTACAACACTATCGAGTGTATCACCAATATATGCCCCACAATCAACAAAACTAATACCATCTTTCCAAAGTGGTAGTTCAAGCAACCAAGGCGGGAAGTACTGTATCAGCCAATCATTTTTTACATAATACTCACTGTTCAAAGAACGTCGATAAGCAAGAATATCATCCAAGCAACGCTTGCTTGGCTCATCGTCCAAAATTGATCTCAACCAAGCTAGTTCCTTGGCATCTTTTTCAACGCTTGAACTGAGTTTTTGTTTATCACTTAGACGTAAAAACTCATCTAGTACATAGGGATAATGTTCAATTATTTCATTCATGTTCATACAAGATTCAACCCCTTTTTGGAGCAGATCTTGTTTGATGGTTTCACTTATACATGAAACAGACACAAGCGTGAGTACTGATTTATCAGGGATTGCGCTTGGCCTATATATTGGGCATCCATCAAAGTCGCTTGCTTCACTGTATAGATCTATAAAAAACGCGACATTTATATTTTTTTGCTTAAGTGCACGGTAAACTTTCTGTCCGTTGCCACCGGCACCATATATAGCGACCTGTTGATTATCTTTCATGTAGCTCTCCCACTTTCTTATATTGTGACGTACTTGTTATTTTGAGATAACTTCCCACTGCTCCGACTCCACTGAGGCTTTTGCAGCACTAAACAAGTTTAACCCATCACTGGATTGATCGACGCCAAACACATAGCTGCTCTTTTCATCAGAATTAGACAAAAACTGAAGAAGTTCAGTGTGAATGTCACTATAAAGATTTGAAAAGGCCTCGACAAAGCCAGTTGGATGTCCTGGCTTCATACGGTTATACCTGAATTGGTTTGCGTATTGGCATTGACCAGCTCTGTCTAAAATTTCACGGCGGCCGTCATTGTAGTTCAACTCTAGTTCATCAGGGTTTAACTGTACCCAACAAGCACTACCTTGGTCGCCATAAACTCTTACTTTAAGGCCATTTCTATGACCGATTGCAGTTTTGGACATCCACATACTACCACGAATATTATTTGGGTATTTGAGCAGTAGGTATGCATCATCGACTAAATTTGGATACTGTGAGTGATTGGTAAACTGCGCAATTGTATGTGTGGGTTCAAGTTCCAATAAATAACTAGAAAGGTGGTGTAAATGTACCCCGAGATCCAAGCAGATGGTTGGAACTTCACAGTCTTTTAAGCGCCAAGCTTGCGGCATTGCGGGTTTTCCTGCAATGTCAGGCGGACGTCGAAACCCTTCTTGTGGCATTTCCAAATGGATTTTTTGGATAACACCTAATGTTCCTTTTTGTATCAGATGCTTAAGCTCTCTCACCATGGCGTAGCCACTATAATTGTAAGTGACGGCAAGGAAGTGCTTGGAACGGTTGTAGCACGACTGAACCCTTTTTATCTCACTTGGTCCAGTTACTAATGCCTTTTCACAAATAATGGGGATATCGGCTTGCAGGAGAGCTTCAAGTACTTCGATATGGTGTGGTGTTGGTGTGAGGACGACCATTGCATCTACATGGTTCTTTTCTGCTTTTATTAAATCTCGCCAACAATCGTATATACGTTCTGAAGATATACTCCATCGTTGTCCAGTGGCCTGATTTTCTTTGTGATCTCTAGAAAATGCGCCTGCTACAACTTCAAACTTGTTATCTAGCTGGCTGGCTGCGAAGTGGACATAACCAACCGCAGAGTTATTACCCCCTCCTATAAAAGCGAGTTTTAATCTTGTATTTTCTTTTTCGAGCATTGTTAGGGCCTTATCTAGGTATACTGGTTGTTATCGGCAGCTTGCTTAAAATGATAAGTAGATTTATTAGTTCCAAAGAGCTGGGTTGGTCAACTTCGGGTCATCAACAGCCATATTTATTAGTTCCTTTGGGTCTATAGTTGTTGCTTTTTGATATGCTTCAAGTATTTCGATGAGCTCTTGTTCTGAGTTTACACCTACTAGAATTTGTTTTATTTCAGGCTCTTTTACCACGTAAGCTAAACATAACGTCAGTAAAGAAACATTATGATGTTTGGCTTGTTTATGAAACATTTCCAGCTGCGCCAACCAAGGATGAAAGTAGGGTGTGAGTTGCTCAATTGGCATAAGTAGCAAGCCTTGTAAAAAACACGAGCGGGAGTGAATCTCCACGCCATGACTGGCCAATGCTTTCAGAGCTCCTGCCTTTTTAAAGTAGTCATCAAATACGTTAAAAGGCAACTGTACTAAGTTGATGAAATTCGATTCAAAAAAGAGAGAGATTGGTGTGCCAGAATAAATGGAAACGCCAAGCTTTTCTATCCGACATTTTTGTTGCTGCTTTACTAGGTAGTCGATCAATGGCTTTACACCTAGCTTAAAAGCGTCAGATGCTTGGTGAAAAAGCAGTGCCTTTAACGATGAGCATTTTAGATCTGAAAAACACTGCTCAACGTAACGAATATATAGCTCAACATCGGCTTGAGTAAACATATTTGCTTGCAAAGGTGGCAACTTAGTTACAATACTAAATTGGCTGTGAAGAGGCTGGTATTTTGCTAGTGATTGATGGCTTTCACCATAACCTAATGCCGTATCTAGCAGTTTAATATTTTCGGTATTTGCTAAGCGTAATATACGCTCAACCTCTGAAAGCGATGGTCGCCCGCTTTTGTTGCTAATACCGTAGTCCAGTCCGAACTGAACTGTTCCTAGAGCTAATCGCATAATGCTGTTTTGATAGTTTCGATGACAGTTTGCTGTTCATTCTGTGTTAGGTCAGGATAGAGTGGAATAGTCATCGCTTGTTGATAGTATTTTTCTGCATTTGGAAAGTCACCAACACGAAATCCAAGCTGTTGATAATATGGCTGAAGATGTATAGGTATATAGTGTAAATGACTCGTAATGCCTTGCTGTCTTAGTGTTGATATCAGCTTTGCATGCTGTTGTTTGTTATCAGATAGCAATCGAACAATAAACAAATGATAGCTAGAGTAACAGTTTGGATTTTGCTGTAAGTGCTCTATTGGGAGAGCTGTTAAAGCTGAAATATAGCTTTGTGCGAGTTGATTGCGTTTAGTCGTGAATTGGTCGAGTCTCGCAAATTGGCTTATACCAAGCGCGGCATGAAGCTCGGTCATTCGATAGTTATAGCCAAGTTCAATTTGCTGATAATACCATGGACCATGACTTGGTTCAGTCATTTCAACGGGGTCATTAGTTATACCATGGCTTCTAAGACGCTTCATTCGTTTGGCTAACAGAGCATCATTACAAGTGGCCATGCCGCCTTCTGCTGAGGTTATTATTTTCACAGGATGAAAGCTAAAAACCGTAATATCAGAGTATTTACAACAACCAACAGGGTTATTCTGATATTTTGCTCCAATTGCATGAGATGCATCTTCAATTATTTTAATTTGATATTGTTGTGTAAGCGCAAAAATGCGCTCCATATCACATGATTGGCCAGCTAAATGAACGGGAATAATAACTTTCGGAAGCATATTGTTTTGCTTTGCATGCTCAAGTTTAGCTGCTAGTTTTTCAACAGACAAATTACCCGTTGCTATGTCTATATCAACAAAATCAACTCGCGCGCCGCAGTAGACTGCACAATTGGCTGAGGCCACAAATGAGATTGGTGACGTCCAGACAATGTCATCCTTGCCCACATCCAATGCAAGGCAAGCTAGATGTAGCGCAGACGTAGCACTGTTGGTAGCACAGGCATATTTGGCGTTACAATAATTGGCTATGGCTACCTCGAATTCAGGCACCTTCGGACCTTGGGTCAACCAATCAGAACGCAATACATCTACAACTGCAGAAATGTCTTGCTCTGAAATATTTTGTTTTCCGTAGGGGATCATAGTCGGTAGTCTTTTTTATGGTAACGCTTTGTGATTAAACTCTTTAATTTCCTCAACACTTAAAAAATGAGGATTAGTTAAAGAATTATATTCAAAGCCCTGTGCGACTTTTTTGCCTTTTTCTCCTAACGCATTGACAGTGAAATCATTGCTTCGGCTACTAAATTTTATTCCCGGTGCGATAACAAAGTGATCATTGTACTCATAGGTCTCAAAGCATAAATCCGCAGGACACATAACTTCATGAAGCTTCTCGCCAGGGCGAATACCAATAATTTTAACAGGCAAATCAGGTGCCATAGCCTTTGCTAAATCGGTTATTTTAATCGAAGGAATTTTGGGAACAAAGATTTCCCCACCGAGCATTCTTGCAAAGTTAGTTAGTACAAAATCAACGCCTTGCTGTAAGCTTATCCAAAATCGAGTCATTTCATCGTGAGTGACAGGGATGTGGTCCCTCCCTTCATCGATAAACTTTTGAAATACAGGTACTACAGAGCCGCGAGAACACACCACGTTACCGTATCTGACAACCGAAAATGTAGTTCGACAGCCACCTGCCATATTATTTGCTGCAACGAATAATTTATCAGAAGCGAGTTTGGTCGCACCATATAAGTTTATTGGGTTTGCCGCTTTGTCTGTTGATAAGGCAATTACCTTTTCAACATTAGTATCTAACGCTGCCTCTATGACGTTTTCAGCACCGTTGATATTAGTTTTAATACACTCCATTGGGTTGTATTCTGCAGCTGGGACCTGTTTAAGAGCTGCAGCATGAATAACAAAATCAACGCCTTGCATGGCTCTGCGAAGTCTGCTCTTATCCCTAACATCACCAATGAAGTAACGCATGCATTTGTCGTTAAAGTCCTGCTGCATTTCAAACTGTTTTAGCTCATCTCGAGAAAAAACGATGATTTTTTTGGGTTTATACTTTTCTAATAAAGTTTTGACGTACTTTTTCCCGAAGGAGCCAGTTCCACCTGTTATTAGGATAGTTTTATTGTTGAACATACTTGCCTACCTTGAGGTGCAATTAAATCTTTACAGTTTCTTTTAAAGGAAATTTGCTTGCCTCTGTCAGAACCCATAAATCGAATACTAGTCAATACTTTATATCAGTTTTCTAGTTTTTGCAGTATTTATGCTTCGCACAGAGGAATTATTGATGTTTAGGTGACTTTTTGTGTAGAAAAGAGTATGGTTAAAACTAGTACCACTTGATGGGGGTAGGTATGAAAATCCAACCACAAAGTAGTATTTTTAATAAAATTGAAAATACTACTAACAAACTTAACCAACAGTTAGCATCGGGTAAGCGCGTTAATTCAGCCGCAGATGACGCAGCTGCATTGCAAATAATAGATCGCTTAACTTCGCAACAAGATGGCTACAGTCAGGCGATTCGTAACGCGAATGATGGCATTTCTTATGCTCAGACGGCAGATTCAGCGTTATCAGGTGTCAATGATGCGGTTTCTCGGATTAGAGAGCTGTCAATTCAATCTGGCAATGGTGCGTTAACAGACTCTGACCGTGCAGCACTTCAAGAGGAAGTGACACAACTGCAAACGCAAATTACAGAAACTTTCGAAAACTCAACATTTGGTGGCGCGAAGCTTTTCAATGGTGAGGATACGAGTTTTCAGGTTGGGCCAGACGCGCTTACTACGCAAACTTTGACTCAAACAGATGGTAGTTTTGCAAATCCAATCTTAAGCGTCGATATCTCGACTGCTGCGGGGGCTCAAGCAGCAATTGATGTGGCGGATACCGTCGCGCAAGATTTGAATTCGCAACGTACTCAGTTAGGTGCGTTTGAAAATGCCATATCAAGCACAATAAGAAGTGCTGATAATCAAAGAGAAAATATCGCTGCTAGTCAAAGTCGTATTCAAGATACTGATTATGCAAAGGCGGTTTCAGAGCAAACTGCAAACGATATTCTTTCACAAGCATCCATTGCTCTGCGAGGGCAGGCTAATCAGTCTGCATCCGCGGTACTTGGATTGTTATAAAATTGATACGAAAGTATTGACTTAAGTCATTGCTGGTGGCATTTTTTTGGCGAAAGTGTCAAAAACTTGCCACCAAGGTATTGCATCCCTTCTCAACTACCTTACAATCATAATATATTCACGCCAAAAGTAGTTGGACTCTTAAGATGATTTTGATCTTAGACAATAATAATAATAGAGCGAGTAGTCTTTGTAGTGCTTTGACATTTGTTGGTCAAAGGGCTGAGGTGATAGATGAGTCTGATATAAATGAGCAATACACCTTTTCAAAAGAATCCATTATCGTTTTAGGCGCATTGTCTGAGCTTGATCATGAGCAGTTCATCAAATCGACACCAGCCTCACCATTTCTATTAATTGGTGAAACTCTAAAACCATTGTTGAGTTTAGCAAACGTTGTTGGACTTATTTCAGAGCCTTTCAGTCATGATGTGACTATGCAGCTATTGCATGACTGTCAACAGTATCAGCGTATGTTGCCTGGTAAGGCAAATAAACAAGATAGTAAAACTTTTGACGGTTTGGTGGGAGAAACAGAGGCGGTCAAACAAGTGCGCTTTTTGATCTCTCAAGTGGCAAGTACTGATGCAAATGTGCTGATCTTAGGCGAATCGGGAACGGGTAAAGAAGTCGTCGCTCGAAATGTGCATCTGCTATCAAAACGTTGCCAAGGACCATTTGTACCGGTTAACTGCGGGGCTATCCCTGGAGAGCTGCTAGAGAGTGAACTCTTTGGACATGAAAAGGGCGCATTCACTGGTGCTATTTCTGCTCGTAAAGGGCGCTTTGAATTGGCTCAAGGCGGGACGCTATTTTTGGATGAAATCGGTGACATGCCATTGCAGATGCAAGTGAAGTTATTGCGTGTTTTACAAGAGCGTAGCTATGAGAGAGTAGGTGGCACCAAACCTATTCAAGCTGATGTAAGGATCATTGCAGCAACGCACCGCAATTTAGAATCTATGATAGATTCAGGTAAGTTTCGAGAAGATTTATTTTATCGCTTAAATGTATTTCCTATCGAGAACCCCTCACTTAATGAGCGTGCCGATGATATTCCTCTTTTGTTAAAAGAGCTTATGCGTCGTGTCAATGAACAAAGTGGTAGCACGGCTAAATTTACAGAGCGCGCTATAGAAAGTTTAAAAGCACATGACTGGCCTGGTAATATTCGAGAATTGGCAAACTTAGTGGAACGTATGGTAATAATGTTTCCCGATAAAGTCGTCGATGTCACAGATTTACCAAACAAGTATCGTTATATTGAAGTGGATGCTTACGAGCCAGAATATCCGGAAGAATTACTAGAAAAAGACGCTTTCAACGAATTGTTTAGTGGTGGTTTTAGTGACTTTGATGATGAAGAAGAAAACGCTATGACATCGAGTATGAATGGTGCGCCACATGGCTTGTTACCTGATGAGGGTATTGAGCTCAAAGAGTATTTGGCCGATTTAGAGGTTAGCTTGATAACGCAAGCTTTAGAGCGTTATGACTATGTTGTGGCACGTGCAGCCGAAGTACTTGGCGTAAGACGTACCACGCTTGTTGAGAAGATGAAAAAGTACAACCTTAATCGCGATTAGTGAGCATTGACGCAATATCTAGGCCCGCGTATTGCTCTATGATTTGAGACTTTCTAAAACACTGATTATCATGGTCATTTACCATTCCACATGCTTGCATATGAGCGTACACCGTGGTCGGGCCCAAAAATTTAAATCCTTTTTTCTTTAAATCTTTAGCGAACGCGACACTTATTTCACTTTGAGAAGGGTAATCAGCTTTGCTGTTTATTTGATTGACGATAGGGGAGTAATTTACAAACTGCCATTGATAATTAGCAAAACTACCATAGGTATTTTGTATTTCAATAAATGCGATTGCGTTATTGATAGTAGCCCAGATCTTTTTTTCATTGCGCACAATTGTCGGATCGCTCATTAAACGCTTAACATCTTGCTCTCCCATGGCAGCAACTTTTTGCACATCAAATTGGGCAAATGCCGCTTTATATCCTTCTCGTTTTTTTAAAATAGTGTACCAACTAAGGCCTGCTTGTGCTGACTCGAGCGTTATAAACTCGAACAAAGTTTGGTCGTCTATAACGGGTATACCCCATTCCTTGTCGTGATATTGGACGTAGTCGTCTTTAGTTTGGTCAAGCCATAAGCAGCGTGTACACATCGAGAATATCCTTTTTTAATATAATCTCATTGATTTTACATTAAACTGTATAAAAATACAGTGTCAAAATTGTGTCAGCTGTAAATTGGATTCAAAGTGTTGATATTAAAGTATTTTAATTTTGGCCCAAATCCTGCATTTATCACTGTAGAGTTTTATTTAGAGAGCTATGTTATGGCATTAGCACATGTTTTGAATCCACAATTCGTGCCATCGGCACCATTTAGTCCAGGCCTTCTGCAAGAAGCATATGTAGGTGAACTGAGTGAGCTGAGACAGCAAGCAAGTTGGTTAAGCCATCTTGTACATACGATGCCTGCAGGGGTAATTGTGCTTGATGGGCAAGGCATGATTGCAAAAGCAAATCAAATAGCCATTGATATGCTTGGGGAGCCACTTGAAGGTGAGAAATGGTTTAATATCATCCAGCGCTCCTTCAATCCTCAACAAGATGATGGTCATGAGATCTCTCTTAAAGACGGTCGCTTAATCAAGCTTGATATTACAGCGCTCGCGCCAGAGCCAGGACAATTGATCTTAATGACAGACTTGACTGAAACGCGTCGTTTACAATCTCGCGTCGCACATATGCAGCGCTTAAGCGCGCTTGGAAAAATGGTGGCATCACTGGCGCACCAAGTACGTACGCCTCTATCCGCGGCGATGCTTTATGCCGCCAATTTGGGCTGCTCTGGATTACCTAAAGCATCTCACTTGCGATTTCATGAAAAGCTGATGTCGAGACTTAAAGATCTCGAATCACAAGTGAATGACATGCTGCTATTTGCAAAAAGTGGTGAGCAACAGGTTGTTGAAACGGTTTCAATGCAGCAATTACTGAATGAAGTGAAGGCTGGCTCAGATGCCTTGGTTGCGATGAACGACAGCTTTTTAGAAGTGCTGTTGCCGGAGCCAGACATTGCGGTAATAGGTAACAAAACAGCGCTTGCAAGTGCGATACAAAACCTAATTCACAATAGTATCCAAGTTATTGGTGCTGGCGCTGAAATTACGGTAACTGCAGTGCGCGAACACGACAAAGTACGTATTTCAGTATGTGATAATGGGCCTGGCGTAGACCCGCAAATGATAGACAAAATATTTGAGCCATTTTTTACGACAAAGAGCCAAGGCACAGGCCTTGGGCTTGCTGTTGTTAGTTCTGTGGCGAATTCTCACAAAGGTCAAGCTCAAGTGAAGAATCTGCCAAGTGGCGGCGCATGTTTTAGCTTACTTTTACCAATTTCATTCAATACCGAACAATTGGAGGTTGTATGAGTCATTCTATTTTAGTGGTGGAAGATGATGCAGGGCTAAGAGAAGCTCTGATTGACACCTTACAGTTATCAGGGTTTGATTGTGTTGAGGCATCAAGCGCAGAACAGGCAGTGGTTTTGTTAAAACAACAGAGTTTTTCTTTGGTTGTAAGTGATGTACAAATGGGTGCCATGAGTGGTATTGATTTGCTCAAAACTATCAAACTGAATTATCCGGATCTACCTGTATTAATGATGACGGCTTATGCAACGATAGATGATGCTGTTGAGGCAATGCGACTCGGTGCGATTGATTATATGGCTAAACCTTTCGCGCCAGAAGTGTTGCTGAACATGGTTAGTCGCTATATGCCGCCAAAAGATAAAGAGACGGAGGGTCCGGTTGTTAAGGATCCTAAAAGCTTAAAGC
The DNA here is from genome assembly GCF_014694405.1 of Pseudoalteromonas sp. S16_S37. Lineage (GTDB taxonomy): Bacteria > Pseudomonadota > Gammaproteobacteria > Enterobacterales > Alteromonadaceae > Pseudoalteromonas. The sequence continues at coordinate 35,209 of NZ_JAAUWV010000012.1, forward strand.
TACTTGAACTTGCCGCTAAGGTGGCTAAATCTGATGCTAGTGTGATGGTGCTCGGTCCAAGTGGCTCAGGTAAAGAAGTACTTGCAAGATATATCCACGATAAATCAGATCGCTCCGAGGAAGTATTTGTTGCAATAAATTGCGCTGCTATCCCAGAAAATATGCTTGAAGCTACCTTATTCGGTTACGAAAAAGGTGCATTTACTGGGGCGATACAAGCCTGCCCAGGTAAGTTTGAACAAGCCCAAAAAGGTACTATTTTACTCGATGAAATAACCGAGATGGACTTAGGATTGCAAGCTAAGTTACTGAGGGTTCTGCAGGAGCGTGAAGTTGAAAGACTTGGTGGTCGCAAAACGATTGAGCTTGATGTACGAGTACTCGCTACGAGCAACCGCGATCTTAAAGAAGCAGTTGCTGCCGGTAAATTCAGAGAAGATTTGTATTATCGACTCAATGTATTTCCTTTGACATGGTTGCCACTGTGCGAGCGTCCTGGAGATATTGAGGTACTCGCTGAACACTTGATTTCAAGGCATTGTGTGAAAGCTGGCAAGCCAGTTCCAACACTTACAAGTGAAGCTAAGCAGAAGCTGCTCTCTCATCAATGGCCTGGCAACGTTCGAGAATTGGATAATGTTGTACAAAGAGCGCTTATCCTTCAACAAGGTGGGCAGGTTTCTGCAGACGATATTTTCATAGAAAGTTATCAGCCAACGCAGTCAAAAACTGACGCAAGTACGCAGCACCATGTTGAAGTTGAACTGACCACTTTGTGTGATGTATCAGACAGTGGAGAAAATCAGAGTTACAAAGCTGAGCTGCAAGATAAGGAACACCAAATGATTTTGGATACCCTATCTCGATATCAAGGAAAGCGTAAAGAAGTTGCAGAGGTGTTAGGGATGAGTCCAAGAACCTTGCGATATAAATTGGCGAAAATGCGTGATATGGGGATCCCGCTACCTGCTTAACCTTCCAAAACAAAATAAGCCAGTTTCATACTGGCTTATCCTTGTCAAAATCATGACAGTTAAAAATTCATCATAAGTGGCTGTTTTAGATGGTATTTATTTTGGCATGCATCGTGCATTATCTATGTATCTTTAGTTACAAGGGTGAGCACTATGAACATTCAACCCAATGCCTTATATCAAGAAATGCAATCGCTGGCGCTCGAAGCAACGCGCAATAAGCCGCAAGATAGCTTGCCTGTGCAGTCATCGGCAAATTCTTCTGCGCAATTCGGACAGATGCTATCAGATGCCATCAATACTGTTAATGGCTTGCAAAAAGAGGCAAAATCAAAAGTAACGGCGTTAGAAATGGGAGACCGCAGCGTGTCACTGGCGGAAGTCATGATAGCCTCTCAAAAATCTTCAGTCGCATTTGAAGCAACGGTACAAGTTAGAAATAAGCTTGTAGAGTCTTATAAAGAAATTATGAGCATGCCTGTTTAAGCTTAGGTAGTGGAGAGTAACTGTGGCAACGAATCAATCAACAGAACTTGCTTTATCAGACGGCGTCTCAGGCGTTGATGTTGATGAGCAACAAGAGCAAAAATCAGGTTATCTGAGTGCGCTAAGTGGCGTTGATATGCTACGCCAAGTTACTTTAGTAATTGCCTTAGCCATTTGTTTAGCGATAGCAGTATTTATCATCATTTGGGCTCGTCAGCCAGATATGCGTCCACTTGGACAATATCCTACGGAAGAGTTAGTGCAAACACTGGACTTCTTAGATGCTCAAAAAATTGACTATGAGTTAGATGGTAACACCATCATGGTGGCAGAAAGCGACTATCAAACAATAAAGTTGCAGATGGCCAGAGACGGTTTTACGCAGGCGCCAAGTTCAGGTACTGACATTTTAATGCAGGACATGGGCTTTGGGGTGAGCCAAAGATTAGAGCGTGAACGTCTCAAGCATAGCCGAGAGCAGCAGTTAGCACGTACCATCGAAGAGTTAGACGATGTTAGTCGTGCCAAGGTGTTACTGGCTATTCCTAAAGAAAACGTATTTGCTCGACGCGAGAAAAAGCCTTCAGCAACAGTGGTGCTTACCCTAAAGCGTGGCAGAACGCTAGATGGCGAAGAAGTAGACTCTATTGTTGATATCATCGCATCAGCTGTTCAAGGGTTGGAGCCTGCAAGAGTCACGGTTACAGATCAGAATGGTCGTTTATTGAATTCTGGTTCTCAAGACTCTCTCGCTGCTCGCTCTCGCAAAGAGTACGAAATTGAGCGTAAGAGAGAGCAAGAATACTTAGAGAAAATTGACAGTATCCTTATTCCTGTCGTTGGTCTGGGTAAATTTACCGCGCAAGTTGATTTAACCATGGATTTTAGTGCCGTTGAAGAAACTCAGAAGCGTTATAACCCTGACTTACCAGCAGTACGCAGTGAAACAACTTTTGAAGAGAGTAATATAGGCGGAATAGCCGCAGGCATCCCAGGGGCATTGACCAACCAGCCGCCATTAAATTCGAATATTCCAGAAGTTGCTGGTAATGGTAGTGCTGGTAGTGCTAGCAATCCAAGTCGTTCGCAAAAAGAAGCAACGCGAAACTATGAATTAGACACTACAATTAGTCATAAGCGTCAACAAACGGGTGTTATCCGTCGTATCAGTGTGTCAGTGGCCGTAGACTACTTGCCTAAGGCCGATGCAGAAGGCAAGGTAACATTAGAGCCTCGCACCCAAGAAGAGCTGTCTAACATTCGTCGTTTATTACAAGGTGGTGTTGGCTTTGATATGCAACGTGGTGATGCGTTAGAAGTGGTTACCGTGCCGTTTGTTCGCGAGGATTTAACCGAAGTTGCAGAAGTGCCACTTTGGGAGCAAGAGTGGTTTATGAAAACGACTCGATTAGCATTGGGCGCCTTGGTGATTATCGTACTTATCTTGGCGGTAGTAAGACCAATGTTGAAACGTCTAATCTATCCAGATGATACGTTAGAAGAGTTTGATGAAGATTCACTAACTGCGGGTGTTGATTTGGGAGACAGTACATTAGATATGCTAAGTCATGAGTTTGATTCATCAGCTGTTGGCTTCTCATCAGATGGTACTTTACAATTACCAGACTTACATGGTGACGAAGATTTACTTAAAGCAGTGCGTGCACTGGTTGCCAATGAACCTGAATTATCATCACAAGTAGTGAAAGCGTGGTTAACTGAAGATGACTGATGAACAACAAAAAAAATTACCCGCTGCGTATGACGTAAATAAATTAGATGGCGTCGATAAAGCCGCCATCTTATTGTTAAGTTTATCCGAAGAAGATGCCGCGCAAATTTTAAAACATTTAGAGCCTAAGCAAGTGCAACGTGTAGGTATGGCTATGGCGGCGCTAGATGATTTATCGCAAGCAAAAATTAGCGCGGTTCATAACTTATTTATCGAGCAAATCCAAAGCTTTAGTACAATAGGTTTCCAATCTGAAGATTTCATCAAAAAAGCGCTTACCGCTGCACTTGGTGAAGATAAAGCAGCAAGTCTTATTGATCAGATTGTTATGGGTTCTGGTGCGAAAGGATTGGATTCACTTAAGTGGATGGACTCAAAACAGGTTGCCAATATTATTCGCAACGAGCACCCTCAGATCCAAACCATTGTTTTGTCTTATTTAGAGCCTGAGCAATCCGCGGAAATTTTATCTCAGTTCCCAGAAAAAGTGAGACTAGATTTGACGATGCGTATTGCTAACTTAGAAGAAGTTCAACCGGCTGCACTGCAAGAACTTAATGAAATTATGGAGAAACAGTTTGCCGGTCAAGCGGGTGCACAAGCCGCGAAGATGGGTGGTCTCAAAGCTGCTGCAGACATCATGAACTACTTAGATACCAATATCGAAGGTCAGCTTATGGATTCAATTCGTGAGCATGACGAAGAGATGTCTCAACAAATTCAAGACCTTATGTTTGTATTTGAAAACCTACTGGATGTTGATGATAGGGGTATTCAAACTATCTTACGCGAGGTTCAACAAGATGTGCTTATGAAAGCCATCAAAGGTACAGATGACGCGCTTAAAGAGAAAATTCTCAGCAACATGTCAAAACGTGCTGCCGAAATGTTGGCTGATGACCTCGAAGCAATGCCACCGGTGCGTATTAGTGAAGTTGAAGCGGCGCAAAAAGAGATCCTATCTACAGCCCGTCGCCTCGCTGATTCAGGTGAGATTATGCTTGGCGGTGGTGGTGGTGAGGAGTTCCTATAACCTATGAGCGATACCAAGTTTTATAAAGGTCGCCCTGTTGAGGGCGAAGCGCTTGACGAGCTTTTGAAGAATTGGCCGATCCCAGATGTAGCCGAAGATCCTCGCAAGTATTCTGGTCGCTCGACCGCTTTTGGTAAGCCTTTGGAACAGTTATATCAAAAACCTGCACAAAGAAAGCAAGAGCAAGAGGAGCAAGAGCCAGAATTTCCAACACTGACGTTAGAAGAGCTTGAGCAGATCCGCCAAGATGCTTACGATGAAGGCATTAAGCAAGGTCATGAACAAGGTTATATTGATGGCTTTGATAAAGGGGTTACGGAAGGAAAAGAAGCGGGTTACAAAGAAGGTATAGAGATTGGTAAACAGCAAGGACATGATGAGGCCAAGCCGCTGATTGAAGAAAAGCTCCAAGCATTAACCCTCATTATTAATGAATTACATGAGCCTTTACGTTTGGTTGACGAACAATGTGAAAAGCAATTGGTTCAGCTTGCCAATTTATTGGCGCAAGCAGTTATTTTTAAAGAAGTAGAGCAAGACCAAAAGCTTGTTTTATTAGCGCTCAAAAAAGCAATGGATGCACTGCCCATTGCAGAACAAACAGTTAAAATTCACTTGCATCCTGATGACTTAGAAGTAGTGAAAGATGCATATGGAGAAGGGCAACTCAGTGCGCAGCATTGGCACTTGTTACCTGAACCCACCTTGGATAGAGGCAGCGTTGAAGTTAAAACGGCGCAATCCTCCATCGATATGACGCTTAAAACGCGTATGAAAGAAATCTTGGACGAATTTTTGCATAACAGTGGTATCGAGTCGTAATTTTTGGCTACACAATGAGTGTTGAAAGTCCGCTAACCGAGCGTTTGTCAAAATATAAAAAGCATATAAGAGAGTTTTCTGTGCCTGTTGCTGGTAGCTTGACCCGTGTTGTTGGGTTGACGCTTGAAGCAAAAGGTCTTAGTGCACCGATAGGTAGCCAATGTAAAATCGAAACCATCAGAGGGCTGGTGGATGCTGAAGTGGTTGGCTTTAATGACGACACTCTGTATCTAATGCCTAATGACCATATTTCGGGTGTATTACCAGGCGCTCGCGTCATTCCACAATTAAAAGAAACGGGTTTGCCTGTAGGCATGAGTTTGCTGGGGCGAGTGGTGGATGGTCTAGGTAGACCATTAGATGGACTTGGACCTATTCATGCCGAGCATAAGCTCAAGTTTGCGCAGAATCCTATTAACCCGCTTGCAAGAAGGCCCATTAGTCAGCCTCTTGATGTGGGAGTACGAGCGATAAATTCGGTGATAACCGTAGGCCAAGGCCAGCGTATGGGTCTATTTGCCGGCAGTGGCGTTGGTAAGTCAGTATTGCTTGGCATGATGACGCGAGGTAGTGAAGCGGATGTTATTGTTGTAGGCCTTGTTGGTGAGCGTGGTCGAGAGGTTAAAGAGTTTATTGATGAAATTCTTGGTGCCGAAGGTCGTAAGCGCTCCGTTGTGGTTGCAGCCCCCGCTGATGCCTCACCGCTAATGCGACTTAAAGGCTGCGAAAGTGCAGTAACCATTGCCGAGTATTTTAGAGATCAAGGTCTGAACGTATTGTTGTTGCTAGACTCCGTCACTCGATATGCCATGGCGCAGCGTGAGATAGCACTTGCCGTTGGTGAGCCGCCCGCGACGAAAGGCTATCCACCGTCGGTATTTGCCAAGCTACCTGCGTTGGTTGAACGAGCGGGTAATGGTGGCTATGGGCAAGGTTCAATCACAGCGTTTTTTACCGTACTCAGTGAAGGGGATGATATGCAAGACCCGATTGCTGATTCGGCGCGAGCGATACTTGATGGTCACATTGTTCTTTCAAGAGATTTGGCAGACAGTGGTCATTACCCTGCAATTGATATAGAAAAATCAATCAGTCGTGTTATGCCGCAAGTTATCTCCGAGCGACACCTTCAGCAAGCGCGTGTTCTTAAACAAGTTTACTCAATGTATCAACAAAATAAGGACATGATCACGTTGGGCGCTTATCAAAGGGGGAGTGATCCTATGCTTGATCAAGCAATCAAGATGATGCCCTCAATAAACGCGTTTTTACAGCAAGGGATGAAAGAAGTGCTCAATTATGACCAATGCCTGCAAGAGCTTGCACAATTATTAGGACAAGAATAATGGCTGCTAACAAACTTGACTTACTTTACAAATTAGAAGCTGACAAAGAAGAATCTTTGCGTGTTAATTATATGCAGGCGCAGCATCACCTTAATGACAATCAACAAAAGCTGTCTGGACTCAATAACTTTCGCCTTGAGTATAGTCAACAGCTTCACCTCAAAGCAAAGCAAGGTTTATCCAGTAGTGGTTTTACCCAGTATCATGCGTTTATTAAGAAAATTGAAGAAGCAATCCAACAGCAAGCACGAACAGTGAATACGGCAAAGCAGGTTGTTGAGCAGCGAAAAAGACTGTGGCTTGCTCAGCAAGTCAAAGCAAAAGCTATTGCTAAACTGATTGAAAAGCAACAGCTTGAGCGCCAAAAACGCTTGGATAAAGCTGAGCAAAAGATGCTTGATGAATTTGCTACAAACCAATTTATGCGTCGTCGGGCTTGAAGCTGAACTTAATGTGGCCTGATTTTTGCTGACAACTTCATAGTGATGTAATTGCGGCTCTAAATTGCCGCTTCGGCAGGTAACTATATGCTAAATGTAACGTTTAATAATACAAAAGTCTCAGGTAGTGACGCGAGTGCTTTTGAGTCAATGAATACCCAAAGTGAAGGCGCTTCAGGTGAGCCGAATAGCTTTTTACTTGCCTTGCAGCAGCTCACGGAACAAGCCCAAGCAGAGGAGCAAAAAGCCGCATCTGATACACTCATCACTAACTTAGATGAACAGTCATCGCAAGATCAGATTGATCAAGAGCAAGTACAACAAACGCTTGCAAATGAGCAGTCCTTAGCAACTTCCAAGTCTGAAGAAAGCACTGAGAATGCTCAGCAAGCAAATTCTGAGTTAGGTGATGAGGCGCAGGCGTCTACACCAAAAGCGGCAGATGATTTACTGGCACAGATTAATGCGTCAAATCAACAAAAAACCACAGTAACTGTTCACGGTAGTGCTGATTCAAGCGGACAAGGTTTGACTTATACTAGTGCATTACAAGCGTTAAATAAGATGAATGGCAAGAGCACCACCTCTGAAAATGATGCTCAAATGACTGACTCTTCGAAAAAACAAAATAACAAACTCAATGCTGGAGAGATATCAACGGATAGCACTGCTGATTTAGATGCTAAAAATGCTGACAAGGAAGAGGTCACAAAAGCAAAATTAACCGAGCAGCCATTGAATGAAGAAAAATCAAAGCAGCTGACGCAGGCTGCGCAACAAGATAAAGCGGATGTGCTCAAAGGTAAGTTAAGTCAACTTGCTGATAACAAAGAAGGTAAGGTTGAAACAACTCAATCGAAATCTCCATTGACCTCTGAATGGGGGAATTTGAATGAACCGCAAGAAAGCTCAGTGGACGATACCTCTTTACACGGTGACAAAACCACCAAAACAGCACAAGACCAAGGCGTAGTTGGTAAACAAAATGAATTAGCCAAGCAAATAAGCGAGCTGGTTAAGCAGGCTGAGTCACGTTCTGCAAAAGAAAGTATTGGCGCTGGGTTTACTGATGAACAAACCACAGAACAGGTATTACAGCAAAAGTTGACGTCATTAACGCCCAGTGAAAGAAGTGCTTTACAGCAAGGGCTACAGCAGCTTGTGAATGAAGGCAAAGCGACCCCAATGGCTGAGCGAGCGTTAGAGCAACTAAAAGCACTAGAACAAAAGCAAGCCTATATAGATAAACCACAGTCGATTAACGTTGATACTGCTACCGCAAGCGCATCGGTAGTTGTAAACAAAACTGCCACTTATAACAGCACAAAAGTTGATAAAGATGCTTTAAAAAGTGATGTAAAAGAGAGTCTTAAAGCAGTAAACCTTGGTGATGCAGAAAAGGCAATTGGTGCACACACCAAGCAAGACGGGGCCAATTCAGTTGCTAGTTTGGCGCAAAGCATGCCAACTCCTCAGGTTGAACAACTATTCAAAGCGATTGTGACGCCTCAAGTAAGCGCGAATTCACCTCAGTCTCAAGCTAGTGAATTTGTTCAATACATGCAGCAGTTAGAAGAAGCACCTCAAAGCATACAGCATCAACAAAGTCATGCTTCGACGCAAAAAGTGCAAGTAGATGCGCAGATGCTGCAAGCGGTAAATATTGCCAGAAATGACGCGGCAAAAATGCTACAAGAAAAAGTATCAATGATGCTTAATTTAAATAACCAAGAAGCAGAGATCCGTTTAGACCCAAGAGAGCTTGGTATGATGCAAATACGCATCCGTACTGATGCTGAGCAGGCCCAAGTTAATTTTGTGGTACAGAACCAACAGGCCAAAGACCTGCTTGAACAATCTATGCCCAAGTTAAGAGAAATGTTGGCTGAGCAAGGCATTGAACTTGGACAGAGTAACATTGAGCATGGCGATGGCTCTCAAAGTGAACAGGGTTTTGGTTCTAAGCAGCATGGCGCAAAATCTGAATTGACTGCCCAAGTAGAGGATGAGCAAAATTCTCCTAATACAACACAACGAGTTGTAAACGATGGTTCTTCAATAGATTATTACGCCTAACTACTGCTATTATATAGAAATAGGCCCTTAGCTTTGTAGCTTAAACAAGGATTAATATGGCAGAAGAAACCGATTTAGAAATTGAAGAAGCAGGTGGTAATAAAAAGAAAATTATCATCGCGGCTGCTGTAGCAGTGGTGTTGGTAGTAGTTGGAGTATTGTTCTTGAGCTCTTCTGATGAAGCCCCTGTAGAAACGTTGGCGGAGGAAGAAACTGCTACTGAAGCTTTACAATCTACTAGTGCATCTGCCAAAACAGGTAGCGCACTTTATGTAGCAATGCCAAGGCCATTTGTATTTAATGTACCAGGTGCTAGCCGCGATCGTATTGTCCAAATCAAGGTGCAGCTACTCGTAAGAGGGGATATAAATGAAGAGATTGCCAAAAAACATATTCCCCTTATCGAAGGCACTTTGTTAAGCGTATTTTCAACTACAACAGCGGATGAGCTAAGTACCAGTGCTGGTAAAGAAACTTTGCGTTTGTCAGCTGTTGACAAAGTTCAAGCCGCAATGGAAGGGGTTGAAGGCAGTAAAGTCATTGAACGTGTGCTATTCACCGGCTTTGTAATGCAGTGAGGTCTTAAGTGAGTGATTTATTATCCCAAGACGAAATCGATGCGCTATTGCATGGTGTTGATGAAGTCGATGAGGAAGACATCAATGATGGTGATGACGGTGACTCCACCGCGCTGCAATATGACTTTTCTTCGCAAGATCGTATTGTTCGTGGTCGGATGCCGACCCTGGAAATTGTAAACGAACGTTTTGCACGACATATGCGTATCAGCTTGTTTAACATGATGCGCCGCACGGCCGAGGTTTCAATCAACGGTGTGCAAATGTTGAAGTTTGGCGAATATATTCACACCTTATTTGTACCAACAAGTTTAAATATGGTGCGCTTTAGGCCACTAAAAGGTACTGGTTTAATCACCATGGAAGCGCGACTGGTATTTATTCTCGTTGATAATTTCTTCGGTGGCGATGGTCGATATCACGCGAAAATCGAAGGACGTGAATTTACACCAACCGAACGCCGTATTGTGCAGATGCTTCTAAAAATAATTTTCGAAGATTATAAAGAAGCTTGGGCACCCGTTATGGATGTGTCGTTTGAGTACTTAGACTCAGAAGTAAACCCCGCAATGGCCAATATCGTTAGTCCTACCGAAGTGGTCGTTATTAGCTCTTTCCATATTGAACTAGATGGCGGTGGCGGAGATTTTCATATTTCGTTGCCCTATTCCATGTTGGAGCCTATCAGGGAACTACTAGATGCCGGTGTACAATCTGACACTGAAGACACCGATTTACGCTGGAGTAAGGCTCTACGCGACGAAATAATGGATGTAGAAGTTGAGCTTTCAACGCAGTTGTTAGAAATTGATCTGACTTTGGCGCAGATTATGGAACTCAAAGCAGGCGATGTTATTCCTGTTGAAATGCCTGAATATATTACTGTGTTTATTGAAGAACTTCCTACTTTTAGAGCAAAAATGGGTCGTTCAAGAGATAATGTTGCGTTGCAAATTAGTGAGAAAATCAAGCGTCCGGAATCTGTTAAATCAGAACTACACGTGTTTACCAAAGGTGGTAAAAAGCTTGATTCGGATGCAGAGTTAGCTGAATTAGAAGAAGATCTACATCTGTCGGAAGGTGTGGATTTAGACTGGTAAAGATTGATTATATTAAGGTTTTGATAGTATGAGCGATGATCAAGATACAATGGACGAATGGGCTGCGGCATTGGCTGAAGCTGAAGAGTCTGAAGCGCCAAGCAGTGAACCAGAAGTAGCGGGGCTCGATGAGCTTAAAGATTCTACTGCCAATATATCTCCTGACGAAAAACGTAAGTTGGATACTATTTTAGATATACCAGTTACCATATCAATGGAAGTTGGGCGTTCTAAAATTAATATCCGTAATTTATTGCAATTAAACCAAGGCTCTGTTGTTGAATTAGATAGAGTTGCGGGTGAGCCGTTGGATGTATTAGTTAATGGCACCTTGATTGCGCATGGCGAGGTAGTTGTAGTGAATGATAAATTTGGTATTCGTTTGACCGACGTGATTAGCCAAGTTGAACGAATTAAAAAGCTACGATGAAAAAGATAATCACGGGGCTGCTGCTAAGTGCAGCCCTGCCTGCGCAAGCGGCACAAAATGTCCCTGGCTTCAGCTCAGAATTGTTGTCTATGGGCTTGTCACTGATGTTGGTCGTCTTGTTGGTGATAGGACTGGGTTTGTTGGTTAAAAAGCTCAATCCAAATATCGGCAATAGTAAAGACTTTAAGGTGATCCGTAGTTTACCGCTTGGAACTAAAGAGCGGTTGATGGTGGTTGAGATTGACAATAAACAGCATTTACTTGGTGTAACACCTAATAGTATCAACTATTTATATCTGCTTGAAAAGCCGCTTGAACAAGCGGATATACCTGTTTTTGCAAAAGAGTTAAGCAAATTTATGGGCAAGCAAAACAATAAGAACAATTAACATGATTAGATTACTGATATTACTCGTTGGTCTTGGTTTTTTCCCATATGCTGGCGCGCAAGGGATTGATGCTCTAAGCGTAACAACCAATCCTGATGGCTCGCAAGAGTACTCTGTAACACTGCAAGTACTCGCAATAATGACTGCGCTGAGCTTTATTCCTGCCGCTGTTATTATGATGACCAGCTTTACTCGAATCATTGTAGTGCTGGCTATTTTACGTCAAGCAATTGGTCTTCAGCAGTCCCCCTCAAATCAAATTCTTTTAGGTATGTCTCTGTTTTTAACTTTTTTTATTATGGCTCCCATCTTTAGCCAAATAAATGACAGGGCGGTACAGCCATATTTGAATGAACAGCTAACGTCAATGCAAGCACTGGAGCAAGCCAAGGAGCCGATGAAAGCTTTTATGCTCTCTCAAACGCGCATTAAGGACTTAGAAACCTTTGCCAAAATAGCAGGTTATGACAAATTGGATAAACCCGAGGATACGCCTTTTGTGGTGATTATCCCAGCTTTTGTGACCAGTGAACTACAAACGGCTTTTATCATAGGTTTTATGTTTTTTATTCCATTTCTTATCGTGGATTTAGTGGTTGCCAGTGTTTTGATGGCAATGGGTATGATGATGCTTTCGCCGATGATAGTTTCATTGCCATTTAAGATTATGCTCTTTGTACTCGTTGATGGTTGGGGGCTAGTTATGGGCACCTTGGCTCGCAGTTTTGGGTTAGGAGTCTAATATGGAGCCAGAAGTCTTTGTTGATATACTGAGCGATTCACTGTTTTTAGTGATCAAGCTAGTAGCAGCAATTGTACTCCCAGGCTTAATGGTCGGCTTAGTGGTGGCTGTGTTTCAAGCCGCAACGTCGATTAACGAACAAACGCTAAGCTTTTTACCAAGGTTAATTATTACTATTTTGGCTCTTATCGTTGGAGGTCATTGGTTCACTCAAGAGCTGATGGACTTTTTTACTGGGATTGTTCTGCGGATCCCTGAAATAGCGGGCTAGGCTATGGAGTTTCCAATAGCAATCATTATGCAATGGCTTAGCGATTTGCTATTGCCGTTGGTGCGTATCAGCTCAATGATAATGGTGATGGCTGGTCTGGGCGCACAAACGGTGCCAACTAGAATCAAACTAGCTTTGTCTGTGGTAGTCACGTTCGCTGTGATGCCAGCCCTACCTAAAGCGCAATTTGTTGAGCTATTCTCTTTCTCCATGTTGTATGTCGTTATTCAGCAAATGATAATCGGTATTGCGATAGGTTTTGCTTCTTTATTACTTTTAAATACCTTTATTATCGCGGGTCAAATTCTAGCGATGCAAACAGGTCTCGGTTTTGCCTCAGTAGTGGACCCTGCAAATGGCTTGAGTGTGCCTGCTGTTGGTCAGTTTTACTTAATATTGGCGACTTTACTATTTTTTGTATTTAATGGGCATCTTATGATGATGCACATGATTATTTATAGCTTCGATACTTTTCCAATCAACGGTCAATGGTGGGTCGTCGACAATTACTGGCAGATAATTAATTGGGGAGGATGGATGTTTAGTACTGCGCTGGCTCTGTCTTTAGCGCCATTAACCGCTATGCTGGTAATTAATATCTCGTTTGGTGTGATGACCCGAGCTGCGCCACAAATGAATATATTCTCAGTAGGATTTGCGTTTACCCTAGTTGCAGGATTGACCATTATTTGGGCAACGCTTGGCAACTTTGTTGTGCAATTTGAATTCCAATGGTTAAAGATGACAGAGCTGATGTGTAACTTAATAGGCTGTACGGTGTAGCTTATGGCAGAAGATTCTGGTCAAGAACGTACCGAAGAACCCACCGAGAAAAAAATCAGTGAGTCGCGTAAAAAAGGGCAGGTTGCGCGTTCCAAAGAACTTGGAACAACATTTGTACTTATTTTTTCTGCGATAGCACTACTTTTGTATGGGCCAGCGCTTGGCAAAGGGCTGTTTAATATCATGGGACGAGCGTTAAGTTTAAATCGCAATGAAACCTATGATACGACAAAGATGTTTGCTATTTGGGATATTGCATTTTCCGAGTTACTTTTCCCATTCGCGATGTTTGTGTTGATCATTGCCTTGGCAGGCATCATTGGAAATACGCTTTTGGGCGGATTCAATTTTAGTTGGGAAGCGGCGGCACCAAAGGCAAGTAAAATGTCACCAGCAAAGGGGTTGAAGCGCATGTTTGGTCCCCAAGCTGCTATCGAGCTATTTAAATCGATTCTGAAGTTTACCTTGGTGGCGGGGTTCGCTATTTTTTTGATCAGTGCTTTTTTCTATGAAATTCTTCACCTCAGTATAGAGTCTATTCCGAGTAGCGTGATACACGCATTGGAAATTTTAGCCTGGATGTTTCTAGGTATCAGTTGTACCACCATTGTTATTTCTGCCATTGATGCACCTTATCAAAGCTATAACCATCATAAGCAATTAAAAATGACGTTGCAGGAAATAAAAGATGAATACAAAAACTCAGAGGGTGATCCACAAATAAAAGCCCGTATTCGTCGTACGCAAAGAGAAATGTCGCAACGTAGAATGATGCAAGATGTACCAGATGCGGATGTCGTTGTGACTAACCCAACACATTATTCGGTAGCATTGAAATACGACACGGAGAGAGCGGGTGCACCGATTGTGATTGCAAAAGGCGTTGATGAATTGGCCATGCAAATTCGTAAAGTAGCCATTGGTAATGAAGTGCCAATTGTAGAGTCGCCTGCGTTAACTCGTTCTTTGTATCACACGACTGAAGTGGGCGAGCAAATCCCTGATCAGCTATTTACTGCAGTAGCACAAGTGTTGGCGTATGTATTTCAGCTAAAACGGTTCAATAAAGGTCGGGGACGCAGACCAACTTCTTTAGGTAAAGACCTACCCATACCTGATGATTTAAAGCACTAGAAGAGATTTTTGGCTCGTAACTTGCATTTTCTGCTTAGTGTCAATATTTTGCAGTTGTTAAGTTATGGAATTTAAAGCGCTTTTATCGCAATTAAATAAAGATAAGAAAGAATATGCTAAAGGTGTGGGTACTCCGTTATTAGTACTTGCGGCGTTAGGTATGGTTATTTTGCCACTGCCTCCTTTCTTATTAGATATTCTGTTTTCTTTCAACATTGCTTTGGCGTTAGTCGTTCTATTGGTGACTGTGTACACCATGAAGCCGCTAGAGTTTGGTATGTTTCCTGCTGTTTTGCTGATTGCAACTATCATGCGTTTGGCGCTCAACGTTGCAAGTACACGAGTTGTGCTTCTAGAAGGTCATAACGGTGGTGACGCCGCTGGTAAAGTTATCGAAGCATTTGGCTCTGTTGTTATTGGTGGCAACTATGCCGTTGGTCTGGTGGTTTTCCTTATCCTTATTATTATCAACTTTGTTGTAATCACAAAAGGCGCAGGCCGTATTTCAGAAGTATCTGCACGTTTTACGTTAGATGCTATGCCTGGTAAGCAAATGGCGATTGATGCGGATTTGAACGCAGGTTTCATTAGTGCAGAAGATGCTCGAGCTCGTCGTGAAGAAGTAACTCGTGAGGCGGACTTTTATGGTTCGATGGATGGTGCGAGTAAATTCGTTAAGGGTGATGCAATAGCGGGTATTGTAATTTTGGTTATCAACATTGTTGGTGGTTTGTTTGTAGGAATGATCCAACATGGTCTGTCTTTTAGCCGAGCGATGGAAGTTTATACCTTGCTAACTATTGGTGATGGTCTTGTTGCGCAGCTGCCTTCTCTGTTGCTATCAATTGGTACAGCAATCGTTGTTACACGTCAAAATGAATCCCATAACATGGGTGAGCAGTTCAAAACTCAGCTTGGTAATGAAAAATCGCTATTCATTGCTTCTGGGATCTTAATTGTGATGGGGCTTGTACCAGGTATGCCACATTTTGCATTTTTAAGTCTTGGCGCGTTACTTGGCTATTTAGCGTATTTTACTCAAAAACAGAAAAAAGAAGTTGCTGAAGCTGCCGCAGAAACAGCAGCGAAAGGTAGTGATGTTGCCACTAAGCAAGAGCAAAAAGAATTGGGCTGGGATGACGTACAACCAGTTGATGTGATTGGTTTAGAAGTGGGTTATCGCTTAATCCCATTGGTCGACCAATCTCAAGGTGGTGAGTTACTCAGCCGTATTAAAGGGGTGCGTAAAAAGTTATCTCAAGAACTTGGCTTTTTAATTCCACCTGTACATATTCGTGACAATTTAGAGCTAGACCCTAACGCATACAGCATTACGTTGATGGGCGTAGGCTCTGGTGAAGGTGAGCTTAAACATGGTGACGAGCTTGCTATAAACCCTGGTCAGGTGTTTGGTCCAATCAAAGGCATAGAAACGAAAGACCCTGCATTTGGCTTAGATGCTGTATGGATTAAGCCAGATCAGAAAGATGAGGCCCATTCTCTGGGTTATACCGTTGTTGATGCCGCGACGGTAGTCGCTACTCATATCAGTCAATTACTGACTAACAACGCTTCTCTTTTACTAGGTCATGAAGAAGTTCAGAACTTACTGGATATGTTAGCTAAGAGCCACCCTCGTTTAGTGGAAGGATTAGTACCGGATGTTCTTCCTCTTACTACGGTCGTGAAAGTACTACAGAATTTACTCAATGAAGGTGTGGCAATCAGAGACATGCGCTCTATTGTACAGACATTGGTAGAGTATGGTCCACGAAGCCAAGACCCAGATGTATTAACGGCTGCAGTGAGAATTTCACTGCGCAGATTGATAGTTCAAGATGCGGTTGGTAACGCAGATGAGATCCCTGTCATAACATTGGCGCCTGAGTTGGAACAGATGTTGCATAACTCACTTCAGAACGCAGGTGATGAAGGGGCAGGTATCGAACCTGGTCTTGCGGAAAGGCTTCAAAACTCATTGAGAGAAGCCCATCAAACGCAAGAAATGCTAGGCGACCCGTCCATTTTATTAACCTCAGGTATGTTAAGAAGTGTGCTTTCAAGATTTGTTAAACATACGATCCCCGGCCTTCGCGTGATGTCATATCAGGAAGTGCCAGATGAAAGACAAATTAAGATTGTGAGCTCAGTTGGACAGTAATAGGATTTAAGGGGTTGTAACATGAAAATTAAACGTTTTTTTGCCAAAGATATGCGCACTGCACTGAAAGAAGTGAAAGAAGAGTTAGGTGTAGATGCGGTTATTATGTCAAACAAAAAGTTGGCTGATGGCGTGGAAATTGTTGCTGCAATAGACAACGACCGTGCGCCTGCAACACCTAAATCAACTAATCAAGCGCAGGCAATGGAGCAATCTAAGCCTCGTTCTACAGGTCCACGCTTTGTTCGTCCTGAGCCACAAAGTGCACGTCCTGCACCACAAGCCCAAGTTGCGGATAGTTTAGAAGCCTTGCTTGAGCGTCAGGCTCCTCGTCCTCGTTCACCGCAATTAGCTTCAATGTTTTCACAATCAGGTATTGATACAGAACAAGTTTTCAAACAGCGTCATCACGACTCTGCTCCTACTGGCTTTGAGCACCACGAAAGAGCGCCACAAAAATTTACGTCTAGTAGTATGGATAGAATGGCGCGAGAGCAGCGCCAAACGCATTCAGATACCGATTGGCAATTTGATGATGAGTTAGAGTCTGGCTTTGGTGATGAGGTGCAACATAGTGCAACAGAGTCTAACGAAATGGCTTCAATGCGTGAAGAAATGAACGCGATTCGCCAGCTTTTAGAGCATCAAGTTTCTGGTCTTATGAAACAAGAAATGGCGCGCCGTGACCCAACGCGTGCATGTTTAATTGACCGCTTACAAGGCATGGGTATCGATGCTGAAGTTGCACAGCAAATGGCGTGTTTTATTCCTGATGATGTTTCTCGTAAAGAGGCATGGAATGCGTTATTGAATATGGTTATCAATCAGATGCATACAACCAACAACGATATTCTTCGTCAAGGTGGAGTATACGCGTTTGTAGGGCCAACAGGGGTGGGTAAAACAACAACTGTTGCTAAACTTGCTGCTCTAGGCGCGCAAAAATTCGGCGCGGATAAAGTGGCACTGATCACAACCGACACATACCGAATTGGCGCTTATGAACAGCTATCTACCTATGGTCGTATTATTGGGTGCCCAGTTAAGCAAGTGAAAGATGCAAATGAACTTGCCGAAGTTTTATATCACTTACGCAATAAACGTCTAATATTAATAGATACAGCGGGTATGAGCCAAAGAGATTTGCGCTTAACAGAACAACTTAATACGTTGATGAGAAGTACTCGAGTTGATATTCGTAGTTACCTAGTATTAAGCGCAACATCGCAAATGCATGTGTTGCAAGAAACTGTACGCCACTTCCAAAAAGTAAATTTAAGTGGCTGTATCTTTACTAAACTTGATGAATGTCTAAGTTTAGGCGAGATTATTAGCATAGCGATTCAAAATCGCTTGCCAATAGGGTATCTTACTAACGGACAGCGAGTTCCAGAGGATATTCGTGTTGCAAATGCTCAAAAGCTAGTCAAAAAGGCAGAGCAATTGTATTTAAAAAGAATAAAAGCACAACATTCGAGACCTGTAGCAGTAGCGTCTCAGACAGTAGGAATGTATGATTAACACAGTATTAGATCAAGCAAGTGGCCTGCGTAAAATGAGTCAAAATAATAATCACGGTGTTAAAGTTATCGCGGTAACTGGTGGTAAAGGCGGAGTGGGTAAAACCAATGTATCGTTAAATACAGCTATCGCACTAGGCCAGCTGGGAAACCGTGTATTGGTGCTAGATGCCGATTTGGGCTTGGCTAATTGTGATGTTATGTTAGGCCTAAGGGTCGAAAAAAACCTTTCACATGTGCTCTCTGGTGAATGTGAGTTGGACGAAATTTTGGTAGAGGGCCCTGCGGGAATAAGAATTGTACCTGCTACGTCTGGTTCACAAAGCATGGTTGAATTAACGCCTGCGGAACATGCGGGTCTTATCAGGGCATTCAGTGAACTTAATACTGAATTTGACATACTTATTGTGGATACAGCCGCAGGTATTTCAGATATGGTATTGAGTTTTTCTCGCGCCGCTCAGGATGTTGTCGTGGTAGTTTGTGACGAGCCTACCTCTATTACCGACGCCTATGCATTAATTAAGGTACTTAGCCGCGAGCATGGCGTTTATAAATTTAAAATTGTTGCTAATATGGTTCGCAGTTTACGCGAAGGGCAAGAATTATTTGCTAAACTCTCAAAGGTGACGGATAGATTTTTAGATGTAGCGCTGGAACTTGTAGCAACGATACCGTTTGACGAAAATATGAGGAAGTCTTCAAGACGTCAGAAAACGATTGTAGAGTTGTTCCCTAATTCACCTGCTGCTGTGGCATTTAGAGGTCTTGCAAGCAAAGCTGTAAAGTGGCCAATCCCGCACCAACCTTCGGGTCATTTAGAGTTTTTTATTGAACAACTTGTCAATGGTTAACTATGGCATCATCGGTGAGTAAAGCGATGGGGTATCAGACATCTGAAAATTTACATAAAGTGGTGGAACGTCATGCATCACTTGTCAAAAAAGTGGCGTGTCATCTATTGGCACGTCTACCTGCCAATATTCAGTTAGATGATCTGGTACAGTCCGGTATGATAGGACTAATCGAAGCAACTAAAAATTTCGATGCTTCTAAGGGTGCTAGTTTTGAAACGTTTGCTGGCATTCGCATACGCGGAGCCATGTTAGACGAAATTCGCAGAGGTGACTGGGCTCCTCGTTCTGTACACCGTAAAAGTAGAATGGTAGCTGAAGCCATTGCTGAGCTTGAATCCCTCCTCAATCGAGAACCAAAAGACACTGAAATTGCTGAAAAACTTGATATTACGCTAGATGAGTACCATCATATTCTAAGTGATGTTAATTGCAGTAAAGTCATAGGTATAGAGGATTTAGGTGTAGATGAGGATGTTATTTCGCCTGCTGACAACGATTTATCGCTAGACAAACCATTTAATAACGTTAAAAATGAACGCTTTAACGAGTCGTTAGTGGCAGCGATAAAATCTTTGCCGGAAAGAGACGCCCTAGTGTTGTCGCTTTATTACAACGATGAAATGAATTTAAAAGAAATCGGGCAAATACTAGATGTAAGTGAATCTCGTGTTAGCCAAATTCATGGGCAGGCAATGATAAGGCTAAGAGCCAAAATCAATGACTGGGTCAATTAGAGTAAAAATAATAGGTTCAAACCTCACTGGAGGATGTTTTGGATAAAAACATGAAAATTCTCGTGGTTGATGATTTTTCTACAATGAGGAGAATAATCAAAAACCTGCTTAGAGATTTAGGCTTTACCAATGTTCAAGAAGCCGATGATGGCAGTACTGCGCTTCCAATGTTACAAAACCAAGAGTTTGATTTTGTAGTAACAGATTGGAATATGCCTGGCATGCAAGGGATTGATTTGCTCCGTGCTATTAGAGCTGATGAAAACCTTAAGCACATTCCAGTGTTGATGGTAACGGCGGAAGCCAAAAAAGAGCAAATTGTAGCGGCTGCACAAGCTGGGGTTAACGGCTATATCGTTAAACCATTTACCGCAGGAACACTAAAAACTAAGTTAGAAAAAGTGTTTGAACGTTTAGGCTAAGAACTTAGAAGGAGAGGCTAATGTCAACGCCTTCTGTGCCTCAGATCAGCCTTGAGCAGGCAAAACAGCTTGTTGCATATTTGGAGCAAGGTGAACAAGAAAAAGCAGACCAATTAATTTTGGAAGCTGCCAATAAAGAGCAGTCTGAGTTATTTGCAGAGGTGGGTAAGTTAACTCGCCAACTGCATGAATCACTGAAAAATTTTGAACTCGACACGCGTCTTGCTGATTTGACGACTGAAGCCATTCCTGATGCAAAACAACGTTTAAATTATGTTATGGAAATGACGGAGAATGCCGCCAACAAAACGATGGATGCCGTAGAGGCAAGTTTGCCTCTAGCGCAACAGTTAGCGGATGATTTGTCAAACATAAAGCCGACTTGGGATCGCTTAATGCGACGTGATATACAGCTGGGTGAGTTTAAGTCTCTATGTCATGATTTAGACAAGTTTATGCAAGGGTCACAAACGCGCACGGATGAGTTACAAAGCTTGATGACCAATGTGCTAATGGCTCAAGACTATCAAGATTTAACAGGGCAAGTTATTCGTCGAGTTATAGAGCTGGTAAGAGAAGTTGAAGATAGCCTAATTAATTTGTTAACCGTATTTGGTACATCTGACGAGTTACCGAGCAAAAATAAAAAAGCTCAAAGAAAAGTTAGTTCGAAGAGTGTGGTTGACATTGACGTAAATGAAATCTCAGGACCTGAGGGGCCGATTATTGATGCAGACCAGCGGGACGATGTGGTGTCTGGTCAAGATGAAGTTGATGATTTACTGTCAAGTTTAGGCTTCTAATAGGAGAGTATGCATGAGCTTTGAAGTCGATGAAGATATCCTACAAGACTTTCTCGTAGAAGCCGGGGAGATCCTAGAGCTGCTGTCAGAGCAGCTTGTAGAATTGGAAAATAACCCAGAAGATAGAGACTTACTCAACGCTATTTTTAGGGGCTTCCATACCGTGAAAGGGGGCGCTGGCTTTTTGAGTATGACGGAGCTGGTTGATGCCTGTCACGGTGCTGAAAACGTGTTTGATGTTTTACGTCAGGGACAACGAAAAGTTACTTCAGAGTTGATGGATGTTATTCTCCAATCGCTTGACACTATCAATGAGATGTTCGGACATATACAGAATCGCGAACAGCCAGAGCCTGCAGATCCTGCCCTTCTTGAAACACTTCATCAGCTTAGTAAACCTCAATCTGAAGATGAATCTATCGAGTTACAGTCGACGCCTGAGGTGCCTGAAGTTGACTCTGCGTCTGACGAAGTTGAACAACCTAATATGGTAGAAGCAGATGATATTTTGTTTGATATTGATGCCGATAGTTCAGGAGGGAGTCAAGATGGAAGCATCGACGAAATAACCGAAGATGAATTCGAAAGTTTGCTCGATGAATTACATGGTACAGGTAAGGGTCCTGCTAAGAATACGAAAGAGGCGACATCGAGTACTTCGGATAGTGATGGTGATATTACGGACGATGAGTTTGACAGCCTTTTAGATGAGTTACACGGTGTTGGCAGTTTCGGTGCCATTAAGACAGACAGTTCAGCGTCAACGCCGCAAAGTGAAGCGTCTGCTCCATCAGTTACGGGGTCAGATGACGACGAAATTAATGATGATGAGTTTGAAGCGTTGCTGGATGAGTTACATGGCAAAGGCAGTGCGCCTCGCTCTGTAGAAGGCTCTGTTGATAAGCCAAAAGCTCCTCAGCCTCCTAGCGAGCCCGCAAAACCAGTTGAGTCCGTGAAACAAACGCCTACACCGGCTCCAAAAGCGCCAGCGCCAGAGCCGAAAGCAGCTGCTCCTGCTCCTGCTGCGGCAGCGGCGAAAAAAGCGCCAGCTCCCCAAGCTGAAACAACGGTACGGGTAGATACGAAACGTTTAGACCAAATCATGAATATGGTTGGTGAGCTTGTATTAGTGCGCAATAGATTAGTGAGCTTGGCCAATAACACAAATAGCGAAGCAATGGGCAAGGCTATTTCAAACCTTGACGTTGTTACAGCAGATTTGCAAGGTGCGGTGATGAAAACCCGCATGCAGCCAATTAAGAAGGTGTTTGGCCGTTTCCCACGAGTGGTGCGAGATTTGGCGAGAAGTCTGAAAAAAGACATCAACCTAATCTTGGAAGGGGAAGAGACGGATTTAGATAAAAACCTTGTGGAAGCCTTGGCAGATCCGCTGGTTCACCTTGTTCGAAACTCTGTGGATCATGGTATAGAGATGCCAGAGGTACGTGAAGCAGCAGGAAAAGTTCGTACTGGTACAGTCACTCTTGCGGCGTCGCAAGAAGGTGACCATATACTGCTTACCATCCGTGATGATGGTGCTGGTATGGATCCTGAAAAGCTCAAAAAGATAGCGATTAATAAGGGGGTTATTGACTCTGATCAGGCAAGTCGTTTATCCGATACCGAAGCTTACAACTTAATTTTCGCACCAGGCTTTTCGACCAAAGAGGAAATTTCTGATATTTCAGGCCGCGGTGTCGGTATGGATGTAGTGAAAACTAAAATCACTCAACTAAACGGCTCTGTCAATATTAAATCGGAGTTGGGTGTTGGTACTATATTAGAGATCAAAGTACCGCTTACGCTTGCGATACTGCCGACCTTAATGGTGGTAGTGGGCCAACAAACTTTCGCATTACCTCTTGCAGGTGTGAATGAGATTTTCCACTTAGATTTAACCAAAACCAACATTGTTGATGGACAGTTGACCATCATAGTGAGAGAAAAGGCGATACCGCTATTTTACTTAGAACATTGGTTGGTGAAAGGGGCTGATCGACGTAAACGAAAGGCCGAAGGCCATGTGGTTATTGTGCAAATTGGAACCAAGCAAGTGGGTTTTGTTGTTGATTCTTTGATTGGCCAAGAAGAGGTGGTTATTAAGCCTCTCGATGCGCTATTACAAGGAACGCCTGGTATGGCGGGAGCCACTATCACATCTGATGGTGGGATCGCCCTAATATTGGACGTACCCAACATGCTTAAGCACTATGCAGGTAAGTAGCGCTATTTGCTTAGCCTGTTAGACACAGTGGTGCCTTGCGCACCACTTTTTAGATCTGAATTTTGAATGAGCGTGCCAATGGCAGTTAAAGTGTTAGTAGTAGACGATTCAAGTTTTTTCCGACGCCGAGTCAGTGAAATCCTTGAATTAGACAGTGATATTAAAGTAATCGACTTTGCGGTGAATGGTAAAGAAGCTGTAGAGAAAGCGGCTGCGTTAAAACCGGACGTTATTACTATGGATGTTGAAATGCCTGTGCTGGATGGCATTAGTGCCGTAAAGCAAATCATGGCTTCCAATCCAACGCCTATATTGATGTTTTCATCTTTAACTAGAGAAGGCGCAAGTGCCACTCTAGATGCACTTGATGCAGGAGCTTTGGACTTTTTACCGAAAAAGTTTGAAGACATTGCCCGTAATAGCGATGAGGCGATAAAATCTTTACAGACTAAAGTAAAGGAAATTGGCCGCCGACGTTTATCTAGGT
Organism: Pseudoalteromonas sp. S16_S37; assembly: GCF_014694405.1. Taxonomy (GTDB): domain Bacteria; phylum Pseudomonadota; class Gammaproteobacteria; order Enterobacterales; family Alteromonadaceae; genus Pseudoalteromonas. The sequence continues at coordinate 58,753 of NZ_JAAUWV010000012.1, forward strand.
TTTCTACAAGTACGACTATTGGTCAGTCTACTAGACCTTCGGTGGGCACGAGTACAGGTATCAGCCAGCCAGACAGAACATTTCAACGCACAGGTATTGGTTCATCAAGCATCGCGGCTAAGGCATCGGGTAAAAAGTACCAGTTGGTTGCTATTGGCACATCGACAGGTGGCCCGGTTGCATTGCAAACTATTTTGACGCAGCTACCAGCTAACTTCCCATACCCTATTTTGCTTATTCAGCATATGCCAGCGGCATTTACACCCGCCTTTGCAAGTCGTTTAAATAGTCTTTGTAAGATAAGAGTAAAAGAAGCGCAGCAAGGTGATAGGCTAGAGCCGGGCGTTGCATATCTCGCTCCAGGTGGCCAACAGATGATGGTCGAATCTCGAGGAACGCTCAAAGTTTTTGAGGACGATAGCCCTAGAATTACGTATAAACCGAGTGTAGACGTCACTTTTGCTAGTGCAGCTAAGGCCTATCAGGGGGACGTACTGGCGGTTGTATTAACTGGTATGGGGGCTGATGGACGAGATGGCGCCCGTATGTTGAAACAAGCCGGTGCTACTATTTGGGCACAAGATGAAAAAACGTGTGTTGTGTACGGTATGCCACAGGCTGTTGCCAATGCAGGGCTTGCTAGTGAGCATATTGCACTGCAGGATGTCGCGGCTCGTATCACTAAAGAGGTCGGTTGTTAGCTGTTAGCACGAATTAGCCAAAGAACAATAATAACAACAAGCTCATAATTTGGAGAATGCATTAACTCGTGAAAATCTGGACAGTAGCAAACCAAAAAGGGGGAGTAGGGAAAACGACCACGACAGTGAGTCTTGGGGGTATTTTAGCTTTGCAAGGCAAACGAGTGTTGCTGATTGATACCGACCCCCATGCCTCGTTGACTTATTACTTTGGCATTGATTCAGAAGAGCTTGAGATTAGTGTCTATGATATTTTCGCGCGTGGTAGTGCCATGCAAAGTGAAGAAATTTTGCAAGCATTATGCCCGTCAACAATAGAAAACCTAGATATTTTGCCTGCCACAATGGCGATTGCGACTCTGGACCGAAGTATGGGCAATCGTGCAGGAATGGGGCTGGTGTTAAAAAAGGCGTTAGAAAAAATAAGCGAGCATTATGATTATGCCATTTTAGACTGCCCACCAGTGCTCGGTGTTTTGATGGTTAATGCGCTTGCTGCCAGTGAAAGAGTATTAATACCGGTGCAAACTGAATTTTTGGCTCTAAAAGGGTTAGATAGAATGATGCGAACGATGGAATTGATGCAAAGTTCGCAATCCAAGCAATATCAATATACCATAATACCTACAATGTATGATAAGCGCACCAAAGCGTCGTTAGAAGCATACAAAAGCTTATTGGCTAGTTATAAAGATTGCGTTTGGCCGGGGGTTATTCCGGTAGATACAAAGTTTCGAGATGCCAGTTTGGCGCAAAAAGTGCCTGTTGAGTACTGTCCTAAGTCAAGGGGAGTATTTGCCTATCGTGCACTACTTGATTATTTGATGCAGGTTAAATAGAGGTATAAATGAGTAAACATTTGTTTGCTAACGAAAAGGTGATGAAACAATATCTAGGGGCACTCCTTTCTGAAGAAGAACCTGAGAATACTTCATTGCTGCCTGTAGCCAAATTACTAGAACAAGTGCCTGATGTTTCAGAACTCAAACAAACAGAGCCAACAAAACAGCTCAAGGTGCAAGAGGTTGTAGAGGCTAAAACTCAAACGTTTATTGAGCAGGAAATCCCTGAAGAACAAACGAAAAATCTTGAGATACCAGAAAATAATACTATTATCAAAGAATCGGCTAAAGCTTCAAATCAAATAGTTAGCGCTAAAGAAGCTTATGGTGAACATGAATTTCAGGCCTTATTTTTTGAGGTGGCGGGACTGACGCTCGCAGTGCCTTTAAAGTCCCTTGGTGGTATTCATCAACTTGGAGATGTAAACCAGCTGTTTGGCAAGCCGAAGTGGTTCAAAGGCGTGATGTTAAATCGAGATGAAAAGTTAAATGTTGTTGATACTGCGCGCTGGGTGATGCCTGAAAAGTATACCCCAGAGTTGGAAGCGGGCCTAGATTACCAATATTTGATCACATTGGGTGATAGTCCATGGGGATTATTGGCGGAAAACTTGGTAAATAACATTACTTTACAACCCGATGATGTAAAATGGCGTACGGGTGATGGTAAGCGGCCGTGGCTTGCAGGCGTAATAAAAGAAAAAATGTGCGCTTTGATTGATGTAGAAAATTTAAACCGCTTGCTTGAGCAAGGCCTCGATAGTCGAGAGCTGTAAACAAGATCTTTTTGGAGTTAAACCATGAGCCAAGATAGACTACTTTCCGCAGACAAAAATGCCGATAGTAATGATGAAGTTCTTCAATGGGTGACCTATAAACTCGAGGATGAAACATACGGCATCAATGTAATGCAAGTGCAAGAAGTATTACGTTATACCGAAATTGCTCCTGTGCCTGGAGCACCTGCGTATGTGTTAGGTATTATAAACTTGCGCGGAAACGTTGTGACGGTGATAGATACTCGAGCGCGCTTTGGATTGGTCAGTGCTGAAGTAACAGACAATTCACGCATTGTGATCATTGAAGCTGAGAAACAGGTAATAGGTATTCTAGTCGACAGTGTTGCTGAAGTGGTTTATCTGCGTAGTTCTGAAATTGACAGTGCGCCAAATATTGGTACAGAGGAAAGCGCCAAGTTTATCCAAGGCGTATCTAACAGAGAAGGCGAGTTGCTTATCTTAGTCGATTTGAACAAGCTACTCAATGATGATGAGTGGGACGAGTTGAGTCATATATAAATTGTGGAAGTTGTAAACAATAATCTATTGCTATTGATACTCATTGCCTCAAGCCTACTAACGTTAGTATGTTTGGGGCTCATTTTGATGCTAAGTAAGCGTTTGGGGAGCAGTCAGCAAGAGCTTCATGTACTTAAGCACAGGATTAAAGATACCCATGATCAGGCTGCTATTTTACGTAGTGAAGTGGCTGAAGTTAGAAGTAGTCTGATGAATATTGGTAAACGTCTGGTTGCTTGTGAAAATTATGCGAAGGACTTAGCGCAACAACAAGCTGCTCAGAAATATGATGATCCAGATGCCAAAATATACTCTCGAGCAGTAAAAATGATAGAGCTTGGTGCTGATTTAGAAGAAATAATGCGCGAATGTGAAATTCCCAGAGCAGAGGCAGAGCTACTTATGTCACTGCATCAAAAGTCTTAATTACGCCTTGATATCTAATTTATTACTAAAACCTTGCCAACCAGGCGGGAACTTACCTCGTAAAACATATGAAAACGCAATGAGCTCTGCTATGACATAGTAGAGCTCTTTTGGGATCTCTTGGTGTAAATCTAGCTGGCTGAGAGTACTGGCCAATTGAGCATCTTCGTGGATCATGATGCCTTTTTCTTTCGCAAGTTCGATAATTTCTTCTGCTAACTCACCAAACCCCTTGCAGGCTACATGTGGTGAGCTGCCAGCTTCATATAACAATCCGATAGCGGTTTTTTGTTCCATGACTTCTCCTACACTTTTATATTTACGATAGCGTGTTGCTCGTAAAATGCGTATTGTTGCTCGGCATCTTCGGTCAGTACTATTTCATTAACTTGTAGCCCATGAGCGCATAATTTACGTCTTAATGCATCTAAATGAGGTTTTGCGAGATCACAAACCTGTTCGCTGTTGCCGATTATTTCACAATCAAGTGCTTTGTCCATAAGCTCTGCGTGTGCACTGAGCTTACCTAGATGTGCATAATCAAAATTTAAGCGCACAAACCACACAGTTTTCTCTGGCATCTTCGCTTTTGCTGGCTTCTTGTAGTTGCCAATCTGTAGTTCAGTTTGTTTGCACTCTGGTGGCACCTTCATAGGCATCAATAAATTAAGTAAAAGCTGTGTCTCACTATCTACTTTTTGGGTGCTTGTTTGTGTTACTTGTACACTAGATGAAAAGCTGTTTTGTAGTTGTGAAAGCTCCCCTAACAAGTTGCTATTTAGTTGCTGTAAGTGAGGTAATAATTGTTTCGCAGATACGCTTTTAGCATTGGGTAATAACGTTTCTAGTAAAGCCGTTAAACGCTGAGTCTGATCACTGCCCTCAAGTTTTGATGAGGTAGCGATTGCTTTGGGGGCGGCAAGTAAGGTGACGATCAACTTGTCTAGTACTTGCGTGAAGCTACTAGCCAATAAATTAGGCGTAATTGCTGAGTTGGTGTTAATTAAACCAGGCACCAGTGCATTTAGTTCGCTGGCGATTAAGTTGCCTGACACGTTATTTGCGTCGATCATACGACTAAAAGCCTGATGAACTAGCTTTGTCATATCAACGGATTGAGGGTGCTTATATTGACTCAACTGAGCTACTTTTTCGCTGAGGATCTGAGTATTTGATAACTTTGGTGTATCTACAGCCGTTTTGTTCAGCAGTTTGAGAAGTGGTTCTAACAAAGCTCGTTCAATGGGTAAGCTGGCTTTAAAAGCATTATTTGTTTGCACCAAATTAGGTAACGGCTTATCAGTTGCTCCTGAGCTGCCATTTGCTGCTTGATTTACGACTGCCGCTTGTATTGATTTGTCAACCGACTTAACTAGCCCTTGTGCGTTAGCCTGAGGTAAAGAGCCTTGAGAGCCGACAATTCTCGCTTTGCTTTGCGGTAGATTAGTGATAAGACTGTTTGAAAGGTTCTCAATTTGCGAGCTGGGCAAGATACTTTTCAATTGCGCCATTAATTTTACGAGAGGTGGCAGGTTTTGTGTTTCAATGCGCTGTAACATCAAGGGCGTGTCACTATATTTTGATAAGCTTTGTATGGCGCTTGGTGGTGCAGCAATCTGGCTACTATGAGAAGGGCTTACCTGCTTAAATGGTTTAGAGAGCCATTGGTTAAGGGCTTGCTCTACCGCTTTTTTTATATCTTGGAATGTTATCGAAAAAATGGGTTTAGGGTAATTTAACGTGTATGCGGTTTTCAAAGGATCGCTTGCTTGTTGTGGCGCTACAAACTGAGATACTTGGTCGAACTTACCCTTTATTGATTGTTTTAAATCAATGTTAAACTGCTCACTTAACGTTGCAATTTGTACACCTTGAATATTGCTTTGTAGTTTTGCATTTTGCCATTGCACTGGGCCTGCTTGAGGTTGAGTCGCTAAGTTGCCGATAGATACGGATAGCGGTTTTTGAGTGGCAGAAAACTTAATTTGTATGGCATGTTTATCAACTAATATTTGTGGACTTTTTCCAAGCAAAGTTAACTGCTCAGCAATTTTTTGCTTACTCAGTACGCTGCTAAATAGTAAGTCGGCAAACCCATTGAATAGTTTTAATTGTACTTTGCTCTCAGAGGCTTGTAGTTGTGCAACGAGTTTATGCTCTTCACTTAGGATCTTTGCAAGTGTTGGGTCAAGAGCCAATTTTATACCTATTTTTTCCAGTAACAGTTGCGGATTATTCCCAGATGAAATCTTTGCTTGTGTAGATAAGCTTGATTCTGCTACTCCGCCTTTTAGCAGCGTGAGTAGAGACAGTAGCTCATTGGCGGCTTTTATATTGATAACTTGGTCAGCACTTTTTATGGTCAAGGATTGACCGTTGTCGCTGAGTGTAATTTGAGCCTCATTTAATCGTAAGGTAGGCTGATTTGCCTCTTTTGTTGCTAAGCGTATCGTTTGCCAACGGCCATCTATTTCAACCTCCATCTGTAAAGAACCAGGTTTGATTTGCACATTACGTGCTGTAAATTGGCTTGGTTGTTTACTTAGTTCATTATTTGCGCGGCCTTCGTTTAAAGCTGCGTTTGCATCAGTTGTTGTCGAATATTGAATAGAAATCGGTGGCTTATTCATTATTTTAAATCAAATTTCCGCTAATCGGTCGCAAGGCGTTATTCGTATTACCATACCATTATGGTAGACTAACGCCCAATTTTGGGTAATGAGAATAACCAATTTGCTAGAGATTAAATCTGTTACTTGTACTAAACAAGAGCGTTGTCTGTTTGAATCGCTAAGCTTCTCGTTAGAAGCTGGGCAGATAATGCAAATTGAAGGCCCAAATGGTGCAGGAAAAACCTCACTACTTCGAATTATCGCGGGGTTTGCTCGCCCTGATGATGGCGAGATATTGTTTGACAACAAATCAATCAGTCAATACTACGACGAATTTGCAGCACAGCTGCTTTTCATCGGCCATAAAACAGGTGTAAATGGTCAGCTTAGTGCTTATGAAAATGTGTGTCATTGGCTACATGTTCATGGATGTAAAGTGGATGAGCAGGCGTATGACTTACTTGCTGATCTAGGTCTTGTCGGTTTGGAGGATGTGCCGGTTAGAACACTATCCGCAGGGCAGCAACGTAGGGTCGCGCTAGTCAGATTATGGCACAATAACGCTAAGCTTTGGATTTTGGATGAGCCATTTACTGCGTTGGACAAAAAAGGTGTAGCCTTGTTACAAGCTCAATTTAAAAAGCATCTTGCTCAAGGCGGGTCAATTTTATTGACAACCCACCAAGACTTAACCACCCATTTTGACGCGCTCAAAACACTTGTTCTGGAGTATCAATTTTGATGGCCCAACACTCCTATTGGCAATTATTTACTAGTGTGTATCGCAAAGATGTGACACTGGCTTTTCGCCAGCGCTCAGAGATAGTCAATCCGTTACTATTTTTTTTAATCGTTATCACTTTGTTTCCGTTGGCCATAGGGCCTGAGCCCGCTTTGTTGGCAAGAATGGCTCCAGGAATAATCTGGGTTGCGGCACTACTATCTACTATGCTTGGACTTGATAAGCTTTTTAGAGATGATTTTAATGATGGCTCGTTAGAGCAATTGATAGCCTCTCCTTATCCTTTGTCTTTATCTGTGCTTGCAAAAGTGAGTGCGCACTGGACAACGACGGGTTTACCTATGGTCATAATGGCACCCGTGTTCGCATTGTTAATGAATTTAGAAGCACAAGCGCTCGGTGCCACGGTACTAACATTACTAATTGGTACGCCTTTACTAAGTTTTATTGGCGCCATTGGCGCTGCGCTTACCGTGGGATTACAAAAAGGCGGGATCTTGATGAGCTTATTAGTATTACCCCTTTATATCCCCGTCCTGATTTTTGCGACGTCTGCCATTGATACAAGTAGTATGTCTTTAGCCTATGGCGGGCAATTAGCAATCCTCGGTGCAATGCTGGCAATCGCCTGTGTTTGTGCACCGATAGCGATATCTTCAGCTTTAAAAGTGAGTGTAAGTTAACATGTGGAAATGGTTACATCCCTATGCAAAAGCAGAGCGTGCATACCAACTATGCAACACGCTACTGCCTTATTTTGCCGTTATTACCGTTGTGTGTTTGGCCGTAGGCTGGGTTTGGGGGCTTGCGTATGCCCCCGCAGATTATCAGCAAAAAGACAGCTACCGAATCATATTTATTCATGTTCCATCCGCTATTTTGTCGATGGGTGCTTATTCGTCAATGGCAATAGCGGCAATTATTGCTTTGGTTTGGCAAATTCGAAATGCTGAACTTGCAGTGATCTCAATTGCTCCTGTCGGTGCAGCCATGACTGCCATTGCACTTATCACAGGTGCTGCATGGGGTAAACCTATGTGGGGAGCATGGTGGGTGTGGGATGCCAGATTAACCTCTGAACTGATTTTATTGTTCTTATACCTAGGGGTATTGTCTTTGTATCACGCCTTTGAAGATAAAAAGTCTGCGGGGCGCGCGGCCTGTATTTTAGCGGTCGTGGGGGTTATTAACCTGCCGATCATCCACTTCTCGGTAGAGTGGTGGAACACTTTACATCAAGGTGCGACCATTACTAAATTTGATACCTCTGCAATTGATCCATCGATGCTTTGGCCATTGCTTATAAACATTGCTGCGTTTGCTGGGTTTGTTGGGGTGGTTACATTGATCCGGTTGAAAAATGAAATCCTACAATGTGAAAAACACCGTCCGTGGGTGCGTGAATTGATTGGTCGAGGTGAATGATGCAGTTTGAATCATTAAGTGAATTTTTTGCTATGGGTGGCTACGGCTTTTATGTGTGGTTATCTTTTGGCAGCTGTAGCGCTATTTTACTTGCAGTATTTTTAAGTTCTCTACGAGATAGCAAGAAGCTTCGTAACGAAGTGCGCGCACAGATGCGCCGTGAAGAGCGTATTAAAAAGGCAAAGCAACAGGAGCAAGCATGAACCCAAGAAGAAAAAAACGTTTACTGACCGTGGTTGCCATTGTATTTGGTGTAGGCTCTGCAATTGGTTTGATGCTGTACGCGTTGCAAGAAAACATCAATTTGTTTTATACCCCAAGCGAGCTAATCGACGGTAAGGGCGAAAACAAAGATAAGCCAATTATCGGGCAAAAGCTGAGAATAGGCGGTATGGTGGTGCCAGGCTCTGTTGTTCGAGATGAAGATAACTTGGATGTCAGTTTTAAATTAATGGATACCGGGCCAACGGTGACTATTCGTTTCCATGGTATCTTGCCTGACTTGTTCCGAGAGGGGCAAGGCATCGTTGCTCAGGGCAAGTTAGTTGAGCCTGATGTGATAGAAGCATTTGAAGTATTGGCTAAACATGATGAAGAATATATGCCCCCAGAAGTTGCAGAGGCGATGAAAGGGATTAAACACGAGAAGCCAAAGTACAACTTAAATAACGAGAACTAATATGATCCCAGAGATTGGCTATTTTTCACTTGTGCTGGCAATGTCGTTGAGTTTACTGCTGTGTATATTCCCCTTGTGGGGAGCGCACACTGGCAATCTGCGCCTTATGCGTGCAGCACCTTCATTGGCGGTAGGTCAATGCGTTTTTGTCCTGTTTGCTTTTGCTATCCTGATTTATATTACTCTAACTGACGATTTTACCGTGGCTTATGTTGCTCACCATTCAAGTAGTACGCTGCCTTGGTATTATAAAGTAACCTCAACATGGGGTGGGCATGAAGGTGCTATTTTACTTTGGTTAGTGATGCAAACATTATGGACCGCTGTTGTGGCATTAATGTCTAATTCACTACCATGGATTTTAAGAGCACGAGTATTGGGCGTACTAGGCTTTTTGGGCGTAGGTTTTATGCTCTATACCCTTTGGATGTCTAGTCCGTTTGAGCGCCTTCTACCTTATTACCCTGTTGAAGGACGAGATCTTAATCCGTTACTGCAAGACCCTGGAATGATTATTCATCCACCGCTGCTTTACATGGGATATGTGGGTTTGTCAGTGTCATTTGCTTTTGCAATTGCAGCGCTATTAACTGGCAAACTTGATAACACGTGGGCAAAGTGGTCGCGTCCATGGACTATGGCTGCGTGGGGCTTTTTAACCTTGGGTATTACGATTGGTAGTTGGTGGGCTTATTCAGAGCTTGGCTGGGGCGGCTGGTGGTTCTGGGATCCAGTAGAAAATGCGTCATTAATGCCTTGGCTTGTGGCGACAGCGTTGCTGCACTCACTCTCTGTCACAGAAAAGCGTGGCGTATTTAAGTCTTGGACAGTACTGCTGGCTATTACTGCGTTTAGCTTGTGTTTGCTTGGTACTTTTATAGTGCGCTCAGGCATCATAGTGTCTGTTCATGCATTTGCCACTGATCCTGACCGAGGCTTGTACATTCTCATGTTTTTAGCTGTTGTAGTTGGCGGTAGCTTGGCCTTGTACGCAGCGCGTGTAGCACAGGTAAAAAGCGAGGGGCGTTATCAGTTCTTTTCACGAGAAGTCGCGCTGTGGATTAATAACATATTTTTAGTTGTGGCCATGTTGGTGGTCTTGCTTGGTACGTTATTACCAATGATCCATAAGGAACTCGGGCTAGGCTCAATTTCTATTGGTGTGCCATTTTTCAATCAAATGTTTGCTATTTTGATTGTGCCATTTGCTATTTTGCTTGGCTTAGCACCTATGTTGCGTTGGAAGCAAAACAAACTATCACCCTTAGTTAAAAAGTGGTTATTGCTAGGCGTTATTACGCTAGTAATTACCAGTGCATGGTTATTCGGTAACTATGAGGTTGTCGCACCTCTGACATTTATCGGTACTGCCTTAGCTGTTTGGATTGTATTACTGACACTGTTTGATCTTGTGCAAAAGGTAACAGTTCAAAATAGCGTATCTGAAGGGGTGAAACGTTTAGGTGTTAGCTATTGGGCAATGGTATCTGGCCATATTGGTATTGCCTTTGTGATAGCGGGCGTTACCTTAACATCTGCGTATTCGGTAGAGCGTTCAGTACGTATGTTACCGGGCGAAACGGCGACGTTAAACGAATATGTGTATCGCTTTGAAGGTGTTAAAGAAATTGTTGGACCTAACTATACTGGCCATGCAGGGGTTGTCACCGTTTTGAAAAATGACAAAGTGGTTACACAGTTACATGCCGAAAAACGTTTATACAATATTGGCATGCAGTTTATGACCGAAGCGGCTATTGATGATGGATTTTTCAGAGACCTGTATTTAGCCCTAGGAGAGCAATTAACACAAGGCGCTTGGTCTTTACGTATTTACCATAAACCTTACGTACGTTGGATGTGGTTAGGGGGCTTACTGATTGCGCTGGCCGGATTTATTGTAATTACAGACAAGCGTTACAGAAAAACATCAGCACCAAGTAATCAGCAAGGAGTAGGGGCATGAACCGAAAGTTACTGGGGTTAATTCCGTTTCTTATTTTTATTTTGCTTTGTGTGTTTTTATATCAGGGCTTGTTTGGTAATCCTAGAGAATTACAAACAGGCCGAATAGGTCACACAATGCCAAGCTTTACATTGCCAGATCTGATGGATGATAAAAAGCAATGGCAAGATACAGACCTGATTGGTGATGTGTATTTGCTCAACGTTTGGGGTACTTGGTGTCCTACTTGTATCGCCGAACTCAGTTATTTGACTGAACTGAAAGAGCAAGGGGTCAAAATCATCGGCTTGTATTATGAGCAAGCCTACGACCCTGATTTTGGCGATCAGTTTGATATCAACAAATTACGCGCTGAAGTACAAGCCATGCTAGCTAGAACAGGCAATCCTTATCAGTTCAATATTTTGGATTTAAATAGAACGCTTGCATTAGATTTAGGAGTATCCGGAGCCCCTGAAACGTTTTTAGTCGATAAGCAAGGTAAAATATTGCTACACCACACGGGTGATATAAACCAGCGTGTTTGGCGCTCTAAATTTGCACCTAAAATCATGGAGCTTACACAATGAAATTTGTAATGGTTTTGCTGCTCATTTTGTGTGGCTCAGCAACGGCTACCGAAGATAAGTATACGTTTGCTAACGAAGAGCGCGCTGCGACATTTAGAGAGTTAACCCATGAATTGCGCTGTCCAAAATGTCAGAACCAAAATATCGCTGACTCAGATGCCGTGGTGGCAAAAGATCTTAGAGATAAGGTGCTTAGTCTTGTTAATGACGGCAAAAGTAAGCAAGAAGTCATTGATTACATGATAGACAGGTACGGTTACTTTGTTCACTATCAGCCACCCGTTACACCTGCAACTATCATATTGTGGGTATTACCTGTGCTGATTGTTGTTATTGGCTTTGGTTTTATTGTCTTTAGGCAAAAAAAGGCATCACGCAAACAAACGTGGAGTAGCGACGATGAGCAAAAGCTTGCCAAACTAATCAAACAATATCAGCGTAGGGAGCAGTAACTATGTCAGGTATTATGCAAATGTGGGGCATGTTTGCGCTACTTACATTATTGGCGTTGCTATTTGTTGTTACGCCGTTTTTACGTCGAGAACGAGTGCTGCGAGTTGATAATGAAGCCAATGCGCAGCGTATTGATATTTACCAGCAGCGATTAGATGAGTTGCAGGTGGATTTAGCCAATCAGCGTATCGATGCACAAATGCACCAAGAGTCTGTGCTGGAATTAAAACGCAGATTACTCAATGAACTTGAGCCTGAAAAGCAGTTAAATAGCCGAGGTAACAACCGTATATTTGCACTAACAGGCTTGCTATTTACCTTGGCAGTGAGTGGCGTATTTTACTACTACATGGGTAGCCAGAAGCAAATAGCCAATTGGTATGAGGCAATTGATAAACTGCCTGAGTATGGCGAAAGGGCAGTATTGCAACAAGGTGAAGCTCTTTCCCCCAACGAATTGCAGGCTTTTGCTTTGGGCTTACGCACGAAACTAGCTAATAGTGGTGATGATATGGTTGCCTGGATGTTACTAGGGCGCATAGCAATGTCATTAAGTGATTTTGAAATGGCTAAGCAGGCTTTTGAAAAAGCGCTAAAGATGGAACCTAACAACCATAATGTGCTGATAAATTATAGCCAAGTATTGTTAGTTGAAGGCTCTGAACCGGCCATGAATAAAGCAGCTCGACTACTTGCTAAGGTTTTGAAAAGCAATCCAACGAATGTTGATGCCATTTCTCTATTGGCGTTAATTGCGTACGAAAAGCAAGATTGGATAGAAGCTAAAACTGCATTTGAAGTGTTGCTTGCAAATATGGAACAAAGCGATCCTCGCTATACAATGATTGAACAGCGTATCGCTGAGATTGCACAGAAAATATCTCCGACTCAATCAGCTGCGGCGGTAAGTTTAACCGTTAATGTCACATTGGATAAAAACTTACTATCTCAGGTTCCAAAGCAAGGCACACTGTTCGTTTTTGCTAAGGCTTCAAATGGCCCTGCTATGCCTTTGGCAGTCGCTAAGCTTACAAATTTTAACTTGCCTTTGGTGGTCACCCTAGATGATAGTATGGCGATGATGCCTGAGCTAAAATTGTCTAATTATCAAGAAGTCGTGATCACTGCTCGTATCTCAGTAGATAGCAGTGTGATGCCTCAGGCTGGAGAGTTGGAAGGGCAAAGCCAAGTTGTTTCTTTAGCACAAGAAAATAATGAAGTTGCTGTCGAAATTAATCGGATCATATCAGACACAGGAAAGTAAATGTTAAAGCCTATATTAGCTGCGCTCTCAGCCATTGTTATGAGTGGTTGCGTAAGCGTGCCCGCTGAAAAGCAAGATGAGCGTGACCCAATACAAGCACTTAATCGTCCTATATATGACTTCAATATGGATGTGTTAGATACCTATATTTTACGTCCTGTAACGGTCGGCTATGTTGAGGTGATGCCCCAGCCAGTGCGTACTGGGCTAGTTAACTTTACAACCAATTTGACGACGCCGACGGATGCAATCAACGCAGGTTTACAAGGTAAGCCTGCGAGTATGGGCGTGAACGTTGCGCGATTTTTAGTTAATTCTACCGTAGGTATTTTGGGTATATTCGACGTGGCGACTAGTTTGGGTCTTGGACATCAAGACGAAGACTTTGGACAAACGTTAGGTGTTTGGGGATTCGGTGATGGTGCCTATCTAATGCTGCCAGCAATGGGCCCTTCAACTGCAAGAAACTTAACTGGTGATATCGTCGATAATTACGTGTTACCTGAGATAGCCTTGAGCACGCCACAGACATTAGCGTTGTTTGCAATCAAAGCGGTTGAAGCTAGGGCTTCTTTGATGGCACAAGAGAAGTTGCTAAAAGAATCTTTAGACCCATATATTTTTGTGAAAGATGTTTATTTTCAACGTCAATTGTATGAACTATATGACGGAAATCCACCAATTAAGGAAGAACCAACGGATTTTGATGAGGACTTTTTAGAGAATTTGTAAAGAGTGTGGGGAGATAGGCTGGCGACGGGCAGTGCCAGCCTATTGAATGGGAGAGTAGGCTCCCACAAATTCGGTCTTAGTGAATTACACCTGTTTGCTTTTTGTAAAAGCCTAAACCGTTCAACTTCTCAATCAATAATGAAGGGTCATCTAGTCGAGACGGTGCAGACTCATCACGTAAAAAGTGGTCATCTGGCACATTGTGCAGATCTAACATTTTATTGAACAGAATACTGCGCATTGTCAACGCTGTCATTCCACTCTTTTGAATTTCATCAAGGCGATTTTGTAGCTCAGAAAATGGCCCAGATTGTACATCATCAACAACCGCAGCGAAGTGATTTACCTGTTTAGTTTTTAGCATTTTGGCCTTCTCCCGGAAAACATCCAATTGTCATAGTTAGCAACGTCCATCATATTTTTGTGTTAAAAATAGATACTTACCTCTTTCAAGATGAAAATAGTGTACTCTGTTTTTGGGGTGGATTACTAACTTCGATGTAAAGCTTTGTAAATCGAATAATGTGTCATTTAGGAATGGTTTATTTGAATAGTTTGGACATCTAGAAGTAAGATATTGATGATCAAATAAAAATAATTCTCAGTACCTTTTATGGTACTGAGAATAAGTGTGTAAATTAAGAAAATAAATTTTGTTTTACGTGCTCAGCAAAGCCACTACCTGCCTCTAAATAGAAGTTATAAGTAAAATTAACTCCCATTTCTTCAAGTTCTTTTTGCTGATCTGGGTAATTGGCGATAGCAGTCACTTGACCTTTAAAGCCAGAAGCTTTTAGCTGTTCAAGCGCATAAATGTTCTGCATGTGTTTTGGCATCGCAAGCATAACCATATCAACATGAGAGTGGTTTACACGCTGCCAGAAGTCAGGGTCGGTCGCATCGGCTAGTAATACTCGACGGCCTCTTTGTACGTGTTTGTCTACTACTTCAGGTTTTATATCAATACCTGCGATAGAACCTGGATGCGTTGCTTCAATGGTTTCGTATGCACCTGTGCCAATTCGACCCATACCAAATATCACAATGCGTGTGTCAGTTAAATTAACGGGGAGCTCTTCTTCTAGGCGTTTGCTGCTTTCAAACTTAAGCAAAAATGGCTCGAGTTTGACATAGATACCATTGGCGCGTTTGTTAAGTGGTGAGGCGAGTACGAAAGTGATCGATACGGCTATGGCAACCACAGCTAACCAATCTGCTGCTATAACGCCACTACTTGCTGCCACCGCGCATACAATCAGCCCAAACTCGCTGTAGTTGGCTAACGTGAAGGCGCTGAGCAATGAAGTCCTAGCACGTAGTCTGAATAAGTTAGTGAGTACATAGTAGAAACAAACTTTAATCGGTAGTACGAGTGTGAGTAAGCATGCAATAAGTAACGCATCGAGGCTCATACTTGCATTCAAGCCAATGTTTAAAAAGAATCCAACCAACAATACGTCTTTTAAGTTCATTAAAGACTTAGATAATTCCCCTGCTTTTTTATGTGGGGCAAAGAGCATACCAATAATGAGTGCGCCTAAATCCCCTTTTAGTCCCGCAAATTCAAATGCATGATAACCAACCACTAAAGCGAAGAAAAAGCCAAATAGAGGGAGTAACTCGCCGTGTTTTGAACGGTTGAGCACCCATAGCATAACAGGTCTAAATATCGGTAAAGCAACTAACAGTACGAGCGCCCAGATATTAGGCGCTTTACCTGTACTGATTGCTAAAAACACCACGGCAAAAATGTCTTGCATAACTAATATACCGATAGAAATTTTCCCGTGTAAACTGGCCATTTCACCTCGCTCTTCTAATACTTTTACCGCAAAGACGGTACTGGAAAAGCTAAATGCGAAACCAACTAATAGCGCGCTAGACATTGATAAATCGGTAAACAATGGAAGGCTCATTGAACCAAGTAGTAACAACAGCGCAGCAAAGAAAGTACTGCTTAATACAATGTGTAAGGTAGCGGGCGCCCATACTTGCGCCTTTACTAGGTTACCAACTTTCAGCTTAAGGCCGATGCTAAACAGTAATAAGGTTACACCTAAATCAGCCAGTTGGTTTAACAGCTCTGTGCTTCTATAACCCAGTAGGTTTAGAATGAACCCTGCCATCAAAAAGCCTATCAGCGGTGGCAGCTTTAATTGGTATACCGAAAAACCACACGCAAATGCGGCTGCAAAAAACAAAAGTTCCATAGCATATATGTATTGATTCTACCTAATTTCAGTGTATCAGAACTATCTGATTTATAAATTGAAAATTTATTCTTCAAGCGGTAAATGCAGTAGATTTTGAGACAATACGTCAATAATGTCGGCGATAAGGTAAATTTTCGCTGACAAGCTTCGAAAAATGTGGTTAAGATGCGCTAACGGAACATTCTTACAGGAGAAGTAATGTTTAAAAGAATTCTCGCATCTGTTGGTATCGGTGCGGCAAAAGTAGATACGGTATTAGAAACTGAACATTTGTATCCAGGACAGATATTTCAAGCCAAAATAATCATTCAAGGTGGCGACGTTAGTCAAGAGGTCATGGGCTTGGAAATGGCATTGATGACTCGTGTAAAAATGGAAAACGATGACGGTCATTATTTCGTGAACCACGTAATTGAAAAGTGGAAAATAGGTGAGCGGTTTGCGATTGATGCAAATCAAAGCAAAGTGATCCCATTTGAAGCGAGACTTCATTCAGAAACTCCCATTACAGAACTCAAAGCTGGTTATAATCACTGTCATGTGTGGCTTGAAACTGGATTAGACATAGATTTAGCACTCGACCCAACCGATCGCGATACGCTTCATATTTACCCAAATGATGCGATAAAAACATGCATGCTCGCGATGGAAAAACTGGGTTTTGGACTGGTTAAGTCCGACGTAGAAAGAGGTCACTTACGAGCGAGCAACTTTCATACCGTTTCAGGGTGTTATCAAGAGCTTGAATACAGGCCTTTGAGTAAATCGCTGTTTGGCATTCAAGAAGTAGAGCTTTCATTTGTCCCTGAAGCGCATCGAACGCATGTTTTGATTGAGTTAGACAGGTCTTTCAGAGGCGATGGATATGTTGACTTAACGATTGAACATGACCAAGTGAATTTATCGCAATTGTGTGATCAGTTAGAACGCTTGTTTGCCTAACCTAAACTAAACACATTCTTCATATGCCCAGATCTCTGGGCTTTTTTATCTTCGTATCCAAATACTTATACAGGAGCTATCTATGCAATGGGTGGTAAAAGCATTTTCTGATCTTGATACAAACATGTTATTTGAGTTGTTAAAAGCGCGCGTTGATATCTTTGTAGTTGAACAACAATGCCCTTATCCAGAATTAGACGAAACGGATAGGCAAAGTCAAACTAAACATCTTATTTTGATTGAACACAACGCGATCTGTGCTTATGCGCGTGTGTATGAAAAATCAGCCAGCGAATGTGCAATTGGTAGAGTGTTAATAGTCAAAAGTGAACGCGGCAGAGGTCTTGCTAAAGAGTTGATGTCAAAAGCGCTCGCTGTGTGTGAAGCGCACTTTTCAGATAGTGACATCGTCTTGTCAGCTCAAGTTTATCTAGTGCCGTTTTACCACTCACTAGGGTTTATTTGTGAAGGAGAAGAATATTTAGAAGATGGTATCCCTCATCAGGATATGAGATTAAAAAGAGCACTTGTTTAACCTACAAGTGCTCTTTTTTATTAAGTTATTGAGAGTGTATAAACACCAAAGCAATGGCTAGCGGGCATACAAACTTGATGTACCAAGGCCATATTTTCCAAAATAGGCTGTTTTCTGCGTCTTCATAGCCATTTTTTATTTCTATCAATAACTTATTTCTGCTCCAGATCCAACCCACAAATATACAGCACAACATGCCAATCAGCGGTTGCCCAAATTGGGTGGTTAAACTGACAATAAAGCCAAATAAGCTACTGAAATTGAATATAATAGTAAAGCTTATCAAAGAGATCAGCCCACCGATAATCCAAGTGGCTTGTAAACGTGATAAGGCAAATCGTTCGACTGCATATGATACAGGGGCTTCAAGCATTGAAATAGATGAGGTTAACGCAGCAATGCTCATTAGCGCGAAAAATGCAAAACCAACAAACAGACCTACATCGCCCATACTTTCAAATAAAGCCGGTAAGACCTGAAATACCAAAGTATCTTCTGAAAGCAATTGACCACTTGCACTAAATATTTCAACACCTTGAGCTTGCGCTACATACATAGCTGGAATAATGAGTAAACCAGCGACAAATGCGATAAATACATCGATCAAGGTCACATAGGCGCCTAATGAAACAAGATTTTCTTGTTTGCTAATGTAAGATCCATAAATGATCATGACACTGGTACCCAAAGACAACGAGAAAAATGCCTGACCTAATGCGCTTACGAGTAACTCAGGGTTTAAAATAGATGAAAAATCAGGCACTAAATATGCCTTCAAACCTTCACTGGCACCATCTTGCATTAGCACGTAAGCAATAAGTAGAAATAGGATCCCTAAAAGTGCGGGCATCAAACGTTTTGACCATTTTTCTATCCCGTTTTCTACCCCTTTACTGATGATTGAAATAGTCAAAAGGATAAATAAAGCAGTAAAAATCAGATCGCGTGCCAGCGATTGACTATTTAGCCATTTAGCAGTGTCAGACAAACTCGAAAATTGAGCTATTGGCTCTAGGGTTGCGCTAAACATCCACCCAGCGACAATTGCATAAAAGCTCAAAATTAAGCCAGCACATATAATACCGCCAAAACCAACAGCAAATGCAAAGCGTTTATTAAATGGATTATTGGATAATTTTTGTAATGAAGATACGGCATTAGCCTGACCGTACCGACCAATAACCAATTCAGCCATAAGTGCAGGGTAGGCTAAACAAAACGCAAGCACTAAATAAACGAATACAAAAGCTGCTCCGCCATTACTTGCTGTTTGGGTGGGAAAGCCCCAAATATTACCTAAACCTACAGCAGATCCAGCTGCTGCCATGATGAATCCAAAGCGAGAACTAAATTCTCCGCGCACACTGCTCATATTATTTATACTTCTCTATTTTTTTACGGCGGCTGACAATCTACTGTAAATAAAGGCAAATAAAAAGCGCTAATTGTCATTAGAATGCCATGATCTAGCGCAACTTTTTTGTTGTTAGTTGTTTGTAACTTAAACTCTCCAAAGCAACAAACCGGTGCTTAGAAGAACCTTATGTCTTTTCAGTAGATTAACGGCCGAGCATCAACTAAGTGTGAGTATTACTTTACGCTGCTCACCGTGCTTTACAAGGCAAAATTAACGTGAATTTAGCCCCGCCTAAAATCTCAGAGTGAGACACCGATGCCTTCCCGTGGTGCCAATCGACTACTTTGGCAACGATAGCAAGGCCCAAACCATAGCTTTTTTGCGCTCGATTGCGATGAGATTGCTCTTGAAAAAAAGGGCTAAACACTTTATGCCAGTTTTGCGGTGCGATACCTGGCCCGTCATCTTCTATGCGAATATGGATATTTTGCCCATCACTGTTGACTCTTACAAGCACGGTTAGGTTGGCAAAATCTGCGGCGTTACTGAGTAAGTTAGTGACTGCGCGCGCTAACCAGTGTAAATCTGCATGAATAAATAACGAAGGTTCTATTTCGTGCTCGATATTTATTTTTGCGCTTTGAAATTTAGGCGCAACTTGTTCAATTAATGCAGGGAAGTACTCGCTGGCTGATGCTTGTTCAAATTTGAGCAGATGAGACTTTTGTTCAAGCGTTGCAAAAGATAAGTAACTTGCCAGCATATCTTCCATCTGATCTAAGTCTTTTTCCATTCTAGTCAACAGATTGTGTACTTTACTTATATCTCCCTCATCTAATGCCGCGTCAAGGCCAAAGCGAAGGCAAGCCACAGGAGTACGTATATCGTGGGATAAACTAGAAGCCAATAGCTTATTTTCTGCGAGCAGTTTTTCGATTTGGCTAGCCATGCGATTAAAAGTCAGCTCTACATCTTTAATGTAGGTAAATTTGTCTGTTGCGATCCTTGCGCTGAAATTACCGCTGGCAAACTGTTTAGCAGCATCGGTAAGGATAGACAGTCGTTTAGCTAGTGGTGATAGAATAAACCACATAAATGTGCATACCCCAGCATAGAAAAGCAGCGTGAGTAGCGCATCGCTGTCTCTTTGCTCTGGGGGTTTGGCTAGACGGAGTTCTAAGTAGTCGGGGAGAAGGTCTTGATTGGTTTTCAATAAATAAAACCCTTGTTGGTCTTCTAATACCAGCCCCTTGTTAGTTAACATTTGAGCTTTAAGCTCGGAAGGAACCGCCAGCGTATCGCCTCTTTTGTAACTGATTTCTAGCTCATAGTCTGTACTTAAGGTCTCAATATAATCAGCTCTTTGCTCTAGAGCCTGTCTAGCTACTTGCTTTGCCGCTCCTCCAGCTAGTGTACTTTGCCAGCCAAAGTGATTATCAGTTTCTAGTGTTTGTTCGCTGAAAATATCTATGAGCCAACCAAGTACTACAATGGATACTAACGCACTAGTGAGTAAGTAAATATAGAGCTTTCTCACGCTAAGGCCTTTACCATGCGCTAGGAACCATTAGGTAACCTTTACCCCAGATAGTTTTAATCTTTTCTGGATGTTGAGGGTCATCATTAAATTTCTTTCTAAGCGCTGAGATCAACACGTCTACACTGCGGTCTAAACCATCGTACTCTCTGCCTTTTGTGGCTTTAAATACAGCATCGCGCGACACGACTTCTCCCGCATTGGAGGCTAAAAAATGTAGTAGCAAATACTCTGCACTGGAAATATTAACTTCTTCACCATGTAAAAGTACTTTGCGCGCTTGTGTATCAATGCTTAAGTTTCCAACTCGAATCGCATTATCGTCGGCATTATTGCTCGACATCGCTTCATTAGACGCTCTTAACATCGCTTTGATCCTTGCAAGTAGAGCTCTTGGTCTTACTGGCTTGATTACGTAATCACTTGCACCTACCTCTAAGCCAATAACCTCATCCATTTCTTCATCTTTTGCAGTGAGCATCACGATAGGCTTTTGATAAAATTGTCGCAGCTCACGACAAACACTTATCCCGTCTTGGCCTGGCAACATAACATCTAATAAGACAATATCAGGGGTGAGTGATTTAACCATTGCGACGACCCGATCGCCTCGCTCACACACGTGTGTTGTATAACCCTGATTATTTAAGTAATCGGCTACCCACTGTGAGAGAGATTCGTCATCTTCTACCAGTAAAATCGTGCCGTAATTATCCATATTTATCTCCAACTTATTGATGATTCTAGTAGCGATGATAGAGACCTTTGATTCTGCCTGAGTAATACATCACTGTCACTTATTATTAGGTAGGTCAATACCCTGTATTTATTTAGGTATATCGACCTTTTTTTAATTTTTGCTTAACCTGAATATACATTAAAAAACGTAGCGCACACCAAACTTGGCTTTGTGTTGGTGATTCTGACGAACAATGGGGCTGTGATAAATTTGATCAGAAAACCACGTTGACATCCACCCTGTTAAAAATACCCAGTCTTCATTGATTGGATACTCAGCATGGAATTCATAAACAACATTATTTGCACCTTGAGGACTGTAAACAGGGCGATTGTCTGCTTGTTCTTCTGGGGTAATGCCAAAATAATAATCGGTAAAATCATCTGAATATAGGTTAACGCCAATCGCACTTCTAAACTCCCAATTACGCCAAGGAATGATCTTGCTATAAAAAGCACTTATTATCCAACCGTTATGTGTACTGCTGATATCTTGCAAAAATTCAAATGACAATTGGCTGTTATTGCCGTAGCGTCTGCTTAAACGAAACCCAGCGGTTAAGTCAAACTTGCGTTCATTGATCCCCTTGAGTTCCGGAATATCGTTTGAGCTGTATAGATCAAAACCATTTTCACTAAAACCATCTTGCGCTTGAGTCAATACCAAGTCTACGCCCCAGCTATATTTATCAATCAGGCTGTATCCAATTATGAAGCCACCAGTGAGTTGGCTGTGATCTACGTCTAAGTACCAGTTACCATAAGTTGCTGATATGTTTATATTAAATAAATCGACACCATCTTGATAAGCGTCTGAGCCAACAAGGTAGGAATCATCAAAAGCGAGCCCAAATCCTAGGCTAACATCATAGTAAAACTCATCACTGGGTTGTAAAGCGTTGTCTGCGTATAGACGGTTACTTGCATACGATGGGACTGACAGAGAAAAATAGAGTAATGCAAGTAATATAACTCTCGACATAATATTCACCAACAAGACGGTTGGTGAATATTATATTGAGATTGTTTTTTTGAACTGTAAAAAAGTGTTGTATTAAAGTACGTTGATTTTATCTATTAATATTGAGCTTAGCTTTTGATGCATTGCGCTGCTCAGTGCACTCACTTCAGTTGCGCTACAAGCCCCTGAGGACTTTTCTGGTCCGCTGATAACATCTTCAACAATATATTGAGGAATTGTTACTGGCTCTTCAGCTCGTGCAATTCTAGCTTGTTCACTATTTTGCTCCACAATAAAAGCCAGCACATCATGCTCATTTGTAATTTTTTGCTCTTTGGTATAGCTAAACTGTAAAGGAATACCTTGGAAGCTAGCACTATCGATAGACGATTTTGCAAACCAAATTACATCGGATGATGCAATATGAGTTAAACGCATACTCACGCTTGCTACGATATTACTGCATTGATAACTAGGCGCCTTTTGCGTCACTAATTTGTAAAGTGCATGGGATGATTTAGGCTGATTTAACACATAGGTTTTGTCTGGCCCAAAGGTTAAATCTAGCTGATGTATATTAAGAACGTAATCTGCACCATGCTTTTCAACGACCTTTAAGCCTTGCTTTTGCAAAGCTTGCTCTAAATGAGATTTCAAGGTGTCGGTCATCGCAACTTTGTCTGCAACAATACGTACGGTATTATTTTTCTCTATTGGGTGAGCTGGCAATTGAACTGACTTGATTCTGGCTGAATCTAGTTCTGTACTATAGCTAAGTTGGTAGATTTCTTTACTTAATATTGGCTTTGATGGCACATTAAGTTTAGGTGCCATCTTTGGTGTTAACGAACAACCAAAAGATAAAGCCATTGTGAAAAATATAAGTAAAAAACGCATCCAAGTACCTCAAATTGTAATTAAAGTATTAATTGGCAATACAAACGACCCTAAACTTCGTGATAAACTTCAATGAATTCGAGTTTATAGAGTAATTATGAAGTATTTAGTTGTTGTTGTATTTTGGCTATTTACGACAAAAGTCCATGCATTAGAAGACGCAAAGCAGCAGTGGCACCAATTTTTGAACAGCTATTCTAAGCAAGTTGAGCGAAAACTAAAAGAAAAATCAATTCCAGGCGCGGCTTTAAGTATTGTACATGCTGATTTCGGCGACTTAGCTACGGGTATTGGTAAAACTCAGGTACATAAAGGACTAAGTGTAAACAAAAATACCCGCTTTCGTTTAGCTTCAGTATCGAAGACATTCGCTGGCTCATTGACTGCAAAGTTGGCAAGTCAAGATTACTTTCATGTTGATGATTATGTAAGTAAATATCTGCCGTACGTTGCAAACACCGATTATCAATCGTTAAAAATTTATCATTTACTGAGTCATTCGAGTGGCTTAGTTCCAAATGCTTACGATAATCTCATTGAATCTAGAATGCCTTATGATGAAATCATTGAACGTTTGATTCAAGTAGACAGAATATGTACACCTGGGCAATGTTATGGCTACCAAAACGCCATGTTTAGTCTGATATCTGATGTGATCCTAAATGCCACCGGAATGCCCTATGAGCGTTGGTTGGTTGAGTTTATATTCAAACCATTAAGTATGAGAGATGGGGGCGTAGGTATAGACAACATGCAAAGAGATGACAATTATGCTTTGCCGCACGTGCTCGGGCGGAAACGTTGGCATACCGCTAAACTTAAACCTCATTATTATAAGGTCGCACCAGCAGCTGGTATTAACGCAAGCGCGGCAGATATGGTGCAATGGTTAAAAGCTCAACTAGGCGTTTATCCAGATGTGTTGTCACTTGACGCTTTGACGATTCAAAGTCGTCCATATACTCATACAAAGCGAGAGCTGCGTCGCAGGATATGGCGAGAACACTTAAATGAAGCATTTTATGGTTTAGGTTGGCGTATCTACGACTATGACGGTGAACATTTAATGTATCACAGTGGTTGGGTACAAGGATATCGAACAGATGTCGTTGTGATCCCAGCCTTAAATGTTGGTTTTAGTCTGTTATTGAATGCGGAAAGTGGCGTAATAAACGAGTTGACGACTGATTTTATTTCACAAGTCATTGAAATGTACAGAGCGGCGCCACCACAGCAAAGCAATGGCGCAAACAAAGAAAGTTAAGAACGTGGTAGTTGGATCTTTTTCTCTTCGCTTTGACGGTACAGAACTATGGTATGACCGATAGTTTGAACTTTGTGAGCGCCAGTTTCGCGTACGATTGCGTCAAAAATAAGCTGTTTTGTTTCACGATCGTTAGTTGGCACTTTTACTTTAATAAGTTCATGGATGTCTAAACATTGAACAATTTCAACTAAAACACCTTCGGTTAAACCATTTGCACCGAGTAAAACTACTGGTTTAAGTGGATGTGCTAATCCTTTAAGATACTGCTTTTGTTTATTTGATAAAGTCATATTGGTACAATTTACTAAATGTGGGCTTGAATTCTAGTATTCTACCGCCATCTAGACAATATTACTAATGAGTTGCAGTTAATATGGCAAATAAAAAGCACTCAGCGAGCTCAAAACGCTGGTTAAAGGAACATGTAGACGATCCATACGTCCATGAGGCACAAAAACGCGGATTCCGCTCTCGAGCAATTTTTAAGTTGGAAGAAATTCAACAGCGTGACAAGTTAATTAAACCAGGCATGAGTGTGGTTGATTTGGGCGCGGCACCAGGAAGTTGGTCACAGTATTTAGCTGAACAAGTAGGGGATAATGGGCAAGTTATCGCTTGTGATATTTTACCTATGGACTCCCTAGCGGGGGTGGATTTTTTACAAGGTGACTTCCGTGAAGAAGCGGTGCTTAACGCGTTGCTTCAGCGTATTGGTGGCAAAACCATTGATGTTGTTTTTTCAGACATGGCACCAAACATGAGCGGCAATATGTCTACCGACCAAGCTGGTAGTATGTACTTAGTAGAGTTGGCGCTAGAGATGTGCCATCAAGTACTGAGTAAAAATGGTGCATTTACAGTTAAAGTTTTCCAAGGGGAGGGGTTTGATCAGTTTGTGCAAGAAGTTCGTAAATGTTTTAACGTGGTTAAAATTAGAAAGCCAAAAGCGTCTCGACCACGCTCCCGTGAAGTATATATAGTGGCGACAGGTTACAAACTGTAGTACAGTTGAAAGGCATTAAAGTCGATTTTAAATAATTTTGGATACAAGAGGTTAACTCCTTGAGCGATATGGCGAAGAATTTAATACTCTGGTTAGTTATAGCTGTTGTGCTTATGACTGTTTTTCAGAGCTTCAATAGTGGCGATCTTTCAGATCGTCAAACCAGTTACACGCAATTTGTAAAAGATGTGCGCAGCGGGGCGGTGAGAGATGTTAATATCGATCGTTCCTCAGGCACTATTACTGGTATGAAAGGAAATGGTGAGCGTTTTCAAACTATCATGCCTATGTATGATGAAGACCTAATCAATGATTTGTTAAAGAATGATGTGAACGTTAAAGGTGTTGCACCTGAAGAACAGTCTTTCTTAGCAAACATATTCATTTCTTGGTTCCCAATGCTACTGCTAATTGGTGTGTGGATTTTCTTCATGCGTCAAATGCAAGGCGGTGGCGGCAAAGGCGCAATGTCTTTTGGTAAAAGTAAAGCGCGCCTGATGAGTGAAGACCAAGTTAAAACTACATTCGCTGATGTTGCTGGATGTGACGAAGCTAAAGAAGACGTAACTGAATTGGTTGACTTCTTACGTGAACCGTCTAAGTTCCAAAAATTGGGTGGTAGTATTCCCAAAGGCGTTCTTATGGTTGGTCCTCCAGGTACTGGTAAAACGTTGCTAGCGAAAGCGGTTGCTGGTGAAGCCAAAGTTCCGTTCTTTACAATATCAGGTTCTGACTTTGTTGAAATGTTTGTTGGTGTGGGTGCTTCGCGAGTTCGTGATATGTTCGAGCAAGCTAAAAAAGCTGCACCTTGTATCATCTTTATTGATGAGATTGACGCCGTAGGCCGAAAACGTGGTGCTGGGATGGGCGGTGGTCACGACGAACGTGAGCAAACGCTTAACCAAATGCTTGTTGAAATGGACGGTTTTGAAGGCAATGAAGGTATCATTGTGATTGCAGCAACGAACCGCCCAGATGTATTAGACCCTGCCTTACTGCGTCCTGGTCGTTTTGACCGTCAAGTGGTAGTTGGTTTACCGGACATTCGTGGTCGTGAGCAGATTCTAAATGTTCATATGCGCAAGGTACCGCTTGATGATAATGTTGAGCCTTCGGTGATTGCACGTGGTACACCAGGATTTTCTGGTGCAGACTTAGCTAACCTTGTCAACGAAGCAGCATTATTTGCGGCGCGTGGTAACAAACGCAAAGTGAGCATGGCTGAATTTGACGCAGCTAAAGATAAAATAATGATGGGCGCAGAGCGCAAGTCAATGGTGATGAGTGAGCATGAAAAAGAAATGACCGCTTATCACGAAGCGGGGCATGCAATTGTTGGTCGTTTGGTTCCTGAGCATGACCCAGTTTATAAAGTGTCAATTATTCCTCGTGGTCGGGCTTTAGGTGTCACTATGTATCTACCTGAGCAAGACCGTGTTAGCCACTCAAAAGAGCATTTAGAGTCAATGCTATCGAGTTTGTATGGTGGTCGTATCGCCGAAGCCCTTATTTATGGCGAAGATAAAGTAACTACCGGTGCAAGCAATGATATTGAGCGTGCAACAGACATTGCGAAGAAGATGGTCATGCAGTGGGGTCTAAGCAGCAAGTTAGGACCACAAATGTATCTTGAAGAACATGGCGAAATGTACATGGGTGGCGGCTCGCATCGTATGGCTGGTATGTCAGATGAAACAGCTAAGCTGATAGATGCCGAGATCAAAGACTTTATTACTCGTAACTATCAGCGCGCAGAGCAAATATTGAAAGACAACATGGATATTTTGCACAGCATGAAAGATGCGTTAATGAAGTACGAAACGATTGATGCTGGCCAGATTGATGATTTGATGGCGCGTACAGAAGTTCGTCCACCGCGTGACGCACACGATAGAAAGCCAGAGAACAAAGAGCCAAAGCAGGAAAAATCGGCGCCTATTAGCGAAGAAAAGCCTGTAGATAAGCCACAAAGTCCTTCTGAGCTTGATGATAGACCCGAATAACGGTTAAAATAGTCTATAATTTCAAAGCCCCGCTAAGACGGGGCTTTTTCTTATCCTAATTACGTTGCTGCCAGTGGTTGGGATGATGTAAATACGCCAATCAGATTAGTTTGGCGCTTGCTAGTATTACTCTAAGTTGAGTAAAAACAATGAAGACCAAAATTCGTTTACCTCGAGACAGAGCACTATGTCTCGATAAACCCCAGATAATGGGGATAGTTAATGTCACTCCTGACTCTTTTTCAGATGGTGGAAATTATTATCGAACTGACAACGCTGTCAGTCAGGCCTTATCTTTACTAGAGCAAGGCGCAACGATATTAGATGTGGGTGGAGAATCAACTCGCCCAGGCGCGCCTGATGTCGCGTGTCAAGAGGAACTCAAGCGTGTTATTCCGGTAATTGAAGAAATTCGCCGCAACAGCGACTGCGTAATTTCGGTTGATACCAGCAAGGCTGAGGTTATGCGCCAAGCGGTTGAAGCGGGTGCAGATATTATTAATGACGTTAGAGCTTTGCAAGAACCTGGCGCATTACAAGTCGCTGCAGATTACCCCGATGTGGCTATATGCCTGATGCATATGCAAGGGCAGCCCAGAACGATGCAGAAAAATCCCACATATAATGACTTAATTTCAGATATTAAGGCATTTTTCACAATGCGATTGCTAGCATGCGAAAAGCATGGAATAGATGCGCAGCGCATAATTCTAGACCCCGGCTTTGGTTTTGGTAAAAGCCTAGTACATAATTACGAATTGCTTGGTAATTTCGAAAGTTTTCAATCCCTTGGTTTACCACTTTTAGCCGGGTTATCGCGTAAGTCGATGTTTGGAAATTTACTAAATAGAGAAACTAATGAACGCCTTGCTGCAAGCCTTGCAGGGGCTTTGATATGTGCTCAAAAAGGTGCACATATCATACGTGTTCATGACGTACAACAAACTGCTGATGTGCTAAATGTATGGCATGCAGCGTGTAATGGAGTAACCATATGACAACGAGAAAGTATTTTGGCACAGATGGAGTTCGAGGGTTGGTTGGACAATTTCCAATTACGCCTGAGTTTGCGCTGAAATTAGGTTGGGCTGCAGGTAAAGTTTTATCTAAAACTGGCACCAAAAAGGTAATTATTGGTAAAGATACACGGATATCTGGTTACTTGTTAGAAACTTCTTTAGAAGCAGGCTTAATTGCCGCTGGTATTGATGTCGTTCTGCTTGGGCCGATGCCAACGCCTGCCGTAGCGTATTTAACGCAAACGTTCAGAGCTGAAGCTGGAATTGTGATCAGTGCCTCTCACAACCCATACCATGATAATGGTATCAAATTTTTTAGTGGTAATGGTCTTAAGCTCGCCGACAGTGTTGAGCTTGAAATTGAAGCTATGATGGATGAAGAGATGACCTGCGTGCCTTCTGAAAAGTTAGGTAAAGCAAGACGTCTTGAAAATGCAGACGGTCGCTATATCGAGTTTTGTAAGAGCCAATTCCCAAAAGAATTATCACTTGAAGGCTTAAAAATAGTGCTTGATTGCGCCAATGGTGCAACTTATCACATAGCGCCTGCAGTAATGCGTGAACTTGGCGCGACGGTTATTTGTCATGCTTGTGAACCAAATGGCTTAAACATTAATAATGAATGTGGTGCAACACATGTTGATAGTTTAAAGCGTCAGGTACTAGAGCATAAAGCAGATGTTGGTATCGCTTATGATGGTGATGGCGATCGCGTCATGATGGTTGATCACAAAGGTCATGTTTTTGATGGTGATGATATTGTTTATATCATTGCTTGTTTAGCGCATGCAAATGGCACCCTTAAAGGTGGGGTTGTCGGTACTGTTATGTCAAACATGGGGTTAGAAAACGCATTACTTGCTAAAGGTATTCAGTTTGCTCGCAGTAAAGTGGGTGATCGCTATGTTATGGAGTTGCTCAGCCAAAAAGGTTGGACAATTGGTGGCGAAAGTTCTGGTCATGTGCTCAATTTAGATCTGATCTGTACTGGAGACGGTATTATTTCAAGCTTACAAGTTCTTGCTGCCATGGTTTCTCAAAACAAAACATTACAGGACTTAGGTAGTGGTTTTACTAAATACCCAATGAAAATGATCAATGTTCGTTATACGACCAGTGATGACCCAACCGAGCAAGAAATTGTTAAGCAGGTTGTTTCACACGTAGAGCAGCAACTAGCAGGTAAAGGTCGTGTGTTACTGAGAAAATCAGGCACTGAACCTGTGATCAGAGTCATGGTTGAAGCAGAACAAGAGAAGCAAGTGATCGATTTTGCAACTAAGATTGCTGAAGTTGTTGAATCTGTGAGCAATTAGTCTGCTTTTTTATTTTATTTCTTGTAAATCAGGGTGAGTCAAGTTAGTATCTCACCCGCTTCTGATGCGGAGTATCGTATGGCGCAGCGTAAGCCAATAGTTGCAGGTAATTGGAAAATGAATGGCTCATTAGAGCTGGTTTCTGAGATCTGTAACGAAGCTAAAAAGTATAATGACCTGAACATAGATGTAATAGTCTTCCCACCTGCTTTGTTACTTAGTGAAGTAGTAAAACATGGTGTTGCCTCCGGCACTCAAACTATCTCTGAGTTTGATTCAGGCGCATATACTGGTGAAATTCACGCACAGCTTGCACACGAATTAGGTGCAACATTTACTTTAGTTGGGCACTCTGAAAGACGTAGTATCTTCAACGAATCAGACCAACAAGTTGCTGAGAAGTTTGCTAAAGCACAGCAGTTTGGCTTAACACCAATTTTATGTGTGGGCGAAACTGAAGCAGAGCGTGACGCTGGCGAAACTGAACAAGTCGTCGCTAGACAAATAAATGCTGTTATTAACAAATTAGGTATAGCAGCACTAAATAATTCTGTGATAGCATACGAACCCGTTTGGGCTATAGGGACTGGTAAAACAGCCACACCTGAGCAAGCACAGGCGGTACACAAGTTTATTCGTGACATGCTCAAAGATTATGATGAGCAGGTCGCAAGCTCGCTACGCATCCTATATGGTGGTAGTGTAAATGAAAAAAATAGTGAATCATTATTTGCACAAGCAGATATCGACGGCGGATTGATCGGCGGCGCGAGTCTTAAAAAAGATGCTTTTATTAGTGTCTGCAATAGTGCAGTAGGGAACGTATAAAATGTACGAAATATTATTAGTTGTTTACTTAATTGTTGCTCTAGCACTGATTGGTATGGTGTTAATTCAACAAGGTAAAGGCGCAGATATGGGCTCATCGTTTGGTGCAGGTGCATCAGCAACGGTATTTGGCTCATCTGGCGCTGGTAACTTTATGACAAAAACTACCACGATTTTGGCGACGGTATTTTTTGTATTGAGCATCGTGCTTGGTAATCTAACTGCAGGTCAAATCAAAAAGACCGACGAGTGGGAAAACCTTGAAGCACCAGCAGCGGCGACAGTTGCACCTGCAGCTTCAGATGTGCCAGCATCATCTGAAGATAATAAAAGCTCTGACGTACCAAATTAATAGAATAGTAACCTTAAGTTACTCGGTAGTTTGATTCCTCAATCAAACATATTGCCGGAAAAATGCGGATGTGGTGGAATTGGTAGACACGCCATCTTGAGGGGGTGGTGGCTTCGGCCGTGGGGGTTCAAGTCCCCCCATCCGCACCAACTTTAAAAAAAACCAGCCTTTTGGCTGGTTTTTTTATGCTTGATGATCATCAATGATGGTGAGCTATGCGAGTAGCGCTTGAGTGAGTTCTATAGCAGTCCACTTAACTAACCTGAGCTGCGCATAAGAAAATGAACTAAAAGCCCTTGTGGTGATCAGATCTTTCGACCAAGAAACATAAGATTACCAAGGACAAGGGCATGAATAACTTAGACGCAATTTTCGTA
>NZ_JAAUWV010000013.1 GCF_014694405.1 Pseudoalteromonas sp. S16_S37
ATTTTCCTGGTGAACATAGCGTTTTGGAACCACCTGACCCCATGCCGAACTCAGAAGTGAAACGAAACAGCGTCGATGATAGTGTGGCAGCTGCCATGTGAAAGTAGAACATCGCCAGGTCCTTATTAAGAGAAAGCCCGATTCGAAAGAGTCGGGCTTTTTTGTTTTGGTGCTAAATCGTCTCGTACAGTGCACAGGTGATGCACATTGATAAAGAGACGAATTAGCGCAAGGTAAAGGGAGCGACTTCACAGCTGCTAAGCCATACTCCCTCAGTTAAGTAGGCGAGTCCCTCAGCAACAGCTAAACTGGCTCATCTCACCTTGCGCAAAGGAAACGCCCTCACTGCGTTCGTTGTCGTTAAACTTTTGCACGATACCTACTCAATTCGTTCGCTGTAGAATTGTTATTACATAAAAAAACGGCGAGTAAGCCGTGTTTTTGCTGCTAAATTTAGCTCGTTTAAAATGTTACTTGTTCGCATTCATTTGCTCGATAAATTTATTCGAGTCAGCAATGGAGCGGTTCATGTCGTCAATAAGCGATTTAATATCGGTTTGCAGATTTTTGAATTCACCTCTAATAGCGGCGATAGCTTGAGCATTGAGATTATGTTTAAGATATAACACATTATCTTTCAACGAAGCCAATACAGGCTCCATTTTGCTCTCACTGCTGCGCATTGAGCGTAGTAAGCGGTCAAATTGCCTTTGTGTCTGCTTTAACTTTTTTTCACTTTCTCGTTTAAGTTTTTCGCTCGAATATTCTGCTAACTCGTCTTGCCACTCATTAAAAAGAGCTTGTGCAACATCCTCAACTTTGTTGATATTGGCACTGACCGCTTCTGCTGACGCTAAACTTGACTCATAGTCATCATTGAGTTGCTCGTATGCTGACTGTAACTCACCACCATCAAAGTTGATAAGTGTACTGAGGCGCTCAAGAGCAGATTGAAACTCTTGTTGTGATTCTTGCTGTGACTCTTTGGTTGCTTCAACACGGTCCACTAATATTTCGCGTTTGTGTATACCTACTTTCTCCATGGCAGAGTAGTAAGCGGTTTGGCAGCCACTGAGCATTAAGATAAGAGTTGTAGCCAATGTAAAGCGTTTCATATTATGCCTATTTACCATCTATGATGCTGTAAATTATGTAACTGATTGCTATGATGTGCAAAGTGTTTCGTTGTATTAGGCTATTATGAATTTTCAGTTTGAAGCTTTGGCAGACAAAATTAAACGGGTTATAACAATTCAGCCTAAATGGTGGCGTTACTATTTAGCCCGATGTGCAGAGGATCAGATCACTGTTAACGCGGGTTATTTGGCATACGTCACTTTGCTATCTCTGGTTCCTTTAATCGCCGTTGGTGTGGCGATATTTTCGGCTTTTCCTGGATTTGAAGAAACCCGCATCGCGATTGAGAACTTTATTTTTAATAACTTTGTCCCCACATCGACAGACAGTATAAAGTCACATATCAGCGCATTCACCGGCAATGCTAATCAGATGACGGCTGTGGGTATTGGCTTTTTAGCGGGCATTGCTCTTTTGCTCATACGCAACGTTGATGCTGCACTGAATCGTATTTGGCGAGTAGAGAAAAAACGTCCTTTGATGATTTCTTTTGCTATTTATTGGATGGTATTAACACTCGGGCCTGTGCTATTGGGGGCGAGTATTGGTGTAACCTCTTATATTGTTTCACTTGTTTCGTTTGCAGATCAGGGAATACCTGGGTTCAGTGGGTTTTTGTTAAAGCTATTACCTTACGCGATTTCTATGGTTGGCTTTATTATGCTCTATACTTTAGTGCCTAACACCCGTGTATCTTTTCGAGCGGCGGTGCCCGGTGCTTTATTTGCTGCCATGTTATTTGAGTTGTCAAAAAAAGGGTTTGCAGCTTATATCAGCCATTTTCCATCTTATGAAGTGATTTATGGGGCGTTAGCAACAGTACCTATTTTGTTTGTTTGGGTTTATTTGTCATGGATAGTTGTGCTCTTGGGGGCTGAGTTTACAGTGTGCCTAAGTGAGCACGATCCTTGGTTCAAAGAACTTGATGAACAAGACGAGGAGCAAAATACTTCTAGCTAAAGAGGTGTCGCGATGACACAGGGTTATATAGTCGGTAAAGCATTTCGTCACTATCATCTAGCAGTGGGGGATGGTCATCAAATATACGTTAAGGAATATGGTAAACCCGATGGTTTGCCGATAATAGTAAATCATGGTGGTCCAGGTTGCGGCTTAAATAGTGAGTCTACGCAATATTTCAATCCTAAGCGTTATCGCATTATTTTGTTTAGCCAAAGAGGGTGTGGCGGTTCTACGCCCTCTGAGCTGAAAAACAATACTCCCCTTCATCTTGTAAAAGACATTGTCCAACTTATGGACCATCTTGAAATAAAACAAACCATATTAGCCGGAGGCTCTTGGGGAGCAACACTCAGTTTGTTCTTCGCCCATACCCATCCTGAACGAGTGAAAGGCTTAATCCTTTGGGCAAGTTTTCTGGCAACTGTTGATGACTTGAAGTGGTTGTATTCACCACAAGGTGCGGGTGCTCAGTTTTATCCCGAGAGTTATCGAGTTTTTAGCCAAGGGTTAACCAGTGAGCACGATATTTTAGCCTACTACAGACATACGTTATTTGGTGACGATGAATTGTTACAGCACAAAGCGGCGCAACATTGGCACGACTGGGATAGACAAGTGACGCTAGCAGCGTCGTTAAGTCGATATCATTTAGAGCAGCCGAGTTGTGTTACGCAGCAAGCAAAAATAATGTGTCATTATTTCAGTCCCGAAGTATTTTCACAGTTGAGCGGTTTGGATACTGCCACAGACGCGTTGCGAAGCATTCCTTGTTGGTTTATTCATGGGCGGCATGATCTTGTTTGTCGGTTTGCGCCAGTGCAGAAACTGGCTGATGAATTAAAGGCTCAATTGTACATTCTAGATGGACTTGGGCACAGCGGTGCGAATGAAGCTTATTATGAAGCTATTAGAAGAGCTGCAGATCTACTTGCTTGTAAGCTACACACTTAGTACATGATAACTAGCGTTCAGAAGACCATTACCCTATAGTTGAGCACTTTATAGTTGAGCGCAAAGGGGAAGTAAGTGCAAGGTCTAATTCAAAGAGTGTCATATGCAAAAGTAGAAGTTGGCGGTGATATTGTCGGAGAAATTGGCACAGGCATATTAGTTTTGCTGGGTGTTGAAAAACATGATGATGCAAATAATGTGACCAAGCTCCTTCATAAAATCAGCAACTACCGCATCTTTACAGATGAAGAGGGCAAAATGAATTTGAGCCTTAAAGATATTTCAGGGCAGTTGTTGGTTGTATCTCAATTTACATTGGCTGCTGACACCAAAAAGGGCATGCGGCCAAGCTTTTCTTCTGCGGCAACGCCTGATCAAGCTAAGCACTTATATGAGTTGTTTGTTAAGCAAGCTAGAGAGTCAGGTTTGCAAGTCGCTACTGGGCAGTTTGCAGCGGATATGCAAGTGACGTTATGCAATGATGGACCTGTGACCTTTAATTTAAGCGTTTAACGCTTGATGGCAATAATGTTGTTGGCGTAGTCTGCTACGGTCTGTATGTGGGGCTTTTTGCCAAAGTTGGTGATGAGCAAATGTTCTAAATGCTGGCGTTGAGAGTTGTGCTCGCATAGAAAATTAATAAATAGCCAGCCATTAGGATTAAGCGCCGCGCGCAGCAGTTGATAAAAAGGGTGCTGATATAAAAATATCGGCGCATCCATTTCACTGAATAAATCTAATATTATCCAGTCATAACGTTGAGTACCTGATAATGCAGTATCTGCATCCATACAAGCAACGCTACAGCCTTGTTCGGTACTAAAGTACTTTTTGTAGCAATGAACGATGTCTGGATTATTATCTACTGAAAACACTTTGCAATCGGGATATACCGCGTGCAGATAATCTCTTATCGCACCGCCACCTAGCCCTAATTCTAAAACATTTATGGGGCTAGGTAAGTCTTTCCATATGCTTTCAAGTACTTGTAAATGAGGAAAAAGAAGTCTCTCTGGGTGGTTTCTTTCCACTACAGATTGTAAGGTGTTATTGATCAACAACCAGCGCAGGGTTTTGTCTTGTCGAACTTGAATACTGACATCACCTTGTTTATGCCAATAAAGTAAGTGGCCTAACTGATGGCTTTGCTGCACAAACTGGTTGGCGATCGTGCCGCTGGCAGTTACAAAATTATGCATAGTAACATGAGCATAGCTCAGGTTTTTTATAATGCACATTTTGTGCGGAATTTTTTACAGTCTTAAAGCGACTTCTACCAATAGACTATGTTCAGATACTGCTATTTCTTGTATGGTCTATTGCTCATAGCCAATAAAAATGAATAACAGGAGTATGTATGTTTAAGGTTAGCTCACCCCAAAGTAGTGAAGATTGGCAAGCTTATTATCAATTACGTTGGCAGGTTCTTCGCGCGCCATGGGGTCAGCCTAGAGGATCTGAACAGGATGACCTAGAGCAAGAGTCTGAGCATCTATGCATCAAAAATAATGAAGGACAAATATTGGCTGTGGCGCGTCTGCATTTTAATAATCAGCAGCAAGCACAAGTTCGCTATATGGCTGTATCAGAAGCGCATAGAGGGCAACATTTAGGTAGCCGCTTGTTACATGAACTCGAAAAAAGCGCATGGCGACAAAACGCCGAGGAGCTCGTGTTATTTGCACGTGAGCGAGCACTTGCTTTTTACGAGCGTCATGGCTATCAAATGGTTGAAAAAGCACACCTTGCATATAATGATATCCAGCATTGGAAAATGGTAAAACAAAAGCCCACGGAACCGGGTTGGTTTCGCCACCCTGATTGGACGCAAGTCCTACAAGATACTTGGCGAGAATCGATCCCCATTAGTGATGCTATGGGTATCAAAGTTGAAAGCTACACAGATTGGCAGTTTTCAACTTGTGCTGACCTAAAAGCAAACTTAAATCTTCACAATTCAATGTTCGCTGGCTCTATCTATAGTATGGCGACGCTAACAGGATGGGGTGCCACCTATTTAGCGTTAAAAGAGCGCAGCCTTGAAGGCAACATTGTGCTTGCAGATGCCAGCATTAAATATTTAAAACCACTCACTACCGCACCCAGTGCAACCGTAGCAATCGCTGATTGTGACGGCGATCTAGATGTACTCATGAGTGAAGGTAAAGCGAAATATCGGGTGCCAGTAAAAGTGTATGATGGTGATGTGTTAGTTGCGACTTTTGAAGGTTCATTTGTTGTTTTGAAATAAATAACGCTGCGTATCACTAATCGTCACCTGAAGAACAGCTCTCAGTGGGCTTTGGAGTCCCTAAAAAGTCCACTAATTATTGCAAGTTATACTTTATTAATAATTGTTCGAGAATTTGTTGAATGTTGAGCTGTTTGGCCCTAGTGTCGAACGTGAGCATCATGTCATCTACAGCATTGTGCTCTTTTGCGTTGGGCGTGAAGGCCATAAATATATCTGTGCGACTCACACACCCTGCTATTCTAAAGTCGTGCCACATTTTAGCTTGTTTTAGTTCATACAAAGTAGAATTTTTGGTGAATAAAAAAGCATCTATGCGGTTTTTAGTTAACATTTGCGCACTTTGTTTTATATATCTTTCATGGTACGGCTGAAAAACAAACTGATCTGAATGACTAGATACATAGTGATTGAGCTCTTCTATTGATGTGTCGATTGCAATACCAATTTGCATCTTGCTAAGAGAATCAATACCTCTGTATTGCCATTGATTCTCTAACGTTGTGAAAAAACACATTTCTTGTTGCCCAACAGCTGAAGCAGGGTAGCGTAACTGCGGTGCTTCTGCTTTGGCTGGTGAAAGTAGTGCATGATACTTCCCTGCCAAAACGTACTTTATTGCTCTTGACCATGGAAAGTAATCAACTTGTAGCTGATAATCCGAATCGCGATAAATCTCTTCTACAAGGTCGACAACATAGCCTTTTTCTTTTTGCTCAGGGCAAATTTGTGGACACCAATCAATAGCTGCAACCTTAATCGTTTTGGCAAAAGCGCTTGTTGTGACTAAGAGGAATACTAATAGGCATAACTTCATCGCTCCTCCTCACAATCATAGATCTATATTCTTGTTATGCATTAACTTTAGAATACGACACAGCGAATTGGTAGCTAGCGTATTATTTCCGTGATGTTTTTCTCTATTTACGCAAATATTGCCCAGGCGTGCAGTTAAATACTTTTTTAAAGGCGGTATTGAACGCAGAGCTCGATTCAAACCCCAGCTGTTCTGCAATAACTTGTTGGCTGTAGCCCGCTTCAATCATTTCTACCGCTCTTAAGCCTCGCAGCTTTTGCTTCCACTGACTAAAATTCATGGCAAAACTTTTATTAAATAAGCGATTGAGCGTTCGCGTTGAGGCACCTACTTGTTCGCCCCACTGCTGTAGTGTTTTATTACAGCCTGGATTGGCATGTAATTCACTGATAATAGGAAGAAGCCTCGTGTCTTGTGCGGTTGGCATAAAAAAAGCACTGGTTGGAGCGGATTCTAACCTGTCGATAAAGACATCGATAAAACGAAGCTTTTTCGCATCAAGTGTATAGTCTGGGTCCCATTGACAGATCTCTAAAATAATCGCTTTCAACAGTTCGTCAACGTGCAGTAATTTAGCTTGGTGACCCAGCACCTCTATGTAGTCTCCATCAATATATACACTGCGAAAGTGTCCACCATACCGACAGAAAGTTTCATGAGGCAAATTAGGCGGCAACCACAGCGCTTGGTCGGGTGGGATAACGAAATTGCCCGCTGGTGTATTGATGCTCATTACCCCGTTACTGGTGTAGGCAAGCTGTCCCCAAGTATGTTGGTGAGTTTGGACATGTTGCCACGGTGGCATGGTGCTCGCTCTGGGGTAAACAGGTTTACCGAGGGTTTTTAAATTGAAGCGAGTTTTGATGCTGATCCAACTAGAAGTTGTCTGATCTGATAAATTTTCTGTCATAGTGTTATATTTTGGTCATCTCAAACTGAGCATACAATGAGCAAGAAATACAATCAATGTGCTTATAGGAGAGACAATGGAAGATGTACCTGCTCAAAAATGGAAAACCCCATTTGGATTTTTAACATTGGCTACCATTGTAATGGCGGTCACATTTGCAGCGTGGACTGCATTGCTTAATAACTTTGCCGTAGAAGCCGCCCAATTTACTGGGGCGAACATGGGAATGCTGCAATCGTTAAGAGAGATCCCCGGCTTTTTAGCCTTTACTGCTGTATTTGTGTTGTTGGTTTTAAAAGAACAAACATTTGCCTTAGTCAGTTTGTGTTTGCTGTCGATTGGTGTGGCGATCACTGGGTTATTTCCCACAATTTATGGCTTGTATGCAACGACAGTGCTGATGTCGATTGGCTTTCACTATTTTGAAACGCTTAACCAATCATTGAGTTTGCAGTGGTTTAGTAAAGATGAAGCGCCTCAAAAACTTGGCCAGCTATTGTCGATAAAATCTATGGCTTCATTGGTTACCTTTGCACTCATTTGGCTGTGTTTGACGTTCTTAACAAAAAACTATGAGTGGTTATATCTTGTATTGGGTGGCGTAGGCTTGCTGCTGACGTTATTTATGATCAGTGCATTTCCACATTTTGTAGCAAAAAGCACGCAACACAAAAAGCTAATACTGCGCAAAGAATACAGTTTGTATTATTTACTGCTGTTCTTCTCTGGTGCACGCAGACAAATTTTTATGGTGTTTGCTGGCTTCTTAATGGTTGAAAAGTTTGGCTTTGATGTGGCACAAATTACGCTGCTTTATATGCTCAACCATGTGGTTAATATTTTTGCAGCGCCTGCAATCGGTAAAATGATAGGAAAAATAGGCGAACAGAAAGCATTAACTATCGAATATACTGGCCTGATTTTGGTATTTACTGGTTATGCGTTAGTTGAATCAGCCAATTTTGCTGCGGTATTGTATGTGGTGGATCATTTATTCTTTGCTATGGCAATTGCGCTTAAAACATACTTCCAAAAAATAGCCAGACCTGAAGATATCGCTTCTACGGCGGGCGTTAGCTTTACTATCAATCATATTGCAGCTGTCATTATTCCAGCAAGCTTTGGTATTGTGTGGCTTTATGACAATTCGTTGGTGTTTTACTTTGGCGCTGCCTTAGCAGCTTGTTCGTTAATATTAAGCCAGTTTATTGGCTGGCATTTACAACGTCGTCAAGCTCAGCTACCTACGGTGTAACTACACAGACTCAAAGGTGCAATATGGTTGTTTGAATGTTTTATTCTTTACAGCGAACATATTGCATACTTCAGTCGCACACTCATTTTTGCTCAGTGGCTAACTGTTGTTTCAAATGATCAATAAACATTCGGGTTTTTAACGGTGTAAAAGCGCTTTTGGGATAGTAAGCCCACAGCTGTTTTTTAGCAGACTGAATAGCAGGCAAAACGGGTATTAAAGTACCCGCTTGCAGTTGTTTGCGAATATAACTTGCCGATATGAACATTAAACCCATGCCCTGTACTGCGGCCTCTAGCATTACATCGAGATGATCTGACACAAAGTTATAATGCGCAAAGTTAAACTTGCTCCCATCGTTTAATACAATATGACCTTTTTGTTGATAATAATTGCTCAGCAACATTCTATGCCCTGCTAAATCTTCCAAGCGATTAATAGGTTTGTGTTTTTTGAGATAGCTGGGTGCAGCAAATAAGCTCATTTGATACTCCAGTAAACTACAGCCTTTATGTGCAATGGAATCAAATTCATCGTAGTGACGGGTTATAACCAGATCATTATGTAGATCGGGTGGCGCGCCGGGTGCAAGTACATTGAGCTGAATGGTGACTTCAGGATAGGTTGCCAAAAAGCGCTGAATACTAGGCATTAAAACACTATTACCAACAGCTAAAGTTGCCGCAATTTTCAGTATGCCGATAGGAACCTGATTCATTTCTTGCGTGTGCGACATGACCGATTCAAACTGCGCTAATAATGCCTGTGCTTTGGGTAAAAATATTTGCCCAGATTCACTTAAGGTAACTTGTCTTGTAGTACGGATTAACAAACTGGTGCCTAGCTGTTTCTCCAACCAGTCAATGCGCTTACTGACAGCGGATGAGGAGATATTAAGTTGCAAAGCTGCCTGCGTGAAACTTGCGTGCTCCGCTATCAGCACAAAACTTTTAGCAGCAGTAAGCCAATCCATATTAGTTCCTGTTGGGATGTAATGTTGTTCCAATTACATGCTTTTTAATCACTAAAGTAAAGCCTATATTAACGGCTCAGTGTTTATTGGGTGGGCGTATCAATGGTATGGACGGCGATGTTGCTTTTGTCTTGTTCTCAGCTAGCGAGCCAAATATTTTTGCCTGTATTACCACAGATAGCGAATGAATTAAGGCTCAGTGCTAGCCAAGGTCAAATGATGATCACTGGATACTTCATTTGTTTAGGCTTGTCTCAGTTGGTTGTTGGCCCCTTGCGTGATAAGTATGGTGATAGGCGTGTTTTTCTTATTGGGCAGTGTTTGTTTGGCTTAGGATGCATGTTGTGTGCAATGGCAAACAGTGTTGAGTGGTTTGCCATTGGTCGAATATTACAAGGCTTGGGTGCTGCTGCCCCATTGTTGATAAGTCGAACCTTGCTAGGCGCGCTCTATCAGGGTAAGTGCCTACAAAGCGCATTAAATAGCTTGGCGATGGTGGCCAGCTGTACCGCGATTTTATCGCCCTGTTTAGGGGGCGTTTTGGCTGACTGGTCGAGTTGGCAAGTGGTTGCTTGGTTACTCGCAGGCTATGTATTGGTTGTTGCTGTGATTGGATTTTGGTTGTTACCCAAACAAGTAATGCCCTGTGGTGCAATTTCATTGCATCCCAAAAAGTTGTTCAGGCGTTATCAGTTGCTGCTATTAGCA
The DNA here is from genome assembly GCF_014694405.1 of Pseudoalteromonas sp. S16_S37. GTDB lineage: Bacteria > Pseudomonadota > Gammaproteobacteria > Enterobacterales > Alteromonadaceae > Pseudoalteromonas. The sequence continues at coordinate 9,966 of NZ_JAAUWV010000013.1, forward strand.
CCTCAATTTATTGCACTGGCACTTTTTAAATGGGGACCAACTTTTATTTACCTCACCATACAGCTTTATTACCCATTTGTGTTGCAGTCTCAGTTTGCCCTTACACAAAGTGAATTTGGTCAAATGATGATGTTGCCTATGGGCGGGCTACTACTTGGCTCTATGCTCACTAAATACTTGCAACATCGTTACCGCATAAGTGATGTGATGGCGCTTTTTTGGCCTTTATTGCTGATAAGTGCAATGTGTTTTGTGGCTTTGCCTTTTACGCTAGCAAATGCATTGCTCGGATATGGTTTAGTCATGATGGTTTTTGGTGGCTATTTTTCTCTTTATATGGGCCTTGTGACCACTTATTTTCGTGAACAATCAGGAAGTGCTAACGCCTTAATAGGGGCAATCGAATTATTGTTATTTACGTTACTTGCGGTTGCCTGTAACGCTTACTTTATAAGTGTACCGAGTGATATTGCCTGGCTTATTTTAGGAGTCGCACTGTTGTTGAGGTGGGCGTGGGGAACATTATTTTTGAAAAATGGTAAGTTAGATGCCAATAGCAACATTTAATAAAAATACTAAAAAAGGAGTCACCAATGCACTTTAGTACACCAAGGTTAGCCATTCGCCTAATCACACCAGAGGATTTACAAGCAAGTTATGAACACCGTAGTTGCGCGCAAACATCTCGTTATATTGGTGAGCCCGCAACATTTGAACAAGCTAAGACGAGATTATTAGAAGGGTGCAAACCTTGGTTGGCTGAAGAACATCAGCGCCTAGCTCTGGCAATTACATTGCACGACAGAGGCAAGCTGATAGGTGAGTTGATGTTTAAATATGTGAATAAAGAAAGCTTAATTGGTGAGATAGGTTACCGATTACATAAAGACTTTATTGGCCAAGGGTATGCCTTTGAGGCAGTTGATGCTTTTATCAATAAACTATTTGAGCAGCTGCCGGTGATGAAAATTACCGCCTTGTGTGCCACAGATAATACCGCGTCCTGGAAGTTAATGGAAAAGTTAGGTATGCAAAGAGAAGGGCACTTGCGCAGTCATTTCAGATTGGGTAATGAGCGCGCAGATGCCTATTATTATGGTTTGTGCCGAGATTAAAAAGCTTGGGGCAGTGCTAAGCGTATGTAACGAGCTAAGGCTTTTTACCTTCATCAAACAGCGATTTAAGGCTATGGGCGAACTGTTTAACTTTCTCTTGCATCGTTTTCTTCACGCTTATTTCAATACTACCCAAGATCACTTTACCTCGAATATAAAGCTTTGGGCGCTGAGTATTAAAGGTATTGGATGAAAGCCCGGCACGGTTGTTACTTACATGCCCGAGGATATTGGTGGTACTTGTTATAACATCAATGTTTTCTGGGACAATTATTTCATCACTGCCGCCGATACAGTTTACTTCTATTGTCACCTCGGGGTGAGTAAACACAGCGTTTCTAAAATCTAATTCTATACTGCCTAGATAATTATTTAATTTAATATGCTTTGGAACAATCCACTCTCCGCTGCGTTGATCTGAGCTTAAGATAGAGGTGATGTCGAGCGTGTCGGGGTGATCGCTTGAGGCGGTATATTTTGGTTGCATTCTCGCTTGTTTTTCACTGTGATAGCGGGGATCGGATTGCAGTGGTAAATCGGCAGATAAAGCTTGAAGTTGCTCAGCATTATTGGTGCTATATGCATTATCTAAGCGTCGCTCAAAGGCATCGGCAGAGATCTCTCCATGGCTATAATTTAGGATCAACTGATCAATCACTTCTTCTCTTACAGCGTCAATGGGTCTATCGCTTACTGGTACTGGCATCTTAATTATCCCTATCTTATTTATTGTTTTGAATGTTAAAGCAATGAGTGGGCCATAAATTTAGTTATTATTTATCAATAGCTTGAATTTTTTGACTGTTCTTGTATTGGTGATTAAGGCGAAAGAGTAGGTAATTTCACCAATTATGAGTATTTATAACAAAATGAGAGAGTAGAAGCGAGAAGTGATACGCTCATGCTCGATACCCGTAGGTATCGAGCAGAGAATATTGTATTACAGCGCTTTAAAGCGAATAGCGGTACCGCCGCTGGTGGCCAGCTTTAACGTTAATGTGTCTTTTGCTGTCACGATTCGTTTGCTGATTTGTATATCATATGGGTTGTTCTTCCACTCGGCATTTTTTCCATCTTGGTAGATTTGTGCTTCGAACTTTTTATCTGCGTCTAAAAAGTGTAACGGCACGTCGATTGAGCGCGCTTGCTCATCGGTGATAGCACCTAAATACCAGTCGTTGCCAGAGTACTTGCCTCTTTGTCTTTCTTTTCTTGCGAACACCACATAATCGCCAACTTCACCCGATAGCGCGATACTGTGCTCCCAGTCTGTAGGAACATCTTTGATAAATTGGAAGGCATCGGCTTTAGCAAGATAATTTTCTGGTAAATCTGCTGCCATTTGAATTGGGCTGTATAACACAACATACAAAGCCAGCTGTTTTGCAAGCGTGGTTTGTGGGCGGTTAGTTTTATCGCCTAATCCATTGAAACTCATGTCGAAAATGCCAGGTGTAAAGTCCATTGGCCCCGCCAGCATACGCGTAAACGCTAACATCGGTGTGTGCTCTGGTGGATTGGGTGGTGTGCCCCAGGCATTAAACTCTTGGCCTCTGGCACCTTCACGACTTAACCAGTTAGGGTAGGTACGGCGTAATCCCGTGTCTTTGATTGGTTCGTGGGTATTGATGCTGATCTGATATTTGGCTGCCAGTTTAACGTTATCCAGATATTCGTTAACCATAAATTGGCCATCATGCCATTCAAAGCGTGGTAATCCACGCTCGTCTATCCGCTTGATATTACCGCCATCAGCAACATAGCCTGTTTTAACCTGACGCACACCCGCTTGCTGATATAACTTAAAAGCATCATCCATTTGCTTGCGATAGTTACTGACATTACCTGATGTTTCGTGATGACCGATCAGACGGGCACCAACCTTTGTTCCGTGTTCACTAATCGCTTTGATATCAAAATCTGGATAGGCTTGTGTGAAGCTAAATACATCTCCATTGTAAAACCAATCGCCATCCCAACCGATATTCCAGCCTTCAACCAATACGCCATCAAAGCCGTGCTCTGCGGCAAAACTTAAATAGTCTTTTGTGTGCTCTGTGGTGGCACCATGCTTTTCACCGCTACCCCATGTGTTTTTGCCAATATGCATACCCCACCAAATACCTAAATATTTGCCAGGCTCTACCCATGATGTATCTGCTAATTTATTGGGTTCGTTGAGGTTTAATATTAGGTGGGAGTTAAGTAAGTCAGTGGCTTTATCGCCAATTTGTAAGGTGCGCCATGGGGTTTTAAATTGCCCGTTAGTTTTAACTTTGATGCCGTCAGACCAAGGTGTTAAATCTGCAACAAAAGTCCCTGGGCGACGCTGATTTAAAGTCATTGCGGCATAATCAACAAGCGCAGCTTCGTGCACGCTAATATGCACACCATCGGCATTTTTTAGTGTGAAAGGTGTATGCACATGCGCAGCGTCGTGCAAGCTGGTGGTATTGTAAGTGTATTCATAACGATTCCAACCTCGCGCGGGGATCCACCATGCAGTGCTATTTTGGCTATCAGCAAAGTTAAATTCTGTCAGCTCTTTGGTAATGTATAACGCATTGTTTTTATTTACTTCATAGCGAAAGCCAAGGCCGTCATTAAACACTCTCACACGCAGCGTATAAGCGACGTCTTTACTGTTTTTATCTCGCAGCTGAACTTCTAACTCATTGTGCTTATCTTCAATGATACGCGCTTCACCCCAAGGCTGTTGCCAATTGCTGTGATGGCTGCTGGTGGTGGATTTTGCGATCTCGATGTTATCTTTCATCGGCGCTGCACGTTGAAACTCAAAGCCCAATTTAGAGCCGTTTAACAAAGGTTTATTGTTAAACTTAACCTGATACTGGGGCTGAGCGTGGTTATCATCAACCGTAAACTTGATGGTGCCATCGGGAGAGCTTACTGAGTAGCTAGCAGCTTGAATAGCTGAACAAAAAAAGCTGCTACACAGTGTTAGAGTGCTGATTAAGCGCATGATGTTCCCTAATTTGTTGTCATAAATGGTGTTTTACTAGCATACTGCCCATGGCCTCAAACACTGAAATATCTGCATACGTATTCATTTTGAATGTACAAAGGCGTATCTTGGGTCTATTAAGGGAGTCTTCATTGTGAGCATGCGTGCTCTATACTGATTATCTAATTATTTGTACGGAACGCTGGATGAATAAAATACTCTTATTACTTGGCTTGTTAAGCACTGCAAGTAATGCGCTTGAAATAACAATCACCGATGAGCAAGGCAAACCGGTGGCAGGAACGGCTGTTTGGCTGAGCGGTAAATCTTGGCAAGCAAACCAATCGCAACAGCAAACAATTTATAGCATGGGGCAAAAAGACAGGGCGTTTACCCCGCACACCTTGATAGTGCCGAGTAACAGCCAAGTTGAGTTCCCTAATTTTGATTCCATTTTGCACCACGTGTATTCATTTTCTCAGGCCAAGGCATTTGAATTAAAGCTCTATAGAGATAAACCTCTTGCGCCTGTTCAGTTTTCGCAAGCGGGTGTAGTAGAGCTTGGCTGTAATATACATGACTGGATGCTAGGGTATATTTTGGTTGTTAATTCAGGTGTTTATGGGATAAGCGATGCACAAGGTAAAGTCTCCCTTACAATCGATAGCGCGCAGTTGGGTAATACACAATTGAATGTCTGGCATGAGCGATTTGAAAATTTGAACATGCCTGAAAGCCAGCCGTTGACTATCACGGGTGTATCACAACAGGTGCAGTATCAAATTAAACAACCTCTACTCGACAAATTGGAGTTCATTACAGATGAGACGGATGATTACGAGTAAGCCGTTAGGCCTATTAGTGTGGTCGCTAATAATTAGCCAGTGCGTGGCGGCACAAGATATGTCTGCGCAGGTTAAAGGGAATATGAGTGTCTCTTTAACTAACAGCAGTAATACTGCTGCTTGGCATCAGTATGGGTGGGGTATTGCGAGATTTTCCGATAATAATCAGCGGCTCAACGTGAGCCGATTGGCATTAAGCTCACGAGTAGATATCAGTTCGGCATGGTCGGCGCATGTGGTTGCTCAATATGTCCCAGACCCAAATGATAAAATTGGCCTAACAGAAGCATATGCGCAATACCAACCTTTAGCACAAGGTTATCAGTTTAGCGCACGCGTTGGTGGGTTTTATCCGCGTATGTCATTAGAAAACCCCGCACTTGGTTGGTCATCTCCCTATACTTATCACTTCTCGGGATTAAACGCGTGGTTAGGGGAGGAGGTTCGCACCTTTGGTGCTGAGTTTGAGCTTAAACGCGCAGCGCGCCGCTTTCGCTCCAAACATGATTTAAGCGCCATAGGCGCAGTGTTCAAAGGCAACGACCCTGCAGGAACATTAATTGCGTGGCGGGGGTTTGTACCACATGACCGACAATCGGTTTTTAATGAACGCATAGGAATTGCGCCATTAAAATCACTCTCTACACCACAACTGAGTCGCCAAGGACAGTATGTAGAACCCTTCACTGAAGTTGATGGACGGTTTGGTTATTATTTAGGTGCGCATTGGAGCTACTTGAAGCAACATGCTCTGCGCTTTTATTGGTACGATAATAATGGTGATCCCAGTGCAATAAACTATGTCACTAAACAATACGCTTGGGATACCAAGTTTTGGAGCTTAGCGTGGCGAACAAAGTTTAATGCCCAATCTCAACTGATTGCACAAGCGATGGTAGGTAATACTGCAATGGGGCCAACGCGCGGCGTAGATAATGATTTTTATAGCTGGTTTGTGATGTTGAGCCACACCTTTGATGATTACCGATTGAGCGTAAGAGCTGAGCAATCCAAAGTAATAGATAAAGACCATTGGCAATTTGATGAAAACGCCAGTTTTACAAAGGGTGTGACGGTAAATGTCCAAAAGTCACTGTCTGAGCAGTGGCAATTAGGTGCAGAGCTGCAACTTATCGATTATGAGGCCGATGCACGATTAGCTGTCGGCAGAGCGAAAGGGCAAGATGAGCAAGTTTGGCGCCTAAACGCGCAATATCAATTTTAAAAAAAGCGCCAATTTGGCGCCTTTTTATTAGTCACACAACCGGTTTAACCCATTTAATGCCGCAACTCGGTATGCCTCAGCCATGGTCGGGTAGTTAAAGGTCGTATTGACGAAGTACTCAACGTTATTGCCTGGTCCTTTTTGCTCCATAATCGCTTGACCGATATGCACAATTTCAGAGGCGCGTTCGCCAAAACAATGTACGCCAAGAAGCTCTTTTGTTTCTGCATGAAACAATAATTTAAGGCTGCCAACTTCTGTGCCTGTGATCTGGGCGCGAGCTAGATGCTTAAATTGCGCACGACCCACTTCGTAAGGGATTTTAGCCGCAGTTAGCTGCTGCTCAGTTTTACCGACCGAGCTCATTTCTGGGATGGTGTAAATCCCTGCGGGAATATCAATGATTAATTTATCTGCACACTCACCATGGGCAATCGCATCGGCAGCAATTCGGCCTTGATCAAATGCGGCACTTGCCAAGCTTGGGTAACCAATAACATCTCCCACCGCGTAAACATTCTCCACATCGGTCTGATAATTTTCATTTACTTTTAATTGCCCACGACCATCGGCTTTCAAGCCAATCGCCGCTAAATTAAGGTCATCAGTGTTACCTGTACGTCCGTTAGCAAATAAAATACAGTCTGCTTTTACGCGTTTACCTGATTTTAAATGTAAAATTACACAATCATCTCGGGTTTCAACGCGCGCAAAATCTTCATTGTGGCGAATTACAATACCGCTATTCCAAAAGTGATAACTGAGCGCATCAGAGATTTCTGCGTCCATAAACGCCAGTAGGCGGTCACGGGTGTTCACTAAATCTACTTTTGCGCCTAAGCCTTTAAAGATAGAAGCATATTCACAGCCAATCACACCTGCGCCGTAGATCAACACGCGTTGCGGGTTGTGCTTCAAGCTCAAAATGGTGTCGCTGTCGTAAATTCGTGGGTGAGTAAAATCGACTTCAGGCGGACGATAAGGCCGTGAGCCTGTTGCAATCACAATGGTCTGTGCGGTGATCAACTCTTGTGAGCCATCGACATGTTCAACCTTTATCGTGTGTTGATCTACAAAACTGGCGTTACCTTGATACAAATGGATGCGGTTACGTTCATAAAAGCTACTACGCAGGTTAGACTGCTTTGAAATAACCGTACTGGCATGATTCAAAATATCTTGAAAGGTGTGACGTTGTGGCTTTTCAGTAAAACGGTATAAAGGATTGGCTTTGTACTCGATTAAGCGACTGACAGAGTGACGCAATGCCTTAGAGGGAATGGTGCCCCAGTGTACACATCCGCCACCAACGGCTTGCTGCCTTTCAATGACGGCAACTTTTTTGTGGCTTTTCGATAAGTTCATTGCGGCCCCTTCACCCCCAGGGCCAGTACCAATGATGATTGCGTCGTATTGATATACCTCAGAACCTGCATTGGCTACAGGTGCTGGTTTATTTTTTGGCTTAGCCACGGCCTCTCCTCATTCTATCTAAGAGGCCGCCATAGTTTAGCTAAAAGACGGTTTTAGCAGCCTCGCATTTAATGCTAACCATGCTTGCTTTTGAGTTTGCCAAGCCGCCTCTAATTCTTGATATTGTTTCATCAATGCGGACTTTTCACAGTGCTCTAGCATGGAGTCTTTTTTTGCTTCGATTAATTGCTTTTGTACGCTACAAAAGGTCTGAAGTTTTTTCAGAAGCAATTCATACTCTTGATGTAACAATGTAAGCTTATCTTGCGCTAAAGGCAATTTTGCAAGACGTACTTTTGTTTTCAACAGCAAAGTTTCTGCTTTGGCTTTTTCTATTCGCTCAATAGGCGTGCGCTTGAGCTTAGATGCAAGCCCGACAGCCGCCATTGCGCGAATAATCCATTTGGTTGGATCATAGTGGTACCAACGAATACCGTTGCGATAGTCACTGGCAAAAATATGGTGAAAATTATGATAGCCTTCGCCATAAGTGAATAGTGCTAAAAAGCCGTTATCACGCGCAGTATTCTTTTCGGTATAGGGACGAGAACCCCAAATATGCGCTAATGAGTTGATAAAAAAGGTGAAATGTTGACTTAGTACCAACCTTAGCACCCCAGCCAAAAGCAGCATGCCTACCACTTCAAACCACGTGTTAGAAAGCATTAGGCCTAGCACGAGCGGAATACCAATATTCGTGAGTAAAACGAGCTTTAAATAATGACGGTGCTGAAACATCACTATTTTGTTACGTTGCAAGTCTCGCGCATTGGCGTAATTACCATAGCTATCACCTTGATAGTCGCGCAGCATCCAACCGATGTGACTGTACCAAAAACCGTTTGTTGCGGCGTAAGGGTCTTTTACTGGGTCGTCAACTTGTCCGTGGTGGACTCGATGGTCGCTACTCCAGTGTAGGGCACTGTTTTGCAGCGCAAAAGCGCCACCAATAGCAAATACCCATTGTACAGCTGGGTGCGCATCATAAGCTTTGTGTGCCCAAAGTCGGTGGTAACCTGCGGTAATTGATAAGCCCGCGTAAAACATACAGCAGACAAACACCAGCCAATGAGTTGTGGTGTATCCATAGGTAAAGCCGTACCATGGTACAAGCGTGATAGCTGCCAAGAATGACAGACTAAAAAATATTACATTGGTCCATATAATCGGTGGTTTTTTCATGATTAGTTAATTTCAGCGTACACTTGTACGCTAAAATAATATTTCATTCTGTTGCCGTCAAGTATTAGACTTGAGATCGTTTTAAAAAAATTGCTATTGGAGCAGAGAATGTCGGGTGTTCGCGCACAACAAAAACAAAAAACAAGGCAAGCACTGATTGAAGCGGCATTCAACCAGCTCAGTGCAGAACACAGCTTCTCTAACCTAAGTCTACGTGAAGTCGCGCGTGAAGCGGGTATTGCCCCAACCTCATTTTATCGTCATTTTAAAGACATGAACGAGCTTGGATTGACCATGGTAGATGAAGCTGGTCTTACGCTGCGTCAGCTTATGCGCCAAGCTCGTAGGCGTATTGCCAGTGGTGGCAGTGTGATCATTACCTCCGTTGAAACTTTTATGGAGTTCATTGATACCTCTAGCAATCAGTTTAGACTGCTACTGAGAGAACGCTCGGGCACTTCGAAAGCGTTTAGAGCCGCTGTTGCCAGAGAAATTAAACATTTTATTCTTGAGCTCGCGCATTATCTTGAAAGCGAAACACCGTGTGACAAGCAGCATGCATATATGCAGGCAGAGGCCATGGTCACGTTGGTTTTTAATGCTGGTGCTGAAGCGCTCGATCAAGATGCGCAGCAACGGGCAGAGCTCACCGAAAGGTTAATTTGGCAGCTACGTTATATTGCTCGCGGTGCTAATCATTACGGCTCTTAGTCTTAAAGCTTTTTAACCTCACTTTACCTTTAATATTCTGTTTTCTTCATTGAATGAGCTACTCAAGTGTTGCCATTTAGCGGTTAAATGGCTTCTGGTTGCGATTTATTTCTAGGTTTCGCTCTCTAAGAATCAACCATTTTTACTATATTTGTACCTGATTCCATAAAAATCCTACAAAGGAATATATTATTCCTCTGAGCTAACCTGCTTTGTTACAAAAAAGTTTACTTTATGTTCTTTTTTTGCATCAAAGAGTTAGGTGTTATGTGAATTTCATTCATTCTTTTTTGTTATTTAATTGTTAATTTTGATGCATTACTCTATATCGTAATTAACCACCTTTAGATCAACAAGGTGTTGTAACTAAATTCAACAAGGAATTGAAATGAACAAGTTTTCGGTTTTCGTTGCCACTGGGTTATTCGGCATAACCTCTGCTGCTCAGGCTGTTCAGAACCACACTTTGCTTAACCAAGCACATGTTTGGCAAGTGTTAGAGCAATCGATTGCTCAGCAAGGGCTTGGCTTCGTACAGCAGTCCAATGTACAAAGCGTGACTGATGGGGTTGAAGCTGTATTGAGCTATCGATTAATCAAACAAACTGGCAAGCAAAAAGAATATCGCCACTATCAAACCTATTTAGGTCAATGGCCAGTGTTAGGGGCGCGCTTTGTATTGATAAATAATGATGATGGCGAAGTTAAGCAAGGATTAGGCAAAACAGTTCTAGCAAAAGGCAGTATACGCTATGTAACCCCTAAGCGTTTCTTACAATCAGACGAGCAGGTGTTAGCAGATATCGCAAAACAGCAAAATGTTACTGCACAGGATACTCAGCTGACGCGCGCTTATGAAGTGCGCAATGGACAATTGAACCCTGTTATCGTGCTCAAAGGGTATGTTGATACGCAGGTTTATCGCTATGTGTTCGATGCCAGAACATTACAAATTCTCAGTCGTAAGCAAGACTTAGATGCATTTACCAGCGATTTGGTCGCAGGTGGTGGCATTGGTGGCAATGAAAAGCTCGGTGCAATTTGCTACTCACCCCAACCGCAAAGTATGAATAACTGTTTGAATTATCAATTTGATGCAAACGCTCCAAAAGGTCAGGAGTTGTTGTTCCAAGTTCAGGATGGGGCAATATTTCAAGCGTTCTCGGGTTATCCATTTATCGTCAGCAAGCTTAATGATACCTGCACACTAGAAAATCCCTATGTTAAAACCATAGATTACATGAACGATAAGTCTCTCGCAGCAAGTTATCAGTGCGACAGTACGAACGAGCATTTTGATAAGCAGCGTATCGACGACCAGTTCTATGACTATTACAGCTATCTAGCGGTGAATGAAGCACACTTTAATGCTGGAGTGGTGATGCAGTATTACCATACTTTGCTTAAGCAAATGTACCCACAGCAGGCTACTGATTGTGACCCTAATGGGTTTTGCTTAAAGCAGCTTAAACAGAATGTGGGTAATAACACCTATGGTAATACCCAAGCTAACTGGGACGACACTCACGTCAATTACGGTACAGGGAATTACGGTGGTACCCATTATTTTCACACTACTTTGGATGTTGTAGCACATGAGGCAAGTCATGCTGTGACATTTTGGAACAGCCAGCTAGGTGCGGCCGATCAAGATGGTGCAATAAACGAAGCATTCTCTGATATCGCCAGCGTGGCGGTATTGGATTACTTACAAGCAAACGTATCGGGTGCTTATAGTCAGTCAGCGGCTTATTTAAATCAAATCAGTGATAGCGCTCAAAATCATCAGAAAAACCGTAAATGGTGGTACGGTTGGGATGTTATGTACGAAGACAAAGGTGCTCGATTTTTTGAGATGCCTTCATGGGATGGTCGCAGTATTGATCATTTTAAAGATTATCAAACAGGATTATCGACCTATCACATTGGTGGGGTGTTAAGAAAGGCATTTTACGAACTTGTAAAGACTCACCATTGGTCTATCAACGACGCATTTAAATTGTTTTTACGCGCCAACATTGAATGTTTTTTCCCAGGCGCCAGCATTGAAGATGCTGGGCAATGTTTACTCTCTCAAGCCGGCAATTTCACGTATTTAGGCACTGAATCTAAGTTAAAAGCTGATATTGATGAAACCTTACATTCTGTGGGGATTGTGGCGCGCAATTCAGACATATCAACATTGGATTTTACCAGCAGCATTAATTACAACACGGTGAATTATCGCGTTGCTAGTGTACCAGTAAACGATATCGCGAGGCTTGATATTGCTTGGGGCGATGGTACCGAGGAAAGCTGGCAAGAAGGGGACTCAAGCAGTATTTACGATTACCTTGAACGCGCACGCCAAGTGAATGTGGATGATCTAGTGCGCTTTAAGCTCACGGTGACACTTAAAAATGGCCAGCAAAAAGTGGGCTACCGTCATTTTTATAGTCGCGCTGTTGGTGCTTCCTGCGAGCCATATTTTAATCAAGGTCAAGTGCACACCACAGATGTCAGTGTTAATGATACAGCACTTGCGCTCAGCAGCGAGCGCTATCAAAGTTTGTTAATCAATGCAGTGTCATTTAATAGGCATAACGAACAGACCTTAACGTTACCATCATCACTGAGCGATAAGCGTGTCACTTTGTTGGTTGACAGTAATCGCAATGGTTTATTCTCAGCCGATGAAATGGTTTTGAACAACCAACTAGTTGGCAATGGTACGGTGAATTTTACTTTGCCTGAGACACTCTCAGCAGGCGTTACTATGTTGCGTATGGCCATCGGCAGTGAATATAACTTCTACGACACGTGTGGGCATACCAAACTAGCTCAGGTAATTGATTTAAAAGCAGACATAGATGTACCTGAACTACCAATCAAAGCGGGCTTTGAGTATCAAGTTCTAGCAGATAATCGCGTTGAATTTATCAATACTTCACAGGCCAATGTGTTGCGCCAGCCTAAGTATCAATGGCAGTTTGGCTTTGATGGCCGCACTAGCTCAGCACAAACCCCTGGCGTTATTGATTATCCTAAAGTAGTAGGCAATTACACGGTGACCTTATCGGTAAGTTACCAAGATGGCAGCGGTGAAACAGACACGTTCAGTAAAAACATCTCATTGTCTGAGCCTCAGCAGTGTGTGGTTGCGATAAGCGATCAAAATAATGCCAATACGTTTTATATCGATCAAATCATGATGTGGACATCAATTAATGACCGCTTATCGGTTACGGGGGCACAAGGCACCAATAGCATGGGCTACGTACTACATAAATCTAACTTTAGCTTTACTCGCTCACAAGAGCTTACCGTAGATATTGTCAGCAATGAGATCAGTGAATCGACAGCTGAACGTCTTTTGAACAATCGAGCAAATGAACTGCGTTTCACCATCTGGTTGGATAAAGATGAGGACAAAAAGTTTGAGCTAGGTGAAGAAAACTTTAGCGACATGAATAGTAACTACCTCAAAGAGTGCAGCAATGGTCGTTGCCGTATTAAAGCCAGTCAATCGCTGTTCTTACCTTATGTTCGCTGGTGGGAAGACAAAGACTATGTGATCCGTGCTCGTTTAGAAGAGCAACCTCAAGCAAGTAAAGGGCAAGACGGCTGCAATAACTTCCATTACGGTGAAGTTTCCGACATCAAGTTCTCAGTCACTGGCTGGTAAATAACACTTCTTTTAGCAGTAAGGGCCCTTGTATCAATTGATACAAGGTTCCTGAGCTTGTGCTCAAAAAACACCAATAAAGGTAAAATATAACAAAGGGAATCAAGATGAAATTACTCAGTTTATCTGTCGCGCTGGCATTAGGTGCGGCTACGTCAATAGCCCAAGCACAAAGTGATATTGTGAAGATTAATGCTAGTTCACCTGTACTTGAAATTAAGCAAGGGTTTGTAAAGTCCGACTTAACAAGCAAGCAAAACATACAAGCGTTAAAGCAGCGTTTAAACAAATATGGGCTTAATAAGCAAAATAGACCCCATTTGTTTAACGTGATTGATAAACAGTATGCACGTAGCCTAGCGGCACCGAGCTTAGCCATATCAAGCGTGAGTACGGCCAATGATTGTAATGCGCATAACTCAAGTTTGTGCTCGTTTTTCAAACACATGGGTATTGAAGTTGCTACTTTGCCTGGTACCAATGAACAGTACCTCGTGGTATCTGCACTGAACAGTGAAAAAAAACCAACCAACTATACGTTTATCGATATCACGTTAGTAAACGAAAAAGGTGAATCGATCACGCTACCGCGCTACGCAGAGTTTTTTGGCGATGGTGAGGAAGAAAAAAAGCGTAAGTCAATTTACTCATCAGCACGTTTAAGTGACGCTGTGGCTAAATTACAAAGTGCTGAGCAAATATACGCAGATGCATGGGTGACTGTGGTATATACCGACGCAAATGGTAACGAAGTTGTAGAAGATAGAAACTCCAAAGTCGAATATTCAAAAGATACTATCTTAGGAGAGTTGGGCTTGATAACCCCTGAAGTACAAAGCGGCGCGCCAATGGTATCAGTGCAAAATGCGGGTACATTAACCACCGACTTTGGGTCGACTTTATCTCATCCTAAAGACTTACGTTCAAAAGAAGCTGGGCAGCTAGACAATAAAATAATTGTTTGTTTAAACCGTAATTATGGTGATTGTGACTACGAGAATATTTACCCAGCAGGTACGCCTAATGATCAGTTAAAATTGAAGATCCCATTTGTGGGTGAATACATCATGATGGGTAAAGTAACGCGCATCTATCGACCTGATTGGAGCGTCATTGATGTGGTTGATAACGGTGATGGCAGCACAACCCTTAAAAGTAGCCCTCAGGTACAAAAGCCTGATGTGATCGACTTTGGCTCTAATATCTTTATTCAAACCAAAGAGGGCGGCGGCGCCACGTCGATTTCCGGTGATCAGTACAACGATATTCAAAACTTCTTCGCGGATAACATCCAAGTGGAGTACATCCCATTTGGCCGCCGTACCAAGACTAAATTATCTTGGAATATCACCCGTAACCAAGGTGTGTTTGGTGACGCAACCTTGTATGGCCGTTATCAAGATGCAAACTGGATAATGAACATTGCTGTTGATAACGAACCGCGCCCAGGCCAAACACCGCGCGCTGAAACCGTGGTGATTGGTTCTGCAGGTTTAGGGTCATGGGAAGATATCGACTACCCACAAATGCAAATTGTGTATAGCTGCTTAGCACAAGGTAGTTTGATCACCTTGCCTGATGGCTCACAAATGCCGATTGAAAAGCTTGCCGTGGGCGACCTAGTCATGGGCGCTAGCCAATACAATCCAGCCAATCGTTTAGCGCTTGAGATCAAAGATATTTCAGTTGGTGTTGAAGCAATTCCAATGATTGAAATTAAAACCAAATCAGGGAAAAAGTTACTGTTAACGGAATCTCACCCTGTGATCATGCAATCGGGCGAGTCTATTTGGGCTAACGAAGTGCAGTTAGGCGATCGTATTCTTACCCAAGATGGAATTGAGTTTGTAAGCAAAATCAAGCAAGTGAAATTTAAAGACAAGGTTTACAACTTACGTTTATCACGCAGTAAAGACGATCCGAATTACTTAGAAGGTGAAACCTTCAGCATGTTCGCCAATGGTGTTCAAGTTGGGGATCTGGCGATGCAAAGTAACAATGAGTTTAAGGATAAAGTTGAAACGCAGCAGGATGTTTTGAATCGCTTACCTGAGCCTTGGCACAAAGATTTTCTCAATAGCATTAAGTAATAGGAATGGCCTGCAAAGGCCATCTCACGGAGTGAATTATGAATAAATTTATAAAACTAAATGTGGTATTGGCAGCGCTATGCTCAACCTCAGCTTTGGCGATGAGTGAATCTGATGATGCTAAGCAAAACTTAATTAAGCCTAGCAGCATTGATGCGGTACCACTGGGCACGGCTTATCACAGTAAAGGTGAAAACTATCTTGGTCTACAATCAGTTAAAGGTGTTCAGGCAGAGCATTTGGGCAACAGCAAAATCGATTTTCGTGTTGGTGTTGATTTAGGCTATGAGCAAGCGCTTAAGCTGATTGACGGTAAGGTAGATGCAGGATTTAAGTTTCCAGCTGTGCGGGTTGATGCTGGGGCAAACTATGCCAAAGATATCAGCGCCGATAAATACACTGGAACCTATACCGTTTATTCGTCGATGAAACCTAAATCTCGGATGTTGATGCCAAGTGGTATGGTGGGTTATGAGCCTACTCAGGCGGCACTCGACTTAGCCCAAGCACAGCCAGGCAATCGTGAAAAGAACTTAGGTGATGGTTTTGTGCATGGCTTTGCCTATGGCTCAAACGTGGTGATCAATATGAAAATTGATTATCGCAATGAAGAAGACAAGCGCTCAATTGGTGGTTACTTAAGTGTTGACTGGATTGGTAAAGTCAAAGTGGATGGACAGCTGCAAAAGCTTGATGACACCAAGCGTCAATCGGTAAAAATCACCATCAGTGGCTATCAAAGTGGTGGCGAGCCGAATCGCTTATTAAACATTATACCTAACGGCATTATGCGCTGTACTTTACT
Organism: Pseudoalteromonas sp. S16_S37; assembly: GCF_014694405.1. Lineage (GTDB taxonomy): Bacteria > Pseudomonadota > Gammaproteobacteria > Enterobacterales > Alteromonadaceae > Pseudoalteromonas. The sequence continues at coordinate 26,041 of NZ_JAAUWV010000013.1, forward strand.
CAACCCAGAGCCTTGCTTTGCGCTCTTTGAATCTGCGATTAATTATTTGAAAAATGACTACATTAATCAGTTTGATTCACTTGATGACTACAATGTGACCGAAGCCTACATTGCCGAATATCAAGACTCAGGCCCTGCTTTGCAAGCGCTAGTACCCGCACAAGGTTATGAAGGGGCAAATTACTTAACCAAGTTAGTAGTAAAAGAACTAACAGCCCGTTGGATCGCCGAGCGCTTGACCTATCGCCGTGCTAAAAACCTGCAGCGTTACTATGCGTCGCAGTTTAGCAACGAGCAATTAACTCAGCTGAGTAACATCGAATCAGCCAGTCGCAATAACGCCAATTTATTTGCCGATATGGTTGATTACTGTGAGCAAAATCCAGAAGGGAATTATTGCACTGAATATGAAGCTGCGAATTTGGTTTATTACACCGACTACAGTAGCTACAGCGATGTTTTGAAGTAAGGAAACGACCATGATGAAACCATTATTTATCGCCACATCTGTGATGTGTGCAGCAACACAAGTACAAGCGGCGACAGAGCTTGAACAACAAGCAAATTACAATGAAGTCGGAGAATTTTTAACGGTTGCGCAAGCGCAAGGGCGCTTTGCATGGCTGGAAAAGTGTTACGACGGATTACTCGTTGAGATTTGGGAACAATCTCATGACACCACGCAAATTGTGAGCAAGGAAGAAAAGCTTAAGCAGCTCAGAGCGCTTTGGCTATCAGCGGATAAAGTTGCGCAAGGTCGAGTAAATTACCTCACCTTTGCAAATAGCGATTTTAGTAATCCGTATCAATGGCGCGCGGGTAACAGTGTGAATGATGCCTGTAGCACCATGCCTCCTGAATATGTGCCAGTGGCTTTGCAAACCACATTATTGAAAAACCAATATTGTGAGAACCAAAGCTACGACAACGAGTGGGAATGGATTGAAAAAGTGACCGTCGAGGAGTTTAGTCATGAATCTCAAAGCCACAGTTATAGTGCAATTACCGGTAAAGTGATCAGTTTACCTGCTGGTAGAGCGGTAAAAATGTCCGTAACACCCGGAAATAAAGAGCCACAGTATCCATCGCATGTAGCAATGCGAGTGTGGATAGATTGGGATCAGGATGGGGTGATGAGTGAATCAGAAATGGTTCATAAATCAGCGTCGGATGCGCCTTTTCAATTTACTTTTGAAGTACCGACTGAGGTACCCGATGGCGTCACCTTGATGCGTATAGCCAGCGATGCTGGCGGCGGTTCTGATAACGCATGTAAGCGCGTTCAGTATGGTGAGGTGGAAGACTACCTGGTGACAATTCGTTAAGGACAAAACAATGAAACCAATTTATTCAACAATGTTACTAATGGGGCTGTGCACAAGCTCTGTAATGGCAAAGCATAGCGATGCAATTGCAAAAGAAACTATCAATTCAGGTTCGTCTATTTCAGGCTTAATCAATGACCATATTGCCATAGGTACGGCTTATGACAGCCAAACCAAGCGCTTTTTGAATGTACAGCCTGTTGCTGGGCGGATTGATGAAACATACGGTAACAGTGAAGTGACGTTTAAAACGGGCATTGATATGAGCTACGATGATTTGCTCAGCACACTCAATGGTAGCGTTGACTTAGATGTTAACTTCCCTGTGGTACGTGTATCAGCAGGGGCGTCACTGGCTAAAGAAATGGCCTCTAGCACTTATTCAAGTTCATACACTTTTAGCGCTCGCAGTACGCCTAAAAAGCGTTTGTTCCTACCGCAAGACAGCAATATTGGTTATACCCTGTCACAAGCCGGTGAGGAAATAGCGAATAAGCATCAGGCTAAATTGCAACAGCTTGCTGGAGATGAGTTTGTGTCGGCAATCGAATATGGTGCCAATATTATGGTGAACCTGAAGATAGATTACGGCAGCAATAAAGATAAGTCGGAAATTGGTGGCTATCTTGATGTGGACTTATATGGTGGGGTATTCAACGTAGGTGGACAACTAAAATACCTACAAGATGATACTAAGTCTTCAGTAAAAATTACGGTGAGAGCTATCCAAAATGGCGGCGATCCTAAGCAGTTACTTAGCATTATTCCAAATAATATAATTACCTGCTCATTGGATAATCCAAAACCGTGTTTTGATATGTTTTACGAAGCGGTGCAATACGCTAAAACGGGTTTTGGCTCGCAGTTAAATTCACTGAGCGATTATAACGTCGTGCGTTATTACACCACACGTTATGACAGTGCCTCTTTAGCGTTGCGTCCTTTGGTGGCCGATTATCAAACTATTCGCAATGCCACTAAGTGGTTGATCAGTGAATTAGAAGATGACTTTAAGCAAGCTGTACTTGATGAGCAACGTGCTTCTAATTTATTGACTAGCTACTATGCATATTTACCTGAAGCTCAGCGTAGTGCTGTGGAGACGATTCAAAACCTCGCTTATGACAATGCGTGGTTTTTATTCAATGCCGCACAGTTTTGTCGCGACAACCCATTTGGCACAGCATGTGAAGACGAAGTACAAAAAATGAAAGACGATTGTGCGCGTCGCGGCAAAGTATGCCCAGCAAGTTATGATGTGACGCAACTTCAGTTACCGCAATCTGATCGTCTAGATTGGAAACAGTGTGAACTGGCGCGCCAAGAAGCCGTGCGTGCAGGTGTTGTGAGTGAAGAAGATAGTGTGAAATATCGCAATATGCGTTGGGCGCCAACCTTCATTAACCTCAATGCTCCTGCCATTGGTATTTTGAACTGGCGTTTGTGTGAAGGTGCTTTAGGTACTTACGGTAACGCGTTTAATACGCTGTAAACACCCCAGAGCTGGCCAAGGTGCATCCCCTAGTGCATCTTGGTCTTCTGCTAAAGGAGCTATCATGAAATTAATAGCAGGGTTGATGCTTTTGTTGGCGTTTAATGTCTCGGCGAAGCGATATTATAGTGAGCAATTTAGCGAGCAAGACTTGGGTAAAGCGTTTGATACAGAGCTACACCAAGCATCAGAGAAGTGTTTAACAGGGACCATTGAATACCATAAAGAAAGCGCAGGGCAACTGGATTATTTGCAGCATTTGAACGAAACCCAGATCAGACGACGCACTTTTGGTGAAGTGCATGGCGGGGTGAACTTGTTTATCGTGGCGGGCAGTGTATCAACCTCCATTACTCACACCAATGCAACCGATAATTTGAGCCTAACATCGCAACTGCATTTAAAGTTGTCGCAAGGTCACAGTACGATAGAAAACCGCCAAGTGCTTAAAAATGCTGCAAACTGCGGCGATCAATTTGTTTACCAAGTTGATTACGGGCGAGATATTTTTATCAACACGCGCTTGCACTTTCGCTCTGAAGCCGATTACAAAAAGTTCGTAACAAAAATAAAAATTAGATTGCTGTTTTTCAAAAAAACCAAGACCAAAGTTAAAGAGATTGAAAAGTTTGCGCAAAATGCAGTATTGACCATCGACGCTAACTCAAGTGGCACTTTGCCACCTAGGTTACAACAACTTATGGACTCGAACCCTAAACATTGCCGAGGCAATAACATCTCTCCTTGTTTAAACACCTTACAGGCCTTAGCTGATTATACATTCGGCGGGCAGTTGGGCGATGACTTAACGGCTTTGCCAAAGTTGCCACGTAGTATTATCACCAAATCGTATGAAGAGTCTGGGCACTTTGATATCTCGCAAAATGTGAATGTGATTGATGCTGGGCAGTACGACCCAACATGGCAAGTCATAGAGCGGCGCTATGGCGAAGCAATAAGACGTACAAAACGGGCTGAGGCGTTTTTAGCGGTTGCAACAACAGATGAGCAAGTAAGCGCACAGGCTGAATTTGATGCCGCGCAAACAGCGCTTATACAAATGGAGGAATTACGCCAAACTTGTTTAGCGCAACCTTGGCTTAGCCTATGTAATTAGTTTTCAACAAAACGAGAGGTCAATCTAAGATAACGGCGGACCTCTCAATTAATTCTATGCTGTTGCGCTAAACAAATCATGGTATTCGGAAAAGGTATCAACAATAAGTTTAATGGTATTTCTGGTTTGCTTATCCGCATATGCACAGTAGATCAATACTGATGAAGAAGGGATCTCAGGCAAGTTGAGTTTCTCCGATACTTCAATCAGATCCGCAGGTGCTGCTCGGTGTGGAAAAATCCCGACTGCAAGACCCGCAGAAATCGCAGTTATTACGGCAGTGATATTGTTTCCTACGAACGCTTCATGCCATTTAATTTGCGCTTTATCTAAGGTTTGTGCAGCAACGTTTCGTAATCCGCAGTGGTCTTTTAAGTTTGCGATAGGTAAAGGTCCTTGCGCATCGTATGCAAATTGCTCTGCTGCATACCAGCCAAAGTGCTCTGGACATAACACATCACCCTCATAGCGACCATCATCACTGCGCACAATAATTGCGTTTAATGCGCCTGAATTACAATGCTCAACTAGCACACTTGAGCTATCCACAGATAACTCAATTTGCAAAGTCGGTTCTGCGTCTCTTAAACGAGATAGTACCATTTGAATTTCAGGGCCAAATACGTGGCAACCTACGCCCAGTTTAAATTGTCGCTGCGGTGAAACTAAACTAGCGATGGCCCTATCATTGGCGGCAATAAGCTGTCTTGCTTCGGGTAAGAAGGCTTCGCCCGCACTCGATAGTCTCACTTTCCTTGGGGTTCTTTCTAGTAACCTAACGTCCAACTTCTCTTCTAATCGTTTCAGTTTTACGCTAAGTGTTGCTTGAGTGGTACCTAAAGCATCGGCGGCTTTGGTAAAGCTCTTGTATTCACTGATAGCCAAAAAAGCGCGGATCGAATCCAAATCCAAGCTAAGCATGTACATAACTCCTTTACTACTATGTTTAAATTAACGCAATTTAAGTTAGCTTTTTGTTTACCTTTAATGGTTTTGTAAACATCCCTATCCTTTGCATCTTATTGTCTTATATCTATTTATTCGATTTTGTTATGGCAGAAATAGTTAATCATGTATTTAACCAATGTCAAGCGGGTGTTACTTTTTTGTCTCCACTGTGAGTGCAGCGCAAATTGGTTGCACTTGTAACTTAGAACAAATCCCTCATCTGGTGAGGGGATTGAAATGGAGTGCAAAATGTTTGCTGCCATATCTTTTAAAAACAAAATAGCACTGGCTGCCGTCTGTTTATCTGCGGTAATGCTAGGGCTTGAGATAACCAGTGTTCCGTCTATATTACCAACATTGAAAGACTTGTTACCAGCAGACTTTCAGCAGTTGCAATGGATTATGAATGCTTACACATTGGCAATGTGTTCAGTGTTAGTGGCGATGGGCGCCTTAGCTGACCGCTTTGGACGAAAACGTATTTTTGTTGCTGGCATTTTAGTGTTTGCCGTAGCATCGTTTATCTGTGGCATGGCATCGAGTGCGCCAGTACTCATTGCCGCACGGTTCTTACAAGGGCTAAGTGCCGCAGCCATGCTGTCTTGTCAGGTCGCGGTGTTGTCTCATCAATTTCAAAATGGGCCTGAACGCGGGGTGGCATTTGCAACGTGGGGAATAGTATTTGGCCTAGGTCTAGGTTTTGGCCCGATTGTTGGTGGCTTAATACTTGAATTCGCGAGTTGGGAATGGGTGTTTTTGATCCATGTACTTATCTCGGTTATCACGTTAATACTTGCTAAGAAAGGGGTGACAGAGTCATCCGATCCGCATGCGGTAAAGATGGACTTTGCGGGCATGATCACCCTGTCGCTGTCAGTATTTGGCTTAGTGTATTTAATTATCCAAAGTCACGAAACCAGCATTTCAAGCAACACAGGCTTAGCTATCTTGCTAGGTAGCATTATTAGCTTTGTATTGTTTGTCATTATCGAAAATAAAGTGCAGCGTCCTATGTTTGACTTCCAAGCATTTAAAGTTCGTAACTTTTCTGGCGCACTGTTTGGTGCCAGTGGTATGAACTTTAGTTTTTGGCCATTTGTTATTTACTTCCCTATCTATTTGCAATCGGTGTTGGGTTACAGCGGGGTGATGTCAGGCTTAACGGTACTTGCTCTGACCGTGCCTACCATTGTAGTACCCCCCTATGCAGAGCGCATGCTAATGAAAAAAGGGCCAGGATTTGTGATCCCTCTGGGCTTATTTACCATCGCACTGGGTTTTGCATCTATTTGGTTAGCCATTGGTATGGCGAGCACATCTTGGATGACCTTACTACCTGGCTGTGTACTGGCAGGAATTGGCCTTGGTTTAACCAATACACCAGTAACTAATACTGCTACGGGTTCTTTACCACCTGAGCGAGCTGGAATGGCATCAGGCATGGAGTTTAGTGCGCGCATGATCTCTTTGGCCGTCAACATCGCAATTATGGGCTATGTACTTGTTAAAGGTATTGCCGAGGGATTACAGGACACGCTTGGATTGGATAGCACGCAAGTGATGCCGCTGGCCGACGCGATTGCTTCAGGAAATCTTTCAGCCGCAGAATCGGTGGGGATTTCGCAGCAAATGGCCAGTGAGATCCTGACCTCTGGCTTCAGTTGGGTCGTACTCTACGGCGCAATATCCGCACTGATTTTATGTATCGCAGCAGCACTTGCATGTGAACGTAAAAATCAATCAGCAGATGATGGTGAATCTATGAGCGTGGTTGCAGAGTAACCGCCTCTTTCAATCGAATAAATTTTATTAATTAGACAATGAAGCGCTGCTGTGCGTAGCACAGCAGATGGCTTCTCACGCTTAAAAAACAAGGAATTGGATTATGAAATTAAGCTTTGAAAACCTAAAAAATGAGATAGCAGAGATATTAGATATCAACAGTGATGAAGTACACACAGACACAGCGCTTACTGGCAGTGACCATTGGGATTCGTTTGCCATGCTTTCTGCGGTGGCTTTAGTAACGCAATACACTGAAAAGCAAGTGTCGCTTGGCGATTTATCGAATTTAGCAACGGTGAACGATTTTGTGTCATTGCTACAGAATTTGAAGGAAAGCTGAGATGGCAATGAAAACAATTTCTGGTATTCGCATTGAAGCGATTTCCGCAGCTCTACCTGCTACCACAATTGGCAGTGAAGAGTTTGCAGCCTTATATGGTCAAAAAGAGGCGGCGCGTGTGGCCAGAGGTACTGGGATAAGCGCTATTCGCACCGCAGATGGCTTATCAACACAAGCTTTGATCAGTGCTGCCGCACAACAATTACTGCGCAATGTGGATGTCACTTTAGAAGAAATTGATGCGCTTATTGTTGTGACGCAAACCCCAGATAGCTGGAGCCCAGGTACGGCGTTTGCCGTGCATAGTGAGCTAGGACTGAAAAGCAATTGTTACGTTGCCACCATCAACGATGGCTGTGCAGGCTATGTGAACGGCATGATCCAAGCGGCATCTTTAGTTTCTTCAGGAGCCTATAAAAAAGTGCTGCTGTGTACCGGTGATGTCAATACACGTTTGGTAGACGATGCTGATTATCAAGTGCGGATGTTATTTGGCGATGCCGCATCAGCAACACTCATTAGTCAGGGCGAAGAAACCGTAAGTTTCATAAACGGTACTGATGGCTCAGGTAAAGACATGCTGGGTGTGAAAATGAATTATGAAAAAGCACCTCAAAGCACCGCATCTGTTGCCACGTTAAAAATGGATGGTGCAGCGGTCATGAGCTTCGCGCTGAAACGCGTACCTGAAGTGGTCAGTGCCTTGTTAAATCAAGTTGGGGTCAATAAAGACCAAGTTGACTTGTTTGCTTTGCATCAACCCAATGAATTTATTTTGAATTACTTAATTAATTTATTGGATGTTGAGCCAAGCAAAGTGCCAATTGATGTCAATGGTATTGGCAATACTAATTCAACATCTATTCCCCTATTACTGACACGCCATATTCCAACGAGTGAGCTAAGCAACATTGTGTTATGTGGCTTTGGAGTGGGGTTAGCGTGGAATGCAATGCACGTGACTTTAGCAAATACGGCACTGATAGAGCCGGTAGAAATTAGCACAGCGGCATAGTGTTGACAGCGGATTTTTGAGTTTATAAGGAAAAATAAAAATGTGTGGTATTACAGGATGGGTTGACTTTAACAAGCACTTTGCTGAGCGTACGCAAATTGTTGATAGAATGACGGACTCGCTATCTCATCGCGGTCCAGATGCTCGAGGCACTTGGTACGATCAATACGCAGCGCTAGGTCACAGACGCTTATCTATTATTGACATTGAGCATGGTATCCAGCCAATGGAAGCCAAAGACAGAGCAGGGCATAACTCGGTTGTTGCTTTTAATGGTCAAATCTTCAACTTCAAAGAGTTGCGCTCACAGTTAGTTGGCTACGGTTACACGTTTGAAACTAACAGTGATACCGAAGTGCTGTTAAAAGGCTATTTGCATTGGAAAGAGCGCGTTGCTGAGCACTTAAATGGCATGTTTGCGATTGCTATTTGGGATACCCATGAACAGCAGTTACTGCTTATTCGTGACCGCTTAGGTGTTAAGCCTCTGTACTATTACCGTACGGAAACCGGCATTGTGTTTGGCTCTGAACCTAAAGCATTGTTTGAAAACCCTTATGTCAAAGCGCAGGTATCGAAAACGGGTTTTTGTGAAATCCTCGATATGGTGAAAACGCCAGAGTTAACACCCTACGATGGTATGTTTGAAGTGCGTCCGGGGCATATTCTTACCTTCAACCGCCATGGTTTAAAAAAGCAAGTGTATTGGCAGCTGGAAGCGCGTGAACATCATGACTCACTGGATGTCACCATAGCAACGGTGCGAGAGATCCTATCTGACACGGTGAAAAGACAAATGATCTCAGATGTGCCGATTTGTTCGTTGCTCTCAGGTGGTTTGGATTCATCGGCTATTACTGCATTGGCTGCTGAGCATGTGAAAAAAGGCACCTTACCGTCTTTTTCGGTCGACTTCACTCATAACATGGATAACTTTTCTGCCGATGGAGTGCGGGGTGCTCCCGATGCACCATTTGCCAGAGCGTTGGCTGAGCATGTGAATACGGCACACAGCGAACTGCTACTTAACAGCAATCAAATGTTAGATCACTCGGTACGCAATCATGTACTTCATGGTGTTGATGCGCCTCCCGCTTATTGGGGTGACATGTGGCCATCGCTCTATTTGTTGTTCCAGGGGATCAAAAAACACTCAACGGTTGCACTATCAGGTGAGGCCGCAGATGAAGTGTTTGGTGGCTACCAATGGTTTAGAAATCCGGCGGCATTGGCAGCAAATACGTTCCCTTGGCTAACCGCAGGGTCGTCACGCTACTTTGGCGGTGTTCAACTCCTTAACAAAGACTTTGTTAATACTTTAGAAAGAGATGAGTATCGAGCACAACGTTATCAGGAAGCGCTAGCAGAAGTTCCTGTATTAGCAGGAGAAGCGGACGATGAAAGACGTTTACGCGAAGTGTCTTATTTAGCGCTTACGCGCTTTTTACCCACCTTATTAGATAGAAATGACCGTATGAGTATGGCGGTTGGTTTAGAAGTGCGAGTGCCATTTTGTGACCACCGCTTAGTTGACTACGTCTTTAATGCACCTTGGTCAATGAAAATGTTTGATGGTCGAGAAAAAAGCTTATTGCGCGCAGCAACGGCACCTTTGCTGCCTGAGAGCATAGTGCATCGTATTAAAACGCCTTACCCAGCAACACAAGATAGTTCCTATGAACAAGGGCTACGAGATGAACTGGCTGGAGTGATGGATGACAACAGCGCGCCTGCTAGAGATTTTATCGATACAAAGAAAGCCAAAATGTTGGTTGAGCGTGGAGTGAGTGAAATTAGCCAACCTTATAACCGAGGCGGTATCGAAATGGCGCTATGGATGAACCGCTGGCTGAAAAAGTACAACGTAACCACGAACGTATAAGGAAATTTACAATGTCAATAATACCGACTATTACACCCAAGCTGTTGCACAAACATAAAGATGATGACGTATTACTAAGTAGCCCGCGAAAGCTGCTACCAGCACGATTTGTCTCGGCACAAACACATCCAGCGACGGACCCTGCAATCGTGATGCTCAATAGCCTTTATGATGTGTCTGCGGATAACGAATATACCTTACGTGTACCAGCAGACTCGTCAGAACGCGCTGGTGTGCCTTATAAGGATGTGATCACACAAGCTGCAAACGAGTTGATGCGCGGTGTGCCACATCAAGTGATCGAAGCAATCAAAGCGGGTTTGCCACAAGACAGCGCAGAGCGATTAGATGTGAGCGATGAAGCCATTGCGGCGTTCCTTTTGCATCACCAAGTGACTCGCCACTCTCACAGTTTTAAGTTTGTGAACCAAGCAGAGCACTATTTCTTTTATCGAAAACCGCATGAACATGTGCCTGGCATTATGTTATTAGAGGCGGCAAGACAGACAATTTATTATCAGCTATATGGCTTTTCACAGCAGCAATTGGGCAAGGTTACAGTCAGCCTGAGCGAGTTGAATGCCAAGTTTTATCATTATGCTGAGCTGATGTATCCCATGGAGATTGTGGTTGATGATTTAACCGCAGGAGATATCCAAAAGCCCAAGGAAGTGTTGTATAGCGCATCGTTTTATCAACAAGGTATGTTGATTGCGCGTATTAACTCTCTGGCCCCTGTTATTTCTTTGAAGCGCTTTGTACTTGCTCGCAATGCCAAATTACTAAACGAAGATGAACGTTTCTCGCCACTCCCTGTTGCACCTATTACCACATTGCTCAGCAGTACCGCTGGCAAACAAGTGCTCGTAGAGCTGCAAACAATCGGCATCACAGCGTGTACAACAAGCCCGTTTGAGGCTGATAACAATGATGCAGTGTATCTGAATGTGATTTATGGCAACAAACTGCATTTCCAAACGCAAGTACAGTTGCAGCGTCATGACGATGGTAGTGCATTTTGGTCGTTCCTTGAGGTGGATCATGAGCAGCGAGAAACGCTTAAAGAAATCATTAAGCGTGGTTTTGTCAGTAACCCACAGCAAGCAGCATAGAGAGGAAACATGACCCTATATCATTCTAAATACCCTCATTTACTCAAGCCATTACAGCTTGGTAAGCAAGGTAAAGTTGCAAACCGCATGTACTTTTCATCGGTTGGTTTTGACTTGTGTGATCACGAAGGCCGACCTATGCAAGAGTTTTTTGAGGTCTATGAGTCAATTATGGATGGTGGCTGTGGTTTTGGATTTTTAGGTAATGCCTCTGTTGATGCGTCTTCGCAGTATACCGATAGAAGTCAAAAGCTTGTCTCACAACAGCATGCGCTTGATCTAAAGCCAATTTTTACTGCGGCGAAGCAACGTAACTTTTTGCTCAGTGCCCAGTTGCAACATTATGGTTCGGGAGATGCAACATCCTTAAGTGAGGCGCAAATTGAGTCGTATATCGAGCATTTTGTGCAAGCGGCGACATTAGCCTTAGAGATTGGTGCACCGGCGCTGCAAATACATGCGGCAAATGGTTATCTATTAAGTAGCTTTTTATCACCGAAGTTAAATCAAAGAACGGACCGCTGGGGTGGCAATGCAATGAATCGTGCGCGTTTGCTGCTCGAAGTGCTCAAGCGCGTTAAAGCGGTGGTGCAAGACGAAGTAGTGATCTTTGTTCGCTTGCAAGTGGATGACGGTTTTGGCCCGGAGGGTTTGAAAGTTGATCAGCTCGATGAGGTCGCTGTGGCCATCGAGCACGCGGGGGCGGATGCGATAACGTTAGCCAATGGCGTAGCACAAACCTTTGCCAAATTTCTCGATGATGCGAACTACACACTGGCATCTTGTCGTCACGCTGGGCGCTATTTAAAGCAATTTACAAACCTACCAATTGGTTTTTCAGCCAACATCGGCAGCTTAGAGGTGGCTGAAGAGATCATTGCCAGTGGCGATGCTGATTTTATTGGCTTTGGTAGGCCAATCATCGCTGATCATCAATTTGTAAACAAAGCACTTGCGGGGCAAGTGCATGAAATAAATCACTGCCAATGGGATTCGTATTGTCTGCGAGACAAAAAAGAGCCCTTGGCGGACAGAGTTTTTTGCTGCGTAAATCCGAGTTATTTACGCCCTCAACATATTCAAAACAAATATAAGGAAAATTAATTATGCAATATCAAGGCAAAGTAGCAGTCGTATCTGGTGGTACGCGTGGTATCGGTTTCAATGTAACGAAGAAACTTGTCGATCAAGGCGCGTTTGTCTATTTCACTGGGCGTAATCAAGAAGATGGGTTAGCAGCACAAGAGCAGTTAGGTTCACAAGCGCGCTACGTACAGCTAGATGTGACTGATGAGCACGCAGTAAACGCATTATTTGAACTGATTGAGCGCGAGCATGGTCGCTTAGATTTAGCGGTCAATAATGCCGGGATCACGACAAAACGTGCGTCTGTAAGTGAATTGGACTTAGCAGAGTGGAAGCGTGTTTTGGACATTAACTTGGTAGGTCCTTTGCACTTTATGTCTCGTCAAATTCAATTGATGCAAAAAGGCGATGGCGGCTCAATTGTGAACGTATCTTCATGCGGCGGGATCTTAGGTCAACCACGTCAAAGTGCTTACTCAGTGAGTAAAGCGGCACTCAATATGCTGACACAAATTGCCGCAATTGAATGTGGCGTACCAGAAGAGGGTAAACAGCTGGTGCGTGTTAACGCTGTATGTCCAGGACCAACTATGGGTGGAATGAATACGCAAGAGCGTTTACGTGCAAATCCTGAAGCCACAGCCGAAAAATATCGCAATACCGCATTACGTCGTTTTGCAGAGCCTGAAGAGGTGACTGCTTCGATTAACTTCTTACTCAGCGATGAGGCATCTTACACCACCGGGACTTTACTGTCTGTGGATGGTGGTTTTATTGCGGGTAAATTCTAAATAGCAAGTATTAACAGGAGATTAGGATATGGCGAGTGTGCTTATTAGTGGAGCCAGTGAAGGAATTGGACTTGCGTTGGCAACATTACACCTACAACAAGGCGATACGGTGATCGGCTTAGCTCGGCATTGTCCTGAACGATTGGCTCAACATGATGGGTTCATATTTATCAAAGCGGATCTGAGTTGTCTTGCGCAATTAGAACAGGTGATCGACTCGCATCAAGAGGTTTTGACTGATGCTGCGCTCGACACGGTTTATCTCAACGCGGGAATAACGGGTAACGCCCCAGAGTTGGCAAGCAAAGTCGCACACGATGAAGTGACTAAGGTCATCAATGTCAATGCGCTAGCAAACAAGCTGCTATTAGATGCCTTACTGGCAATGCCACACAGACCACAGCATGTGGTGGTATCAGGTTCAATCGCTGGGCGACGATATCGTGCGGGCATGCTGGCCTACAGTATGTCCAAGGCTGCCTTGGAAGCGTTATGTGGTGTGTATGCTCAGGAATATCCTGATGTGTTCTTCGCCGTGCTTGGCATGTGTAACGTGGATACGCGCTTGTCGCACAATATTGTGAATCACCCCAATGTAGAGCTGTTTCCAGACCACTTACGTTTGCAACAACGTTTTCAAATGCCTGGCTATGTGGTGTCGGCTGCAGAGCGTGCTGAGGATGTATATCGAATAGTACACCTTGAGCATTGTCAGCAACTTATCAGCGGCGAGTTCGTAGAGATCAGAGCGCTGACAAAGGCAAGTAATAAGCACTTAGTGAGTGCTTATTAATTAATAAGATTGAGTGATGCATAGTCTCAGCTTAATCAACAAAAACTTTTAACTTTAATTAAGGACAAGGTAATGAGAAAAGAAATTCAAGCACTATTAATCGAAGCAATACAAGAACAAGACTTATATTTAGATCAGCCTGTAGATATGTCAGCAGGTGGAGACACGATTTTATATGCAGAAGATGGTCAATTAGATTCACTCAGCTTAATTACCATCATTGCTGATATGGAAAAACAGATCTCAAATCGTTTTGGTGTGAAACTTAGACTGGCCAATGAGCGAGACCTTAGTACACACAACTCGCCATTTACAACATTTTCCAAGATGCATAACTTCATCGTTGATAAGTTAGAAGCTGCGCTACAAGTCAGTCGTGAAGTTGCTTAACTGATTAGTGAAATGATAAATGGACGTGCTCATGAAGAAGTATGTTTTGCGTGTTATGGAAGAGCCTTTAGCATTGTTTGTTAAAACAATTCATGGCGATTTAATACAAGAAGCAAAGCGACTTCTACCAACTGAAGTGCAGCAAGCTAAGCGGCGGCTTAGTCAGGCTAAATTACGTCAATTTATCATCAGTCGTGCATTTGTGCGGCATACGCTTGGTTTAATGCTAGGCACAGATTGGCAGCATACGCCAATCTGCTTATCCAAATCAGGAAAGCCGTACCTTCCGGCGTTAGCTCGCCAATTATGGTTTAACGTATCACATGCAAAAAACACCATATGTGTGGCTTTTTCACAGCATAGTGATATTGGTGTTGATATTGAATCGGCACAACGAGTTGTACCTAATGCGTTGAAAAAATTTGCATTTTCTGAGCATGAACAGCAAATGGCGCAGTCTCAAGTGGATATCAATAGTGCCTTTTTGCACTATTGGGTCGCCAAAGAGGCGGTGCTTAAGTGCATTGGGTGTGGGTTAAATCGAGCGCTACAAAGTATTCGTATCGAACAAGGCAGTGACGGACAGATATGGGCACAGGATTTATTATCAAACTGTGTTTCTAAGCGTTATTTTCAGCTATTTCGGATCCCTGATATCAGCGGTTATGTCGGTTATTTAGCCTTGCCAGTTAGCACTTTGAAGTTACCCATTAATCAGCAAAAAAATGTGAGGAACTCTAACTATCAATGGAGACTAGAATGAAGATAGGATTTATTGGTGCCGGCGCTATGGCACAAACACTGGCATATCATGCACTACGTAGTGGACATCAAGTCATGCTTAGTAATTCACGAGGACCTGAGAGTTTAGCAGCAGTCGCTACTAGATTTGGTTGTCAGGTAGGCACTTCGCAGCAAGCCGCTGAGTTTGGAGATGTGGTGGTGATTGCAGTACCGCTCTACGCATATAATCGACTGCCAAAAGAGCAACTAGAGGGCAAAGTTGTACTCGATTTACTGAATTATTTTCCACACCGAGATGGTTATATTACCGAGCTCAACAGCAGTGATACAACGACAAGTGAATTACTAGCAAGTTACTTAACGGGCTCAAAGGTTGTAAAAGCCTTCAACTCTATCACAGTGCAAGATTTACAAAGGGATGCGCGGCCACAGGGGGCGGCAGATCGTCGCGCGATCCCCATTGCATCAAACGATGCTCAAGCTAAGGAGCTGGTTGCAAAGTTGATTGATGACTTTGGTTTTGATGTTGCCGATGGCGGGAAGCTATCAGAAAGTTGGCGCTTTGAACGTTTTAGGCCAGCCTACTGTGTTGCTGCACCAAAGGATAAATTAGAGCGAATACTAGCATCTACCACACAAGATACCGTGGTAGCGGATGGCCATTGGCTTCACACTCGTTATGTATAAAATCTGACTTGTTTTCGTATTCAATCAGTTGCGCTACAAAGGAGTAGCGCAACTGTTCTAAAAGCGTCTTCTATTATTCTCATAACCATACATGTTGGCAAAATGAGGAATATTTTGCTCCCACAGTGGGCTGTCTTCACCTAAGCTATTTTGCAATTCATTGATAAAAAGCTTAATTTTTGCCGGGCTATTACGATGCGTGTACATCGCATAAAACGCACCGAAATCAGCGAGATGGAGGTCTGTGAGTAGTGGAACTAAATGGCCTTTTAACACTTCGTCTTGGATCATATGTGCCGCGACAACCGCCACCATGTTGCCGGCTTTGGCTGTATCAACCAATACATCTCCTTCATTCACTTTATACGCTGCACGTAGTTGAATAGTTGCAACTTGCTGATTATCGTCATAATACTTGATCTTATCCGTGATAAGACCGGTTGAGGCATAAACTACGGCAGGCAGGCGTTCAAGATCGGCAATACTTTTTGGCTCACCATGGCGGCGAATAAAATCAGGAGCTGCGACAATTAACATGCGGTTGCGAGCTATTTTTTTGGCAATCAAGGTAGAGTCTTTAGGTTCACCAACACGAAATCCAAGGTCAAATCCTTCGCCGACCATATCAACAATGCGATCTTCTAATCTCAATTCAAATTCAATGTCTGGGTATTTTGCTTGAAAGTTGAGGATCACGTTTTGTAAAAAGCGCCGACCAAAAATATGTGGACTGGTGATTTTTAATTTGCCTTTAGGCTCGCAATGATAATTTTGCGCCACCCGAATAGTGTCATGTAATTGTTCGCGCAGTGCCCGCGCTTTTTCAACAATTTCATTGCCTGCCGCGGTCAGTGACAGCGAGCGTGTTGTACGATGCAACAATCTCACTTCTAATTCACTTTCTAATTTGGCGATTTGTCGAGAGATCACTGAACGGTCAACATTTCGATGTTCAGCGACATTGGCAAAAGATCCCAGCTCTACCACTTCTAAAAGTAGCATCAGGCGATTTGTTAACTCCATTTAAAGGCCTTGTTAATTGTATTTTTTGTTTGGTGCACCAGCAACACCAGTAAGGTGTTGATTAGAGCATTTTTATACATATCAATCAATACTATAGTGCTTAATGGAATAAGGAGTTAGTTATGTTAAAAAAGTATAAATTTTATTACCTGTTAGGACTGTCACTCGGTTTAATGGGATGTATGCAAGCGCAAGAAGAAGTTGTGCAATCGGTGCCAAAAACGGCTGTTGATATTGTATCAGTTCCTACCTTGTCGGTTGTTGATTGGTTTACCTACACGACTCGATTGGAGTCTCCACAGCAGGTTGAATTGCGGCCCCGGGTAACGGGACTGATTAGTTCGGTTGAATTCAAAGAAGGCGATCTGGTACAGCGTGGCGATATTTTATTTAAATTAGATAAGCGTACTTTTCTTGCGCAAGTGAGTGAACTGAAAGCGCAGATCTTAAAAGCACAAGCCGCTTTGCAGCAAGCACACAGTGAGTCGGCTAGAGCTCAGCGACTGCGTAAGCAAAAAGCCATATCAGCAGAAGAAGCTGAAGCCAGGACGTCAGTGACGGCACAGCGAGAAGCTGAATTAGCTGCGCTACGAGCCTCGCTTGAATTGGCTGAACTAAAAGTGGAGTTTACAGAAATTCGCTCCCCAATTACTGGCAAGATCTCTAATGCTTTGTTTACTGAGGGAAATACTGTTAAAGCCAATGAGACTGTGTTAACCAGCATTGTCTCAACTGATAGGCTATATGCTTACTTTGACATTGATGAGCGCACGTGGAATAGCCACTTTGCCGCAATACCAAAAGTTGCTCAGTTGCCAGTCAAGTTACAATTGCTAGGCACCCAACAGCAAAGTCAACAAGGGGTGATTGATTTTGTTGATAATGCGATTGATGAGCGCAGCGGTACGCTGAGAGTGCGGGCCACATTCAACAATGATGATAAAAGACTGTTACCTGGCGCATTTGCACGAATAAGCTTAAGCACGGGACGCAATGATAAAAAAACCGTGGTCCCTGATCGGGCGGTAGGTACCGACCTAAAAAATCGCTTTGTATTGGTAATGGATAAAGACAATACCTTGCAATATCGCAAAGTTGAGCTGGGTAAACGCTATGGAGAGCTGCGCGCCATAACGGGTGGTGTGGAGTTGGGTGAATGGGTGGTCATGAATGGACCCGCCAAGGTCGGTCCTGGTATGAGCGTAGAGCCGCGTGAAATCAACATTGAATTACCTCAATCATATTCCAATATTGAGTTAGCGATGCGCGAAGAGCAAACCGATAGCAAGGAGCGCTAAGTATGAACTTTTCGCATTTTTTTATACGTCGTCCCATATTTGCGGGCATGTTATCGCTGATCATTTTTATCGCGGGCGCTATTTCTTTGTTTCAGTTACCTGTTAGTGAGTATCCTGAAGTTGTGCCACCAACGGTGGTGATCACTGCGAACTACCCTGGTGCAAACCCGCAAGTGATAGCTGAAACGGTTGCAACGCCCTTAGAGCAAGAAATTAATGGGGTTGAGAATATGTTGTACATGTTCTCACAGGGAACCAGTGATGGTCGGCTTACCCTAACGGTAACCTTTGCACTAGGCACCGATTTAGATAGGGCACAAGTGCAAGTACAAAACCGCGTTAATAGTGCGCTACCTCGTTTACCGCAAGAAGTACAACGTTTAGGGGTTGTGGCCAAAAAAGCGTCGCCGAATCTAGCCCTAGTGGTGCATTTAATCTCTCCAACAGGTTCACACGATATTAGTTACTTATCCAACTATGCCGACATTTATGTCAAAGATCAGATAGCGCGTTTAAGTAGTGTTGGTGATATCCAACTGTTTGGTGCAGGTCAATACTCTTTACGTGTCTGGTTAGACCCTGAGCAATTAGCTGAGCGTCAGTTGACAGTGAATGATGTGATCAGTGCGATTAAAAAGCAAAACCGACAAGTGGCGGCTGGCTCTTTGGGTGCGCAACCTGTGCCTTTGGATAAACAATTCCAAGTACTTCTGAATGTTAAAGGGCGACTCGGCGAAGTGAATGAGTTTAACGATATCATTATTAAAGTGTCTCCCACTGGTGCCGTGACTAAATTAAAGGATATTGGACGGGTTGAGCTTGGCCAAGATTCATATGCTTTACGCGCACTATTGAGCGGTCAAAAAGCGGTGGCAATGCCTATTTTTCAACGCCCAGGCTCAAATGCTATTGAATTGTCGAACGATGTACGCGCTGTGATGGCTCGATTATCTAAAGACTTTCCACAAGGAGTTACTTATGACATCGCCTACGACCCGACTATTTTTGTGCGTGGTTCGATTGATGCGGTGATCACGACCTTACTTGAAGCCATCATGCTGGTGGTCGTGGTGGTTATCCTATTTTTACAAACTTGGCGTGCTTCTATTATTCCATTAGTTGCCGTGCCAGTGTCTTTGGTTGGCACATTCGCCGCCATGCAATGGTTGGGTGTGTCTATTAACACCTTGTCACTATTTGGCTTAGTATTAGCGATTGGCATCGTGGTGGATGACGCGATAGTTGTTGTTGAAAATGTTGAGCGCAACATTGCCAATGGTTTATCTCCCTATGAAGCTACTAAACAAGCCATGCGTGAGGTAACTGGGCCTATCATTGCCATCGCGTTAGTATTGTGTGCGGTGTTTATTCCCACGGCGTTTATATCTGGTTTATCGGGGCAATTTTACAAGCAGTTTGCGTTAACAATCACCATCTCAACCTTGATCTCGGCGTTTAATTCACTGACTCTATCACCCGCTTTGGCTGCGCTACTGTTAAAGCCCCATGGTGCTAAACCAGATAAACTGACGGTCGTGATCAACAGCATATTCTCTAAAGTGCTATTTACTCCGTTTAATCGTTTTTTTGATTCGGCCGCTAGGGGTTATGTGGGTTTAGTCAAAAGGTTGATCCGTTACTCGGTTATCGTGTTGGCTTTATACGGTGGATTATTGTTTGCTACCAGTAAATTGTTTGATGCGATTCCTGGTGGCTTCATTCCTCAGCAAGATAAGCAATACCTTATTGCCATTGCACAGTTACCTGATGCTGCGAGTTTAGACCGCACCGACTCGGTGATCCGAGAGATGGAAAATATGGCGCTGAACACCACAGGGATCATTAACACTGTTTCTTTTCCTGGGTTATCTATCAACGGATTTACCAACAGCCCCAATAGCGGCATTATTTTTGTGAACCTCGATAAATTTGAGAATCGCCAAACTTCAGAGCTAAGTGCTTTTGCATTGGCTGCAAAATTGAACCAAAAATTTGCGGCCATTGATGAAGCGTTTATTGCGGTGTTTCCACCGCCGCCAATTTCTGGGTTAGGCACCACAGGTGGTTTTAAGTTACAGCTTGAGGACAGAGCCAACTTAGGTTACGAAAAGCTGTTTGAAAACCTGCAAAACGTGATTGCCAAAGCACAGCAACGGCCCGAGCTAATGGGACTTTATTCGAGCTTCCGCATTCAAGTACCACAAATGAATATCGAGGTAGATCGTGAGCAAGCCTTGGTTCAAGGTGTGCCACTCGATGAGATTTTTGATGCACTGCAGGTATATCTTGGCTCTCTTTATGTGAATGATTTTAATTTGTTTGGTCGCACCTATCAGGTCACCGCGCAAGCTGAAGCATCTTTTCGTTTAGACCCAGAGCAAATTTTAACTTACAAAGTGAAAAACATTTACGGACAAATGCTTCCTCTTGGTGCAGTACTTAAAGTCAGCCCAACGACAGGTCCAGATCGTGTTATGCATTACAATGGCTATTTGAGCGCGGAAATAAATGGTACTACTGCCATGGGCTATTCGTCGGATCAAGCGCAACAAGCGATGGAGGACGTTTTATCAGACACTCTAACTGACGGCATGGCATTTGAGTGGACCGATGTTACCTACCAGCAGATTTTGGCTGGCAATACCATGGTATACGTATTCCCGCTGGTGGTACTACTGGTGTTTATGGTTCTGGCCTCCCAATATGAAAGCTTTAAACTACCGTTTGCCATTATTTTGATAGTGCCGATGACCATCTTGTCTGCCTTACTCGGCGTATGGCTTACCTCAGGTGACAACAATATATTCACGCAAATAGCGTTGATAGTCTTGGTTGCTTTGGCATCAAAAAATGCCATTTTGATGGTGGAGTTTGCCAAAGAAGAGCAGGCAAATGGGCTATCTGGATTTGATGCTATCTTACGCGCTTGTCAATTGCGCTTACGACCTATTTTAATGACATCCATTGCTTTTACAGCAGGTGTTATTCCTTTGGTATTGGCGTCAGGAGCTGGTGCTGAAATGCGCGAGACAATGGGGGTTGCGGTCTTTTCGGGTATGGTGGGTGTGACGATATTTGGCTTATTGTTTACACCGGTGTTTTATATGCTTGTAAGTAAAAAACGCTCTGTGCCTGAACATGATAGTGACATGCCGGCTCAGATAGAAACTTTCTCCTCAAAATAAACCTCAGTAAAGAGCAGAAGCCAGCATTGCTGGCTTCTTTTTTATGACGGCAGAATCATCCAACTGTCGCAGTATTACTCATCAATTTAGAAATGCAGTCATAGAAAGCTGCCGCAATGGCTAAAAAGTTATTCTAATCGTCGATGTTATAAGCAGACAAAGTTTCATTCATTAAATCCGTCAATTTGGGTATTTACCTGTCTTATTTTGCGTATTATTGGTTTTTTTATTTAATTGAAATGCGTTTTCATACTGTTGTTTGGTTTTTTTATGCTTGATCTTGCTTTGTGACCCATGTTACAACATAGCCAATCCATCAACAGGACAACTTTGCTCTATGAAAAACATCACGCTTTTGTCACTACTGCTTAATCTCTTACTGATTAATTTTGTCAGTGGGGTGTAGTGCGCGTAAATAGAGCAGCTACTTTTAACCCCGCACTTGCGGGGTTTTTTTATTTTTGGGGATGAGGAATAAGTTATGCAGGATAAAGTGTGGATTTTTGATACGACATTGCGTGATGGTGAGCAAGCGTTGAAAGCCAGCCTGACAGAAAACGACAAAGTTCAGTTAGCTCACGCAATTAGCCGCTTGAATGTCGACGTAATGGAAGTTGGATTTCCCGTGTCTAGTCCAGCAGACTTCAGAGCGGTGCAGCGAATTGCAACAGAGGTAACCAACCCTATCATATGTGGGTTGGCCCGAGCGGTAAGTAAAGATATTGAAGCCTGCGGTGAAGCGTTAAAACCTGCACAGCGCAGCCGTATTCATACTTTTATCGCGACCAGTCCATTGCATTTAGAGCATAAATTACGCATGAGCTTAGATGATGCAACGGCCATGGCGGTTAAATCAATAAAGCTTGCGCGCAATTACACAGATGATGTTGAGTTTTCCTGTGAAGATGCAGGGCGCACGCCCCATGCTGATTTATGTCGCATTGTCGAGGTGGCGATAAACGCCGGTGCTTCGACCATTAATTTGCCTGATACGGTTGGCTATGTCACGCCAGACGAATATGCGGCGATGATCCATCATTTGATGAACAATGTGCCTAACATTGATAAAGCACGTCTTAGTGTGCATTGTCATAATGATTTGGGTTTGGCTGTGGCTAACTCTATTGCTGCAGTACAAGCAGGCGCACGGCAAATTGAATGCACCGTAAATGGTATTGGTGAGCGCGCAGGAAATTGCTCGTTAGAAGAAGTGGCGATGATCATGAAAATGCGCCAAGACCATTTAAAAGTGTATACCGATATTCACAGCGAAGAAATTTATCGCGCTTCTCGTCAAGTAGCAAAAATTTGTAACATGGCAGTACAACCGAACAAAGCGATTGTGGGCGAAAATGCCTTTGCCCACAGCTCTGGTATTCACCAAGATGGCGTGCTTAAAGCACAAAACACCTATGAGATCATGTCACCAGAGAGTGTTGGTGTGCCAAACAACCAATTGAATATGACCTCACGCTCTGGTCGTCATGTTATCGAACACCGTTTAACGGAATTGGGCTATCAAAAGTCTGATTATGATATGGACAAGCTATACGAAAGCTTTTTGGCTTTGGCTGACCAAAAGGGAACGGTTTACGACTACGACCTAGAGGCGATGATCTACTTTAATCAGATCAACGATGACGATGACCATTACAAGTTGGAGTTTGTTAACTCCACCTCTAACTCTCAATCGGTGGCCAGCTCGACCATTGGTATGACCGTGGGGGAGCAATCAAAACAAGAAGCAGCGACAGGTAATGGTCCAGTTGAAGCATCATTTTTAGCCATTGAAAGAATTACAGGCATGGCGGTTGAGGTTATTGAATACAACTTAGATGCAACCGGACAAGGTGCAAGCTCCTTAGGCCAAGTTGACATCATTGCCAAATATAACGGACGACAATATCACGGTGCAGGTCTTGCCGCTGATATTGTTGAAGCATCGGTGCGAGCCATGATCCGCGTTTACAATCTTATCGATAGAGCACAAAAAGTCTCAAGTTTAAAACAACAAAGGAAAGCAGGATGAGCCAAGCAAGTTACCAAGTAGCCGTACTTCCCGGAGATGGCATTGGCCCAGAAGTGATGGCGGCGGCACTGAATGTGTTAGACGCTGTCAGTGACAAATTTAATTTTAAAATAACACGTGCAGAATATGCTATTGGTGGTGCTGCCATTGATCAGCATGGCCAAGCACTTCCCGCCTCAACGCTTGCGGCATGTGAAGCTGCCGATGCGATTTTATTTGGCTCGGTAGGTGGTCCAAAATGGGAGAACCTGCCTCCAGAGCAACAACCAGAACGAGCTTCTTTGTTACCCCTTCGCAAGCATTTTGGCTTGTTCTGTAACTTGCGCCCAGCGCAGTTGCTACCTGCTTTAAGTGCAGCGTCTCCTCTTCGTGCTGATATCAGTGAAAAGGGTTTTGATATTTTATGTGTTCGTGAACTCACCGGCGGTATTTATTTTGGTGAAAAAGGGCGTGAGGGAGCTGGGCAAGAAGAATCGGCTTTTGATACTCAGCGTTATTCACGTCATGAAATTGAGCGCATTGCACGCTTTGCCTTTGAAGCGGCCAAATTACGTCATAACCATGTGACTTCTGTTGACAAAGCAAATGTGTTGGCATCAAGTGTATTGTGGCGAGAAGTTGTCACTGAAGTCAGTAAAGACTACCCAGAGGTTAAGCTTGACTATATCTACGTAGACAATGCGGCGATGCAGCTTGTTAAGCAGCCTCAGCAGTTTGATGTGCTGTTATGTGACAATTTGTTTGGCGATATTTTATCGGATGAATGCGCCATGATCACAGGCTCTATGGGTCTACTTCCTTCGGCCAGTTTGAATCAGTCTGGATTTGGTTTATATGAACCCGCTGGGGGATCAGCGCCTGATATCGCAGGTAAAGGCATTGCTAATCCCATTGCACAAATTTTAAGTGCCGCTTTAATGCTACGCTATTCGCTAGGTCAAGATGAAGCCGCTCGAAGTATCGAAAAAGCGGTTGCAGAAGCGGTAGCCGCAGGGGTAGGTACGCCAGATATCTTCCCGCAAGCGGGCTATACCACACAAGATGTCGCACAAGCGATAGTTGCAAGAATTTAACCTATTTTAACAGCAGCCTTCCGTCAGGCTGCTGTTTTAGCTGAGGATGTAGCAAGTGGCACAAACCTTATACGATAAAATATGGCAATCTCATGTGGTTGCCAAAATTAATGAACAAACCGATTTACTATACATTGATAGGCATTTAGTACACGAAGTCACCTCACCGCAGGCATTTTCTGGCTTGAGAGAAAAAAATCGCACGGTTAGATGCCCAGAGAAAACCTTCGCAACGATGGATCATAATGTCTCAACTAAAAGCCGTTCTTTGGATGCGGCCAGTGAGGTATCCAAAAATCAGTTAATGGCGCTTGCTAAAAACTGTGAAGAGTTTGGGATTGTGCTGTACGACTTAAACTCTATCAACCAAGGTATCGTCCATGTAATGGGCCCTGAGCAAGGGATCACGTTACCAGGCACAACGATTGTATGTGGCGATAGCCATACCTCGACTCATGGCGCATTTGGCGCGTTGGCGCATGGTATTGGCACCTCAGAAGTTGAGCATGTATTGGCCACGCAAACATTGCAGCAAAAAAAGGCTAAATCGTTAAAAATTCAGGTCAATGGTTTATTGCGTCCAACGGTTACGGCAAAAGATTTAATCATGGCGGTCATAGGTAAATTGGGCACCGCTGGCGGTACCGGATATGTGGCTGAGTTTTGTGGCTCTGCTATTGAAGCGTTGTCGATGGAAGCGCGTATGACTTTGTGTAATATGAGTATTGAAATGGGCGCTAAAGCGGGGCTTATCGCACCTGATGAAACGACTTATGAATACATAAAAGGTCGACCTTTTGCACCAAAAGGAGATGACTTTGATGCTGCCGTTGCCTATTGGCGAACATTGTGCACAGACGAAGGCGCTCAGTTTGATTATGTGGTTGAGCTAAATGCCCAAGATATCCAGCCGCAAGTGACCTGGGGCACAAGCCCTGAGCAAGTTATTGGCATTGATGAGCTGGTGCCGGACCCTGACCAGGAGCCAAATCTAATTAAGGCACAGGCTATTCGCAGTGCGTTGCAATACATGGGCTTGCAGGCAGGGCAAAAGCTGTCAGATGCTAAGGTGGATACCGTATTTATAGGCTCATGTACCAACAGTCGTATTGAGGACTTACGTGCTGCCGCGGATATTGTTAAAGGCAAGCAGGTGGCCAAAGGCGTTGAAGCTTTAATCGTGCCGGGCTCTGGTCTTGTAAAGCAACAAGCTGAACAAGAAGGACTGGCTGATATTTTTAAAGCCGCAGGTTTTGAATGGCGTGAGCCGGGCTGTTCAATGTGTTTGGCAATGAATGATGACCGTTTGGGTGCGGGTAAGCGCTGTGCTTCAACGTCAAATCGCAATTTTGAAGGTCGTCAGGGTCGCGGTGGTCGCACCCACCTTGTTAGCCCCGCAATGGCGGCGGCAGCAGCAATTGCCGGTCACTTTACTGATATTCGAGGAGAAGTCTAATGAGTTGTTATCATCAAGGGCTGTTGGCACCATTAGATAAAAACAACGTGGATACTGACCAAATCATCCCCAAGCAGTTTTTAACATCAACGAGCCGTGACGGGTTTGATAAAGCATTATTTTATGATTGGCGCTATCTTGAAGATGGTTCACAAAACCCTGATTTTGTGCTCAATAACGCGTGCTACCAAGGTGCGTCGATATTATTGACACGCGATAACTTTGGCTGCGGCTCATCCCGTGAGCATGCGCCTTGGGCACTTAAGCAATATGGCTTTAGTGTCATTTTGGCACAAAGCTTTGCTGATATCTTTTTCAACAACTGTGGCAATAACCAAATGCTGTGTATTGCTTTACCAGCTGAGGTGCTCGAACAGTTATTTCAATTGACTCAGCAGCATACTGATATTCAAGTGGAAGTGGACTTAGCGAAGCAGCAATTAAGAAGCCAGTATTTTGATGCCATTGACTTTGATGTACGCGCTGATATCAAAGCGCGGCTGTTAAGTGGTTTAGATTTTATCGGTGAAACAGAGCAGTTAAACAATAAGATCAGTGCATTTGAGCAGCAGTTGAAATCCCAAAGGCCTTGGCAGTAGCCTCACCGATGACTTAGGCTGAAAATCCGCTTTAGCCGAATTAATTGCAACAAGCCAAAGGGTCGATTACCCTTTGGTTTTTTGTATCTGGCTTTGAGGAACACTGTCTATGAAATTTACCGCATTGAGCGTTTTGGCGCTTTCCAGTTCGCTCGCATTGGCACGTCCTGCGCCTTTGGTTTCTATTCCAACACATGATGCATTTTTTAATAATATCGCAGCGCATTGTGGTAAAGCTTTCGAAGGGGAAGTTGTTGTTGATAATGCACTAGGCCCTAGCTCATTTGCAGGAAAAAAACTCATTATGCATATTCGCCGATGTGATGAGCGCCAACTTCAGGTGCCTTTTCATGTTGGTGACGATGCCTCACGCACTTGGATCATAACCAAAACGGGTAGTGGCTTAAGTTTAAAACATGATCATCGCCATGAAGATGGCAGCGATGATGCCTCAACTATGTACGGTGGCCACACCCTAGATGCTGGGTTTGCCAATGTACAATCTTTTCCAGCCGATCAGTATTCAAAAGAGCTTTTTGCACGCCAAGGGATCCCACAATCAATGGGAAACACTTGGCAGATGTTTATTTATGATGAGTCATTTAGCTATCGCATGGTACGGGAAGGCAGAGAGTTTCGAGTAAACTTTGATCTTACTCAGCCAATTAAACCACCTGCGGCACCTTGGGGCTATAAAGACTAGCTGGTTGGTGCTTTGAGTTAAGGTCGGAATTTATTCAAAGCCCAACAGAACTATAATTCGCATTAAGGTGTTTTGCTGGCTATTTTTAATAGGTTATTAAATAGCCGACTGTCTCGGCGCTTGAAAAAGGAATCGTTATGGCGATAACAGCGCGACAAAAACAACTAGTACAACAAAGCTTTGCTAAAGTTGAGCCGATTGCAGAGCAAGCAGCTGAAATTTTTTACACCACGTTATTTGAGTACGACCCGTCATTGCGGCCGCTTTTTAAAAATAGCATTAAGAGCCAAGGGCAAAAGTTAATGGCAACATTAAAGCTTGCTGTGGCGGGATTAGATGACCTTGATAAGTTGGTTCCCGTTTTACAAAGTTTGGCAGAGCGCCATGTAGGATATGGTGTAAAGGCGAAAGATTTTACCCCCGTGGGGAATGCGCTACTACATACGTTAAAAGTGGGTTTAGGTGAGCAATGGAATGCTGAATTGCGCCAAGCATGGGTAGACACAATTCATATTGTGGCAGATGTGATGAAGGCGCACGCATTTGCAAAGTAATTTCTGCTTTGAATAAAACGCTTACGGTGTATTGCTCATTGGCCAATACACTTTAGCTCAACCTGTAAATCGCTTTGATATGGCCTTGGCGTTGTTGGCAATTTTTCAAAGCGCTGTATGCCTTTAAGTATGGTGAGCTGAGGCGTTTTCGCTTTGCACAACTGAGCGCTGTGGCGCAGTAAGAACACACTTTGTTGCAAAAAATGCGCGTAGCTATCGGATTTAATCTTTAATAAATAGTGCCCATTATTATACTTAGTTTGTTCGTAGTGCACCTTGTGATCAAAATCATAGCGTTTCTCAGACTTAATATCTTCGGCAGACACAAAGGTTGCAGCCACGAGAGGAAGCATAACAAAGAACCACTTGAGGCACTTTGCTAAGGCGGTCCTACCTTGATATACATTGTGCATATAAACTCCTTGGCACCAAAAGTATTTCATTATTAATCAGTGTAACACAGTGGAGAAGTTTACTTGTTAAATCACCTGAAAAAGCTATTGCAAAGCAACATCCCCAAAACGGTTGGACGTGATGTGCTAGATTTTAATACCGCGTTGGCGGCGTTACTGGTTGAAGTGATGCGAGCAGATGGCAAACTCTTAGACAGTGAGTTTAACAAAATCAGCCAAATCCTAACGCAACGGTGTCAGCTTGGTCCTGAGCAAACCACAGCGCTGATTGATAAAGCACAAAAACTAGTAGAGCACGCGATTGACCTTTTTGCATTTGTGAAACAAATCAATCAACACACCTCTGACATTGAA
The DNA here is from genome assembly GCF_014694405.1 of Pseudoalteromonas sp. S16_S37. Classification (GTDB taxonomy): domain Bacteria; phylum Pseudomonadota; class Gammaproteobacteria; order Enterobacterales; family Alteromonadaceae; genus Pseudoalteromonas. The sequence goes on from NZ_JAAUWV010000013.1 coordinate 54,235, forward strand.
CGCATTGAGATTATTGAACTGCTTTGGCATGTTGCGTTTGCAGATGGTCACCTAGACAGTCATGAAGATCATATCATTCGCAAAATATCAGGGCTGCTTTATGTTGCACACCCTGATTTTATTAGCGCAAAACTAGCTGCACAAGAATGTGCTGCTAAGTAAACATCATAAAGCTGATATCAGATAACACGTGAAAAACGTGCTGTCTTAAGCTGTTGTTGTAAATATTCATCAAAGCACATACAGATAATGCGAATGAACAGGTTGCCTCGACTCGTCACTTCTATTTTATGCTCTGATATCACAACTAACCCATCTTGAGCTAAAGGGGTGAGGGCATTTAGCGCCTCGGCAAAGTGGCTTTTGAAATTAATTTCGTAGCGTGCTTCAAATTCGGCGATATCCAATTCAAAATGGCAAATCAGCTGTTTGATCACCTGTGCTCGTAATTGATCTTCTGCATTGAGTTGCATGCCTTTGCTAATCGCAAAGCTGTGCTGATTGACCGCGTCGTAATATGTTTTTAGCTCTTTTTCGTTTTGTAAAATGGCATTGCCGATTTGTGAAATAGAAGATACACCTAGGCCCAGTAAATCGCAGTCGCCATGAGTGGTGTAACCTTGGAAGTTACGGTGTAACTGACCGTGTTGCTGGGCTATGGCTAATTCATCTTGTTTTTTAGCAAAGTGGTCCATACCAATAAATTGATACCCAGCTTGAGTCATTTGCTCTAACGTATTTTTGAACATTGTGAGCTTTTGCTCTGGGCTTGGCATATCCGCTTCTTTTAGTTTGCGCTGCGCCGCGAATTTGTCGGGTAAGTGTGCATAGTTGAATACTGACACTCTATCTGGACTGAGCTCGATGAGCTTAGCAATACTCTGTGCAAAGCTCTCAGGTGTTTGATGTGGCAGGCCATAGATCATATCTGCATTGATTGACTTAAATCCCAACTCGCGTGCGTGCTTAAGTAGGGCAACCACATCATCCATATGCTGTGGTCTATTCACTGCTTCTTGAACTTGGTCATTAAAATCTTGCACACCAAATGACACACGATTAAAGCCGAGTATGTGTAATTGCGCCAACATGTTGTCAGCCAGTGATCTTGGGTCTATTTCTATGCTGCGCTGTGCTTGGCTATTAAATTTAAAATGCCGCTCTAGCATGGTGATAAGGCGCGTCATTTGCTCGGTGGTTAAAAACGTTGGCGTGCCACCACCTAAATGAAGTTGCTCTACTATGTAGTGTTTAAATAACGGCGCTTTAGATTGAATTTCTAGCTCTAGGTTATCTAAGTAGGTATCCGCCTTGTGCTGATGGCGAGTGACTATTTTATTACAACCACAGTAATAGCATAGTTGATGGCAAAATGGGATATGCACATAAAGTGACAGCACGTCACTATCAGAGGTGTTCACTGCTGTACGCAACGCGGAGTCGTCGTATCCTGACTGTAAAGATAAAGCGGTAGGGTAAGAAGTATATCTCGGACCAGAGACGTTATATTTTTTGATTAGGGAATCATCCCATGTAGGTAGATTAATCACGATACGCACTCGCACAGTTAGCTGACTATTTTGATGGCGACAGTGTATCGGCGTTCACTAAGTGAGGTATTGATCTAGGGCAAAAAGAGGTGAGCCGCATGTCAGCGGCTCTTTGATTGTTAGAGTTTAAATTGATTTACCGTACGGTTAAGCGCTTTGGCTAGATCGTTTAAGTCGCGGGCTTCACTCGCCAGCGTTTGCGCGTGATGTGCTGTACTATTCACCAAATCATTGATGGTGTTAAGACTGTTGTTGATGTCTTCCGCAACCACCGTTTGCTCCTCGGTTGAGGTGGCGATTTGGTGACTTTGATCTTGTACAGTCACCACAGACTCTGCAATTTCTTTAAGCGAGTCTAATACGCCTTGGGTTTGCTCTACGGTACTTTGGGCTTGTTCTTGCCCTTGTTGCATCATGGTGGATGCTTGCTGAGCAATTTGTTGCAAGCGAGAGATCATATTACGAATATCATCGGTTGATTCTTGCGTTCTACTTGCCAAAGAGCGTACTTCGTCTGCAACCACCGCAAAGCCTCTACCTTGCTCACCAGCACGTGCAGCCTCAATGGCGGCGTTCAGTGCCAGTAAATTGGTTTGCTCAGCAATACCGTTGATCACATCAATAACCGCGCCTATGTTACTGGTTTCTTGTTCAAGGCCTGACACAACTTTAGCAGCTTCGCCGATATGCACGGATAGCTCAACCATTACTTGTTGTGCTTGATTTGAACGAGCCGCGCCATCTTGCGTCATACGTTGTACGGTTTCAGCTGCTTGGTTGGTTTCTTGTGCATTACGTGAGATCTCGGTCACTGTCGCGGCCATTTCAGTCACTGCTGCGCTAACACTGTCGACTTGCTCTTTCTCTTGCTGAATTTCATGGTTGGTATTGGATGACACTTCGCTTAATTGCGCAGAGGCGTTACCTAGTTGTGAAGCTTGTGCTGCGGTATCGAGCATCATCGCGCGCAACTTATCAATAAAGGTATTCATATGATGCGCTAGCTGGCCCACTTCGTCTTGGCTGTTTATATCGATGCGCTGAGTTAAGTCGCCATCACCCGATGCAATATCACGCATGATATAGGTTAGCTTGGTGATGGGTTTTGCAATCATATGTGTTGCCCACCAAATCATAGCAACAACGATAGCAAGAATAACGATAACGGAGGTGATAGTGGTCATCACCGCCTGTTGTACAGGCTCTTCAATTAGGCTTGTTGGAATTAAAATACCTACATGCCAATCTAAAATCGGCGTATCTAACTTAACGCTATTGAAAACAACGTAGTAATCTTTACCTTTAAGAGTAACTTCGGCTGTGCCTGATTGATTATTCTCAATTTTTTGATTGAGAGCGCTAAACCCTTGGGTATTTGCAAAGCGACCTTCTAATGCTTCTAAGCCTTCTTTGCCATTGGGTCCTTCATCTGTGATCGACAGGTCATGTCCGGTTTGCTTTGAAAGGTGAACAACTTTTAAATCACTGTCGAGCAAAAAGCCATAGCCTTGACCATGAAAGCGAATATCTTCAACCATTGCACTGATGCGGTTAATTTGTAAATCAACACCACCAATACCGACTAATTCCCCACGACTATTATGCACCGGTTGTTGTACCACAGCAGAGACTGCGCCAGTGTTAATATCTACGGTGGGTGTACCGACATATAGCCCGTTTTTGCTTAGGGCGTCTTGCCACCAACCACGTTTGTAAGTGTAGTAAGGTTTTCCATCGGCGAACTTTGATGTGCGTTCATTTTCTTTAAAGTACTCACCCGTTTTAGCTGAACCAAAAAATGCCGACAACACGTTTTCGTCAGTGCTACTAATGCGATTGAAATCTTTGTTGATGTTCTCATAACCATCTAGAGTGGATAAGTCGGCTTCTCTAGTATCGTATTGCTCAAAAAACTCAATCATATGTGGACTGGTAATAAACGATTTTACCAATTTGCCATATTGAGCAAAAAACGACTCCATCGATAACTTTTCACTTAGTATATAACTTTGCGCTTCTCGCTCGACACCTTGTCGCGATAACGAAGCTATATGATTGACGAAATAGCTAGATGCTATGATCAACAGCACCGAAATTGTGCCGCCTATGAGTAGGAGGATTTTTTTCCTCAAAGATAAATTTTCAAGCATGGTCTGTTCTTTTTCTTGGTAATGCGCAAGAGGTAATCAAACCATATCTGTCGCTGCTTTGCTACCGTTTGCGCCAAGCGATGTTAAACAAGTATGGATGAAAACCATGTTTTTTCATCGTAATACGCTTTATGTCGTAATTATATGTTAGTGCGTTAGGTAGAAGTTCTTACTTTAACGATAAAGGATGGGGCACAAAAAAACGCCCAACGAGGGGCGCTTTTGATAAAGGAATTTGCTTACGCGGGTTTAATTAGCCGCGTGGACTTGCCTGTTTGATGGCGTCTGATACGTCATACTTGGCAAAGTTCTCTTGGAAATCAGCTGCCAGTTTGGCTGCGTATTCAGCGTACTTCGCTTTGTCTTCCCAAGTATTGATTGGATTAAGTAATACGCTATCTACACCAGGAACAGATACTGGTACGTCTAGATTTAACGACTCAATGTGAGTTGTTTCAACATCTACAAGTTTGCCAGATACAATCGCATCAACAACAGCACGTGTAGTTGGGATATCAAAACGCTTACCAATACCGTAAGGTCCGCCAGTCCAACCTGTGTTCACTAGGTATACCTTTGCGCCAAACTCGCGCACACGCTTCATTAGAAGCTCAGCGTACACACCTGCTGGACGCGGGAAGAAAGGTGCACCAAAACAGGTTGAGAATGTTGATTCAATGTCAGACGTTGAGCCAATTTCAGTTGACCCGACTTTCGCTGTGTAACCGCTTAGGAAGTGGTATGCTGCAGCTTCTTCTGAAAGGATAGAAACTGGTGGTAATACGCCACTTACGTCACATGTTAAGAATACAACTGCTTTTGGCTCGCCAGCGCGGTTTTCTACTTTACGCTTTTCAACATGCTCTAGTGGATAAGCGGCACGGGTATTTTGCGTTAGGCTCGTATCTTTAAAGTCAGGTACGCGGTTTTCATCTAATACAACGTTTTCTAAGATGGTGCCAAACTTAATCGCATTCCAGATCACGGGTTCGTTCTTTTGTGACAGGTCGATACATTTAGCGTAACAACCGCCTTCAATGTTAAATACGCTACCAGGTGCCCAACCATGCTCGTCATCACCGATTAGGAAACGAGTTGGATCGGCTGAAAGCGTTGTTTTACCTGTGCCAGATAGGCCGAAGAACAATGCTGTATCACCTGCTTCACCTACGTTTGCACTACAGTGCATAGGTAATACGCCTTTGGCTGGTAATAAGAAGTTCTGTACCGAGAACATTGATTTTTTCATTTCGCCTGCGTAGTGCATACCCGCAAGTAATACTTTTCGCTCAGCAAAATTGATGATCACAGTACCATCGCTGCTTGTGCCGTCACGTTCTGGATCGCAAACAAATGAAGGTACATTCATTACTTGCCACTGTGGTAAATCTGAGGCGTTGTAACGAACCGGTTCAATAAACATGTTTTTTGCAAAGATATGGTGCCATGCAGTTTCTGTGGTAACAACTACCGGTAAGTAGTGCTCAGGATCTGCACCCACTTCAAGGTGAGAGACGAAGTGGTCTTTACTTTGTACGTGTGCTTCAACACGAGCCCATAATGCATTAAATTTTTCGGCATCGAATGGGCGGTTTACATTACCCCATTGGATGTCATTTTCAGTGCTTGGCTCTTTTACGATAAAACGGTCACTAGGTGAACGGCCTGTACGACGGCCAGTTTTTGCAACGAAAGCTCCATTTGCGGCTAAAGTGCCTTCGCCACGGCTAATGGCGTGTTCGACAAGTTCGGCTGCAGTTAAATCGACAAAACGAGTAGCGCTTGAAGTCATGTTATTACCTAAATGTGAGATTGAACGGGATAGCTCTGAAGTTCTGACTAACTTTAAGCTGAATTTATCTTAACAGATGGTTTTGAGATATTCGAGCTTTTGGAGGCCCTAAAAAGGCATAAAAATGTCAAAAAACTTAAATAATTTCAATGATACCGGTGTCATGAAAATTACTAAATTTGTGATACCGGTGTCATTTTTTATCAACAAAAAAGCCGTCATTTTGACGGCTTCAGACTGTTGAAAAAGGGCTGGACACAGATCTAGCCCTTTGATCTAATAAGCGTAGTGAGTTTAGGGAGTTCACCATGCTTAAAGACAAAACCCCTCAGCAATATGAACTAGAAATGGTCGCTATCGACCAATTGGTTCCAAAAGACCATTTAGTTCGCCTGATTGACCTTGCGATTGATTTCGAATTCATCCGCGATGAAGTCGCCCATCTCTACTGTAAAAACAATGGTCGCCCAGCGGTTGACCCTGTGCGAATGTTCAAGATTTTATTTCTTGGATACCTGTTTGGCATTCAAAGCGAGCGTCGCTTGATTAAGGAAATCCAAGTCAATGTCGCATATCGTTGGTTTTTAGGCATGGGACTAACTGAAGATGTCATCCACCACTCGACGCTAAGCCAAAACCGCATAAAGCGCTTTAAAGACAGCAACATTTATCAATCCATCTTCGATAACATTGTCCGCCAAGCGATGAAGCAAAAACTCATAGGTGGCTATAGCTTATTTGCTGACAGTACACACCTCAAAGCCAATGCCAATAAAAAGCGCTATGATATAGAAGACTTAAAAGTCAGTCCTTCAGTGTATGTAGAGCAATTGAACGAAGCAGTACTGCAAGACCGGGAGGATGAAGGAAAAAAGCCCCTGAAGTGTAAGGAAGAAACACCTTGCACAAAACCAACCAAAGTCAGCCGCACCGACCCAGATAGCGGGTTTATGGTACGGGATGAAAAGCCAAAAGGGTTCTTCTATCTAGACCATCGAATTGTGGATGGTAAACACGGCATTATTGTTGATACACACGCTACCGCAGGCAATGTCCATGACTCACAACCTATTATCAGTCGACTCGACAGAGCGCTCGATACTTTTGAGATAAACCCTATTGCGGTTGGGCTAGATGCAGGCTATTTTACCGCCGCGGTATGCCACAATCTGGAAGAAAGGCAATTAGTTGGCGTACTGGGATACCGAAGACCAAATAAAAAGAAAGGCTACTTCGCCAAGCGGGAGTATCAATATCAAGCCGATACAGATACTTACCTGTGCCCGCAAGGTGAAACTCTAATCTACAAAGCAACAAGCCGAACAGGCTATCGTCACTATTATTGCGACCCGAGCAAATGTGGACGCTGTCCAGTCAGAAATCAATGTACAGCCAGTAAAAATCAAACCAAAGTTATAACGAGGCATGTTTGGCAATCGAGCGTAGAAAACGCCAATGCGATTAGACTGAGCGACTGGGGTAAAAAGCTCTATCGACGACGAGCCGAAACGGTAGAAAGAAGCTTCGCTGATGCGAAACAACATCATAGACATCGCTACTGCAGATATAGAGGCCTGCCAAAAGTGACTGCGCAGTGCTTGTTAGCAGCGGCATGTCAAAATATGAAGAAAATGGCGCTCATGGCTGCACACTAGCAAAAAACCTCGAAAACTCTCCCCTAAAAGCCCTCAAAACGACCTTGGACACACTAAATCACGATAGTTAGCCTAGCCAACACAAAAAACCAACGCTGAAACTTACGGCAGAGAAAACAGCCCAACAACAGGGAAAAATAAACCCCGCTTAAAAAAAGCGGGGTTTATCATCAATCTGAAGCCGTCATTTTGACGGCTTAATAATGGAAACGGACACAAAGGCTATTTTAGTTAAAAATTGCTTTTATCTGGTCTTCATTAAAAGTGTAGTTCTTTAAGCAATAGTGACAGCTAATATTGATCTCGCCTTGCTTTTTGACATCTTCAAGTAGCGCTTCTTGACCAACATTAACCAATGCATTGATGGTTTTTTCTCGGCTACAGCCACACACAAAGTTGATTTGTTGTGGTTCAAAAAGCTGAGGATTGTCTTCATGGTACAAACGCGTAAGCACTGTTTGTGCATCTAAGTCGAGTAATTCTTCATCTTTGATGGTATTACTCAAAGCTTCTAAATGATTAAAGTCTTCAATAGACTTTTCTTTATCAACAGGAAGAACCTGTAAGAACAAGCCTGATGCTTTTACTCGTTCACCGCTTGTACGAGTAGCAAACCACAAACGTGTTTTTAATTGCTCTGACTGGGTGAAGTAATCTTCTAAGCAAGCTGCCAGTGAGTCTGATGTTAAAGGCACGATACCTTGATAACGTTCGCCTTTTGTTGGCGTGATAGTAATGACCATATGGCCTTTACCCATTAACTCTGGGACTGTTGAGCCGGTGATCTCGCCTTGTAACCTTGCTACGCCGCGCATGTTTTGCTTTTGGTCGCCATTAATAACGGCATACTTTACTGGACCATCGCCTTGCAATTGTACAGCAATGTCGCCTTCAAACTTTAAAGTTGCAGTTAATAAGCTGGTCGCAACTAATAACTCGCCAAGCAGCGCTTGAACGGCTTGTGGGTAGTTATGTCCTGCAATGATCTCATTAAAGGTATGATCGATTTGTACCAGCTCGCCGCGTACATCGAGTTTTTCGAAAATATAGCGGTGTAGTAAATCAGGTTGCATGTATTAAATCCTAGCTTGATTTTAATTTGAGTAATTCGCGTCTTTGCTTTTTATCCGGTTTGTTAACAGGATGTGGTGCAAAAAAGCTGTTGTTTTTGCGTGCTATTGCGTTTTGTTCACGCTTTTCAATACTTTGTTCCGATTCAAGGTATAGCTGCTGAGCAAGTGCAGCTGGCTGACGCTTATCGAGTAACTCTAAAATGGTTACCTCTTTTTCGTCAAACCCTTGTGCTAGCTTAACCTTTGCACCAACTTCAACACATTTACTGGGTTTACAGCGTTGCCCGTTATAGTGTACTTTACCCCCTTGTATCATTTCTCGAGCGAGTGCTCGAGTCTTGTAAAACCGTGCAGCCCATAGCCATTTATCTAGCCTAATGGCCTCATTTTGCTTGGGTTTTTCGGGGGATTTCTTAGTCACAATTTATTAACCATGAAGAACGTGTGATAATGATGCAAATTTAGCATATTTCCACGTTCAAAAAAAGCGTGTGGAACTCTTGCGACTTTCAGTGTTCGAAGGGCTAGCGACAAGATTAGACAGCAAACGTAAACTGTCATATTAGCGCGCTTGTTGTATTTTCACCGAAAAGGTACACTGGGTCGCTCAACAGAATAAGAATAGACGGATATGGAACTACAATTACAACAGTTACAAAAAGCATTACTTGCGCTGCCGCATGCCAAACTTAGCCGCTTAGTGGTTTATTTGTCTGTTGTTTATATTGCTTATTTATTATCTCAATTGTTTTGGTTGTTGTGGCCGCAACCGGTTACTGCGCCATTGCCTTCAATGTCTGCCGTGTATGCATCTAGCAGCTCAGCAGTTAACAGCCAAGCGATTATTCAACAGAACCTGTTTGGTAATGCGCAAAGCAAGCCAGTCGAACAGCCGCAAGCCATTGTCTCTGATGCGCCGCAAACTGCATTGAATGTTCGTCTGACAGGGATAGTGGCTGTCAGTCAGAATGATAGAGCGGGGCTGGCAATTATCGAATCTCAAGGTCGTCAAGCGACTTATGAAGTGCAAGAAGCGATAGAGGGCACTCGTGCTAAGCTTGCGCAAGTATTACCTGATAGAGTTATTTTAGATGTCAGTGGCCGTTTTGAGACGCTGATGCTAGATGGCTTGGAATACTCAAAAAATGTTGCTATGCCTGTTGCGCCAAAAACGCCTGAAAAAAGTTCGGGGCTTGTACGCACAACGGTTCCCAGCGAATTAGTAGAGAAAAAAGAAGAATTATTAAAAGACCCAGGTAAGCTGCTCGATTACATTCGCATCACACCGTACAGAAGCTCAGGGGAGCTTTTGGGCTATCGCTTGAGCCCGGGTAAAGATCCTGCGTTGTTTAACAAGATGGGATTAAAAAATAATGATTTAGCTGTTGCTATCAACGGTTATCAACTCACGGATATGAAACAGGCCATGGCAGCCATGAATGAGCTAAGAAACAGCACTGACGCCACTATTACGGTTGAGCGTGATGGTCAGGTCATGAGCGTGCAATTTAGCCTGTAACGATAATAAATTTGGAGTTTAAAAATAATGGGTAAAAAGCTACACCTCACAAAAGTCAAAAAAGGGTTAGCTAGATATGCAGCTCTGATGTTAGCAGCTGGTTTGTCGCTTTCTGTGTCTGCCGTTGAGTATGCTGCCAACTTCAAAGGCACTGATATTAACGAATTTATTAATATCGTTGGTAAGAATCTAAATAAAACCATCATCATCGACCCGAATGTACGCGGTAACATTAACGTTCGTAGCTATGAGTTAATGGATGAGTCACTGTACTACCAATTCTTTTTAAACGTACTTGAAGTGTATGGTTACTCAGTGACCGAAATGGAAAGTGGCGTATTGAAGATTGTGCGCAGCTCTGATGGTAAAAAAGGCAATGTACCGTTAGTTGAAGGTGAAGAAGCTGGCAATGGAGATGTGATGATCACCCGAGTTGTACGAGTTAAAAATGTGAGCGTACAAGAACTTGGTCCACTCATTCGTCAATTTAGCGATCAAAAAGATGGCGGTCACGTCACTAACCTAAACTCAGCAAACGTGATGATGCTTACCGGTCACGCTGCATCTGTTAACCGTTTGGTTGATATCATCAAATCAGTAGACCAAGCCGGTGATAAGCGCGTAGATATTGTGAAGCTAAACCATGCTACTGCAGATGACGTCGTGTCGGTTGTTGATAATATTTATAAAGACAGTGGTAAGGGGGCTATTCCCGATTTTCTGATTCCAAAAGTCGTTGCTGATAGCCGCACTAACAGCGTCATTGTCAGTGGTGAATCACAAGCGCGTACCAGAGCAACAGATTTAATTAGACGCTTAGACAATGAGTTAGAAAATCAAGGTAATACCAAAGTATTTTATCTTAACTATGCCAAAGCCGAAGACTTGGTAAAAGTGCTGCAAGGTGTGAGCAAAACACTCCAAGAAGATGCACAAGGCGGTGCTACTAAAACCCGCGGTGCTAATAAAAATGAAACCAGCATTGAAGCGCATCCAGACTCAAATTCATTGGTTATTACGGCACAGCCTGATACCATGCGTTCTTTGTCTCAAGTTATTGAAAAGTTAGATATTCGCCGTGCTCAAGTACTAGTAGAAGCGATAGTTGTTGAAGTATATGAAAGTGATGGTATTAACTTTGGCTTACAGTGGATCTCAGAACAAGGTGGGATGCTACAGTTTAACAACGGTAGTGCAGTGCCCGTGGGCTCATTGGCAGTAGCTGCTCAACAAGCGCGTGATAGAGAGGTCAAAGGCACCATTGTTGGTACAGATAACAATACTGTATCAAATACGGTTAAAACGGTAGAAGGCGACTTAGGGCCGCTCGGTAAATTGCTTGGTGGCGTAAATGGTTTGGCGATGGGTATTGTCAAAAACGATTGGGGGGCGATTGTTCAGGCAATTTCAACGGATACCAAATCAAATATCCTAGCTACTCCTTCAGTAACCACCATGGACAATGAAGAAGCGTCGATGATTGTTGGTCAAGAGGTGCCAGTTATTACTGGCTCAACATCGGGTGATAATAACTCGAATCCGTTTCAAACGGTTGACCGTCAAGAGGTAGGTATTAAGTTAAAAGTGACCCCGCAAATCAATGACGGCAGTGCAGTGCAATTAACGATTGAGCAAGAAGTATCGAGTGTCAGTGGTGCAACTGCCGTTGATATTTCAGTAAACAAACGTGCCATAAATACCACGGTTATCGCAGATGATGGCGGCATGGTGATCTTGGGCGGCTTGATTGACGAAGATGTACAAGAAAGCGTCTCAAAGGTACCACTGTTGGGTGATATTCCCGTGATAGGTCACCTGTTCAAATCAACGGGTACTACTAAGCGTAAGCGTAACTTATTGGTATTTATTCGTCCGACCATTATCCGTGATAGCCGTAGCATGAATCAGCTAAGCCATTCTAAATATAACTTTATTCGTAGCGAGCAGAAGATTCAACAGGATGATGGTATCGACTTGATGCCGTTTGAGACAACACCAGTATTGCCTGAGTGGAATGATGCGCTGGTATTGCCACCAACGTACGAAGAGTTTTTAAACGAACAAAATAATAAAGAGCGTAGTAATGATGACTGAGAGTAAGGTAGAAGCGGTCACAGAGATGTCGGTTAGCGCTCTATCCGCAACAGATATGCCTGCCGAAGTACTCGAACAGTCTGAACAAATTGCGCACTCACCTGTGCGCTTGCCATTTGGTTATGCACGCCGTGAAGGCATGTTATTGAGCCAGCAAGCGGATGGACTGGTCGTTTACTATCGTGGTGAATTGAAGGTAGAAACGCTGTTAGAAGTGCGTCGCATAGCGGGTGAGGCATTTAAACTTGAGCATTTAGAAGATGACAAGTTTGAATTGCTCCTCGAAGCATCTTATCAGCGTGATAGCTCCGAAACTCAGCAGATGATGGAAGATATTGGCAACGAAGTGGATTTGTTCTCATTGGCTGAAGAGTTGCCGCAAACCGAAGACTTACTTGCTGCCGACGACGATGCACCCATTATCAAGCTAATCAATGCGATGCTTAGTGAAGCAATCAAAGAAGGCGCGTCAGATATTCATATCGAGACTTTCGAGCAAGACTTAGTGATCCGTTTTCGAGTTGACGGTGTGCTCAAAGAAGTTCTTAAACCTAACCGTAAGCTAGCTTCTTTGTTGGTATCTCGTATTAAGGTTATGGCTAAATTGGATATCGCTGAAAAGCGTATTCCACAAGATGGTCGTATTAGTTTGCGTATCGCAGGGCGTGCTGTTGACGTGCGTGTTTCAACCATGCCATCAAGCTTTGGCGAACGTGTTGTACTGCGTCTACTAGATAAGAACAATGCGCGCTTAAACCTCGAAGATTTGGGCATGACAGAGCGAAACCGCGAGCTGTTTGCAGACATCATCAGCAAACCACACGGTATTATTCTTGTAACAGGTCCTACCGGTTCTGGTAAAAGTACCACGTTGTATGCGGGTATGAGTCAAATAAACTCACGAGACCGTAACATCCTTACTGTTGAAGACCCAATAGAATACGAGATTCCAGGTATCGGACAGACACAAGTAAATACCAAAGTGGATATGACTTTTGCTCGTGGCTTACGCGCCATCCTACGTCAGGACCCTGACGTGGTAATGGTGGGTGAGATACGTGACTTAGAAACAGGTCAAATCGCCGTGCAAGCATCTTTGACAGGTCACTTGGTGATGTCAACGCTGCATACCAACACCGCAGCTGGCGCCATCACGCGTATGGAAGATATGGGTGTTGAGCCGTTCTTGTTGTCATCGTCACTGTTAGGGGTACTGTCACAACGCTTAGTAAGAACACTTTGTCCAAACTGTAAAGAAGCACATCTTGCTGATGAGCGAGAGTGTGAGCTATTAGGGCAACCTTTTGATAACGCTCCTACTATTTATCGTGCAGTCGGGTGTGAAGAATGTAACTTTAATGGTTATAAGGGTCGTACTGGTATCCATGAGTTACTGGTTGTGGATGAGACCATTCGTGAGCTTATTCATAATGGTAAGGGAGAGCAGGCAGTAGAAAAGTATATTCGCAAGCACAGCCCAAGTATTCGTCAAGACGGTCTTGCTCGTGTACTGAAAGGTCAAACTACTTTGGAAGAAGTATTACGCGTAACGCGTGAGGAAGGGTAGTTATGGCGGCGTTTGAGTATCGCGCTTTAGACGCAAAAGGCAAGGAAAAGTCAGGCATTTTAGAGGCTGATACGGCGAAGCAAGTAAGGCAAATGTTGCGTGAAAAAGCCATGATGCCTCTTGAAGTATCGCCTGCCGCAGAGCGAGATAAGCAACAACCCGGTGGCGGATTTAAGCTTTTTCAAGGTTATAAACCATCCGTTGCCGACTTAGCTTTGATAACGCGTCAGCTGGCGACTTTGATCCAATCTGCACTACCCGTTGAAGCGGCAGTGATGGCGGTGGCCGAGCAATGTGAAAAGCCTCGTTTAAAACGAATGCTTATGTCGGTACGCTCTAAAGTAGTTGAAGGTTATACCTTAGCTGACGGTATGTCTGAGTTCCCACATGTATTCGATAATTTATACCGTTCAATGGTTGCTGCGGGTGAAAAATCAGGCCATTTAGATCAAGTATTAAATCGATTAGCTGATTACACCGAGCAGCGCCAGCACATGCGTAGTCAAATTACTCAAGCTATGGTTTATCCAACTATTTTGGTGGTTTTTGCGATTGCCATTGTGTCGGTATTACTAGGTACTGTAGTACCAAAAATATTGAAAACGTTCGAGAAGTCTAATCAGGTTTTACCGTGGACGACGGAATGGGTGATGGCGGCGAGTAATTTTGTGCAAGATTATTGGCTTGTGAGTCTCATTGTCATCATAGGTAGTGTGGTATTGATGAAACGTGCTTTGCAGCAGCCAAAAGTACGCTTTTGGTTTGATAGTAAGCTGTTGGTTTTACCTGGTATAGGAAAGGTGAGCAGAGGTATAAACACTGCACGATTTGCCCGTACCTTGAGTATTTTGTCTTCAAGTTCAGTGCCATTACTAGAGGGCATGAAGATAGCAGGCCAGGTACTTGAAAACGAAAAAATTAAAGCGGCCGTAGCTGAAGCTGCAACACGTGTCAGTGAAGGCGCGAGTTTGCGAGCTGCATTACATCAAACCAAGTTGTTCCCACCTATGATGCTGCATATGATAGCCAGCGGTGAGAAATCAGGCGAACTTGAACAGATGCTAGAACGTGCTGCCAACAACCAAGATAGAGAGTTTGAAAGCATGGTGAGTGTGTCACTTAAGCTGTTAGAACCAGCGATGATAGCCAGTATGGCAGTGATCGTACTGTTCATCGTAATGGCTATCTTACAACCTATTATGGCTATGAACAAAGCAGTTGGTTTGTAGTCAAAGATAACACTTGAGCATGTCACTCACATGCGCATTAAGTATTTAACTTTGAGGGAAAATATCGTGAATAAACAATCAGGTTTTTCATTACTAGAGGTAATGGTGGTATTGGTGATCATTGGTATGATCATGTCTATCGTTGCTCCAAATATCATGGGGTCACAAGAAGAAGCCGCTATTGATAAAGCGCACTTAGATATTCAGCAACTTGAAGATGCAATGAATATGTACAAGCTAAAAAATAAAGCCTTCCCAACCACGGAGCAAGGTTTAGAAGCGCTTGTTACACAAACAACAATCGACCCTGTGCCAAAGCGTTTTCCTGAAGGTGGTTTTATTTCTAAACTGCCTGAAGATCCATGGGGTAATCCATATCAATTAGTAAGCCCAGGCGAAATGGGTAAAATTGATATCTTCTCAATGGGTCCAGATGGCGAAGTGGGCACTGAAGATGACATCGGCAACTGGGACGAAGAGAAGTAGCGAATAATCTCCTATGAGCAATTTGTCACCGCGACATGTCACAGCAAAACACCCGCAAGGATTTAGCTTAATTGAGATCCTTGTGGTGATCGTTATCATTGCATTTGCAACCAAAATGGTTACATACAGCTTTGGTGGCGATATGGAAGAAGAGTTGGAAAAAAAGGCACTGCGTACTCACAGTGTACTTAACATGGCTTCTGAATTTGCTGTGCTAAATCAGGTTGAGTTGGGCTTACATTTAGATAAGAACATACTTGAACTGTTGGTGTTTGACGGTGACAAATGGACACCTTTAGAGTCCGAAGAGTTATACAAGCCCATTGAGTTTACTGATCAGTACCGAGTTGAGTTAAAAATCGAAGATTTATCTTGGTCTCAAGATAACTTGCTAGAGCAATCTAACTGGCGCGAGTTGATGGGCACCGACGACAATGAAAGTTTATTAGAATTAAAAAAGCGTAAAGTACCACAGGTGTTGATTTTGTCTTCAGGGGAAGTGAGTGCTTTTCAGATCACGATTGAACTGGCTGAGCAAAATGAGCCTGTTTATTTCATCGAAGGCGAGTTTATGGCGCCAGTTAATTTGCGTATGGAGCCTGAATAATGGTGCGCAATAATCGTGGTTTTACATTATTAGAAGTGATGGTCGCTATGAGTATCTGTGCTATGGCGGGCATTGCCGCTATGCAAGCGACTGGCGAACATATTACGCATATTTCAACGCTTGAAGAGCAAACCTACGCTTCATGGGTTGCTGAAAATCGCCTTGTAGAAATGCGTGCTGGCGGTGACAAGTGGTCAAGTAGCAATGGCCAAAAAGGCGAAGAAGAGCTGGCTGAAAGAACTTGGTATTGGCAGCAAAAAGTCACTGCAACGGCAGATCCTAGCTTTGTCAAAGTAACCGTGGAAGTATTTAGTGATGAAGCGTTGAAGCATTCGGTCTATGACTTAACCACGTTCATGCTCAAGGATAAGTCGTAATGCGCCAACGCGGTTTTACATTACTTGAAGTTATGGTTGCGTTGGGCATCTTAGCGTTTGTGGTTATGGCGACTCACCAAATATTAGACTCGACCCTTAAAGCCAAAGAAGCTTCAGAGTCGACTATTGCCGAGCTTGAAGCCTTACAGACAACCTTTCGGCTAATGGATCAAGATTTTAGCCAAATGACGAAACGTGAAGTTCGCAATGAGGCCGGAGATGTCAGTCCCACATACATAATACACGGGCGTTATGAATTACAAAGTCAATTTGATGGTATTGCTTTTGTTCGTGATGGTTGGACGAACCCCATTAGTTTGTTGCCTCGCTCCGAGTTACAAGCGGTAGGTTATCGGGTTGTCGATGACAACTTAGAACGTATATATCGTATTTATGTGGACGAACTTGATGGCGCTGAACCGCGTTCTCAAGTTGTCATTGAAGGTATTGAAGAACTCAAATTTGAGTTTATGGACGACAAGCAAAAGTGGCAAGAAGACTGGAAAAAGAAAGCTTTACCGGTTGCTGTTGCCGTTACACTGCAAGTTAAAGGGGCGCCGCCTATCCGTCGTTTATTTTTGACCCCTGGTGATGGTAAAGAACAACAAGCGCAAAGTGACAGTGGGCAATCTCGCAATAGCACTAATGATGATAGTAGCAATGGCGATAGCACTAATGGCACTAATGATGATAACCAAGATGAGCGTTCTGATTTTGAGGGCCGTAAATGATCAAAAAACAACGCGGCGCAGCGCTTATCATCGTGTTATTTATTGTCGCATTAGCGGCAACGGTCGCTGCTGAAATGGCCGCTAATTTAATGGTGCAAGTACAGCGAGCACAAAATATTCAAACTCACCAGCAAGCTAAATGGTATAGCTATGGTGCTGAAGAGCTAGTTAAAAAAGTGCTGTTAGAGAGCAAAAAAGAAGAGCCGGAAAAAGTACACCTCGGACAACCTTGGGCGTTAAGTGATGTGCCGTATCCTGTCGATCATGGCACGTTAAGCGGCGAAGTAACCGACTTACAGGCATGTTTAAATTTGAATGCGCTAAGAGCACCAAAAAAGCAAGGTAGTAGCACGAGCGATACTAACCCAGCACATACCGCGTTGTTATCACTGTTAAACAGCATTGAAGACTTACCTGTACAAGAAAGCGAGGAAGCGTTGGCTGACAGCGTTTACGATTGGCTTGATGAAGATAGCATTACGTTTCGCTCTGGTGCAGAAGAAGATGAATATATGTCTAGAACCACGCCTTATTTAAGTGCCAATAACTTAATGGCATCTGAGTCTGAACTTAGGGTGATAAAAGGGTTTAACCCCTTGGTGATGGAGAAGTTGTTGCCTTATGTGTGTGTTATTCCGGGTAACACTGAACTAAAAGTAAATGTAAATACAATCAAGACTGAGCAGGCGTTATTGTTAAGCGGGCTATTAGAGGGGTTGAGTGCCTCGGGTGCTGAAGCTGTAATAGCCGCAAGACCAGAAAAAGGTTTTGATAATATTGAAGATTTTTTTGTCGAGGCAAGGAATCAAGGCGCTAAAGTTGATAAGCAAAGCAACGAATTATTTACCGTAAATAGCAATTATTTTAAGTTACGCGCAAAAGCGCTATTTGATGATAGACGCTTTTCAATGACCTCAATTATTCAAATAAATCAAGGTCGAGCAACCATACTGGCGCGAAAATTTGGAGGCGTACAGTGACAGAAAAATTAGTGATCCGAGTGGATCAGTCACACAATAAACCGATTCATTGGTTGGTGTTTTCATCTTCGGATGAACAGATCATTGCCAGTGGTGAATTAGACAATGCAGAGCAACTTGAGCAGCTATCGGAAAAAGCTGCTAGCCGGGAGGTAATTTTACTGCTGAGCGCTTCTCAAGTGCAGCTAAAGCGTGTGGCTTTACCGACTAAGTGGAACCGAAAATTAGAACAAGCACTGCCATTTATGCTTGAGGAACAAATTGCGTGTGATGTGGATGAGTTGTTCATCGCCATTGGTCAACCGGTAATGGATGGTGAAAAGCACTGTATCGAAGTTGCAATTTGTAATAAGCAATGGCTTAAAGGCTGGTTAAAGTTGTTCAGCGAACTTGGTATTGAACTGGCGCGAGTGGTGCCAGATGCATTGCTACTACCAGAGCAACAAGATAATGCATTATCAATGATTGAGCTTGGTCAGCAATGGCTTTGCCGCTTGGGACACTGGCACATCAGTGCAATAGAAAAAAGCTGGGGTGCAGATTATCTCTATGCCTTAGCGCCAAGCAAAATTGTTCATTACAGCCCTGCTGAGGGGGTGCCTGATGTTGCACCAAAAGAAGCAAAAGAAGCCGAATATGATTTGCCTCTAGCGCTATTTGCAAAGCAATTAGGAAATGTTTCGTTTAACTTACGCCAAGGTGTGTTTGCTGCAAAGAAAAAACAACCGCAATGGTGGCGAGATTGGCGCAGTGGATTATTGGCCGCAAGTATTGCTGTCGGCTGTTTTGTGGTGGTTAAAGGTGCCCAGTTAGTGATGTTGCAAAAGCAGGCTGATGACTTTAAAACACAAGCGGTGGCTGTTTATCAACAAGCTTTTCCTGGCAAAGTTGTACGTCCGCATCTGCTGAAAAAGCAAATTGAAGGAGAGCTTGCTGGGCTTGGTAACGCTGAGCAAGGTGGATTCTTGGAATTGACGAACCATTTAGTGGCTGTGTACGGCGAAGTTGAAAATTTCACGCCAGAGACATTGCGTTACGATCGTCGCAGAAACGAGTTGAGAATTCGCGCGCGCGCAAGTGGCTTCCAAGTATTTGGGCAAGTTAAAGCAATTTTGGAGCAGCGTGGATTAGAAGTGCAGCAGGGGTCATTAAATAATGATGGCGATGTCGTGATTGGTGAAATTCGACTACGAGGTGATGCATGAAAGAGCAAGCGTTAAAGTATTGGCAGTCGCTGAAAGAGCAAGAGCAAAAGCTGCTCATTGTTGCCGCTATTGTATTCATTATCTTCTTCTTGGTTATGGGGGTATTTAAACCACTCAATGCCGCTGTGGAAAAAGCGCAAAGTGATAAACAGCGTTATCAAGAGCTTGTAGCTTGGGTCAATAACAGTGTTGTAAAACTAAAAAGTAGCGCATCAACGCATCAAGCAGTCAGTACAAGCAATTTATCGGTACTGGTTAATCGTACTCGTGGTCAATATCAAGTTAACATCAGTAAAATGCAGCCTAGCGATAATACACTAAGACTGACGATTGATTCGGTCGAGTTTAATAAGTTGGTTGCTTGGTTAGATGAGTTGACTAATAAACATGGTGTGAAAATAGATAGCCTAGATCTGGCACAAGATACCGCCCCTGGCTATGTGCGTGTGAGCCGTTTGTTGTTAGAGAATTGATATGAAAAAAACAATTAGTTTAATCGTTATCTTTATTGTGGCTTTTGGCCTATTCACGGCATACAACATGCCCGCTTCAGTGGCATTACAATTGGTGGGTAAGCAATTACCACCAAGCTTGCAAATAGGTGCAGTGAGCGGCACCTTATGGCAGGGCCAAGTCAGTGAAATTAGAGCCAGTAACGTACAGTTAAATAACGTTCGTTGGAATATCGAGGCACCAGCCCTACTACTTGGCCATATGCAAGGTAATGTGCGTTTTGGCAATGTGAGAGATAAATCAGATATCTCTGGGCGAGGCAATTTTACTGTTGGTTTGATGGATCAAAGTATTTGGCTATCTGATACATCAGTACGTTTTAGCGTTGAGCAAGCCATGTCACAAGTGACTTTGCCTCTACCCGTAAAAGCCAAAGGGCGAGTACTGCTAGATATTGATAATTACCACAGTGGTACCCCTTATTGTGAAGCACTTAAAGGTGAGATCAGAAGCCCAGGTATTACCGTTGAAGGACTTACAGGCTGGTTTGATATCGGCCAGCTTGGTGGCGAGTTGAGTTGTAAATCAGGGGATATCGCAGTATTGGTCGACCCTGATAACCGTTTAGGTTTACAAGCTGATGCGGTACTTGCCGATAACTTTCAGTTTCGTGTCGCTGGCAATATTAAGCCTGAAGCGTCTTTACCAAAAGAAGTACACGACGCCGTTAAGTTTTTAGGGCGTCCAGATAGTGAAGGCCGTTACCCGGTTAACCTGTAATATAAATTATGCTTGAATTTAGTTTTACTCCTGAACATCGCCAGCTTTTAGAGCACTATATTAGCCAAAGGGAAGGGGCTATGCCTTTAAGTTGGGTGCAGGGCTATTTGTTTGCCTCTATTTGCGGGCCGAATGCTGTAGAGGTAGAGCAGTGGTTAGCTGAGATCACCGTTCATGATCAAGATATCGATGAGTCGGTGGTATTTGCTTATATGGCATTACATCACCAAATCACAGAACAGGTTTTTGCTGGGACTTATCAATTGCCTTGGCTCAATGATACTGAGTATTCGTTGCGTCAACTCTGGAGTATGGGTTTCTTAAGTGGTGTGCAAGGTTATTTTGAACAGCTACAAGCTTCAAATGAGCTCAGCTCTGAGCTTAAAGAAGCCTTGCAAATGGCCACCGAGCAGTTGGCATTTTTCTCGCTGGAGCATAGCCAAGTGTCTCAATACTGTGCGCAAAGCCAATGCGATGAGTCTGTATTTTTAGACCAACAAGCACAGCTAGCCCAAGAGTTTGCACAGGGCTACGCTGAGCTAATCGAGGCGGTTGCTCTGCAAAGCGGCTTGTACGATGACGAGGAAGGTTTTTAAGTGATTGCTTTAGCAAAGGCTTTAGCGAAGGCTTTAGCGAAGGCTTTAGCGAAGGCCTTTAAGCGATTTCTAGTTCAATTTGCGTGCAGCCTTGCTCACAACAAACCTGTCCCTTTTGACTGACTTCTACAGCTAAATTGAGCTTCAACGGCTTTTGGCATGTTTCACACAGCATGGTTTGTCCTGCACTGAGCTTTTTTAGCAATTGCTTTTGCTGATTGAAGGACGCGGCTCGTTGTTTATTAAATTGGCTAAAATCCATTATCGTTATCCTGTTCTTTGCATAGCATTTTCTATAATGTCGCAAATATTCTCCAGCTTGTCAGTGAAAAAATACAAGCTCATTTCTCTTTCTACACAGTATTGTTGAAAAAACTTTTTCATGGCGAGATCAGTCGCAAGTTCCTCATCTAAATGTGCGGCTTGTTTGTCTGTTAGTTGGATCTGCTGATCTATACGGGTACGCGCCCGAGTTGCGGCACTTGGTCGTTGCACCTTAGTAGACTCACTAAGCATAGCTATGCTCTTTTCGAGAAATTGCTGTCTTGGTTGTTTGATCATTTCAATATCAGTTGTGAATAGCGCAACGATGAGTAACACAAAAATTAAAAATTTTTTCATAATGACGACAACTTTGATCTCGATAGGGTTATACCGTTTGGAGTGTAATAAAATAGCGTGAGAAAAAGCAAGTTTAGATAGTGTACAGACAGTGCTATAAAAAGAGCAGCAGTCTGTTTTATTAGTCAATAATGACTTCTATGGTATCAATCACCTAGCAAGCTTGCGTATAATATCCCTAATCTAGTTAAGGTTACTGTAGCAAGTAACAGTCGATCATGGCGGCCTAAGGAGCTTCGATGGACAAGCAAATAAAAGTCAAAAATATCCCTTCAGAGGTAAAAATTCAAAAGCCGGATAATTTACAGCCGGATCGGTTTAATCCAAGAAATCGAATTTACGTGCGCGCAGTTCAAGGGCTGCATCAATTACTGAGAAAGCGAATAGGCTTTGTTGGTATGTTGGCTTTTATGCTCTTACCCTGGCTTAGCTTTAATGGTCAGCAAGCCGTATTGTTTGATTTATTTGAGCAGAAATTCAATATATTTGGCCTGACTTTATTACCCCAAGATTTAACCATTTTAGCGTTCATACTTATGATCGCAGCCTTTGCATTATTTTTAGTTACTACTTTTTATGGCCGAGTGTGGTGCGGCTACACCTGCCCTCAGACGGTTTGGACTTTTATCTTTATTTGGTTTGAAGAAAAGTTTGAAGGCACCGCAAATCAGCGCAAAAAGCTCGATCAACGAGAAATGGACTTTGATAAATTTTGGCGAAAAACCGCAAAGCATGGCAGCTGGATGTTATTTTCGTTATATACCGCACTTACTTTCGTGGGGTATTTCACATCGATACGTGAGTTAGTACCAAACTTACTTACTTTTTCTGCCAGTGGTTATGCCACAGTCAGCATTTTAGTATTTGCCATATGTACTTATGGTAATGCAGGCTGGATGCGCGAAATTATGTGTTTGCACATCTGTCCATATTCACGCTTTCAGTCCGCCATGTTTGATAAAGATACCTTTACCGTAAGTTATGATGCTAAACGCGGCGAATCAAGAGGCCCTCGCTCACGTAAACAAGATCCTAAGGATCTTGAGTTAGGTGACTGCATTGATTGTAATTTATGCGTTCAAGTGTGCCCTACAGGTATTGATATTCGTAACGGTTTGCAATACGAGTGTATTAACTGTGGCGCCTGTATAGATGCCTGCGACGGCGTAATGGATAAAATGAATTATCCAAGAGGGCTTATCTCTTATACCACTGAGCGAAACTTAGAAACATCAGCTGAAAAGACCAAACCAGTGCGTGGTAAATTAATTGGTTATTTATGTATTTTACTGGTTTTATCAGGTGCGCTTGTAGCTAACATCGCCATGCGAAAACCCATGGAGTTGGATATTATTCGTGATAGAAACCAACTTTATCGGGTCAACTTTGATGGACTAGTTGAAAACACTTACACCTTAAAAATAATTAACAAGGCACAAGTGTCTCAAACATATCATATTGATGTCGTGGGTTTGAGTAACTTTAAGTTTTTAGGAAAGCAGCAGATAACTGTTGATGCTGGTCGTTCGATGGACGTTCCCTTATCGATAGTCATTGACCCATACGATTTGAAAAAGCCGGTAACGGAGTTTGAGTTTTCAATTTATCTCGTTGACGAGCCTGATAGTCGCTTAACACAGCAGACGAACTTTTTTAAAGGTAAATAGTTCAGTACACTACAGCTGACAGATAAAAGCGGGTTAACCCGCTTTTTTTATAACAGAGAGAATTATGAGCGAATTTAGCTTTGCAAATCTAACCCCCGATTTCATTTTAGATGCCATTGAGAGCGTTGGGATATATCCTGAGTCAGGTCTATTGGCTCTAAACAGCTATGAGAATCGGGTGTATCAGTTTAAGGCTGATGATAATTGTCGCTATGTTGCTAAATTCTATCGGCCACATCGTTGGAGTGACGAGCAAATTTCAGAAGAGCATTTGTTTGCATTTTGTTTGCAAGATGCTGAAGTGCCTGTGGTTGCGCCAATAAAGCGCGATGGTGATAGTTTATTGCATTACCAAGGCTACCGATTTGCATTATTCCCAAGTGTTGGTGGACGCCAGTTTGAGATGGATAATTTAGACCAACTAGAAGTATTAGGGCGTTACATTGGTCGTATGCACAGTGTTGCTGGAACACAACAATTCAAACATCGGCCCACGATTAATTGCCAGGACTATTTATACAGCGCAAAGGATGCATTACTTAAAAGTCAGCTATTACCGATGCACTTAGAAACATCTTTTGTCACGATTCTAGAACGCTTGATAGAAAAAACAGCACAAGAATATCAGCAAGTTGAGCAGATCCGTTTGCATGGTGACTGTCATGCTGGCAATATTCTCTGGTCAGGTGATCATTTAATGTTGGTTGACCTTGATGATTGCCGTCAAGGCCCTTTGATCCAAGATCTTTGGATGATGTTAAATGGCGATAAACAAGAACAGATAGTACAACTCGATACACTGCTATCGGGTTATGAAGAATTTAATACGTTTGAGCAGCGTCAGTTAAATTTAATTGAGCCTCTGCGTGCTATGCGTATGGTGCACTACATGAGTTGGATAGCAACTCGTTGGCAAGATCCTGCTTTTCCACGGAACTTTTCGTGGTTTGCAACTGACAAATACTGGGAACAACAGATATTGGCACTAAAAGAACAGTTTGCCACGTTACATGAACCTGCGCTGAGATTAATTCCATAAAAATTGAGAGATATCTATGTTTAAAACAATAAAACAATCCCTTTTGCTACTGGTTATACCCTTGTTAGCGTTTGCCGTGAATGCAGCTGATTTTACTGATGGTAAACACTATCAGACTATCGAAAACACTAAAAGCGAGACTAAAAAAGTAACTGAGTTTTTCTCTTTTTACTGCCCACACTGCTATCAATTTGAGCCTATTGCCATAGCGCTTGAAGATAGCTTACCCGAGGGAGCTGAATTTGAAAAAAGTCATGTGAACTTTTTGGGTGGAATGCCTGCACAAGTACAAAGCAATCTAAGCTATGCCTACATAATCGCGCAACAAGCTGGCAAGGGTAAACAAATTGCTGCACAGATTTTTGATAGTATTCACAAGAAACATGCAAACCTAGCAGATATTAAAGATCTGAAAAAACTGCTTGAACTTAATGGTATAAGTGAAAAAGAGTTCGACCAAAGCATGAGCAGCATGCTGGTTATTGCAGCAGAGAAGAAAATGCAAGAACAGCAAGAACTGTTTGGTAAATTGGGCGCATTAACTGGTGTGCCTACGTTTATTGTCAATAACAAGTACAAAATAAATGTGCGAGAGCTGAAAAGCCAAGCTGAATTGGAATCACTGGTAAAATACTTACTAGAAAAATAAGAATTGGAGATAGATATGTTGAAGTTTATAAAAGCAGCAGCCGTGGCACTTATGCTACCTATGCTAGCGAATGCCGCGCAGCAATTTGAAGAAGGCGTGCATTATGAAGTGGTGTCTGAGCGTGGCACTAAAAAGCCAGAAGTAACGGAGTACTTTTCGTTTTACTGCCCAGCCTGTAATGCTTTTGAACCATTAATTGCAGAGTTTAAGCCAAAATTAGATAAAGACGTAAAGTTTAAAAAGAGCCATGTTAATTTTGTTGGTCCCCGTGACCCAGAAATGCAAGAGATGATGGCAAATGCATTAGCTACGGCGGCGGTATTACCTCAAAAAGATGCCATCGTATCTGCATTGTTTTCTCATATTCACACCAAACGTGGAAAAATCAATGAGCTTGCTGATATAAAAGATATTTTTGTATCACAAGGTGTTGATGCAGACAACTTTGATAAAGTGTATAAAAGTTTTTCTGTGCGCACCAAGGCATCTCGTATGACACGTATGCAAGAGCAATTACAAGATAAGGGCGCGCTAACAGGCGTACCTACGTTTATTGTTAATGGTAAATACAAGTTACTATTGCGTGAATCTAAAACCACAACACCTGAGCAGATCAGTGCTTTGATCAACTACTTAGCAGCTAAGTAATAGTGACTTAGTGTGTAAGATTAAAAAGCCTCGTAATGAGGCTTTTTGCTATTTAAAATAAACGAACCAAACTACCGCTACTTCCAAAGCCATAATACAAAACGACACCGCTTCTGAGCAGCTCCAGAATAATACCTGCTGGACCAATAGGTTGTTAGCCAAAGATATTTAAAACAGTACTTGATGAATCCCAAGCAGGCTCGTAAATAAGCATATCATCAAGATTGGACGAGTTGCTTTTCAAAATGTGCTATACCACCTTATTGGGCTACGAATAGTCTGCATTCGGAAACTTTCAGGGATAACAAGGCTAATTTACGCGTCAATAGTAGGCCTATTGCAAGTAAATTCAACGCCGTTAGCGTTGAAAGTAGTCGCAGGAGATAGATTTATTATCCAGAGCTCAGGTTAATTAATATTGTTACATGGATACGAATTAGATGGGGGCAAGATATTTAACGTTGTTTTAAACCTGCCCCAACCACAGAGGTTAGGGCAGGTATTAGGGCTTATTTGCGCTGTAAAAATACACCAGACTCAACATGATGGGTGTACGGGAATTGATCAAAAATAGCGATGCGTGACACTGTGTGTGTCTCGCAAAGTAGTTCTAGATCACGTTCCAATGTGTCTGGATTACAAGAAATGTAAATAATGTTGTCATAGTTTGCCACTAATCGGCATGTCAGTTCATCCATTCCTGCACGAGGTGGGTCAACCAAAATGGTTTGGCAATTGTAATCTTGCAGGTTGATGCCATTAAGCCTTGAAAAAGAGCGCTCTCCTTTCATAGCTTGTGTAAATTCTTCACTAGACATACGAATGATATCTAGATTTTCAACTTTATTGGCCGCAATATTATATTGCGCAGAATGTACCGACGATTTTGATATTTCTGTTGCTAGAACTTTATTGAAACTGCCCGCCAGTGCGATAGAAAAATTACCGTTACCGCAGTAAAGTTCTAACAAGTCATTTTTAAGCGGCGCGCATATCGACTGAGCCCAAGCAAGCATTTTCTCATTTACTTTTGCGTTAGGTTGAGTGAAGCTATTTTCAACTTGTTGATATATATAATCTTGACCATTAACAGTCAATTTCTCGGTTACAAAGTCATCACCAAAAACTACTTTTTGTTTTCTCGCTCTGCCGATAAAGTCAATCTTATAAGTCTGTTGTAATTCTTGACGCAATTGCTGCATTGCGGTTTGCCACTGTTCATCTAATGCTTTGTGATACAGCAGACTCACTAAAATTTCACCGCTGAGTGTTGATAGGTAATCGATTTGGAAAAGTTTTCGTCTTAGCACTTCATTATGACGCAGCTTATCCATCAAGACCTGCATCATTTCTTGTATCAAAGGTGCAGCCGGATCAAATTGATCGACGCGTATTTTTTGTTTGGTTTGTTGATCAAACATGATGTGAAATAAATCATCATCTTCATGCCAGACTCTAAATTCTGCTCGCTGCCTATACTGCGTTTTAGGTGAGCCGTACACTTCCAATTCTGGTGCATTGAATTTCGCGAATTGCTCGCTAATGCGTTGTTGTTTTTCTGCGAGCTGTTGCTCGTAGACAGAAGTATCGATCAGAATGACAGCCATAATTACAAGTACCTTACAAAACCAGAGGCGCTATTGTAGGGAGCATTGTGAATTTGTCCAGTTTATCGCATAAAAATTGTTTCTTTTTTATACTAAAACACTACAGCTTAGCTTATTTGGGCCGATAACAAGGAACGGGTGGTTGTGCTTTAAGCAAAGTGACCGCGATATTTGGAGCCATGTTATGAAAATTGGACAATTACATCAATTGCTTAACCCAGCAATGACAAACAAAATGAACAAACCTAATACGTTTGTGCCGAGTATTAAACTGAATTCAGATAGTTATTTTGGAGACAAAAATAAACTGGCTGCAATGGTTTTAGATGACAAATTAGCCCAAGCTTTGGGTATAGAGAAGAAGGCGGAAAAAGAAAAGCCATTATTCGATTTCGAAGCAATAACCAAAAATGTATTAGACTTTGTTACTTCGGCTGTAAAACGTGCAAAAGTCGACGGCAAAGATGATGACATGCTCAAAGAGATGCTAGGCGCTGCTCGCAAGGGAGTGCAAATGGGTATCGATGAGGCAACTGAAGAATTAAAAGGCGTTAATGCGTTTAACGATGAGATAGAGCAGGGTATTGAAAAGGCAAAAGAAGGTATCTTTAAAGGGTTAGATGAATTTGAAGAGTCATTGTTTAGCCCTAAATTCCAGTCAATGCAAGTGAGCGAAGCACAGTACGCGAGTTTATCGAACCAGGCTGAATACAGTTTTACAACAGCTGAAGGTGATGAAGTAAAAATCACCTTTAATGATGCACGTTCAGAATCAAAAGCGGCTGCATACAGTCAAAAAGGCAATGACCATGGACTAGCTATAGGTCAACAAAGCAATCATGAAGTGAGCTTTTCTATAGTCATCAATGGTGAATTAAACCTCGAAGAGCAGCAAGCAATTAATGAAATGATGAAAGACGTGCGTAATGTCAGTGACTCTTTCTTTTCAGGTGCCTATAACGATGCATTTGAAAAAGCAAAATCGCTGAATATTGAGAGCGAACAAATAGCCAATTTCACCATGGACCTTCGTCAGTCTAAAACTACAGCAGCGATTAGTCAGTATCAGCAAACTAATCCAGTCAAAGAAATTGAAAAAGAACTTCAGCCACTAGACAAACAATTAGAGAATATTCACGGACAAGGTAAGAAACTCGGAATTGAGCAGCAGCTGCCGGATATCCTAGCTTGGATCAATGAAGGGCAAAATCGTCTAAATGAGTTTTTGGATTATGCGAAAGGCTTTTTTGAGCAGTTAAACATTCGAGAGCAAGACAAGAAGTAATTTATTTTTAAGGTTTGTCATGGCAAACTGCTGCAGGTGCAAAATATAGAGGAGTTGCAGTAGTTTGCCGCACATTTTAGTTTTTGATTCAGGCATAGGTGGAACGAGTGTCTTAGAACATATTCAATCGTTGGTACCCAATGCAGAATATAGTTATGTGATGGACAATGCGCTGCTCCCCTACGGTTTGCAATCGGAGCAAACAATTCAAGCACGTTTGGCTTGCTTGGTGAAACGTGCCGAGCAATTTGCTCATTCTGTTGACCTTATCGTTATAGCCTGCAACACAGCTTCTACACATGCATTGGCGGCAACCCGTGAAATAACCGACATACCAATTGTAGGGGTGGTCCCAGCGATAAAACCCGCGGCACTAAGTAGTAAAAAGAAGCATATTGCTTTGCTTGCTACGCCTGCGACGTCAAATAACGCCTATACCAATTCACTTATTAAAGAATACGCAAAAGACTGTAAGGTAGATTTGCATCACTCCACAAGGTTGGTGTCGCTCGCTGAGCAGCTATATTGGCAAGAGACTATTGATGTCGATTTACTTAACCGAGAGTTGGCGTTGATCGGTATTGATGAGCAAGTCGACAGTATCGTACTCGGCTGTACGCACTTTCCCATACTAAAGAAACAACTGAGTGAATATTATGGATATGATGTTCAATTGATTGACTCAGGCGCTGCAATTGCAAAGCGTGTTAGGTTTTTACTTAGCGATAAATTGGAACAGATAAGCGATGCAAATAAAAGGCCGCTACAGTTTTATGCAACGGCCCCTGAAAAGTTGACTTATAAAGATCACATTGAACTAAAAGCAATTGGACTTAATTGCTAGTTTCTTCCTCTTCTTCACCATCAAACTGTTTCTGTTTTGCTGCACGTACTTTCAAGGTACGTTGTTGAAACTCTTTGTCGTTCAGTTGTGAAATAGCATTGTCGGCGTCTTTTTCTGCCATTTCCACAAAACCGAAGCCGCGGCGTTTGCCTGTATTTTTGTCTTTTAGTAGGCGAACGCTGAATACTTGCCCTTGTTGAGCGAATAGTTCACGTACAACGCCTTCATTTGCTTTATATGGTAGATTGCCTACATACAAAGTTTTAGTGGTGACTTCACTTTTTTCACCTGAAGAAGGTTGAGATGTAGAGAAAGCAACGGCGAAGCCGCCAATAATAATACCAATAGCAAATACAATTGGAGTACTGACTTGGATGCTAGAAAATAATAGCTGCATTACGATAAATCCAATAATAGCCAGTATAACGGTAATTAAATAAGACTTTTGAGATGATGATTTCATAATAAGGTTACCAATAAACAGAGGGTATACATTAATTTAACAAATAAGGAAGCTATCTTAACGAGATTAATAAACTTCGCAATAATAAAAATAGATATAGCTCAGAAAATTGCATTAAAAATAGGCAAAAAAGAACTTAATTATCAAAAACGCTCATTATCTGTCCAAATAGAAAGATCTTTGAAAAAAACACTTGATCAAAAAAAGGATCGCCCTATAATGCGACCCCACTGACACGGAGCGCTGAGCAACTTAAGCAAAGCAACAACGAGTCAGCGTCGAGTAAAACTTAATGTTTAAACTTCTTTTGAAATCTTAAAAATTAAGTGTTGACAAAAAATAGGGAATGCTTAGAATGCACACCCCTAGCGAGATGAAGCCAAGCGC
>NZ_JAAUWV010000014.1 GCF_014694405.1 Pseudoalteromonas sp. S16_S37
TTTGGCCGCTTCCTTTGCGAAAGCTTCAAGTTCTTTTTTGTTCATTTGCATCTGCCTATCATTAACTCTCAATAGAGTATGTTGTGATAGGCAGTTACACAAAATTAGTTACAGACTCTATATTTATCCAATTTTCAGTTCGTTACCACTCAGACCATAATACAAACTCCTTAAAAAGCTTGGGTTTAGCTGGATAACAAGCCGTTCAAGACACCCCAAACAATCAAGAGAATGCCTGGAAGCTTTTAAAAAACTTCCAATTGGAAACGGTCCTTCACACCCCAGGACACCTACCTCTTGAGCGAATTGATGTTTGGTTTCAAGATGAAGCTCGTTTCGGTCAAAAAAACCAAACAACACGTTTATGGGCTGCGACAGGCTCAAGACCTCGTGCAGTAAAGCAACAACAATTTGAGTATGGGTATCTATTTGGTGCTGTCTGCCCTGAAAATGGCAAGACAGAAGCATTAATAACACCTTGCGTAATTAAAGAAGCGGTGACATTACATATGGAACAAATATCGAAAGCTACCGAACTCGGAAAGCATGCAGTTGTTATTATGAATGGTGCTGGTTGGCATACATTCGATACCGTTCAGCCTTTTAATAATGTCACGCTAATCAAACTACCACCCTATTCACCTGAATTGAATCCAATAGAACAAGTTTGGAGTTGGCTACGTCGCCACTGTTTATCCAATCGTACATTTAAGGGTTATGAAGATATTGTTGAGCAAGTTTCAAAAGCATGGAACAAATTCATTTCAGTTCCTGAGAGCGTTAGAAAAATGTGCTCAAGAGATTGGATAAAATTGACTTAACCTTTATGCAGATTGGTATTAGTTTCCTTCTATGTTTGTTTTTTGAGCACCTATCGTGTTCAATTTTAAGCCGATTTTCAATTGAAGATTACTCATGATATAGGTACAGAGATCCACAATTCTAATTTAATGCACTCTATATGATGATTTGTTATGTAACTAATTAATTTCAGCCTAGAAAGCAAAAAGCCCCGACCCAAGGGCCGAGGCTTTTGAAAACAAAGTTTAATTTAGTATAAAACTAAAATTAAGCTTGCTTAGGACGTGAAACTACTTCCACTAAAGTCCATGATTTCTTTTTAGAAATCGGCGCACATTCACGAATAGTAACTGTATCGCCTGCTTTAGCAGTGTTGCTTTCGTCATGAGCGTGCAACTTAGTTGTACGCTTGATGAATTTACCGTAAATCGGGTGCTTCACCTGACGCTCGATAGCAACAACGATAGATTTGTCCATCTTGTCGCTTAGTACACGACCTTGAAGAGTACGGATCTTATCGCTCATTATGCACCTGCCTTCTGGTTGATAACCGTTTTAACACGCGCAATATTGCGACGTACTTTTTTCAGCTCGTGAGTTTGAGCTAGCTGACCAGTGCTCACTTGCATGCGCAGGTTGAACTGCTCACGTAGTAGCTCTAGAAGTTCAGCATTTAGCTCTTCTACGCTTTTGTCTTTAAGTTCGCTAGCTTTCATCACATTACCGTCCGAGTTACAAATGTTGTTTTGAAAGGTAATTTACGAGCAGCTAGGTCGAATGCTTCACGAGCAAGCTCTTCAGAAACACCTTCCATCTCGTAAAGTACTTTGCCTGGCTGGATTTCAGCAACCCAGTACTCAACAGAGCCTTTACCTTTACCCATACGAACTTCAAGCGGCTTTTCAGTGATTGGCTTATCTGGGAACACACGGATCCAGATTTTACCTTGACGCTTGACGTGACGTGTCATAGCACGACGAGCTGCTTCGATTTGACGAGCAGTCATACGACCACGAGCTGTTGCTTTCAAGCCGAAAGAACCGAAGCTTACTTTGTTACCGCTAGTTGCAAGACCACGGTTGCGGCCTTTATGCATTTTGCGGAATTTTGTACGTTTTGGCTGTAACATTAATCGCTACCTCTTACTTAGCACTTTTTTTGGCTTTCTTCGGAGCACGTTTAGCTGGCTTCTCTTGCTCTTGAACTAGTGGTAAACCACCAATCACTTCGCCTTTGAAGATCCAAACTTTAACACCGATGATACCGTAAGTGGTTAACGCTTCAGAAGTTGCATAATCGATATCAGCACGCAGAGTGTGTAGAGGTACACGACCTTCACGGTACCACTCAGAACGTGCGATTTCAGCGCCGCCTAGACGACCGCTTACTTCAACTTTGATACCTTTAGCACCAATGCGCATTGCATTTTGTACCGAACGCTTCATAGCGCGACGGAACATAACACGACGCTCAAGCTGAGATGCGATGCCATCTGCAACTAATTGTGCATCTAGCTCTGGTTTACGTACTTCAGAAATGTTGATCTGAGCAGGTACACCCGCAATCTTAGTTACAGCTTGACGAAGTTTTTCAACGTCTTCGCCTTTTTTACCGATAACAACACCAGGACGAGCTGTGTGAATTGTTACACGGATTGATTTAGCTGGACGCTCGATAACGATTTTAGACACAGAAGCTGCTTTCAATTCCTTAGTAAGGTATTGACGCACTTTGTGATCGCCAAAAAGCTGTGCAGAGAAATCTTTTGTATTCGCGTACCAGGTAGAAACCCAAGGTTTAGAGATACCTAGGCGAATACCAGTAGGATGAACTTTTTGTCCCATTACTTATATCTCCTAGCTATCCGAAACCACAACAGTGATGTGGCTTGTACGCTTAAGGATGCGGTCAGCGCGTCCTTTAGCACGTGGCATGATACGTTTCATTGTCGGACCATCGTCCACAAAAATCGTAGCTACACGTAGCTCATCAATGTCAGCACCTTCGTTGTGCTCTGCGTTCGCAATAGCAGACTCAAGTACTTTTTTAACTAATACAGCCGCTTTCTTAGGGCTGTACGCCAGGATTTCTAGAGCGCGATCTACCGGTAGTCCGCGGATCTGATCAGCTACTAGACGTGCTTTTTGCGCCGAACCAGAGGCGAATTTGTGTTTAGCTAATGCTTCCATCATACCCTCCGATTAACGTTTCTTAGCTTTCTTATCCGCAGCGTGACCGCGGTAAGTACGTGTAGGTGCAAATTCACCTAGTTTGTGACCGATCATTTCGTCTGTAACGAATACAGGTACGTGCTGACGACCATTATGGACAGCGATGGTCAATCCGATCATGTTAGGGATGATCATTGAACGACGGCTCCAAGTCTTTATAGGCTTCTTGTCACCGCTTTCCAACGCCTTCTCTACCTTCTTCAGCAAGTGTAGGTCAATGAATGGACCCTTCTTGAGAGAACGTGGCATGGCAATTCCTCAACTATTACTTAGTACGACGACGTACGATTAATTTATCAGTACGCTTGTTCTTACGTGTTTTAGCACCTTTGGTAGGCTTGCCCCATGGAGACACAGGGTGACGACCACCAGAAGTACGACCTTCACCACCACCGTGTGGGTGATCAACCGGGTTCATGGCAACACCACGAACTGTCGGACGAATACCACGCCAGCGGTTAGCACCAGCTTTACCTAGTGAACGAAGCATATGCTCAGCATTGCCTACTTCACCTAAGGTAGCGCGACAATCAGCTTCAACTTTACGAACTTCGCCTGAACGAAGACGTAGAGTCACATATTGACCTTCACGTGCTAGGATTTGAACGTATGCACCAGCAGAACGTGCGATTTGAGCACCTTTACCTGGCTTTAATTCTACGTTGTGTACAGTCGAACCTACAGGCATGTTACGCATTGGCAATGTGTTACCAGCTTTGATTGGTGCGTCAACACCAGACTGGATTTGATCGCCTGCTTTTAAACCTTTAGGTGCAATGATGTAACGACGCTCACCGTCTGCATATAATACAAGAGCGATGTTTGCGCTACGGTTTGGATCGTACTCTAAACGCTCAACAGTAGCAGGAATGCCATCTTTAGTACGTTTAAAGTCAATTACACGGTAGTGTTGCTTATGACCACCACCGATGTGACGAACCGTGATACGACCGTTGTTGTTACGACCACCTGATTTAGAGTTTTTCTCTAAAAGCGGAGCGTATGGCTTACCCTTGTGTAGATCAGGGTTAACCACTTTAACGACGTGACGACGACCCGCAGAAGTTGGTTTACACTTTTGAAGTGCCATAATTCTAACTCCCCTTATTACTCGGCGCCGCCGACAAAGTCTAGCTCGCTACCTTCTTTAAGAGTAACGTAGGCTTTCTTCCAGTCTGAACGACGACCGAAACGCATACCAGTACGCTTTGTTTTACCCTTAACATTCAAAGTACGAACACCAGTTACTTCTACTTCAAAAAGCTTCTCAACTGCCGCTTTAACTTCAGCTTTAGTTGCGTTTTTAGCTACTTTGAAAACAATCGTGTTGTTCTCTTCAGCAGCGATAGTGCTTTTTTCAGAGATGTGTGGAGCAAGAATTACTTTTAAAAGACGTTCTTCACGGATCATGCTAGCGCCTCCTCAAGTTGCTTAACAGCACCTGCAGTAATAAGTACCTTATCGAAAGCGATTAGGCTTACTGGGTCAATGCCAGCTACATCACGTGTGTCAACCTTATAAAGGTTACGTGCAGAAAGGAATAGATTCTCATCTACTTCTTCAGTCACGATAAGCACGTCTTTAAGCTCAAGCTCTTTAAGCTTAGCTACTAGCTCTTTAGTTTTAGGTGCTTCTAAACCGAAGTTTTCAACAACTACTAAACGCTCTTGACGAACAAGCTCAGACAAGATGCTCTTAATCGCACCGCGATACATCTTACGGTTAACTTTTTGGCTGTGATCTTGCGGCTTAGCTGCAAAGCTCACACCACCGCTGCGCCAGATTGGGCTGCGGATTGTACCAGCACGAGCACGGCCAGTACCTTTTTGGCTGAATGGCTTTTTGCCACCACCACGCACTTCAGAACGCGTCTTTTGGGCACGAGTACCTTGACGAGCACCTGCTGCGTATGCAACAACTACTTGGTGTACTAATGCTTCGTTAAACTCACGTCCAAAAGTAGCTTCGGAAACTTCAAGCGCGCCAGCGCCTTTAATTGCTAATTCCATCACTAAATCTCCAGGACTTATGCTTTAACAGCAGGTTTAACGATAACGTCACCGCCGATAGCGCCAGGTACTGCACCTTTAACTAAAAGCAGGTTACGCTCAGCGTCAACACGAACTAGTTCAAGGTTTTGAGTCGTTACACGCTCAGCACCCATGTGACCGGCCATTTTTTTACCTTTAAACACCTTACCAGGTGATTGGTTTTGACCGATTGAACCAGGAGCACGGTGAGACACAGAGTTACCGTGTGTAGCATCTTGCATGCTGAAGTTCCAGCGCTTGATACCACCTTGGAAACCTTTACCTTTTGAAGTACCTGTTACGTCTACTTTGCTTACTTCGTTGAATAGTTCAACAGTAAGTTCAGTACCTACTTCAAAATCGCCTTCACCACCATTTAGGCGGAATTCCCACAGGCCACGACCCGCTTCAACACCAGCTTTAGCGAAGTGACCCGCTGCTGCTTTGTTTACACGGCTTGCTTTTTTCTCGCCTGCAGTAACTTGAAGCGCTTCATAACCGTCTGTTGCTTCAGATTTGATCTGAGTAACACGGTTAGGCGTCGCTTCGATAACTGTCACAGGGATAGATACACCATCTTCAGTGAAGATACGTGTCATACCCACTTTACGACCGACTAGACCTAATGCCATTTTCCTAAAACCTCTCTAATCTTCCGATTAACCCAGGCTGATTTGAACATCAACACCAGCTGCAAGGTCTAGGCGCATTAGTGCGTCTACAGTCTTGTCAGTTGGTTCTACGATGTCGATCAGACGTTTGTGGGTGCGGATTTCATACTGATCACGCGCATCTTTGTTTACGTGCGGAGAGATCAATACAGTAAAACGTTCAAAGCGCGTTGGTAGTGGGATTGGACCACGTACTTGAGCACCAGTGCGTTTCGCAGTTTCCACGATTTCCGCCGTTGATTGGTCAATCAAACGGTGGTCAAAAGCTTTTAGGCGAATACGAATGCGTTGATTTGACATTCTTAAACCTCAATTAAAAGAGCATTTAAAAAGAGCATAAAAAAACACCCAGTTCGAATTAAAACCTAATTCGCTGGTTGCTTCCTTATTTCTACCATTGAATTCCAAATCGGAATTCCTGTTTGTTGGCTTGAAATCCAAGCCCTATGTTTCATCTTTCCTACTACACTGTAGTAAGAAAGTCCGCACATTATAATGATATTGGTGATAAATGCAACAGCGAATACTAAGTTATTTTAGATTGCCGAATAATTACACCTTAATTGCTTTTTAACCCTGTAACAGCGAACCTATACGTCTATAAATGGTCAGTCCAGTTAAAGCTTGGTATGCTATTGCAAATTTTTAAACGTGGTGTTGTCATGAGAATTGTTTCTCGAATCTTAAATCTATTTGCCCAGTGGGCTAATCTATTATTTGTAAAAACAAAATTACTGCCAGACAACCCGATAGAGCAGTTTAACTTAAACCCAAAGCTACCCACTTTTTATGTAACTCCGCTTAATTCGCGCGCTGACCTAGCGGCACTTGATGCTGTTTGTAAAAAGGTAGGCTTACCAAGAGCTACTCAGCCACAAGCATTAGCAGGTAAAGAAATAGACCGCTTTATTGCTTTGCAAAACCCCACACCTTTATTTGCCTCAGTTGCAAAACCGAGCAATGCCCTTGCAACCGGAAAAGAAATCTTCACTGCCTTGTGTGGTGATACAAGCGCTCAAGCGCAAATCGTTCCGGTCACCATTTTATGGGGTCGCAATCCAGGTAAGGAAAAGCCTGGTATAGGTACGTTATTTTCTCATTCATTGACACCGAGTTGGCTGCGTAAGTTTTTCGTGGTGCTGTTCTCAGGCCGCGATAACTTAGTACGTTTTAGCCAACCTATCGATCTTAATCAGTTAATTAACGATAAGTCGGATGTAGACGAGTTACCTCAAAAACTCGTGCGTGTCGCACGTGTTCACTTTCGTCGTCAAAAACTGGCAGCAACAGGCCCTAAGCTACCTTCAAGAGATCAACTATTTAGCTCCTTACTTGCCGCACCAGCAATCAAGAAGGCCATCGCCGATGAAGCAAAAAGCAAAGGACTAAGTTATGAAGAGGCACGCCTTAATGCACAAGAGCTGCTCGACGAGATTGCGGCAAATTACTCAGACGCCATGGTGCGCGTTGGCGATCGCATTCTAACATGGCTTTGGAACAAACTATACAATGGTATTGAAGTTAAATACGCAGAGCGCGTACATCAGTTAGCAGACAAAGGCCATGAAATAATCTATGTACCGTGCCATCGCAGTCACATGGATTATTTATTGCTGACCTATGTCATCTATCACCAAGGACTTGTGCCACCGCATATCGCCGCAGGTGTTAATCTTAATTTCTTCCCTGCTGGCGGGATTTTCCGCCGTTCAGGGGCATTCTTTATTCGCCGCTCGTTTGCTGGTAACAAGCTTTACTCAGCCGTATTCAAAGAGTATTTAAGCCAACTATTTATTAAAGGCTACTCGGTGAAGTTTTACACCGAAGGAGGCCGCAGTCGTACAGGGCGCTTGTTGCCACCGAAAACCGGTATGCTAGCAATGACAATACAGTCTATGCTGCGTGGTATCGACCGACCCATTTCTATCGTACCGGTCTATATTGGCTACGAACATGTGATGGAGATCAATACTTACCTAAAAGAATTAGCTGGCAACCACAAAAAGAACGAATCTATCTTTGCTGTATTCAAAGCCATCAAGAATCTGAAAAACTACGGCCGCGGCTATTTGAACTTTGGTGAACCGATCAACGTTAATCAGTATTTAAATGAGCACCAAAGTGATTGGCGTGACGCCATTCACCCAACTGACATTCAAAAGCCACAGTGGCTTAACACTCAAGTGGCAGAGCTTGCTGATACTATTATGACCAATATTAACAGTGCAGCAGCGCTCAATGCCATTAACTTATTAGCGACCATTTTACTTAGTAACAGCCAATTTGCACTGAGCAAGCGCAAGTTATTAGAGCAAATGTCTTTTTACCTCACGTTGCAACGCAGTGCAAAATACAATGAGCAAGTCACCATACCTGAAGACTCTGCAGAACAGCTCCTCAATCATGCATTAAAATTAAATAAGCTGGATGTATTGTCAGATGAACTAGGTGAAATTATTGCTATAAAAGAAAAGGAACGCACTTTGTTCAATTACTATCGCAATAACATCGTGCACTTATTTGCTGTACCGAGTGTCATCGCGCAACAGCTATTTAACCGCTTTAGCGTGACTGTAGAAGAATGCCAACAACTACTTGAGGTGCTTTACCCTCTGTTTGCTAAAGAATGGTTTTTAACACCCATGCGTGAGGATTATATCAGCCAAATTTTAACGTGTTTTTCGCAGCAAAACCTCATTGAATTTGATGGCAAAACAGCCAAAGTTATTAAAAGCAGCAATGAATTAGCCCAGCTGGAAATGCTAGGTAAAGTCAGTCAGTTAACGTTGGAACGTTACGCAATCACTGTTAGTTTGATACAAAAGAATCAAGGCGTAACACGTAAAACTCTTGAGTCTGAAACAGATATTATCGCCAATCGCCTAGGTACTTTGCATGGTATCAAAAGTCCTGAGTTTTTTGATAAAAAGGTGCTAGTGGCATTTATCAATAGCTTAAAAGAACATGGCTTTATAAAAGTATCTGACGAGCAATGTATCCGCGCTCAAGAGAAACTGCAAACACTGCAACATCACCTTAATGAGCTATTACCCGCCAGTATTTCTGAGTCAATTCAAGACACCCTTTAACACATTAAATGAAGCTTGCCGCCGATAACTCGGCGGCTCATTAACTAGCCTCTTTGACGCATGACACCTTCTTGAATGGTGGATGCTACAAGCTCACCTTGACGATTAAAAAATTGCCCTCGCACTAACCCGCGGCCATTAGATGCACTTGGGCTATCCACACTGTACAAGATCCACTCATCCATTCTAAAGGGCCTATGAAACCACATGGCATGATCTATGGTCGCCACTTGCATACTTGGGTGCAAAAACGACAGGCCATGCGGCTGTAGCGCCGTTGGTAAAAATTCAAAATCGGATGCATAAGCCAACAAGTAGTTATGAATTCGCCTGTCATCAGGTAAAGGCCCATTAGTTTTAAACCAGACATGGCGTTGTGGCTCAGTGATCTCGGGCTGAAATGGATTTTGAAATTCCACAGGACGCGTTTCAAGCGGCATATCGCAGGTAAACTTATTGCGTAATTGTTCAGGAATTAACGCTTTATTTTCACGATAAAAGTCAATTGAAGACTTCAACTCTTCAGGTCCAGGTACATTTGGCATGGTACTTTGATGTGACACCCCTGGCTCATCGCCTTGAAAAGACGCTGTCATATAAAATATAGGTTTACCGTATTGAATCGCCCGCACCCGTCGAGTGCTAAAACTGCGGCCATCACGGATAACTTCCACATCATACACTATCGGCTTTTTGGCATCCCCTGGACGCAAAAAATAAGAATGCAATGAGTTCACGTAGCGCCCTTCAGGCAAAGTATATTTTGCCGCTGAGAGTGCTTGCCCCATCACCTGACCACCGAAGACCTGTGGAAACCCTAAATCTTGGCTTTGCCCGCGATAAATGCCTTGCTCAATTTCTTCAAGTTTCAAAAGTGAGAGTAAATCTGTAAGAACCTGACTCATCGGGACCTCTTAATTTCGTCAGTTTAATTCAATAATCATAGTATAATAGTAACCGCTATGAGTCATCTTCACTCTTGCTATCGATACATTAAAGTAAAGGGGGTGGCTTATGGGTTATTTTAGTATTAACAACAGCTCGCAGGTAAAGCATGGCATATTGGTTATTTAAAACAGAGCCCGACACATTCTCAATTGATGATTTAAAAGCCTCGGGCAAGCAAGGTGCATTTTGGGAAGGGGTCAGAAACTACCAAGCTCGCAACTTTCTGCGTGATCAAGTCAAATTAGATGACTTAGTTTTCATTTATCATTCTAGCTGCAAAGTACCAGCAATAGTTGGCATAGCGAAAGTTATTCAACAGGCGCAGCCCGATCCTTTCCAATTCGACATGCAAAGTGATTACTTTGATGCAAAATCAACGATAGAAAATCCAAGGTGGTTCGGCGTTACGCTAGAGTATGTAAAACATTTAAGGCCAATCACTTTGTCCTCTATTAAAGCTAACCCAGATATCACTGAGCTAGCTCTAAAAAAAGCGGGAAGGCTTTCCATCTTGCCTGTGAGCGAGCGCGAGTGGCAATTACTATGTCAAAATTAACGGCGTCGCGTTCTGCTCTTTTTTTCTTTTTCTGCGTAGATACCTTCTTTGGGTATCATAGAAAAATACAACAGCAGAGTGAGCCATGAAAAAAGCAAAGTCGCTATTAACCAGCCGTTTTTTTCATGTCCTCTAGTGCGCTTACTACTGTGGACAATAGCAACGGGTGCCAAGTAGGCGGATACGCCAATGAATAATAAAATTAGTTCATTCATGATAACCTTTGCCAAGCCACTTCATCAGGCAGCACCCGCTCAGCGGCAATATAATGTAGGATATCCCCCGCGTTCACTGGATAATCCAAGGGCGGGTTCAACTCCATATTTTGCGCACTTAAATCATGGGCTACACCCAACAAAATTGCATCATGCTTTTCTTTAAAATAATGGAATAAAGCGCCGAATTGGCAAGTTTTTAGGCCAGAAGGTAGCTGCAAACTAAATTGGGTATCGCCGTGCAACGTGGACAACAGCTCTTCTTGCACTCGGCTAGAGCCTGGGTCCTGCATCGCTCTCACTAAAATTTCCGCCGACTTACTTGATGAACATTCAACATTTTTACAATGGGCACGCAGCAAACTCACTTTGCTTTCATCCACAAAATGCGCGCTGATATGAGCGCTCGTTTGTACCATGGGGCTGAGTTTCAACGCCGTTGTAAATGTTTGGTCGTCATCTTGGCCATCGATAATGATTTTATCCGCATTGGATGTGCCAATACGCGCAAGCTCTTCGTCGTCAGTAAAGCTTGATAGCCTCGCAAAGTCAACTTGAGAATAGCTCAACAACGGATGCTCAATATCATTGACTACCGCAAGTACAATACGCCTATCTTGGCGTTTCACATCCGCTAATATGTAATCAATGATCTTTTTAGTTCTGGTAGGATGCCAACCAAAAATAATGATATGGTTTCGCAGGTGGTTAAAATCTTTATCGCCCGTCATTGCTCTTCTTATCCAAAATGTCATAAATTGACCCGCTTTACCCAGCAAAACACCAAACAAAGCAAGACCAAACGGAATTTGCACCAATGCAACAACCCAGCGACCCAGCTCTGTTGTTGCGCTAAAGTCACCATATCCCACAGTAGAAGTGGTAACGATATAATAATAAATAAAAGTGTTGGGTTCTATGAGCGCCTGTTCACCAGCGTAATAAAGTAGCGCCCAGACCAATGCGAGATGGCACACGGTGACGCTACTTAGTAGCTGCCAGCTCGCTTTATCGACATGTGCACGCAACAGTACAAGTAAACGTTTGAATATGATTGGCATAGTGTAGTGCAGTTTATAATTCTATAGCGCTACCTTACTCGATCTCTACGCGCTTTAAAACCTCAACAAATCAACATGCTTACTAAAAAGCTAAGTAAAAATTGCGATACATTTATCTATCTTATTAAGCATGGTGCAAGGCTCGTATTTTATCGCAACTTCAGTATACTGATGCATAATGTTTGGTAATAGGATGATAGGTATGGCTGGCGTATTAGCTTCGGTAGATCAAAGAACGCAACTGGTTGGTGAAAACCGATTAGAGCTTTTATTGTTTCATCTACATAGCCGCCACTTCTTTGCACTTAATGTTTTTAAAGTAAAAGAAGTTGTGAAGTTGCCTCACCTGCACAGTATGCCAAACGCTCACCCTAAAGTATGTGGCGTTACCAACATTCGAGGCGAATCCATTCCGGTCATTGATTTGCGTCGCGCAATCTGTATGCCTGAGTGTGATCGTGATACCGACAGCAACCTCGTTATCACCGAATATAATCGCTCAGTACAAGCCTTTTTAGTCGGCAAGGTAGACCAAATCGTCAATACCACTTGGCAAGATATCATGCCAACGCCCAGCTCTGTTGGCAAAAACCATTACCTTACAGCGCTTACAAAAATCAAACGGGACGGTGTAGAACATATCGTTGAGATCATTGATGTTGAAAAAGTACTGGCTGAAATCGTGTCATACGATGTCGTCATCTCGGAGGATGTTCTAGATAAAAGTATCATTGATGAATTTCATGGCCGAAAAATTCTACACGCCGATGATTCACCCACAGCACGACGCCAAGTAGCGGATACGCTGGCGCAATTGGGTATTGAAATCATCCCAGCAACCGACGGCCAAGAAGCGCTAAATGTACTCAAACACTGGGCTGATGAAGGTATTGATGTGAACAAAGAGCTACTTGCCGTGATCACCGATGCTGAAATGCCTTCGATGGACGGATATCGACTCACTTACGAAATACGAAACGATAGCCGTTTAAAAGACTTATATGTGATCTTGAACACGTCACTTAGTGGCAGCTTTAATAATGCCATGGTCGAAAAAGTAGGTTGTAACGCGTTTTTATCTAAGTTTCAGCCGGATCTCTTAGTAGAAGAAATACAAAATCGACTTAAAGAAGTGCTAAAAACTGAATAACTGGTTATTTATACAGTTTCATGGCATTTTTTTGTTCATATAAATCAAGATGATAAATTTCTTATGCCTGCTTTTTAAAGCGCATAACTGGGCAACGCCCCCCTAACACGGGTATACTTTGCGTTCATTTTACTGAAATAGGCGTGGTAATGGACGTTTCTGAATTAATCGATGGCTTAAACGATAAACAACGTGAGGCAGTTGCAGCTCCACTGCAAAATATGCTGGTCCTCGCCGGTGCTGGCTCGGGTAAAACCCGTGTATTAGTGCATCGTATCGCTTGGTTAATGCAAGTAGAACACGCCTCAGCCTACAGTATATTTGCCGTAACCTTTACCAATAAAGCCGCCAAAGAAATGCGCACCCGAGTTGAAGAAACCTTGCGCTCACCAGTAGGTGGCATGTGGATAGGTACTTTCCACGGTTTATCTCATCGCATTTTACGCGCTCATCACCGCGAAGCGAACTTACCAGAGGCATTTCAGATTTTAGATACAGACGATCAAGTACGTATGATCCGTCGTCTGTTAAAAGCCATGAATATAGACGAAAAGAAATGGCCACCAAAACAAATCGCGTGGTATATCAGTGCCAAAAAAGACGAGGGCCTAAGACCCAAAGATATCCAAGCCTATGATGTTAACGAACAACTATTACTGCGTGTTTATAGCGCTTATCAAGATGCCTGCGACAGAGCAGGGTTAGTCGACTTTGCGGAAATTTTATTGCGCTGTTATGAGCTACTACAGCAACAACCAACACTGCTGCGTCATTATCAACAGCGCTTCAGATATATGCTGGTAGACGAATTTCAAGATACCAACAGCATTCAATATCGCTGGCTAAAACTCCTTGCAGGTCAAGAGAATACCATGATGATCGTTGGTGATGATGACCAGAGTATCTATGGTTGGCGTGGCGCAAAAATTGAAAATATAAAGCGCTTTTTGGAAGACTTTTCGGCCGAAACCATTCGTCTTGAACAAAACTACCGTTCCACCGCCACCATTCTAAAGGCATCGAATGCTTTGATCCAAAATAACGCAGAGCGGATGGGTAAAAGCTTATGGACCGACGGTAACCAAGGTGAGCCAATCTCCATCTATGCCGCTTTTAATGAATTAGATGAAGCGCGCTTTGTGGTGAGTAAAATTCGCACTTGGTTAAATGGCGGTAATGCACTGCAAGATTGCGCCATTTTATACAGAAACAACGCGCAGTCTCGGGTACTCGAAGAAGCCATGTTACAAGAAGGGCTAAAATATCGCATTTATGGCGGTATGCGATTCTTCGAACGTCAAGAGATTAAAGACGCCCTCGCTTATTTACGCTTGATCAGCAATCGTCAAGACGACGCCGCATTTGAGCGCGTGATCAATACCCCTGCTCGTGGTATTGGTGATAAAACCTTAAGTCATATTCGCGATTGCGCCCGCAATGAATCTATGCCGTTGTGGTACGCTGCAAAAGCGGTGATTGAGCAAAAACACTTGGCAGGTAGAGCCGCCACCGCAGTTTCGCGCTTTATTGAACTGGTAGAGCAACTGGATGACAAGATCACTGAACTGGAGTTATCTGAGCAGGCCAAAACCACCATTGAACAATCAGGGTTGATGGCCATGTATCAAGCGGAAAAAGGTGAAAAAGGTCGTGCTCGCGTGGAAAACTTAGAAGAATTGATCAGTGCTTGTGGTCAATACGAGCCACCCATAGATGAAGATTTTAGCTCACCACTGCAAGGATTCTTAGCCTATACCTCGTTGGAGTCTGGCGAAGGTCAGGCCGATGAGCACGAAGATGCAGTGCAAATGATGACATTGCACTCAGCAAAAGGCCTGGAATTTCCATTGGTATTTATGGTTGGCGTGGAAGAAGGCATGTTCCCCTCTCAGCAAAGTCATGAAGAGTCAGGTAGACTTGAAGAAGAGCGACGCCTTTG
Source organism: Pseudoalteromonas sp. S16_S37 (assembly GCF_014694405.1). GTDB lineage: Bacteria > Pseudomonadota > Gammaproteobacteria > Enterobacterales > Alteromonadaceae > Pseudoalteromonas. The sequence continues at coordinate 14,692 of NZ_JAAUWV010000014.1, forward strand.
TTATGTGGGTATGACACGCGCAATGGAGAAACTCTACATCAGTCATGCTGAAAGTCGTCGTCTATATGGACAAGAGAAGCATCACAGTCCATCACGCTTTTTACGTGAACTACCAGAAGATTGCACAGAAGAAATTCGTATCAAGACTCAAGTATCAAGACCTGTAAATAGTGGACGTTTCAGCGCCTCAGTGACCCATGCAGCATTTGAAGACAGTGGCTATAATCTTGGACAACGCGTTCTGCACGCAAAATTTGGGGCTGGCACCGTACTGAACTATGAAGGCAGTGGTGCCCAGTCGCGTATTCAAGTAAATTTTGATGATGTTGGCAGCAAGTGGTTGGTAACAGCGTATGCCCGTTTACAAAGCCTCTAATTTAGAAGCCTTATTTGCCGAGTTAGCCCACAATCAACACCGTCAGCTATTTTTGCTGTGCGGTGAACACGATTGGGCTATTCAGCAAGTCAAACATCTATTTACGCTATCTCGCCACTGCCTATTACTATCAAAACACCCTGAACTGGCAAATGCATGTTGGCCCGAACATTTGCATCAGATCCTCGGCCAAGAGTTTGAACTGGCACTTTACGACGGATATGCAGGCATAGAGCCAAACAAATTGGCCGCACTCAGCGGTACGGTTAAAGCCGGAGGGTTACTCATCTTAATACTTCCTGAGCTTGATGACTTACCTTGCTGGCAAGATCCTAGCCTCGCAACATGGTGCTCTCACGGTTTTACTGCCACGCAAAGCCCCTTTTTGCAACGCTGGCAAAAGCTGTTTAAAGAACTAGATGTTTCGTTTTACTCCCAACGCCACGGTTTATCTTTGTCGCTAGAGGGGCACACTCAGCAATCACAAATAGATTTTAGCGAACAACAAAGCACCCTGACTCAAATCACCACACAGCTAAAAAGCAAAAAGCCCCAACCTATTTTGTTAAGTGCCGATCGGGGTCGTGGTAAATCTGCAGCACTTGGCATGCTAGCGGCGGCAATGAGTGAGCAAACCTTTATTATTTGCGCCTTTCAGTACCGTGCTGTGATAAGCAGCTTCAAACACTTAGCGCAGCTGGTGGGTGTCAATTATCAAGGTCACGAAAAACACATTGCAAATCTGCATTTTGTGCCACCAGATCAGCTGCTCACAATGCAGTTAACCGATCAGATAGTGCTTATTGATGAAGCCGCAGCCATTCCAGTACCTACATTAATTGCGCTTGTAAAAAAAGCTCAGCGCTGCGTATTTTCAAGCACAATCATCGGCTATGAGGGCAATGGCCGAGGTTATACATTAAGATTTAAGCGTTATCTATCAAAGCACTATCCAGATTTTTTAGCATTGAGTATGCGCCAGCCCATTCGTTATCAACAGCACGACCCACTAGAAGAGCACATAAACCAGCTGTTTGCTTTGGATTGCCAATATCCAACCACTGCAGACACCAGCAACTTAACGTATACTAGGCTCACCGCTTGCGAACTGGCGTTGGATGAGTCTTTGCTACACCAAGCATTTTCGTTGTTAGTACTTGCACATTATCAAACTACCGTAAACGACTTACGGCAACTGCTAGATAGTCCCTCGCAGGCGATTTATATAGTGCGCAATCCCCAACAACTGCTGGGGTTAAGTTTGGTTAATTTTGAAGGGCAGATAGAACATGAGCTGCACGACGATATCGCAATGGGTAAACGTCGCCCAAAAGGACATTTACTCCCTCAACAATTGTTTGCAGCGCAAGGCGACGCCCAGTTTTTAATAGCCAAAACGGCTCGCATAGTACGTATTGCCATTGCCCCAAATTTACATGGTAAAGGACTTGGCACACAGTTACTCAACTATGTCGAACAACAACTAAAGCAATCAGTGGATTATTTGGGCAGCAGCTTTGGCGCAACAGCAATACTACTGAACTTTTGGCAGAAAAACGGCTATAGAACCGTTAAATTAGGGTATAAACAAGATAAAGCCAGTGGTGAATATGCAGCAATGGTATTGAAAAGCACCACGGCATTTGAACCGTATCTTGAGCGTATTTGCCAACACTTTAGAATGAATTTCACCTATCAACTTAGTAATCTTTATCAACAATTACCTTGGCAATTAGTAAAATGCATTCTCGTTGCGTTGCCCATACAAAGCATTCCAGAGCCGCTCATCAGGCAGTTGAATTTTATGATGAGCAAACAAACCCTTCTGGAACAAGATAGCGCAACAATATGGCAAGTATTAATCTGTCAGCCAAAATTATTACTAACCTTATCTGATATTTCACAACAATTAGGTATTAGACTATTATTACAAAACAATACTAAAGAATTGCTTAAAGGTGACTTATCTCTAGGCTCCAAAAAACAGTTTTCTATAGCTTTCAATACCTTGGTAAGTGAAATTCATGAACAAGTTACCTCATTACATTAATGCGCTTGTTGTCACTTCGCTCTTGTTAGCCAGCGGCTTAGGGCTGGCTGACGAACCGCCACTAAAATTGGGTATGTCGGTTGCGTTAAGCGGGCCGGCTCAGGAGATAGGCAAACAGCTTAGTGATGGTGCAATGCTGCACTTTGAAGCCGAGAATCAAGCTGGCGGTATTTCTGGACGCGTTATTGAATTACTAGTAAGTGATGATGGTTATGAACCTAACCGCACGGTCCTCAACACAAAGCAATTCATCTACGAGGATAAGGTTGACGCACTATTTGGCTATATGGGTACGCCAACCACAGCAGCAATTCGCCCGCTACTTGAGCACAGCAAAACCCCTCTACTCATGCCATTTACAGGCGCAGATTTTTTACATCAAATCGGTAAATATCACGTTTTTAATTTAAGAGCTAGTTATCAAGACGAAGCGCAAGAACACATTAAATATCTTGTTAGCGAAAAAAATCATCAGCATATTGCACTGCTTATTCAAGCTGATGAATTCGGCATTACCGTTGAAAAGAGTTTAACTAAAGCACTTGCTTTAAAAGGCTTAAAGCCGACTACCATCGCTCGCTTCAGACGCAATACCAGTGATGTTGAGAAAGCGTATGAGCAAATCAAGCAAACCAATGCCACAGCCGTTGTTTTGATTGGCACCTACGAGCCTTTAGCAACCTTTGTAGGATTAGCAGACAGTGACAAACAGCACCTAGAATTTACCAGTGTCTCGTTTGTCTCTAGCAAAGAACTCTTTGCTCGCGTCAAACCTAATCCCCCTATTATGGTCACAGAAGTGGTCCCCAACCCACTTTTATGTAAGGCAATGTTGTGTGAAAAATTTCGCCGTATTGTGAAGCAAAAACCACATTTGCAAGTCGATCATATCCTGTTCGAAGGTTATCTTAATGCGCTTGTTTTTAGCCGAGCAGCCAAACAATGCAACACACAATATTCTGTACAATGCCTGCTCAATAAATTGCCATGGGTTTTAGAACATGATGGTGATTTAAAAATGCTTTTTGAGCTTTCAAAACAACAAAAGAAATTGCCAGTCTACCGTTCATATTCATCATAATGTTCTATTCTTTAACAATACCATTGTGCTTGTTGAGGAAAATATGGATTTAATCAATTTCCGAGTCGGACAAAAAACCATTTCATTGAAGATTTTGGATATTCTGCTCACTGAACGCTACGAAGGAAACTTAACGTCCTTGCCCAACGGTAATCCAAGCTTTTTGGGCGTCAAAGATTACATGGGTACACCCACCCCCATTTTTGACTTGGGCATTATTTTAAATAACCAATCATCTTACGAAATAAACTCTGCTTTAGTTGAGCTGTTGCGAACCAAAGAGGAAGAGCACAAGAGTTGGCTACACGCATTAGAAAAAAGCGTAATGAAAGGCCATGACTTCGATAAGGCAAGAGACGCCAAGCAATGTGCATTCGGACAGTGGCTATACAGTTTTAAAACTGAAAATGAAGATTTAAAAGCCATATTACATAGATTTGAAGAGCCCCATAACCGCCTACATTCGCTGGCAGACAAGTTGCTTTTATTGTGCGAACAGAACAAGCAACAAGAAGCCATTGTGATGCTGGAAAAAGAGCGCTCAACAACCTATGTCAAACTGATGCGGCTATTTGAGTCTGCAAGAGAACAAATCAGCTTAGATCACAAACCCATCATTGTGTTTACAACGCAGGACGGGCACAAACCTCATATTGGTTTGTTGGTTGATCAGGTTGAAGACAACATGCACTGCGAAGAAAACGAGATTAAGTCTTTGAGTGAAATTACCAATATCGGTTTTGAAATAGACCCACAAACAAAAAAAATGATGCAAGGTTTGATTAAAAGAGGCAACACACACACGGTGTTAATTGATCCGAGTGCGATATTTAGGCCAGAACATTTACAAGGCTATGAACCAGAAGAAACCGAAAGCTACGGCTTGTTTTAATTCTATTTTATGAGCAAACAAAAACGCCGCTATGACAGCGGCGTTTTTTTATTCAAAAGCAATTAGTCTTTTGCTTGACGGCTTGCGCGCTTACGCTCACTTTCCGTTAGTAACTTCTTACGAATACGAATACTCTCAGGTGTTACTTCTACTAGCTCGTCGTCATCAATGAACTCAAGCGCTTGCTCAAGTGACATTCTGATTGGTGGCACAAGTGTTTGCGCTTCATCAGTACCTGATGCACGTACGTTTGTTAACTGTTTTCCTTTCAAAGCGTTAACAGTCAAATCATTATCACGGCTGTGAATACCGATGATCATACCTTCGTATACTTCAACACCGTGACCGATGAAAAGCTTACCACGCTCTTGTAAGTTAAATAGTGCGTTAGTTAGCGCTTTACCTGTTGCGTTAGCAATCAATACACCATTTTTACGCTTACCAATGTTACCGCCTTTATGTGGGCCGTAATGATCGAACGTGTGATACATCAAACCAGAACCAGACGTTAATGTCATGAAATCTGTTTGGAAACCGATTAAGCCACGGCTAGGCATGATAAAGTCTAAACGCACACGACCTTTACCATCTGGTGCCATATCTGTCATTTCAGCTTTACGTAAGCCAAGTTGCTCCATGATAGAACCTTGGTGCTCTTCTTGTACGTCAACCGTTACTGTTTCGAATGGTTCTTCTAGTTTGCCGTCTACGTGACGTAGAATTACCTCTGGACGTGATACCGCAAGCTCGTAGCCTTCGCGACGCATGTTTTCAATTAAGATACCTAGGTGTAATTCACCACGACCTGATACACGGAAGCTATCAGGGTTATCCGTTTCTTCAACGCGTAATGCTACGTTATGTACTAACTCGTTTTGTAAACGCTCAAGAATGTTACGAGAAGTAACGAACTTACCTTCTTGACCCGCAAACGGTGACGTGTTTACCGAGAAAGTCATAGTTACTGTTGGTTCATCAACAGAAAGCGGTGGTAACGCTTCAACTGCATTCACATCACAAATTGTGTCAGAGATTTTCAACTCACCCAAACCTGTGATTGCGATGATGTCGCCAGCCTGTGCTTGTTGTGCTTCGTGACGATCAAGACCAAGATATGTTAATACCTGACCTACTTTACCGTTACGTGTTTTACCATCAGCACCGACCACAGTTACCTGTTGGTTTACTTTAACAGTACCGCGCTTGATACGACCTACACCAATAACACCAATGTATGAGTTGTAATCAAGTTGCGAAATCTGCATCTGGAAACCACCATCAGGATCAGCATCCGGTGCAGCTACTTGATCAACAATCGCTTTGAACATAGGTTGCATGTTGTCTGATGGCTCATCTAGGTCTAACGTTGCCCAACCATTGATAGCAGATGCATAGATAACTTGGAAATCTAGCTGTTCGTCAGTTGCACCTAAGTTATCAAATAAGTCGAATACTTGGTCCATAACCCAATCAGGACGCGCACCTGGCTTGTCGATTTTGTTAATTACAACGATAGGCTTAAGACCTAAAGCAAATGCCTTTTGCGTTACGAAACGCGTTTGTGGCATTGGACCTTCTTGTGCATCAACTAGTAGTAATACTGAGTCAACCATTGAAAGAACACGTTCTACTTCACCACCGAAGTCGGCGTGTCCCGGAGTATCTACGATATTAATGTGGTAGTCGTTCCACTCAATCGCGGTGTTTTTTGCTAGGATGGTGATACCGCGCTCTTTTTCGATATCGTTTGAATCCATTACACGTTCTTCGTTACCGCCGCGTGTTTCAAGTGTGCCCGATTGCTCTAGCAACTTATCAACTAGGGTTGTTTTACCGTGGTCTACGTGGGCGATAATCGCGATATTACGTAATTTTTCAATGCTCATGTTTATAACTCAGATAATTACTCGAAAGAGTGGGTTAATCCTAAATACACCTAATTGTGTAAAACAGCCTATAAATTGACCGATAGGATTCATAAAGTGGCGTATTATCCCCTAATAACGCAGTAGATGAAAGTTTATGCAGCATTATTTTTTAACTACATGACCTAATTCGCCGATTTTTAGCGTGTTATTCATTCAATCAACGATATTATCTATGCTGTTTTGAGGAATATAGTGCAATGTTATATAAGGAGAATAATTCAATAATATGTAAAAGCGATGACAGCAACATCGTATAATTTAATCTCGTAATTGCAATCTCAAATTTACGGCCAGTTGCTATCTTAGATAAAACTGCGCAGTTAAAAATACGCGAATTTGCAAACTTGTGTCATTTCACAAGCATATTACACCGCTCACATAGCATTAGAGAGTCGCTTTTCCCACACAACCAATGCACCAACGATGTGCATTTTTGGATCATTTTGGTGCAACACAATTGTTTTACAAGTATCTTCATACAAATAAACACATAAAATTCAATAATTTAAAAAACTGGCATGTATTAAGCTTACAAAATCCGCAATCGCATTAAGTTAATGCAGCAAGCATAAAAAACCCAACGAGTCGGAGGACACATGTCACAATCGGTTTTAGATTTTATCAAAGAAAATGACGTTAAATTTGTAGACTTACGTTTTACAGATACAAAAGGTAAAGAGCAGCACGTTTCTATTCCTCATCATCAAGCCGATGAAGACTTCTTCGAAGACGGTAAAATGTTTGATGGCTCTTCAATCGCCGGTTGGAAAGGTATCAACGAATCAGACATGGTACTAATGCCAGACGCTGCATCTGCAAAGCTTGACCCATTTGCCGAAGAAACCACACTAATTGTTCGTTGTGACGTTGTAGAGCCTAACACACACCAAGGCTATGAGCGTGACCCTCGTTCTGTTGCTAAGCGCGCAGAAGAGTACATGCGTTCAACTGGTATCGCTGACACAGTATTATTCGGTCCTGAGCCAGAATTCTTCCTATTTGACGATGTAAAGTACAAAACTGACATGTCAGGTTCAATGTACAAAATCGACGCACAAGAAGCAGCTTGGAACTCAGACAAAGATTACGAAGGCGGCAACACTGGCCATCGTCCAGGCGTAAAAGGTGGTTACTTCCCAGTATCTCCTGTTGATTCATCACAAGACTGGCGTTCAGCAACATGTCTAGTTCTTGAAGAAATGGGCCACGTCGTTGAAGCTCACCACCACGAAGTAGCAACCGCTGGTCAAAACGAGATCGCATGTCGTTTCAATACTATGGTATTGAAAGCGGACGAAATTCAAGAAATGAAGTACGTTATCCACAATATGGCTCACTTATATGGCAAAACAGCAACGTTCATGCCTAAGCCAATCGTAGGCGATAACGGTTCTGGTATGCACTGTCACCAATCTCTTGCTAAAGACGGCAAGAACCTATTTGCGGGTGATAAGTACGGCGGTCTTTCTGAAACTGCACTTTACTACATCGGCGGTATCATCAAACACGCTAAAGCAATCAACGCATTCACAAACCCTGCAACTAACTCATATAAGCGCTTAGTACCAGGGTTTGAAGCACCAGTTATGCTTGCATACTCTGCACGTAACCGTTCTGCATCAATCCGTATTCCAGTGGTTCCATCTGAGAAAGGTCGTCGTATCGAAGTACGTTTCCCTGACCCAGCGGCAAACCCATACCTAGCATTCGCTGCACAGCTGATGGCTGGCCTTGATGGTATCCGTAACAAGATCCACCCTGGCGATGCAATGGACAAAGACTTATATGATCTACCAGCTGAAGAAGCAGCAGAGATCCCAACAGTTGCAGCATCACTACAAGAAGCACTTTCTAGCCTAGACGCAGACCGTGAATTCTTAACTCAAGGTGGTGTATTCACTGACGACCTAATCGATGCATATATCGGTCTTAAGTCCAAAGAAGTGGAAAAACTGAACATGACAACTCACCCTGTTGAGTTTGAAATGTACTACAGCGTTTAATCGCGCAATTAAATCATATGTGTTCTCAAGCCCGCAATAGCGGGCTTTTTTATGGTAAAGCCGCGTGTTTCATACTAAAGTAAAGCTGTGTAAAATAGATAAGAGGCGCTTAAGATGAGTCGTATTCTGTTGGTATGTAGCCTAATACTAACTTTTTGCGCCAACGCGTCACAGCCGCAAGTCTACCGTTGGAAAGATGAAAATGGTAACTGGGTGTTCTCTGATGTACCCCGCCAAGGCTCAGAAAAAGTCAGCCTCAACAAACCTATCAGCATACCAACAACAGACACATCCGTGCTAACCCCAAAAAAAGAAAATAAAGCGCTAAACTACGAAGTAAAAATTTCTTCTCCAAGTCATCAGCAAACGTTAAGAGAAAATACCGGCACGGTTTACGTTACTGGACAAGTGACCCCTGTATTTAGCAGAGGGCTCACTGTGCAGTTATCTTTAGATGGTAAATTAGTCAGCGACAAACAAACCAACACCACCTTTGCACTAAGAAATATTGACCGTGGCGAGCATCAACTCATTATGTATCTTTACGACGAACACGGCGCGAGAATTGCAACCAGCACTATGAGCACATTTTACTTACACCGCGCAAACCGCATTAATCCATAGCTCACGACATATCCACGTGTTATAGTGCACCAAGTTGGTGCAAAACAATAAATAGGTGATCCATCATGGTACAAAGTACCCATCCATTTTTGAGTGCGTTGTGGCATAACTTAGCAACATGCGTGCTATTGTTGGACAACAAATTTGTTATTCAATATGCCAACAATAGCTGTAGCGAATTATTTGGTCTTGGCCTTAAACGTCTCATAGGACTCTCTATCAATGATATCTTTAGCCATCATCATATTGACTTTGAACGCTTAGCTCAGTACACGCTCAATGACGGTGTAGACTGCCAGCAGCATAGGGTTGACGTGGTTTTTGTCGATAATCGCGCAGCAACACTGAACCTTCATGCACGTAGATTAAACCATCAAAATGACACCTACATCCTGCTTGAATGTCGTCGAATAGATGACGAAGTTCGCTTTGATCAAGCATCCAACCAAATGCACCAATATCAAGCAGCCAGAACCCTGATCCGAGGGCTGGCACATGAAATTAAAAATCCATTAGGCGGTATACGCGGAGCGGCGCAATTATTGCAGTACGAGACCTTTCAGCAAGAACGAGATCAGTGTGCGCAGCTGATCATAGAGCAGGCAGACCGATTAACCGAGTTGGTTGATAAGTTACTTGGACCAAATCAGTTACCGAATAAAGCATCATGTAATATTCACCAGACGCTCGAGTCGGTCCTAAAGCTCAGTATGTTAGATAATGCCAGCCGTATATCGCTGTCGAAAGATTACGACCCTAGCATACCCGACATAGTGATCGACCAGGCAAAAATTCAGCAAGTAGTATTAAACATTGTTAGAAATGCTCAACAAGCATTAGAAAAAAAAGCCGATGGTTGTATAACGTTAACAACGCGCATTAAACATCGCATGCGCCGAGGTGAACGACTGATGAAAAAGGCGTTACTGATCCAAATTACTGACAATGGTCCTGGTATCGCTGAGGAGCTAAAAGATACCTTGTTCTATCCAATGATCACCAATAAAGACGGTGGTTCTGGTCTTGGTTTATCGATTGCGCAAACCATTGTGGAGCAGCATGGTGGCTTGATTGATTGTGACAGCTGGCCTGGACATACCGAATTTAATATTTACTTGCCGTTTGACAACAACGGCACGGGAGCAAGTAATGAAAACAGTTTGGCTCGTTGATGATGATGCCTCGATACGGTTTGTATTAGACAAAGCGCTGTCACGCGCTGGTTTCTCTACAGAAAGCTTTGCCAATGGGCAGGATGTACTAACGGCTTTGTCATATAGTCAGCCCGCAGTGCTGATTTCTGACGTGCGCATGCCTGGTATGGATGGTATGGCGCTACTTGAAGAGATATCTACGCAGTATCCAAATCTACCTGTGATCATTATGACGGCGCATTCAGACTTAGACTCTGCCGTTAATGCCTTTCAAAAAGGCGCTTTTGAATATCTGGCTAAGCCATTTGATCTCAATGACGCGACTTCTTTGGTTGAAAGAGCTTACCAAGCTAGTCAGCAAACTCGCAAAACAAAACGTCAGGTTCAAGAACAAAATCATCCAGATATCATTGGTGAAGCACCTGCAATGCAAGAGGTATTTCGCGCCATTGGTAAGCTTTCGGCCTCAAGTATGAGTGTACTCATAAACGGTGAATCTGGCACAGGCAAAGAACTCGTCGCAGGCGCATTACATAACCACAGCCCCAGAAAAGACAAAGAATTTATCGCACTCAATATGGCTGCCATTCCCAAAGATTTAGTGGAGTCTGAACTTTTTGGTCATGAGAAAGGCGCTTTTACTGGTGCTGATAGTATGCGCCGAGGACGCTTTGAACAAGCGAACGGTGGCACCTTATTTTTAGATGAAATTGGTGATATGCCATTGGATGTGCAAACACGCTTGTTACGCGTGCTTGCTGATGGAGAGTTCTATCGTGTGGGCGGACATCAAAGTGTTAAAGTGGATGTGCGTATTATTGCTGCCACACACCAAGATTTAGAAGCGCTAGTAAAAAAAGGACAGTTTCGAGAAGACTTGTTTCATCGCTTAAACGTCGTTAGACTGAAGCTTCCTGCGTTGAGAGAACGCACCGAGGATATCCCCAAATTAGCGCAACATTTTCTTGCTCGTAGCGCTAAAGAACTACAAACGGACTCGAAAATTCTCAGTGATGAAGCCATTGACAAGATGCGCCTATACCACTGGCCAGGTAATGTACGCCAGCTAGAAAACACCTGCCGCTGGTTAACGGTTATGGCACCGGGCGATCTCATTGGTGCACATGATTTACCTGAAGAGCTAACAGCACATACACCAAACGAAGAGGCGCAAGGTGATTGGCTCGATGCTTTCCAGCAATGGCTAAATCAAGAACTAAAGCAAGGCAAAGAAAATATTTGGCCAGCAGTGCAAGCGCAACTTGAGGTACGTTTAATTAAAACGGCACTTAGCGCCTGTCATGGCCATAAACAAGATGCAGCATTGAGAATTGGTTGGGGCCGCAATACTCTCACACGCAAATTAAAAGAGAGAAATATTCAAGATTAACGCATTCGTTGGCTGCATAACCAGTTGTGGCCAACTATCTGTGCGACATAAAAATCTCATTGACCACATTGGCAAAAATAGCCACTATCTTAAGCACCAAAATACAACTCGGTTGTCTTATGAAATTACTTGAAAATGTACCTCTTATTAAACAGCTCGAAATTATCAACCGTCTAAACTTTTTTGCTGATTTTAGCCTTGCTGAAAGACAAGTATTATTGGAGTCTTTTAGCCGTCTTTATTTAGTCAATAGTGGTCGCCATGCCTTTAAACGCTTTGAATTAGACAATCGACTTTTTATTGTTTTGAGCGGAGAGTTTGTCATTTTCAAAAGCAACGAATTACAAGAGTTAGGACGTATTTTACCTGGGGAATTTATCGGCGAAGGTGCATTTATTTGTCACCGAGAGCACTCAACTAGCGCCAAAGCTATCAAAGACAGCATACTACTGGCCATTACACCTGATGCCATGACACGCCTACCCAATGTGATCAGAGAAAAAGTCAAAGACAAAATCATTGAAGGCATGAGTTTGCGGATCAATAAACTCAGTAGTTTTATAGAAGATAGTATATAAATTATTGAGGTCTTAGAATCATAATAAATAATGCAAAGGCCCACCTTGATAGGCCTTTGCACTTGAACGATTAAACTGAAAGTAACTGCTCAAAAGCGTTAAATAGTTTATCTAGTTCTTCAATGGTGTTGTAATGCATACAACCGATACGCACTACACCACCCTTATCCATTACTCCTAGCTGTTCACACAAACCTTGCGCATAGAAGTTACCATCCCATACACACATGTGCTTTTTACCCAAAAACTCTGACACTTCGCGTGGCGTAAAGCCATCAAACGTTAAGGCAAATGTTGGTGTACGCTCAGCTAAACGCGCTCTATCTGCGATACCAAATAGCGAGATCTGCGGAAGCTGCTCAAGGCGAGTTAGGAAATAGTCACTGAGAGCCATTTCATGCTGTTTGGTTTTAGCAAATGCTATGGCTAAACGCTCACGACGCGGTGTATCTTCGCTCATGCCACTAAGTGAGGCGATGTAATCAATTGCAGCGATAACACCGGCTAACCCTTCAAAGCTTTGCGTGCCCGTTTCCCAGCGACTAGGAATAACATCTTTAGCTGGCTCAACTTTATAAGGTGTAAACCCTTCTAAGTGCTCGCGCTTACCGTAAACTATGCCAACATGTGGACCAAAAAACTTATAAGCAGAGCATGCCAAGAAGTCGCAATCAAGGGCTTGCACATCAACCAGTTCATGTGGCGCATAGTGCACCGCATCCACATACACTAATGCACCAACTTGGTGCGCAAGTTCAACTATCTGTTTGATATCGTTAATAGAGCCCGTGGTGTTGGACGCATAGGTCACCGCAACTAGCTTAGTGTTGTTGTTCAGCAAGCTTTTATAATGCGCTAAATCAAGTGTGCAATCATCTTCGCTAATGCGAACGGCTTGAACTTTTGCACCTTTGTCTTCCGCCGCTAGTTGCCAAGATGACACGTTCGAGTAATGATCTGCATTGGTCACAATGACTTCATCACCCGCTTGCCAATGACGAGAAATAGCACGGCTAAAGCTAAATGTAAGGCTAGTCATGTTGGCACCAAACACGATTTGCTCTTTGCTGGGCGCATTCAACAAATCAGCTACAGCTTGGCGAGCATCATTCATCAAGTTCACAGTTTTTTCACTTGAGAAGAATGCACCACCCAAGTTTGAATTGTAATAGCCCAAATAAGCAGACATGGCGCTCAGCACAGACTGTGGTACTTGTGCCCCGCCTGGTCCATCAAGAAAAATAGGTGATTGACCATTCACTTGCTGCATCAATGCCGGAAATTGGCGTCTTAATTGTGTCAGTTCCATAGGTTGCTCTTAAGCTGTAAATACAAAACAATCTAGGTAGCCTACTTTATCGGCATCTAATTTGTTCATTGGTGTGGCGTTGTGCCAAACCTGACGGTCATTGATCAAAGCAAACAAACCGTCTTTGATCTCCATTTTAAAGCAAGGCTCAGACTCTTTGTTTTCGTATACAAGCAACTCGCCACCGGCGATATTTTCATGAGACACCCCACACACGCACACATGATCAAAACCATCTTGGTGAATGCCTTCAGGTGCCGGTGGTGTATCTGACTCAATGGCTAGCATACGGAACTGATGCACTTCAATGTCGCGTTCATCACTGATACCAGTCATTTGCTTAAATTCGTTAAGCAAGTGCTTAAAGCCATCGCTATTGACCAAGTCGGCTTCTAAATTTTCGTATACGCGCTCAACGTTACCTTGGAAGGTATTTATTGAATCATCCTGAACAAATGCTTTGCTTGGCTGCACTGAAACTGTGTTGTCAGCAAACTTTAAAACTGAGTAACGGCGTTTACGGAATGCACCATCTGCGTATGGGTTGTCGGGAAGTTGATTAAATGAGGGCTTAACTGCTTCGATATGCGCTTGCTGGATAAAACGCAGTTGAAGCAGATTCTGGTTGTTTACTGCTGTCATCTTGCTGCCGCCTATTAATGTGAAATTAGCGACAATTCTAATTAAATAAAAAATAAATTCTGTTTAATTTACCTATCATCTAGCCTTAATTTTAGATTAAAGCTCTAAACTAACGAGAAATAAAGGTTATTCAATCCAAAAATACCAGAGCATTTTTTAACCGCATTAAAGGTACAAAAAAGCCGGTGAATTCACCGGCTTTTTTAGCAAAGCTAAGTTATTAAACTGCTTGCTGAATAATCACACCGTCAGCCTTTTTAGTGTACTGAGGCATCTTGTGGAAGTTCAAGTAACGGTACGTATCTGCTGCCGTTGCGTTGATCTTCGCCGCGTATTCTTGGTACTCAGCTGGCGTAGGTAGTTTACCTAAAATTGCAGCTACCGCGGCAAGCTCTGCTGACGCTAGGAATACGTTTGCGCCTGTACCTAAACGGTTAGGGAAGTTACGCGTAGAAGTAGACACAACGGTTGCTTTATCAGCAACGCGCGCTTGGTTACCCATACACAGAGAACATCCTGGAGTTTCGATACGCGCACCCACACGACCAAAGATACCATAGTAACCTTCGTCTGTTAGCTGATCTTTATCCATCTTAGTAGGTGGTGCAACCCAAAGCTGAGTTGGGATACGGCCAGAGTAACCATCAAGTAGTTTACCTGCCGCACGGAAGTGACCAATGTTAGTCATACAAGAACCGATGAATACTTCATCAATCTTCTCGCCCGTTACGTCAGATAATAGACGTGCATCATCTGGGTCGTTTGGCGCACAAAGAATAGGCTCTTTGATGTCAGCTAGGTCGATTTCTAGTACGTGCTTATACTCAGCATCTTTATCCGCTTCCATCAGCTCAGGGTTTGCCAACCACTCTTGCATCGCTGTGATACGACGCTCAATAGTTCGCACATCCCCGTAACCTTCAGAGATCATCCACTTAAGCATCACGATGTTTGACTCTAGGTACTCAGAGATAGACTCTTTAGATAGCTTAACTGTACAACCCGCAGCTGAACGCTCTGCTGATGCATCTGATAATTCGAACGCTTGCTCAACTGTTAAGTGCTCAACACCTTCGATTTCAAGGATGCGGCCTGAGAACTCATTGATCTTACCTTTCTTCTCAACAGTTAGTAGACCTTCTTTGATACCGTAGTAAGGGATAGCGTGTACTAGGTCACGTAATGTGATACCCGGCTGCATTTCACCTTTAAAACGAACCAAAATTGATTCAGGCATATCTAGAGGCATTACACCTGTTGCCGCTGCAAATGCAACTGCACCAGAACCCGCTGGGAATGAAATACCTAATGGGAAACGCGTATGAGAGTCACCACCAGTACCTACTGTATCTGGTAACAACATGCGGTTTAACCATGAGTGGATTACACCATCACCAGGACGAAGCGATACACCGCCACGGTTCATGATGAAATCAGGTAATGTATGGTGCGTGTTCACGTCGATAGGCTTAGGATATGCTGACGTGTGACAGAATGACTGCATGGTTAAATCTGCAGAGAAACCTAGACATGCTAAGTCTTTTAGCTCGTCACGAGTCATAGGACCTGTAGTATCTTGCGAACCAACCGTCGTCATCTTAGGCTCACAGTATTGACCTGGGCGAACACCCGGCATGTTACAGGCTTTACCAACCATCTTCTGTGCAAGGGTGAAACCTTTGCCAGAATCAGTTACAAGCGCAGGCTTAAGGAAAATATCTTCAGCGCCTAAGCCTAGAGATTTACGCGCTTTGTCAGTTAAACCACGACCGATGATAAGAGGGATACGACCACCTGCACGCACTTCATCAAGAATTACCTCTGACTTAAGCGAGAAAGTAGAAATAACTTCATCAGTGCCGTGACGCTTAACAACGCCTTCGTAAGGATAGATGTCAATTTGGTCACCCATGTTGAACTCATCAACATTTAGCTCGATTGGCAATGCGCCCGAATCTTCCATGGTGTTGAAGAAGATAGGTGCAATTTTACCGCCTAAACACACACCGCCAACACGCTTGTTAGGTACGAATGGAATGTCATCACCCATAAACCAAAGTACTGAGTTAGTTGCCGATTTACGAGAAGAACCAGTACCTACAACATCACCTACATAAGCCAGTGGTAAACCTTTTGTTTTTAGTTCTTCTAACTGTGAAATTGGACCAATTTCGCCGTCTTTATCAGGAGTGATACCATCACGTGCGTTTTTAAGCATTGCTAAAGCGTGCAGAGGAATATCAGGACGTGACCAAGCATCAGGTGCAGGAGACAAATCATCAGTGTTAGTTTCACCTGTCACTTTAAATACAGTCACAGAGATTTTTTCAGCTACAGCAGGCTTGTTAAGGAACCACTCAGCATTAGCCCATGATTCGATAACTTGCTTAGCAAATTCGTTGCCTGCTTTGGCTTTTTCTTCTACGTCATAAAACGCATCAAACATCAATAATGTGTTTGAAAGGCCCTTAACAACGATTGGTGCAAGTGCTGCATCGTCAAGTAAATCAATCATAGGTGCGATATTGTAACCACCTAGCATAGTACCTAGCAGTTCAGCTGCGTACTCTTTGCTTACTAGTGGAGACTCAGCTTCACCCTTAGCAACCGCTGCTAAAAAGCCAGCTTTAATGTATGCTGCATCGTCCACACCTGGTGGTACACGGTTAACTAAAAGGTCTAAGATAAATTCTTCTTCACCTGCTACAGGTGATTTTACTAATTCGATAAGATCTGCAGTTTGTTGTGCGTCTAACGGCTTAGGTACGATCCCTTGCTGTGCGCGCTCTTCTACATGTTTACGATATTCTTGAAGCACAATTTTGCCCTCTTGGTGACGTGAATCGGACTGCTTATGTTTTTCACTACAAAGCAACAACCGATAAATTCCGGTGACTAATTATAAAGCCTTTGAGTATAGATGAAAATCTCGCAACTGAAACGACTCTAAATAGTCACTATAAATACTATGAATGACCAAGTGCAAACAAGTATATTTTCATGAATATTTAGTAACTAGGAATCATTCGCAATAAATAGAGTATGTCAGCAGAGATTTGCTTTTTATCACTCATTATTTATTTTTTCATTTTTTTCTACGTTAGGATTGATTTAGGTACAAATGGCACTGTATTTAACAACACAAAAGGAAGTAACAATGAAACTAAAAAAGACGCAACTTAAATCACTAACACAACAACAATCTGCATTAGTTAAAGGCGCTTGTAACGCTAGCACAGGTCAAGTAGTACCGCCCCCTTATGCACAGAACATTATTACTGAACCACCGCATCAATCGCGCTAGCAATTTACTTTCATTTTTAAATAAAAAGACAGTTAAGTAGCCACTTATACTGTCTTTTAGCTATTAGCAGAATTTGTTTATCCTGCACCGAGTTTAATTAGGCTTAGCCTGCTCAATTAATAACTCGGCAACACGCTGTTTAACAGCTCGTTTATCACTCGTCGGCACACCAAACCTCGCAGCTAACAGTTCAATTTCCTCATTACTCAAATTAAACGATAAGCGTTGGCGGGTCTTTTTAGATTTAACTTCTAAGCCAAGAATTTTTCGGATCATATCTGATGGTGTTAATTCTTGATCAATGGCTTGTTTTTTGATTGATTTTTGCACTTCGCTACTGAGATCAAACGCCATTTGCGTCGCCCTAACAGCTTGCTCCTGACGTAGCCATTTCGCTTTTGCATCACTCACTTAGTCGCTCCCAGGAAACAATTCCACAATATCAGATACGGGCCTAGTTAATGTTAATGATACATCCGTATGACCACCATCCCAAATTTCGATATTTAGTCCATGGTTTCCATCATTCGACTCCAGACAGAGCATTTCGCAAGGTTCTCCCCCCTCTTGCTCATATCGTGGCAGTGCTTGCCCTCGATAATCGTGCTCATGAAAATAGCTCACAAACGGCGCTTCAGTCTGCTTGTAACTGGTCGCTAAAAACTGGCTAAACTGTTCTGGTTTATTTGCTACGGTAATTTCAGTTAATGAGTCTTCATCAAAAATCCTCGCAAACTCATCTAATGTAAATATCTCATCTACATCATCACGTTGAATTTTTATTGAAAAATTAGCCCACTGCTCACCATCTTCTTGCTCAATTTGCAAAAATACAACTTGCCCCGAGTTATTCTCAAGTACCATTTCGTATTCAGCACTGTGCTGATATTGGTAAGTATTTACAGCTACAACTCTAAGCGTTTGTCCTTTAAGCCACTGAGGGTAAGCAAATGAGTCTATCAAGGTGAGCATATCACCCGCTTTTAACTGCGTAGGATCACTTAATTGACGTGTTGGCTGTGTCTTTTTTTTAAATAGATTAAACATACTTTCACCTATAAAAAGTAAAGGGGTAAATTAATTACCCCTTCTTCGCGACCAATTAATTGCCTTTTTTGGCTTTTATACGCGCTAAGATATCCGCACTACTTGAATTGGTGCTGCCAATTCCAGCTTCAGCCATCTTCGCTTTTAAGCCGTCGCCATTTGTTTCAGCTTCAAGCGCTTTTGCGGCACCTAATTGATCTTGACGATCTTGTTGGCGCTGTTTAATTCGCTCCAAAGAAGCTTTTGCTGAAGTCATCGCTGAACTATTGGTGTTTAATGTGCTATTCACCGCCATAGTTGCCTGTTGAACACTTTCAGTGGTCTTTACCATGCTCAATTGACGCTGATTTTCTTTGATAGACTTTTCAGCCTCTTTAATCTGTTGTTTTAGCACTATAATATGCTGACTAAAACCACTTAATACTTCTTCATGTTCCGCTTTTTCCGTTTCGAAATCACCAATCTTCTCAGCAATCTCTAACGCCAGAGCTTCGTTACCTTTTTCGAGCGCTTGACCTGCATAGTTTTCATGCTCAGCAATCGAGTCGTTCAGCGCACCGATCTTACGAGTCGTTTGCATTTCTTTAGCCATAACCTCAGTTAGACTACGCTTTGCTTTTTGAAGTGCGTTTTTTGCATCAGCAATTTCTTGTTCAAAAATACGAATACCATTGGCATCAACGATAGCTTCACCCACTTCACGTGCGCCGCCACGAACTGCTGTAAATAATTTTTTTAAAATGCTCATAATCTTAACTCCTAAAAATACCTATTTAGTCATTTAAATAAGGTGTAACTGCGTCAAGTGCTTCAATCGCATTATCGGCAAGGGTGACTAACTCATGGGTAATGTCATCGAATGAAGAGTTAACAGATAACGCACCAAAAATCGCGTAACGATTATCTACTTTCGCAAACGCACTTAATGGAATAGGTACATTTAAGCGTAATAATGTCTCGTTTAACTCATTTTTAAGATCTTCTTTCACTTCTTCATCTGCGAACAAGTAACTAATGCACAGCAATTGCTCTTCCGTCTGCGTCACAAAAATAGGCAATTCATCATTACCATCAACAATCACCTGCAATACATCCTGTTCACCAGGGTTAGCTATCAAAAAAGACTCAAAGCCTACTCCTTCAGTTTCAAAGGAAGCTAATTTTATTGAAAGTTCATTTAATTCCATTTTATCACCTTGTTAAGTTGACATATTATGTCGTAGTTAAGATTTGCACGGTTGACATAATATGTCAACCATAAAACTAGTTTTTATACAATTCGCTTTCTAACTGCCACGCTTGACGGTAGTAATCATACAATCTACCTGAACCTAATTGATTGACTTCAATTGTGTTTTCAAGTTCAAAAAATAGATTGGGAAAAATAAATGCCGCCAGTAAATAATCGCGGCTAGCCCAGCGAGATGAGACGGGAAGTTGCGTTTTTTGTGCAATGCGCGTACTCGCTGAAGCACCAGCCTTCGTTGCTATTGTCCAGCCCCACTGCCCAAATGAAGGAACGTTTTGCTGATACTGCTCTACAAAGCTAAAGCCTGCTACTTTCACTGTTTTTGCGATACTAATAAACGCTTTTTTCGCATGGTATGGCGATGTAGATTGCACGACCATCGCCCCATCTGCCGCAAGCAGTTGACGCAAGTGATTATAAAAATAATCACTGTACATCTTGTTTAAATCTGGGTGATTAGGGTCTGGCAAGTCGACTATGATGGTATCAAACATCTCACCTGCTGCTAGCAAACGCTCGACTTCTAAAAATGCATCTGCAACTTTGATTTTGGCTCTTGGGTCTTCCATTGCATGCATATTTAACTTGGTCAACCGTTCAACAATCTGCTTGGGAGGATGGTAGCGTGAATCTTGATGACCAAATAGGTTTAATAATTGGGCGTCTAAGTCGACCAAGGTAACATGCTTGACGGGCCATTTCAGCACATCACGCAACGCTAAACCATCACCACCACCAATGATCAAAACCTTGTCGTGACGGTTTGAAGCAAGCATAGCGGGATACACTAGCATGGTGTGATATATTTGCTCATCTACACTTGAAAATTGCAAGCGACCATTCAGATACAGATCAGTAATTGGCTCATTTTGGTTTCTGCTTAAGCGCTCAGTCAACACCACATGTTGATATTTCGTGGCTTGTGAATAAATCACCTTATCCTTATACAACACATTACTTAGCTCTTTCATCCAACCGCTGCCAAAGAGCAATACAAACGCGAATAGCACCAGCAATAATACATGACAAAGTAGTAACAGACGGGCAAAACGAACATATTGATGATAGCGCCAAAGAAACACTAACCCTGCAACTATATTGAACAGTGCGGTCCACGCTGCGGCTTGCATAATGGGCATAGCCAGCATAATGCTAACCCAAATTGCGGCGCCTATACCTGCACCAATATAATCAGCGCCATAAATTGTGCCTGCATTGTTTTCCAAAAACCGACCATAAACCTGCTGACGAATACGGGCTATCAGTGGAATTTCCATGCCTATTAACATGCCCAGCAATAGGCCAAATACGTAGGGTAAAAAGCGTGAAATTTCTTGGAGTTTCACAAATACATAGCCATCTAATACGATATCAGGCGGAAGATTGAAAATCTCAGAGAACATATGAGGTAACGAGTAGCTAACAGCAATGACGCTGGCGATTGCCAGAATACAGCCCATTCCTACAAGAGCGATGAGGCTTTCAAGCCATGCAAAAGCAGTAAATGCATCTTTAAACCAACGTGCCAAAAACGCCCCGATCCCCATCGCTACGATCATGGTGCCAATCATGGCATAGATAGCGCTTTCCACTGAACCGAGTACACGTCCAGCGTAGTGAGAAAGTAAATATTCATAAATAAGGCCACACCCGGCAAGTATGGCCATAACAGAAATAAGTAAAATATCATGCCCAAACAAGCCGCGCTTGCTTGGACTAAGAACTGAATCAGACAAAATTAGGCACCTAGCAATGTGGCCATGGTAATTCCTATTGCGAACGAAATAGCCGCAGAGATCGCAGCAACACCTACATTTTTCTGTCGATTTACTTCATCTGAAATATCACAGCCAGACAAAATGATCTTTATCGTGACTAAGTGCAATACAATAAATGCCAGGATACTAATTAGCGCGCACATTGCCCAATACCCCAAGCTCGCAACTAGGTTATCAGCTGCATAAGGCGCCAAACCCGACGCAGCTGTGAGTGCTAAGGCACTGCCGATCAAAAAGCCCGCATAGCGAATGCCAACAGCCAAATTGTCATCAAGTATCGCTTGTTGTAAACAATCACCATTGCGATTAGTACGTTTAAATAATTGCACTCGGTATTGGCTAACTAGCAGCAACACAAAATTAGCGATAATGAACGATACAATAACAATAGGCAGACCATGCCAGCCTTCCGTTGCAACCCAAAATAGGGCCGAGCGGATCACAATCGCCACACTTACAACATGCCCAAAGTCAATCAAGGAAGCGGTGGCATTGCCTTTTACAATTTCATCATGCAAACTCACTTTACGCAGCGCGACTCTATCTTGAAAAAAATGCCCCAACTTTATCAGCGCAATCGCCAGTAAGCCATAACCGCCCATTTGCAGCGCTTCTTGCTGCAATGAAGGGGCAAAAGCCCCACTGCTGATACCAGTTAATACGATTGCTAAAGCAACTAAACCACCCGCAAAGCTGATCCCAAAGGCAAAGTTATCACGCTCGGTTATTTCATCATTAGCGTGCAAATTAGATACCCAGCCTTTGATAAATTTTAGGCTCACAAATAGCGCGATAATAATCGCAAAGTCTATGGCCAAAGCTTGTAAAGACCACATCGTTATTCCATTAAATTCATACATTTTTTAAACTCCAATAGTTGTTCTTTACACTCAACATTACTTGCCACGACTCACACCGCGAGAGGTCCGGCTGCTGCTATTACGTACCGAGCCCGCACTGCGCTTACTGTACGAACTATTTTTCGCATAACTACTTGGGGCACTGGTGGGTGTGTAACTACTTCGACTCAAACCTGATGCACCGCTTCGTTGTTTAGCATACGGACTGGTAAACTGCTTCCCTTGGCGTTCATAAGACTGACGAGTACGCGTTTCCAACGTGGTTTGTGATTTGATTTGTTTGGGACTTGAATAGCGATAACGGCCGTAATCATTGTAATAGCTATATTTACGGCGTTTACTCCAACTACCATACTCAACCGCGCCAATAACATCACCCAGCATTCGATACATGCCGTACCATTGCCAGAAACTAATACCGTTGCTATTTGTTTGCCATTGACCATAATTTGGGTTGCCTACAAGCTGGTTGCCCTCGCCAGGACCCTCTGCACTTTGGCTGACAGCCCCCACTCTGGCTAAGGTGCCATTTGACATATCAGCAAGCATGTTAATTGGGTCGGTTAGTGCATCACCAAATAAACTTGGCTTCATCGCTTCACGCAACACCTCTAAACGTTGCAGCGTTTGTTCACCTGCAGCAGAAGCGGGTAGGCTTTTTATTTCCTCAAGACGTTTAGCTAAGCCTTGAAAAAGTGGTCCATTGTTTGTTGCATCTTGGGCGATAACTTCGCTGATTTGCGCGAGTTCTGGCCGTTGCTTTTGCAATACCTTACTGTACTCTTTCAGTAGGTTTGCATTACGGATCTGGCCCTGTTCGAGCTCATTCTTGAGTTGCTGGAGTTCTTGTTCCGCGTTTTGGGTAGCTTGTGTAATAGACTGTTGCAACTGCTCTTCTTTCGAAGAGCAGCCGTTTAAAAAGCAAACTACGCAAAACAAGCAGATAAGTTCCCATGTTTTGATTTTCGACATTCATGTCACCGTTTGATTAACTAATCATGTTAATAGAATTCCCGATGTTAGTGTCACATAGGTTATGTCCGATGCCAAGCAGGAAATAGCAATAAAATGAGCATGATGGAGACCTATCTACACTCGCTTTCAAAGGGCGTTATATTAAAAAGAGATAAACTAGCTCAGTGTTTGATAAACGAATTTGACTAAAAAGTTTACAAGCATTCCTTCTTTCAAAATGCTTGCCCAAACCTGGGGCTAAGTTTTCAAATAAGTCTTATAAAAAAAGCGACATAAAAGTCGCTTTTCCCAACCCGCTAAGGTTATTGAAATACTATGTTTTCACTGCCAGGTAAAGGTTGAAACTCTGCGGCTAAACGCTCACAGTCTTTGAGAATTTCCTGCTCTAAACGTTGTTCTGCACGCCAACGTTCGCTATCCATTTTGAATACTTCCTTTTTGGAGTATTTTTTTCGCGCGTCATGAGTCGGCATATCTTTTACAACTTCATACATTTGATGAACGCCGGGATATGCTGTATGTAACTCAATTTCCTCAGAAAAACTGTATTGAGAAATCAATACCCAGACTCTTAAACAGCCTTCGGAATACTCACATTGCTTTTCTTTCATAGCCCTTGCTAGCAAATTAATGCTATCAGCGAGCTTGGCATTTCTTTGCTGACGGGCCTTAACCAGCTGCTCACTATGCTCTGCTTGGCGCTTGGCAATGAGTTCCTTTTGTGCTTTGAGCTGCCAAAGCAGTTTACCTGCATAAAACGATAACCCCGCGATGATCAGTGCACCTATAATAATTGCCATCACCAACCACATAGACATTACTTCTCCTCATCCTCATCATCAGCTAACCATTCATTAGCAAGGTCATTACTCATAAAAGCAGCAAGCGGATCATCTTCGATGATATCTTGTTCTTCAAACTCATCCTCTTCTAAGCCCAATAGTTCACATAACTCTTGGTGACGCGCCACACTGCGATTAAAGTATTTAGCATCTTTACCAGTTAACAACTCACCGCGCTCATGGCGTTCAAGTAACTCCATTAAGCGCTCGTCGTTTTCAAGTTGTTCCAGCTCCTGTTCTGGAGAAAGCACTGGTTTCACTTTTTTAAGCTCAACTTGAGGCTGTAAATGGCGTTGTAGCACAGGTTGATGCTGCTCTTGAGTTTGCTCTGTTGCAACCAATGGAATTGGCTTTTTGCTACCTACGCGGCTGTCTTTGTTGCCCTTAGCTGTGACCGTTTCTTGATTCACCTTCGCTTCTTGTGCGTTCCGCGAGCCAGGCTTGGCACCTTTATATTTCTTCGTACGCTGCTCTTTTATCGCCCTGAGTTCTTGCAATTTTTCTTTGCTGAGTCTTGGCGTGCCATTACTGGCAACTTTACGGGTTTTCTTCTTTCTGGTCATAATGTGTCTTCACTTGGTGCAGTTCGCACCTCAGGTTTTGTTAAGATAATGACATCGTTGCCGATGAACTCGACCTCGCTATCATAAATTCGTGCCACATAGGCGAACGTCTTGCGACTAAAAAACGCTATGTGAGTTAAGTCATTCTTATAGTGCCAAGTACTAAAACGCGCCTTATCAAGCACCAATTTTGTCATCAATACTAATGGCGCACCTGGTTTCAATAAGTTAAACAATCGTGTTAGGACTTTCTCTGGCTGTGCAATATGCTCTATTACTTCGGTACATGTAATAAAGTCATATTGTCCCGTTAATACCTCTGGTTGATTGGCATAGTATAGGTCATAAAGCGCCACTTGATGGCCCGCTTCTGTAAGCATTTTCGCAAGCAGTGGCCCTGGCCCACATCCAAAATCAAGTCCATAACTTGGTTTTTTAAGGCGAGCCAACAAAGGCTCACTCACCCTTGACAAAAAACGTCGATAGCCTAAGTCAGACAAATCATTTTCATGGCTATCATAAATCGCTTTTTCTTGTTGTGCTGTTAATTGCTCACTTGCATCAACAAAAACCAGACCACACTGGTTACATTGCCAGTAATGTCTGAATTTATCTTGATGATAGTGGATAATCTCCACACTAGCGCATAAACCACAAGGTGAACTCGGTTTCACAACAATCTTATCGGATATTTAATAAGGGGCGTATTGTAGCAGGTCTATTAGTAGGCATAAATAAAAAGACGGTAGAGATTACTCCCTACCGTCTACTAATCTGAGCGTCTCAAACTGGACACTTCTCCCTTCGACTTTTAAGTCTTTATTATTTTTATTATGCTGTCTTCCATTTTGTTTTTAGTTTTACTTCCCTGAGCCTTTCCATATTGTTTTTATTATTAAACTTCCATGGGGCTTTTATTATTCTCGGTCAATCCTGACACTTTATTGTTATTTCCATAATGATGAGTACCAGACTTAGTACTAAATTTGCCACCTACGCTTCCATCGCGAATTATCCATGTTGTTTTGTTGTCTTGGCGACACCAGTTAATCTACGCCTTAATGAAATAGTTACAACTGGTTAATAGTAATTTTCCTAAAATTTCTTTCATGAAAATATTGTAAGTTTCTAGATTACAAATACTTACAATTCAAAAAAAAACAAAAATAAGAATATTCTTACAAATCTATATGGCAAATGTCTCACAAAGGTAAGAGAGAATATCTCACTCCAAAGACGAGATCAAAAAAGGCAGCTTTCGCTGCCTTTTTATGCGATTAGTACAGTCTATAGCCAAGCTCATAGACTGACTATCAGACTTTAGTGTAATCCACCTAGGTACTTAGATAGTATCTCAATGTCTTTATCTGTCAGCTTTTTCGCAATATCTTGCATCATACCGTTGAGGTCATTTGCACGTGTGCCGTCTCTGAATTTTAGCAATTGAGACTTGATATACTCTGGATGCTGGAATGAGATTTTAGGGAACTTAGCTAAAGATGTACCATTACCTCTAGGACCATGACAAGCAGCACATGAAGGAATACCACGCTCTGCGTCACCAGCCTTAAATAACTTTGCGCCTGCATCAACAACATCTTCAGGAGTAGTGCCTGCACTCATATTTAGTGAAGAAAAATAAGCCGCCAAATCTTTCATATCCTGATCAGATAACGGCATAGCCATACCACTCATCACAGGGTCCATGCGACCTTCACTACCACCAGATGTCATGCCTAGTTTGAATTCAGTCAATTGCTTATAGATGTAATCAGCATGCTGACCAGCAATTTTTGGGTACATAGTCACAGGAGCATTGCCATCTGGGCCGTGACATGCTGCACATGTTGCAGACTTTGCTTTACCCGCTTCTGCGTCGCCATCAAATGCTGTTGCGTTGCTTGCTGACAACGTACCAAGCAACATTGTTAAAGTTAATGCTATTTTTTTCATGGTAAATTCTCTGTTTCGACCCTGTAATGTTTCCATCTCACTTCACGATAACATGTATTTTTCAGCGTAACGTGAGAAGACAATCTATCTATTTACGTTGCAATTTTTACATTCTACACGATATTAAATTTTCTGGCACGTTTTCTGCCCACATTAAGCTTATAAATTATGGGGTTTTGACATAGATTAAGTTCTAGCAAGGTGGAAAATCAACTTTTCGAGCATGCAGATGCAATAATGCCTGCTTTTGCAATGCTACTAAGTGTTATAAACTACGTTTGTTTTACCTTTTATCTTATTGTTAGGAGAGCCTGTGCTCAAATCTCGAATCAAATACCACACTGCAAGTTTTATCACCAGTGCCCCTGATATTTCTAAATTACCTGCTGATGAAGGTATAGAAGTTGCGTTTGCTGGTCGCTCCAATGCTGGTAAATCGAGCGCCTTGAACGCCCTAACAGATCAAAAGCTTGCGCGCACCAGTAAAACGCCAGGTCGTACTCAGTTAATCAATACATTTGAACTTGATGCAGAAAAGCGACTTATAGACCTACCAGGTTATGGCTTTGCCAAAGTGCCTATCGAAATGAAGAAAAAGTGGCAACGTTCATTGGGAGAATATTTACAAAAGCGTAAAAGCCTTAAAGGTTTAGTGATACTCATGGACATTCGCCATCCCCTAAAAGATCTAGACATGGACCTTATCAACTGGGCAGTAGATAGTGAAATACCTATCCTTGCACTGCTAACAAAAGCCGACAAACTCAAACAAGGCAAACGTAAAGCGGAAGTATTGCAAGTACGTAAAGCATTGGCTGAACTCGATGCTGATATAACAGTTCATGCTTTTTCATCATTAAAAGGCATTGGCTTAAATGAGCTTGCTTGGAAACTTGATGATTGGTACTTGGGTCCATTCGTAAAGCCTGATACGGACCAAGATGCTAACGAAGTCGATGCTGATTAAGCGATATCGTTATTGAGTTAAATAATATTTTTGCCCCGCTGAGCAGATATAAACACCTTGTTTGTCTTGCTCAGCAAGCTCTTCTACCCATTGATAATACGAATTTCTCGATACCCGTGCCTGTAACCCGCGACCTAATTGTAAGTATGGAAGATCTTGCTGATGAAAACGCCGCAGCAGCAAAGGAAACTGCTCACAGATAGGCCATTTTCGACCAAGATTATCAACCGCCACTAACACTTCTCCATCGTCCGATGATTGCCTGTACCAACTGCTAATTAAAAACGCTACATCAGCAACTTGCACCTCACACCTTTCGACAGGGGTAGTTAACCACTGACGCTGCTGTTCACAACTCAACACACTGGCGAATAGTTTCAGTAATCCTAAGCGCTTAATCTCGCCTCCTTGATGAAACCAACGCCCCTGCTCGTCTATCGACATATCGAGCATACCGCAAGTTTGCCCCGACCATTGCTCTGTCGGGGCATGAGGCGTTACCAGTTCAGCAATTAAATCACTTAGACTGCTCATTGAATACCAAACTAAACGTTACTGGAACCATAGTTGCGATACTATCTAGCCCTGCAATTTTTCGCAGTGCTTCGATACCCGCAGCCAAATCAAAATCGTTGGCATTGACTAAAACAGCTCGCAGTGGCGTCACATGTAGCTGACTATCTTGCATATTGACAACTAAATCTAGTTTTAACTCTTTGCGTCTACCATGCATTAGCAACTCAACAGGTACCGACTTTATAATTTGTACGCCAGTGGTAAGTGTTTTTAGATGAGATGACAGATCAGCGCTCACTTGTGCTTGAGGAAAATTAGCAACATCAAATAGCAATGATTGCATACGTTGATTTCTAATTGGGATCAACGTTTCGATACTGCTTAGCTCAATCGAGAAGGTGAGCTTGCCTTCATCAGATAAAGCACCACTGAGCTGCTTAAAATGATGATTTTCAGCAATGCTGTTTTTCTTAATTGAAGTGATACTAAGATCGCTATTTGAATTATCTAATTGCCATGCAGCAAATGCTGAAGATGACAGTAAGCTCGCACAAAGTAATAAGGGCTTAAGCATAAAGAGATCCTTTTAAAGACTTAGAGCTCTAATACTAACATGCATTTGTTGTAGATACATATGAGAGAAGAAAAACACGGCTCACTAAAATAGGTGAGCCGTTATAGCAATCTGGGGAGAAGCTATCAATACGTTGTATCCTCTTGCGAGAGATACATCATCAACAGGATGTCCTACAGGATGAGGACGCGCGCACTGTAGCAAAACCCAAACTAGAAATAAATGCCTCTTAGCAAAAATGGGGCCAATTTGATGTTTTTTAAACATTCTATTGTTCCTATTTACGCTTTCTTTACTCGTAGGCTTATAAAAAAGGGCGCTGAGCGCCCTTTTATAAAAATATTAATTTTTGACTAATGTGCCTGATCCCAGTTTTCACCATAATCAGCCTCTACCAACAAAGGAACATCTAAAGTGGCTGCTTCACTCATCAATTGACAAATTATCGCACTAAATTGAACGACTTTATCCTTAGCTACTTCAAATACGAGTTCATCGTGTACTTGCATCAATAACTTAATATCATCGCTCGATTGGGTATGCAGCCAGTCACTCACCTTCAGCATAGCCTTTTTAATAATATCAGCAGCAGTACCTTGCATCGGTGCATTGATAGCGGCTCGTTCCGCTGCTTTTCTACGCGCACCATTACGCGCTTTGATATCGGGCAAATGCAGTCGGCGTCCAAACAACGTTTCTACATAGCCTTTCTCGGCTGCCTCTTCACGAGTTCGCTCCATATACTCAAGTACCCCAGGGAAGCGCTCGAAGTATTTATCCATATAGTGCTGCGCTTCATGGCGAGGAATATCTAACTGACGAGATAAACCAAATGCACTCATGCCGTAGATTAGACCAAAGTTTACCGCTTTGGCTTTACGACGCATATCGGAGGTGACTTCTTCTAAAGGAACTGAAAATACTTCTGATGCGGTGGCACTGTGTACATCTTTGCCATGAGCGAAGGCACTCAGTAAGCCCTTATCTTGAGACAAATGTGCCATAATACGTAGTTCAATTTGGCTGTAGTCTGCTGCCAAAATTTGTTTTCCTGCATCAGCAATAAATGCCTGACGAATACGACGACCCGCTTCGTTACGGATCGGAATATTTTGCAAGTTAGGATCACTTGAACTAAGCCTCCCTGTTGCTGTCACCGCTTGATGATAAGAGGTATGCACACGTCCAGTTTCTGGGTTAACCAATTTCGGTAACTTATCGGTGTAAGTCGACTTAAGCTTAGCTAAACCACGATGCTCAATGATGAGCTTTGGTAATGGATAATCATGCGCTAACTCTTGCAGCACCTCTTCAGCAGTTGATGGTGCACCTTTTGGCGTTTTCTTAATAACAGGTAAACCCTGCTTATCGAATAAGATGGCCTGTAGTTGCTTAGGTGAGCTCAAGTTAAACTCCTCTCCTGCCAACTCAAACGCCTCTTTTTCAATTTCTTCTAATCTCTTAGCTAACTCAACACTTTGTTTAGCAAGCATGTCAGAGTCAATTTTAACACCGGTACGCTCTATGTCCGATAGGACAGACAGTAACGGTAATTCAATGTCGTTAAAAACAGGCAGTAATTCTTTGTGCTGTTCTAAAAGCGGCCATAAGTGTTGATGCAAACGCAACGTAATATCTGCATCTTCAGCAGCGTAAGGCGCCGCTTTTTCTAGTTCTATTTGATTAAAGGTGAGCTGACTCTTTCCCTTACCAGCAATATCTTCAAAACTGATATTTTTGTGGCCTAAAAACTTAAGAGCCAAAGAGTCCATATCATGACGTGTGCCAACACTATTAAATACATAAGACTCAAGCATGGTATCAAACGCAATGCCGTTTAATTCCAAGCCAGCTCGTGCTAACACGCTTTTGTCATATTTGAGGTTTTGTCCAACTTTCTTAATTGCTGGGTCCGCTAGCAAAGGCCCTACTTTTTCAAAAACCAAACTTTTTGATAACTGCTCCGGCGCGCCAACATAATCATGAGCTATCGGCAAATAAGCAGCTTCGCCAGGCGCTACAGCAAAACTCATCCCAACCAAGTCTGCCTGCATATAATCTAAGCTTGTCGTTTCTGTATCAAACGCCATCAGCTCAGCTGCACGTAACTTAGCAAGCCAAGTATCTAATTGCTCCTCAGTCAAAATCGTCTCATAGTGTGCTTCAATTTGCTTTAACGCAGGCGCGCTGCTTTGCCCTTCTACATCAGTAATATCCGCTTTACTGTTACCTGCAGTGCCATCTAGTAGTTCACTTAGCCAACGTTTAAACTCGCACTGAGCATACAGTTCTATCAACAGATCTTTATTCACTTCACCAATAGCAAATTGGCTTAGATCCTGTTCAACATCTACATCCAACTTAATTGTCGCTAACTCATAAGACAATACTAATTGCTCTTTATGTTCTTCGAGCTTTTTAGCCATTGTTTTTGAGCCTCGAAAACCTAGACCAGCTATATCATCAAGACGTTCGTACAATGTATCTATTGACCCGATACCTTGTAACATGGCAAGCGCCGTTTTTTCACCAACGCCCGGCACGCCTGGAATATTATCAACCTTGTCACCCATAAGCGCTAAGTAATCAATGATAAGCTCAGGGCCAATACCAAATTTGTCAACGACACCTTGAGGGTCAAGCACAGTGTTGGTCATGGTGTTGATCAAAGTCACATGTTCATTAACCAACTGCGCCATGTCTTTATCACCGGTACTTATCAATACATGGCGTTGTTGTTCCGATGCAATTCGCGCAAAGGTGCCAATAACATCATCAGCTTCGACACCACTGATACTAACAAGAGGTAAACCCATTGCTTTTATAATATCGTGGATCGGCTGGATCTGTGTGCGCAGATCATCTGGCATAGGCGGGCGATGCGCTTTGTACTCGCTGTACATTTCATTTCTAAAAGTCGGCCCTTTTGCATCAAACACTACTACCATGTGGCTAGGTTGATACTGCTTCAACAGACTTTTAAGCATGTTTACCACGCCATATATTGCACCTGTCGCTTCGCCTTTAGAGTTAGTCAGGTGAGGTGGCGCATGATAGGCGCGAAAAAGATAAGAAGAACCATCAACCAAAATCAACGGATTTTCGGGGATCGAAGACATAATAAAGGGGATCCTAAATGAGCTTTAAAAAAACAGCATAAGCATGCCATAAGGACACCGATAAAACGAGGGATAAAAATAAGTCTTATAAAACTTATAGAGCCTAACAAACTGTGGATAACTTTGTAGATAAACACGGTTTATCTCAGCGGGCATGTAAAAAAATGCTCACTGTAACATTTAAACCATTGAAAGTTATAAAGAAAAAGCAATCTATTATTCTTGTTATTTCTACGTCAAATGTGGAAAAACATTTTGCCGCCCACAAAGATTAGAACACTTTGTTCAAAAATCAAGCGCTCATATCTAAGCGGACGGGTATACTAACATACTTGATCAAAGATCAAATAAGATCCTTTATAATATTTTTCTTCTTGGCTAATGACGATAAAGCATAAGCCAGTTAAAACAGATACTAGAGGGAGTCAAAATGAAAAAAATCGCAATAATATTGAGTGGCTGTGGCGTCTTTGATGGTGCAGAAATCCATGAGTCTGTGCTAACAATGTTGCATTTAGAACAACTAGGTGCCAGCTATCAATGCTTCGCACCCGATATCCAACAGCACCATGTTATCAATCATTTAACTGGTGAAGAACAAGCGCAAACACGCAACGTTTTAGAAGAATCAGCCCGCATTGCAAGAGGCGACATAAAAGATCTAGCGCAGTTAAATGCCAATGATTTTGACTCTTTAGTGCTTCCAGGTGGTTTTGGGGTCGCCAAAAACCTTAGCAACTTTGCTTTCGATGGTGCCCAATCGAATATTTACGAGCCTCTAAAAAAATTCTGTCAAATGTTTGCACAGCAGCGAAAACCAATTGCCTACTTATGTATTGCGCCAGCTTTAATTGGGCACATTCACCCAACAGGCACGCTTGCCACGATTGGTAACGATGAGCAAACAGCCAAAGCTGTCAACCAGCTTGGCGCAAAGCATGTCGCATGTACTGTTGATGACATCATCATTGATAATGAACAAAAAGTAATTAGTACACCAGCATACATGCTAGCAGAATCTATTAGCGATGCATCGAAAGGGATCTACAAAGCAATGCAAGCGTTGATTGAAATGGCTTAAAGAGAAAATGTCCAATAAAAATTTGCGCCAAAGCAATAAATTGGGCATTTTTATCTTAATATGTACAAGATTGGTTTTATAAATTAATTGGTGGCGTTATAATCGCTAGAAATTCCGTCATCTTATCGTGATTGATCACGTCCAAATGAAGTGAGCAAGACAAATGAAAAAACTTTCGGCAGCACTTTTATTGCTATCAACGGCCGCTATTGCGCAGCCTTATGACAACGCTTTAACTGAAGAAGCAATCCAAAAACGCCTAGCCCCTATTGGCGAAGTGTATTTAGCTGGCGCAGACAGCGCAGCCGAAGCGGCTCCAACAGGACCACGCTCGGGTGAACAAGTATATCAAGCTGCATGTTTTGCATGTCACGGTACAGGCGCGTTAGGTGCACCAAAAAGCGCTGACGATTGGGTGCCTCGCCTTGCTAAAGGTAAAGATGTATTACTTGATCATGCAATTAATGGCTTCAATGCAATGCCTCCTCGTGGTACTTGTATGAACTGTTCGGATGACGAAATTGCCGCAGCAATTGACTTTATGACAGCGAAGTAATTCTAATAAACCGAAGGGAACATTTTATTCTCTTCGGTTTATTCCAGAGTATTAAAAAACCTCAACTGCGGCCTTT
This sequence comes from Pseudoalteromonas sp. S16_S37, assembly GCF_014694405.1. GTDB lineage: Bacteria > Pseudomonadota > Gammaproteobacteria > Enterobacterales > Alteromonadaceae > Pseudoalteromonas. Next base: position 48,179 of record NZ_JAAUWV010000014.1, read on the forward strand.
CATATTGCACTTGACCCTAATCGATAAAAGTGAAAATATACGAATAATAATTGAGCAAATAATAATAACTATGGGTTGAATCATTGGAAGATCCCGCTACTTTGCTTCGTAAGCTTGAGCGCAATAATAAAAGACTCAAGTTTCTACTAAAAAAGTACAAGCAAAACAACCACTTACACCACGCACTGATCTTACTATCAGAGCGCGCAAGTACGGTTGCGGAACTGACTTTGCTTTATCCTGCCATTCACGACATCTTAGTACAATATCTTCCTAGCCGTAGCTTTTACGTTGTCTTACAAAACCAATACACTCAAGCACTAGAACTTTCTTATTTTGTAGACGAAAAAGATGGCATCGCAGTACCTCTCAATGAAAAAAGCCATTTCTCTGAAGGCGTGACGGGTTATGTCTTTCGCACAGGTAGAACCGTTTACCTGACCAAAGAAACAATGCTTGAACAGACCAAAAATGGGGTTTTTAAAGCACTAGGTAGTCAGGCAGAGCATTGGGTTGGCGTACCTATATATCGAGATAATAAAATCATTGGTGTCATGGTTTCGCAAAGCTATCAAGCCCAGCAAAGTTATAGCGAACAGCAAATCGAACTGCTGGAAGTTATGTCTCTGTATCTAGCGACAGCAATAGAGAGAGTGAAAAAGCGTGAGTTACTTGAGTCGGAAGTAAAAATACGTACACGCGCTTTAATGCAAAGTAATGAAGCACTCAATAAAGAAATTGAACATCGTAAAAGAGCGCTAGAGCGCCAACAGATACTGTTTAAAATTTCTGAACTGGCAACTCAGTTCAATAATATTGATGATGTCTACAAGCAAGTTCACCACATAATACGTTCAATTACTTTTGCCGATAATTTGTATATTGCCTTATATGACAAACATGCCGGTTGGTTAAGCTTTCCTTATAGTGTCGATGAGGTAACGCAATATAAACCCCGACCTTTTGCTAAAGGTTATAGTGAGTTAGTGATACGCACCGAACAAAGCCAATTAATAGATACCGAACGTGCTAAAGCGCTCATTGCAGATGGCACAGTTGAACGGGCAAAAGATTATAGCAAAATTCAATTAGCGACCAGCTGGATGGGTGCGCCGCTAAAAACAGCCAATGGTGTGATTGGGCTAATAGCCTGCCAAGCCTATGACCATAAATATGAGTTTGATTATGATGATGTAGAGCTTATTTCATTTGTGTCCAACCAAATTGCATCGGTTTTGCAAACTCATCTAGCCAATCAAGCGCTAAAAACCAGTCACCAAGAGCTTGAACATCGCGTTGCAGAAAAAACCAAAGCGCTTCAGCAGACCAATTTACACTTACAAATGCAAATAGAAGAGCGTAAGAAAATTGAACAACAGCTGTATCATGACGCTCATCATGACCCTTTAACGAGCTTACCAAATCGAAGCTTGTTCCTTACTCAATTAGAAAAAACATTACACAAGTATCAGCGACATCCTGAACATCATTTTGCGGTGTTGTTTATCGATTTGGATAAATTCAAAACGATTAATGATGAATTAGGGCACCAAGCAGGGGATCAATTCTTAATTTGGGTCAGCAAAGCCTTCTCGGACTGCATACGAGATCATGACCTATTAGCACGCTTAGCTGGTGATGAATTTGTTATTTTGCTTGATCACTTGAGTGATAAGCAGCAAGCGGAAGACGTAGCTAAACGCATTATCCGTGTAATGCAACAGCCCTTTTGCATGAAAGGAACCTGTGTGCAAAGTGGCGCAAGTATTGGCATTACTTACAGCAATAAACGCTACAACAATATAGATGAGATTATTCGTGATGCTGATGCAGCAATGTACTACGCTAAGAACGCAGGTAGAGGTCGCTATGAGTTTTATCACCCCTTACTAACTGCGGGTACAGGCAGTAACAAGCATATAGAACATCACCACTTAGGCGCTTTACCCACCCATTTCAGACGTACTGAAGTGATATCTATGGCAGATAAACCAAGCAATATCAGTTTACTAGATGCTTTTGGTGAACATCCTGTGTTAGGTAGCACCAGTTTTGATATTCTGAAAAAATTTGCCGCCGAAAGAGCTGAGCAACTAGAAATCGAACTTCAACTCATACAGCAAGTTATTCAAATTGGTAATACACAATCTCAAGATTTATTATTTTGCTGTTCACTCAGCGTGCTTGACCATCAAGCATTCTTACCACTTTGCCAACTGCTGAAAAGTGCCAAACACCAATTATGCTTGTTATTTGATGAAAACGAATTACGCCATGCATCCAGCCAACAGCTGGAAAACTTGAAAAGCCTCAGCAGTATGGGAGAATTAATTGGGCTTAATGATTTTGCTAAAGACCGTTGCGACTTAGCTTTGTTAACACAGTTTGATTTTAGATATGTGCTGTTAAGTTCAACATTTAGTAAACGCGTATTACAACAGCAAAGTTATGACTTACAGTTACAAGGCATACTGGCGGTCACCAAGCTCAAGCGCACCCAAGTCATTGCAAAAGGGCCAGCTATTTTGAACTTTAGAGGACTGTTGGAAAACCACGGTCTTAAATTGTTTTTTGGCAAACAACATACCATTGGTCATGAGCCCGAGCTTTCCTCCAGAAAGCTGCAGGGCATCAATCAAGAAACATTATCGTTTTAGCATGGCGCGTAAGTTAGCTACCCTAGCTTGACCTTTTTCCATTCGTTCCGATTGTGACGCAATGGTCTTTTTCTGACCCTCGTAGCTTAGATCATCTTGTGGTAGCTCTTGTACAAAACGGCTTATTTCAGGGGTTGCCACTTCACCAAACTGGCGGCGATTTTTAGCATGCGTTAAGGTCAGCGTTTGCTGAGCACGAGTAATGCCTACATAGGCAAGACGTCGCTCTTCTTCAACGTTATCCTCATCGATACTAGTTTGATGTGGCAGAAACCCTTCTTCCATGCCCACCATAAATACATGTGGATACTCAAGGCCTTTCGATGCATGCAAAGTTAACAACTGCACCGCGTCAGAGTCATCCTCTTCTTCATTGCGCTCGAGCATATCTCTGAGTGTTAACTTGCTCACCACTTCAGGCAAGGTCATAGCAGGGTGATCCGCATCTCCGGTAAGCATATCCGTTATCCAACGATATAGCTCAGAGACATTTTTCATACGCATTTCAGCGGCTTTTGCACTTGGCGACGACTCATATAGATAGGCTTCATAATGCGTTTCGCGCACCATATCTTTTACCGCCTCTAATGTATCACCACGCGAGGCTCTATCCGACAGTTCAACAACCCAACGAGCAAAACCCATGAGTGCATTTAACCCACGACCTGCTAAGCGTTCAGCCAATTGCGGATCAAAACACGCTGCAAATAAGCTGATATGCTTTTCATTGGCCAAACTACCCAGCTTCTCAAGTGTGACTGGGCCTATCTCGCGTCTTGGGGTGTTCACAATACGTAAAAATGCATTGTCATCATCTTGGTTTACCAATAGTCGCAGATACGCCATGATATCTTTGATTTCACTGCGGGAGAAAAATGACATACCACCACTGATCTTATAGGGAATACGGTTACTCATCAGTGATTTTTCAAACACTCTGGCTTGGTGATTACCACGATATAAAATTGCGTAGTCGCGATAACTGGTGCGTTTCATAAATTTATGAGAGATGATCTCAGCCACCACGCGTTCGGCTTCATGCTCTTCGTCACGGGTTGCGATCACACGGATCGGTTCACCGTTTTCCAGCTCACTAAATAGCTGTTTATCAAACTCATGTGGGTTATTCGCGATGAGAATGTTCGCGGCTTTTAGAATGCGCCTACAGCTGCGATAATTTTGTTCTAGTTTGATCAGGCGCAGCCCAGGAAAGTCTTTAGACAGTAAAACCAAGTTTTGTGGCTTAGCACCACGCCAAGAATAAATCGATTGGTCATCATCACCAACTACAGTGAAACGCGCCCGCTCGCCAACCAGTAATTTAACCAACTGGTACTGACTGGTGTTGGTATCTTGATACTCATCCACCAGCAAATAACGAAAACGCGCTTGCCAACGCTCTCTGACTTCTGCGCTTTGAGATAAGAGCAACGTGGGAACCATGATCAAATCATCAAAATCAAAGGCATTATAGGCTCTAAGCTGCGTTTGATAACGCGCATATAGTTGCGCAAATAAGGCTTTTTGTGGCTCTCGGGCTTGTGCTATGGCTTGCTGAGGTAGAATTAGTTCATTCTTCCAGTTACCGATCTGCATCTTCAGCAGGTTAAGTAAGTCTTTATCTTTTTCCAACTCTTTTTCGGTTAACTCACTGAGCAATTGATTCGTATCTTGGTCGTCTAATAACGAAAAGTTGGCTTTATAGCCGAGTGTTTTGAGCTCTTTTTTGATAATTTCGAGACCCAAAGTATGAAATGTCGAGACCCACAACCCTTTAGACTCTTGCTTACCCAATGTCTGTGATACACGTTCGCGCATTTCCTTTGCCGCTTTATTGGTAAACGTCACCGCAGCAATATTCTTAGCTTGGTACTCACATTTTTGTACTAGATAGGCAATTTTATTAGTAATTACACGTGTTTTGCCCGAACCTGCACCCGCGAGGACTAAACATGGACCACTAATATATTTAACTGCTTCGTCTTGTTTGGGGTTGAGTTTCATTCATTACGCCAGTTGAATTACCAAACCACTATTTTACCGCAAAGCTCTGTGTGCGCCTAGGCGCTAGACAAAGCATTTGCTAATATGATGACAAGCACATTCAAATAAGGGATCTGAAATGATTAACCCAGCAAAAATTGAAGAAATCGCCAAGCAAATATCGAATAATATGCCGCAAGGCGTGAAAAATTTAGCAGATACATTTGAAGCAAAGACCAAGCAAGTAATTCAAAACAAACTGTCTGAAATGGACTTTGTGAGCCGTGAAGAGTTTGATATTCAAAGTAAAGTACTTATTCGAACCCGTGAAAAGCTAACCGAATTAGAAGCAAAAGTTGCAGCTCTAGAAGCTAAACTAGAGCAAACAGACGATACTGAATAAGCTTTACTATAAGTAACGTTTTGCTACTTGTTCAACTGCTTGAGTGTATCCAGCATTGATATGCTCGGGCAGTGACATTTGCGCCTGCACTTCATGTAGCAAGCCATCTTCTAGTCCATACACCCAACCGTGAATAGTCAGCTCTTGATTGCGCTCCCAAGCATCTTGAACTACGTTGGTTAGGCAAACATTACGCACCTGATCAATAACATTCAACTCACACAAAGCTGCATAACGTTTACGCTGCTCTATCGCCGTTAGTAGCGCTTGATGCTTTTCTTTCACATCAGCCACATGGCGCAGCCAATTATCGATTAAACCGAATCGTGCTTCATCCAACACAGCTTGCACCCCACCACAGCCGTAATGGCCAACGACCATGATGTGCTCCACTTTGAGCACTTCTACAGCGTACTGCATTACAGACAAGCAATTATGATCTGTATGCACGACCACGTTAGCCACATTGCGATGCACAAATAGCTCACCAGGCATGAGGTCTACTATTTCATTGGCAGGAACACGAGAATCCGAGCAGCCAATCCATAAATAGTCAGGGTTTTGTTGACCTGATAACTTCTTAAAAAATTCCGGGTCTCTTTGTCGGGTGCGCTTTGCCCATTGTTGGTTATTACTTAAAAGATGATCTAGCGAGCACATCTGTCTTCCTCTATTTGGCCTTCGCTTGGATCAGTATGTTCCTCGGCGTTAGCTGTTTATCACAAAATTCCCTAAGAACAACATCATACCCAGATGCTTGCAAATATAAAGCCCTATCGAGGACCAACCAGATCTCAATTGCCCGTCTAAACGCATGACGCACCAGCTCTATTCTATCTGTTACTTTCTTACGAACCTGTCCTTGGACTAAGTACATATCATAATCACATTTGGCAGGGAGTTCGATCCCTTTTTGCTCAGCGGCCCAGCGGCAAAATTGCTCAAAAGACTCCGAGAAAATAGCTTTATTTACCGAAGGTACACTGACATAACTATTTACCCCTGTCACATCTCGACGCAAGGCATCAAACCCTAAACGCCAAGTCACTTCCTTTTGACGCACTAAAGCGACTCTTCCTGGGGCTGTTACCGTTTCTTGTAGCGCCAGCTTCATATCACTGTGGGTTAAAGCCAGCTTACTATGCCGAGCCGCATCACTCATGGCTTGATAGTTATTATCTGTAAATAAGTGATAACAACATGGAGATAGCGTTATTTTTTCACAACCTGCTTGCACCGCTTGTGCCATAAATACCTGATGTAATCGACCACATGCGTGTAGTGCAACCGCATGCTGTTTTGCTGCGAAGTAATTGTAAGTGTCATCTTTGAGTACATCGGCACAACTAAAGCGCATTGCTAAGCCTTGCTGTTTTGCACTGTGTTGACCTTGCTCGCACAGTGATTGCTGTAACTCGATACTATGCACATGTGGCGCACCATGAAAGGCAAGAATGCGCCCCAAATGCCCTTTGCCAGCACACCACTCAAGTACTGGCAGCTGACGCTCATCAACATGATTAACAAAATCTTGTAGCTGTAGTAGTTTACGGCCTTTAATACCGTTACTTAACCAAAATGGCAAAGACTCGTTGTCTTGTTTTTGATAAGGCAATGCCAGTAAAGTGTTGAGATCACTAAGCTGTGGGATGAACTGACTTAATGCATGTTGCAGCTGGTGCTGATCGTTGTCCAATTGCGTAACTTGTTCGTCACTGAGTGACATCAGCCATTCGCTTAACTGACTATCCCATGGCAGCGCTCTCTTTTCAAAAGCAACTAACTGCCAAAACGCTTTAGTTTCATAGAGTAAATTGTCGAGATGGTTGAATCTGGTCAGTAACTGCATGGTTAAGGGTATACAACAAACAAAATCAAAGCATCATTCTACTCCTTTTTTATCACCTTGTGTTGCGTGCGTGATGCGATACTTCAAATGGCGAGAAAAAATCAAATGTAGGTATAGAGGAATACATAAAAAAGTTAAAAGAGACGCTGCAACTAACATCCACGACCATTGGTAAGACTCTTTGACATTTTGTGGATGATAAACAAAGTTGTCGAGCTGGTTTTGTTGTGTATCTTGCGCATAACCATAAAGTTGAGCTATCCAACGCCAACGAGTTTCCGACATGTTACCAATAGAGATCCCTGCTTGTGTAACAAATGGTCGTAAGGTATCGGCTTCATATGCGAGCTGCTCTTTACTCTTGTCAGGATTATATTTTGTTCTGATCACATCAATGCTTTCATTCATATTTAGCATTGCGTAACGCCATCCTTTAAGGCTCGCTTGGCGAAATTTCTCAACCATCAGCGGTTTTTGCTCTATGAGATTTTCACTGGTAAATAAAATGTCCCCATACACATTCACACCATATTGTTTAGGGCATATTTGCCGTGTTGCTACACCAGCTTGGCGCATTTCGAACGGTTCATTGGTTACATACACCTGCAGTGCATCGAACAAGCCTTTTTTAAAATCATCTATCGGATATAAACCTGAATAAAGCGGCAATTGTGTTATATCCACCCCTGCTTGCTTTAGCATCACCATCAGCTCAGCATTTTCAGCCTTGCCCAAATAACTGATGCGTTTACCTTTAAAGTCTTGAGGTGCATATATTTGCGAGTTTTCTTTGACCATCCAGCAATATGGTGAGGACTGAAGAATTGCCGCTAGTGCAACTAACGGCTTTCCTTGCATACGAGATTGTAAAATCGCTGAATGTGTAACCCCAAAATGGGCTTGTCCTGCAAGGACTTTGAATTGGGTATCTGGGCTACTTGGATCAGCGGGCAAAATAGTAACATTCAACCCAGCTTGCTCGTAAAAACCTTTTTCTTTGGCCATGTAATAGCCCGCGAACTGAAACTGATGAAGCCATTTCAGTTGCAGTACGACATTTTCTTGAGCACTGCTATAGCAGCTAATTAACAGTACCACGATATACGCTAAACCGCGCATACTCATCCTTGCCTTGTTATGAGAGCCTAGTCATAACTATAGAAAAGCAGGTATTAAATGCAAACTAACCTGCTTTTCTTTGCTGTGTTATCGATTTTTGTAAGTACTGAGCAAAACAAGGGTTATATGTTTCTTCAGTAAAGTTATAGCCTAATTTAGATAAGTGACTATCAAATAGCGCGTGATCATGGCTTGGTACATCAAATGCGGCCAATACATTACCCTCGGCAGCCCCATGATTACGATAATGAAATAAGGTAATATTCCACTCACTACCGAGCGTATCTAAAAACCTTGCCAATGCCCCTGGGTACTCAGGGAATTCAAAGCGGAATAACCGCTCTTGAATCGCAACAGGTGGCTTGCCACCTACCATGTAACGCAAGTGCAATTTGGCCAATTCATTATCTGAAAAATCTTCAAATGCATAGCCATTCTTATATAGTTGACTCTTAAGCTCATCTAGCTCAATTTGCCCACCACGAAGCCCTACACCAACAAAAATTTGTGCGTCGCCTTCACCTGCATAGCGGTAATTAAATTCGGTAATAGCTCGGCCACCGAGTGATTGGCAAAAGCGCTTAAAGCTGCCTTTTTCTTCCTCAATTGTGACCCCAAATAAGGCTTCATTTTTTGCGCCCAGTGCTGTGCGTTCAGCGATATAACGAAGCCTATCAAAATTAAGATTGGCGCCAGATAACACTGCGGCTAAATGAAGACCGGCACGTTTACCCTGCTGGCTCCATTTTTTTAAACCAGCTAATGACAAAGCACCTGAGGGTTCTGCGATAGCTCGTGTCTCAACAAATATATCCTGCACAGCCGCACAGATCTCGTCACTACTTACCGTAACTACTTGATCGCAGAATTTCTGCGCCAGTCGAAAGGTTTCACTGCCAATAATTTTTACGGCAACGCCGTCAGCAAAGCCACCGACTTGCGCCAGTTCAACAGGCTCACCGGCTTCCATCGCTGCTTTTAAACAGGCGCTTTCTTGTGCTTCAACACCTATGATTTGAATATCGGGTCTAAGTGATTTGATATACACCGCCATGCCCGCTAATAACCCACCGCCTCCCACTGGGATAAACACCGCATCTAAATCATGCAATTGCTGCATTAGTTCTCGCGCTACAGTGCCTTGCCCAATGATGACATCTTTATCATCAAATGGCGGGACGAACACCGCACCGTACTGCTCTGTCAACTCAAATGCATGTGCCTTAGCGGCATCAAAGTTGTGACCATGCAATACCACTTCACCACCTAAATTACGCACCGAGCTTACTTTAATTTCCGGCGTTGTTACTGGCATCACGATGATGGCTCGATGCCCTAGGTGAGCTGCGCTCAGCGCAACACCTTGAGCATGATTACCTGCAGAAGCCGTGATCACTAAACTGCCTTCTGGTAGCTGTCGCAACTTATTATAAGCACCACGTAATTTGAATGAATATACGGGCTGCTGATCTTCGCGCTTAAGCCAAACATGTTGCCCAAGACGCTCAGATAAGCCTTTCATTTCACTTACTTCGGTGATTTTGGCTAAAGGCGACACATCCGCTTGAATGATAGCTCGAAAATAATCTAGCTCTTGCGATACCATGGCTAGCTAAGCTCCTCTAGTTTGGCTAAATCACGCACCGCGCCTTTATCGGCACTGGTAGCCAACAGTGCATAAGCCTTTAATGCAGGTGATACAACACGCTGGCGGTCTAGCGGCTTATAGGCATCTTTGCCACGAGCATCTTGTTTAGCTCTACGTTCAGCCATTTGCGCGTTATCTAGTAATAAATGAATGCCGCGATTCGGAATATCAATTTGTATTAAATCACCATCTTCCACCAACGCTAATGCTCCACCACTGGCGGCTTCTGGTGATGCATGACCAATTGACAGTCCTGATGTACCACCAGAGAAGCGACCATCGGTTAATAGCGCACAGTCTTTATCTAAGCCCATTGATTTGAGGTAGCTGGTTGGGTAAAGCATTTCTTGCATGCCAGGCCCGCCTTTTGGACCTTCGTAGCGGATAACAACCACATCGCCCTTTTTCACTCGGCCATTTAAAATACCATCCACGGCGTCGTCTTGTGATTCGAATACGACCGCAGGACCCGTGAAGTTAAGCATTTCATCAACAACACCTGCACTTTTCACAATACAACCATCTGGCGTTAAGTTACCAGACAGCACAGCAAGACCACCATCTTGTCTAAATGCATGTTCAATACTACGAATACAGCCATTTTCACGGTCTAAATCCAGTTCATCCCAACGGCACTCTTGGCTCATGGCTTTGGTGGTTCGAATGCCAGCAGGACCCGCACGATAGAAGGTTTGCGCTTTGCTATTGTTACTGTCTGTGGCATCCCAGCGAGTGATAACTTCGCCAAGAGTGCCACCGGCAACATGCCCAACAGTTAAATCAAGTCGATCACCTTTTGCCAGCTCATTCAATAAACCCATTATGCCGCCTGCGCGATGCACATCTTCTATATGGTATTGCTGCGTGGCCGGTGCGACTTTGCACAAAAATGGGGTATTGCGGGATAGGCGATCTATATCATCCATATCAAAATCAACGCCACCTTCTTGTGCTGCAGCTAATAAATGCAGAACGGTATTTGAAGAACCCCCCATCGCTATGTCTAACGTCATCGCATTAGTAAACGCGGCTTGGTTGGCAATGTTTCTTGGTAATACGGCATCGTTGTCTTTGCGGTAGTACTCATCACATAGTGCCAAAATACGTTTACCTGCTGCTTCATAGAGCTGCTGCCTGTCTTTATGAGTGGCTAAGGTAGTGCCATTACCTGGTAATGCGAGGCCCAATGCTTCTAGCAAGCAGTTCATTGAATTGGCGGTAAACATACCTGAACATGAGCCACAGGTTGGACAAGCTGAGCGCTCAACTTGCTCTGAGTCTTCGTCACTCACACTCGGATCGGCGCCCTTAACCATGGCATCAACCAAATCAAGTTTGATCTCTATATCGGCCAAACGAGTTTTACCCGCTTCCATTGGACCACCTGAGACAAAGATAACAGGAATGTTCAAACGCAATGCCGCCAGTAGCATTCCTGGGGTGATCTTGTCGCAGTTTGAAATACAAACCATGGCGTCCGCACAATGAGCATTAACCATGTATTCAACCGAATCGGCAATCAAGTCTCTGGAAGGTAAAGAGTAAAGCATACCGCCATGGCCCATAGCGATACCATCATCAATGGCAATGGTATTAAACTCTCTAGGTACGCCACCTGCATCGCGAATGGTCTGGGCCATTAAATCACTGAGCTGATTTAAATGCACATGACCTGGTACAAACTGGGTATATGAATTAACCACGGCAATAATTGGTTTTTCAAAGTCACTATCAGTCATGCCCGTTGCACGCCAAAGAGCGCGAGCGCCTGCACGTTGTCTACCTTCAGTGGTGGTTTTGCTTCTTAATTTAGCCATGGTTTTTACCCTTTAATTATGCGATGCCTCAGATGGCAGCGGCTTTCCTCATTCCCAAAAAATGGGTCACCTGATGATGACCCAGTCAATTTTTATTACTCGTTGATATAGTCTAGCCAGCCATTGCTATCTTCGCTTTGGCCTTTTACTAAATCAAAGTAAGCCTGCTGTAATTCTGCTGTGATAGCTCCACGTTTCCCATCACCAATTTGAATTTGGTCAACACTGCGTACTGGCGTAACTTCTGCCGCGGTACCGGTCATAAAGAACTCATCGGCTAGATAAAGCGCTTCGCGAGCAATCGCCTCTTCACGCACTTCATAGCCACGCTCACGCGCAAGTTTCATGATGGTATCACGCGTTAGACCAGGTAAAATGCACGCGGTGGTTGGCGGTGTAAACAACACCCCATTTTTGATAACGAAGAGGTTTTCACCTGCACCTTCACTTAGGTAACCGTTGACGTCTAAAGCGATACCTTCAACATAGCCATGACGTCTCGCTTCTGCGGTAATAAGCTGTGATGATAAGTAGTTACCGCCTGCTTTTGCCCCTGTAGGCATGGTATTTGGTGCTAGTCGCGTCCATGATGAAATACATGCATCAACACCGGCTTCTAAACTACCATCGCCCAAGTAAGTGCCCCATTCCATCGCTGCAACACTCACATCGGCTTTATGAGATTTAGGATGAACACCTAGACCTACATTTCCCAAAAATGCAAAAGGACGTAAATAAGCGTTAGTAAAACCATTCGCTTTTACTGCATCTTTACATGCTTGCATTAACTCGTCTTCGGTGAATGGGATCTCTAAGCGGTAGATTTTAGCTGAGTCATAAAGACGTCTGATGTGATCCTTGAGACGGAAAATCGCCGGACCTTTTGGCGTATCATATGCTCGAATACCCTCAAACACTGAGCTCCCATAGTGTATTGCATGGCTCAAAATGTGTGTTGTTGCTTGCTCATAAGGGATCATCTCGCCGTTATGCCAAATTAATTCCGATGTTTTTGTCATTATGTAGTACCTTGATTATTCTTTTCTAAAATAAATTATTTAAATTGCCTGTTGCTGTAGTGTGTGCAAATTTACTTGCTGCACCTCTACAAGCTTACTCAGTTGTGACGTTAATAGATAGATGGGTTTGTCACTGTCAACCGTCATTTTGACTTGAAACAGTCCATCTTTTCCTTCTAATTCTAAATGGGTAAGACGAAAACCGCGGTGGCGAGCCACACGCAAAAAGCGTTCTACCGCAATGGCTTGGTTTTTTACTGCAACCGTTAATTGGTGTTTCATTGGACGTTCTCCGTCATCATCTCATCATTTGCAGCACCTGGCGGAACCAGAGGCCATACGTTTTCTTTATCATCTATACATGCATGCACTATGTAAGGCCCTTCGCTGGAGATCAGCGCATCAATTGCTGCATCAACTTCATTTGCATGCGTGATGGTTTGCCCTGGGATCCCAAATACCGCAGCCAATGCAACAAAGTCAGGGTTATCTGATAAATCTGTTTCACTGTAGCGACCATCAAAAAATAGCTGTTGCCACTGGCGAACCATACCCAAGCGCTGGTTATCTAAAATAACGATTTTTACTGGTAGGTTATTGCGGCGTATTGTTGCCAGTTCTTGGATATTCATCATAATTGAGCCATCACCAGACACCGTCACTACCATGTCATCTGGGCGAGCGATTTGCGCCCCTATCGCGGCAGGTAAACCGAATCCCATGGTACCCGCACCACCACTGCTTAAGTGATTGGATGGATGGGTAAATTTCATATGTTGTGCAACCCACATTTGATGCTGGCCAACATCACAACAAACGACTCCTGTGTTGGGCATTTTTTGACTAAGTTGATTAAGTAAGTAAGGCGCAAATACACGCTCTCCTGGATAGTCATAACGCCACGCATGTTTTAGCTTTAGCTCTTTTATGGTGTCTAACCATTCACTATCAGTTACAAAACAACTTAACTGTGGAATAGAATGCTTTAAGTCTGCAATCAATGACGCTTGCGCTGGTTTGCGTTTACCGACCTCTGCTGGGTCTATATCCAAATGAATAACATCTGCTTTGGAGGCAAACTTGGCCAAGTTGCCAGTCACTCGGTCATCAAAACGTGCACCTATACAAACCAATAAATCACACTCTTGCACAGCGATGTTGGCAGCTTGACCACCGTGCATACCAAGCATACCCAAGTCGTATTCGTATTCAGGCAAAACACTCCCCAATGCTTTTAATGTGGAAACCGCTGGCATATGAGTTTTGTGCAAAAACTGCATTAACTCTGCCTGTGCATCGGCATTTTGTACGCCACCGCCGATATATGCGACAGGGCGCTCTGCTTGTGAAAGTAACGCGTCTGCTTTTTGAACTTCGCTTGGTGATACTTTAAGCTGCGCTTCATCTTGTGCTAGCCATGGGTGAAATGGCACTTGGGCCAATTGGATGTCTTTTGGAATATCAACTAATACAGGGCCGGGTCTTCCCGATTGGGCTAAATGCATTGCTTCTTGTAATATTTCAGCTAAATCTTCAGCGCGTTCAACCATGTAGCTGTGCTTAGTACATGACAAAGACATGCCAAGTACGTCAACCTCTTGAAACGCATCAGAGCCTATTGCTGCTGTTGGCACTTGCCCCGTGATAGCCAGCAGTGGTACTGAGTCCATCATCGCATCAGCAAGTGCAGTGATAAGATTAGTTGCGCCGGGTCCTGAGGTGGCAAAGCATACTCCTAACTTACCTGTACTGCGTGCATACCCAACCGCAGCAAATCCAGCACCTTGCTCGTGTCGTGTTAGGTAATGTTTTACCGGCGCGCCGTACAAAGCGTCGTAAATAGGCATAATCGCGCCACCAGGATAGCCGAATACCTCTTTAACGCCATGCTTGGCTAATAAATCTATTAAAAGTTGTGCGCCTGTCATTGTCATCCCCATTGCCAATTGCTTGCTGATTGTTAATTAAATTTTGCCCTAAAACGAAAAAGCCCCCCGAACTTTTCAGTGCGGGGGGCTTTTGCTAATACTTTTCTTACAGCACTAGACAACCCCCGCGGTAATAATAATCACCACGTTGATAATCACGACTAGAGTAAGTGCTGTGTTTAGCATTCTTTGTATCACCAAATAAATTTTTACTACAGGCGAGGTTTCTAAGTGTCTTGCCTGTTCCTTTTTCTATTAGTAACCCGAGTACACTTTTAAGTCAACCATAAATATTATGCTTTATAGCAATGTAAAAAGTTTTATTTTGATAATAAAATCCAAAAAATACACGTTATTTAGATTTATTTTTCACGTAAAGAATAAATTATCTGAATGCTAATTGTAAAAGTCTGTTTTACAACAGAGCTAATTTCATAAAAAGACTCATGATTTTTTTATGAATTGTTAACTTATGTGCTTAAAATAGGTTTATCGCTAAATTTTAAGGATGCATATGTTTTCATTGCTACTCAGGGTCTGTTTTATCGGTTTTGTATTTACTTTTTTGCTATTTAGCCAGCTGGTTAATGCTAACCCCGCGTTATTTCAAATTGAAAAAAATGCTATTAAGTCTTATTTATTCGGCACCGTTCATGTCGGCACCACTGATATGAACCAATTATCTCAAGACGTTCTACAAGCAATTGATAGCAGTGAGCTGGTGGTTGTAGAAGTAAATCTTGAAGCACTTTCTCAACGTAAAATACAGGAAATTTCCTCATCGTATATGATATTGCCAAACGGCAGCACACTCGCAAATATGGTAAGCTCTAACAACTATCAACAGTTAAAAAATTACTTTTCCAAAGCTGGCATTGATATCTCACATTTTCACCAGCACCGACCTTGGGCCGTAATGGTCACGCTGTTGCAACTAGAGTATCAAAAATTAGGCTTTAGTGAACAATTCGGGATTGATAAGCAAGTACTTGCTTACTCAAAAAATCTTAATAAAAGAGTGGTTGGTTTAGAAACCTTACAGCAGCAATTAACAATGCTAAGCGCACTTGAACAACAAAATAATGCCATGCTAGAGGAGACTTTTAAGCATTTAAACGACATTGATTTCTATTTTGTGGACTTGGTCAATGCATGGAAAAAAGGCGATATGAACAAGCTGTCGCAGTACTATAAGCTCAGCTTTGATGACTCAGAATACGGGAAATTCTCAGAGCAAGTCATGTTGATTAACCGTAACAAACAATGGCTGGAAACTTTAACAGAGTTGCTCACAAAGCAGCCTACCTTCATAGCAGTGGGCGCGCTACATTTGCCAGAGCAATATGGCTTAATTAACCTATTGCAACAAGCTGGCTTCAAAGTGACAAAAATAAACTAATAAGGTAGATGTGCTCGGTGATTGATTATACTTAATCTGTGGGCAATCTTTTTCTATGTCGCAGTTAACATCCCGATGTCTTCTAGTATTTTGATAAGCGATTGTTGTTGAAGCGGTTTGATAAGGTGTTCATCTGCACCAAGCGCGATGGCTTTTGCTAAGTCTTTATGCTCATCATTGGCCGTTATAACGATGATGATAGTATCAAGGTGAAGTTGAGTGCGAATATAATCTATTGTTTCATACCCATCCATGTACGGCATGTTTAAATCCATAAAAATAACATCAAAAGACTGGACGGCTAGAACATCTACGGCTTCTTTGCCATGATGAACATGTAGCACCTTAAACCCTAAGTTATCTAATTGTTTACAAAGAACAACGGCATTAATTTTATTATCCTCCACTAACAAAGCCGTTTTGCCATTGGCGCTGCGCTGCTGCTCAGCAGTCTCTGATTTGGCTATCGTGACCGGAATACTAAACTGAACGCAAGCACCGCCTTGTTGCGTGTTTAAGAACCTCATTTCTCCAGACAAAGCACCAACCAACCATTGGCAGCGTGCCAGACCTAGCTGCATACCTTGAAAGTGGTTATTGGTTTCTTCATGTAACTCCAATGACGCTAGTTGCTCTTTACTAAACCCATAACCTTGATCTATGACTTGTACCTCCAGATAAGGTTGCGAGTCTGTGCACTGTAAATTAACAATCAGTGATACTTCTCCCTTATCATTAAATTTAATCGCATTATCAACTAATTGTGAGCAAATCCATGCCAAATGCTGATGGTCACATAATAGTAATTGATCATCACTGTGAGATAACTGCATGACTAGCGAAAGGCCCTTTTTCTGGGCCGTCAATCGGTAAGGGGCAATGACTGTTTCGAGGGTATCACTCAATTTGGCATAACTATTTTGAATTTTAATTTTCTCATTAGACCAGCGACTAAAGTCATGCATCTCGTTAATCAAAATATTTAACTGCTTAACCGATGTTATTGCTTGATCTAATTGATAGGTTTGCCGCTCTTTTTTATATAAATCAAGATATCCTAAAATGGATTGCAGTGGTGTTCTGAGCTCATGACTCGCACGCGCCAAAAACCGCGATTTCATATTCAGCGCCTGCTCTGTTTTTTTCTTTTCCCGCTTAAGTTCATCGATACCACCTTGAACTTGCTTTTCCATCGGGCGAAATATAAATTTCGCTTCTAGCAACAGCAGCACCATGGCCAAAAACCAAATGGCGATTTCGACATATCTTAAACGTTCTACCCCCTTATTTGCATGCTCTTCAAAAAGCGATACTGCATGATCAAGATCAGCCAAAAGCGCTTGTGAAATAAGATACAACTCATTGAGTTCGTTTTGGTCTTTCAATTGAATATTACGCGCACGTTCAACGAATTGACGACTGCGCTGATCAAGCTTTGTCGGTGCAGAAAAATACCAGTCATACAGTTTTTCAGAAAAAACTTGTTGTTTAGTTTGCAACTGAATCAAAAATTCATGGTTTTGCGAAAACAGATCTATGGTTGCGTGTAATTGATTGTAAACACCAACAAGAGAGTCTGATGACGCATCGACTCGAGTTAACCGATGCGTCAGAAGTAGCACCTTTTGCGATAACATACGTTGCATACCAGCCACATTGACTATTTCTGCATCTTGCTGTTTTTCATACAATAAAACTTGCATCAAACCTGCTGCCATAGAAACCAACAGCGCCATCGCCAAGAGCGCCAAAATATATCGCGCTCGAATAGCTTTGATTATTTTTAACATAGATTCTCTTGCCTTCTTTTCGCTTTCAAAGTGTAGCGTAATTTACATTGAATGGGATTTAGTCACTTGACACCCAGACGGCTAAAATGTTTCAATGCGCGCTCACCCTATTTTGAGGTCAAGGCAGTGCCTTGACCTAGGGCTGGAAGAGGTGCGTTATTCAGGTAGTTGTGTTGAGGGGAGCAAACCCCAGTGAAACGCAATGAGGGGAATTAACGCCGAGAAGTCTTTGTTGTTTGCTAGACACTGATTTCGGGCGACTGGGCTGAATCCCAGCGACTGTCACCAAGTGTTTTTACTATTAAAAACGCATAATTTTGGTGGAGAGCTTCTGGTCTTAGAATAATAAGGCCCGTTGCCTTATCATTTTTAAGTCCATTGCTCTTCGAATTTTAACTGTTCGAAGTTTGGACTCCCTCCTAAACTCCGAACACGATATAAGTTCGGTAGAGATGAAATCACAATTAGATTTATCCAACTATCCGTTATGGACGGCTTTAGTAACGCCTTTTGACGAGCAAGGTAATATTGACTTTGACACGCTAAAAGCGCTGGTCATTGAGCAGCAAAGTGCCAACAATGGCCTATTGATTTTAGGTAGTACAGGTGAAGGGCTTGCTCTTGCACAGAGTGAGCAACGCGCTATCGTAGAGTACGTCTGTGCGCTCTCTGTGTCAGTACCAATCATGGTCGCTGTCGGCGGCTTTAACCTTGCAGAGCAACTTGAATGGCTGGCGTTTTGCGACACCTTACCTATTGACGCGTACTTACTCGGCTCACCACTTTATGCTAAACCCGGTATTGTTGGGCAAACTCAATGGTTTGACGCCCTGCTCAGCGCAACAGCCCGCCCCTGCATGATTTACAACGTACCAGGCAGAAGCGCCGTTGCCATCAGCCCCCAAGTACTTGAAAATTTGCAACATCGCAGAAACCTTTGGGCCGTAAAAGAAGCCAGTGGTGATATTGCCACCTTTGAAGCTTTTCGCCGAGCAGCACCCAATGTCGCTATTTACAGCGGAGATGACGCTTTAATGCCTTACTTTGCCCAAGCAGGTGCAGCAGGTCTGGTTTCCGTTGCTGCGAATGCTTGGCCAGAGCAGACCGCAGAATTTGTGCGCCGCTCGTTAGCGGGTACTTTTCCTAACCTTTTTGCACCATGGACTGAAGCTGTTAACAGCTTGTTCTCGGTGGCAAATCCTATTCCTGTTAAAGTGCTGATGCATGAGCAAGGTAAACTGGCCACGCCAAATCTACGCCCTCCTTTGACGCATCTTGAGCTGCCATGCAGCCAAGCACTGAACAACGCAAACGACTCAATTTTATCTTGGAACTAAGGCAATCATTATGAGCTGGCTAGAGCTATTAAACAATTTGGAAAACGGCAGTGTTCGCGCTGCAACACAAGACGAGAGCGGAAATTGGCACGCCAATGTGGAAGTAAAGCAAGGTATTTTAGAAGCCTTCAAAAACGGTACAAACACCGAATTTCCAGGCGGCTTTGTTGATAAGCATAACTTAGCACCACAAGGCTTTGCCGCCAATGCTGGCGTGCGTATGGTACCGGGTGGTTCAAGTGTTCGTCGTGGCGCTCATGTTGCCGCGGGCACCATTATTATGCCACCAGCCTACGTTAACATTGGCGCATTTATCGACGAAGGCACCATGGTGGATAGCCATGCACTTGTTGGGTCTTGTGCACAAGTAGGCAAAAATGTGCATTTGAGTGCAGCAGTACAGCTAGGTGGTGTGTTGGAACCGATCGGTGCAAGCCCTGTGGTTATTGAAGATGACGCGTTTATTGGCGCAGGCTGTGTGATAGTGGAAGGTGTAGTAGTTAAAAAAGGCGCTGTATTGGCACCGGGCGTGCGCTTATCAGCAACTATTCCAGTGTATGATTGCGTAAATGAACGAGTGCTCGACAAAGGTGAAGCCATCCCTGAAAACGCCATCGTGATCCCAGGTTCTCGCCCATCTTCAAGTGCCTGGGGACGCGAACAAGGTTTAAGCATGTCGTGTGCGCTTATCGTTAAATACCGTGATGAAAAAAGCGATGCGTCACTTGAGTTGGAAGAGGTATTACGCTAATGCCCTTTTTGAGCACCGCCCATCGTCAGGTGATTGAAAGTATCATCCAAACCGAGCAAACACCGTTTTTTATTTACGACTTAGATGCGCTATTGGCACACCTAAAACCACTTACAGAGCAATCGGTAGTGAAGTTATGGTACGCCGTAAAGGCCAACCCATTGTCAAAAATAGTGCAAACGTTAGATAAAGCTGGGTTTGATTTTGATGTGGCAAGTTCCGGTGAGTTAAACCAAGTTTTAGCTCAAGGTGTTTGCCCTTCACGCGTGCTCAACACCGGACCTGCCAAATCAAAAAGGCAGATCCAACACTTTTTGTCACAAGGGGTTCGCACCTTTGTGGCAGAAAGTCACAATCAAGTGGCTTGGCTCAACCAAGCTGCCAGCGACCATAATATTCAGTTACGTGTTTTACTGCGCGTGCAATTACGCTGGCCAGAAGGCGAGAAAAACCCACTGGGTGGTGACAGCTTAACACCGTTTGGCCTGGGCACGGCACAGTGGCAATCTCTTGATATTACTTCATTTAGTGCCCTAGATTTTGTCGGTCTGCATATTTTCCAATGGGGTAATATGCTCAGCTCCGAAAAGCTCGCTTCTCTTTGGTCACAAATGGTGCCACCACTGTCGCAATTGGCGCAAACCCTTGGTTTTAAATTACGTATTTTAGATTTAGGGGGCGGCTTAGGTATTCCTTATACAACAGAAGAACATGCACTTGCATGGCCACAGTTAATCGATGCGCTTGCTACCATCAAAGCATCATCAGGTGTTGAAGAGTTATGGATGGAATTAGGCCGCTTTGCCGTAGGGGAATGTGGTCATTACATCAACCCTGTAGTGGAGCAAAAACAAAACTATGGCGAGCAGCAACTGATTGTGGCGGGCGGCATTAACCATATTTTACGCCCCGCAGTCACCAATCAAGCATTCCCATGTACGCTATTGCGCGAGTCAAATGCCAAGCAAAGTTGCTACCTTTTATATGGCCCATTGTGTACCGCGTTGGACCATTTAGGCCGTCACGCTTTAGCGAGTGATATTAATGAAAACGACTGGCTGGTATTCAGCCAATGCGGTGCTTACGGCTTCACCGAAAGCATGCCATATTTTTTATGCCACGAATTACCTGCCGAATATGTGATAGAGCAAGGCCAAGTAAAGTGTATTCGGCCATCACAAGCGGCCAGTGACTATTTGAGATAACTAAATGATGAATCAAATTAGCCAAGAAAATATCCAAGTGGGCGAAATCGCCAATGGCTTACCGCTGAGCATTCCTGTGTATCGTATAAAAGGCAACGGCAACGGGCCCAAAGTATATATTCAAGCCAATATGCACGGTGCAGAAGTACAGGGTAACGCAGTTATTTATCAGCTACTCGAAACGCTTAAACAGCAAACGCTGGCAAGCGATATTACGCTCGTCCCCTATGCCAACCCGATTGGCTGTAACCAAAAATCAGGCGAGTTCACTTTGGGCCGATTCGACCCGATTACAGGCACCAACTGGAACCGTATGTATCATAACCATACGGCACTTGTGAATGAATTCGTAGCTCAGCATAGTGAGAGTTCACTAGATGAAATAAAAAGCGCATTTAGAGCGTTACTGCTAGAGCAAACTCAGACTATGTTAGATGCCCCCGCATATAGTATTGATACAGGCAAACGTATCGCACTGAACTTACAGCGTTTGGCACACGAGGCTGATATTGTGTTAGACCTCCACACTGGCCCTATTTCTGCAAAGCATTTGTATTGCCCAGAATATGCAAAAACCAGTGCGAGCTATTTTGATATTCCTCATGTGCTTTTGATCCCCAATGCTTTTGGTGGTGCGTTAGATGAAGCGAGTTTTTGTCCGTGGTGGTCGCTCAGTGAAGCATTTAAACAACAAGGTCGTGATATACCCGTACTGGTTGAAGCCTTTACCGTCGAGCTTGGATCACAGGAAAAAATTGACTTAGCTGAAGCAAAACACGATGCCAATAGCATTTTGAGTTACCTCACTTACAAGAATGCATTGATAGACTCAGCATTTAAGCCTCTTTCGATGGTTCGCTACGCATGCATGCTAGATGATTGCATTGCATACTACGCTCCTATGGGAGGTATGGTTGAATACGTTGCGCCATTGGGTGGCCACATAGAAGCAGGTGACACCATTGCCCATATTTTGAGGATGGAACGTTACCTAAGCGAGCATCCCTTACAAGCCTTAACATTTGACCAAAATGCGATAACGATTTTGCATTTTGCCTCGGCATCAGTGAATCAAGGCACGGAACTCTACAAATTTTTTACCAACTATTTTGAACTCTAGTTGGTCCCATTTTATTGCGTGAGAGTAAGCGGGCTTTGGCAAGCTTACTAAGGTATGGCGGCATATGCCGCCAGCCTTTTTACGCGTCAGACTCTTTTTGTGACTTTCTATAAAAAATCGCCATCAAAATATAGCCCAGCATAGTATGCAAATTAAGTATAGGGATACAACCGCTGATCAGCGCAGGTGCCAATCTAAACCCTTTTAGCTTGGCAATGAATAGCTGTATCGGCAGTGAAATAATCACCGATAAAATCGCAACCAGTAGCAATACTGAGATTTCTCCATTGCGCGCCATTTCAAATATATTCATATCCATAATATCACCATTAAAGTCTTAACGTGGAGAGAAGGGTACAATTGTAACTGTACCGCCTCTGCCTTCGCCCATCCAGCCGGAACCATGTATCACCGTAACTTGTATACCATGTTGCGCCAGTATGTTGATAAAATCCTGTAGACCCTGATCAGTTGTAAACGAATAATCACCTGAAACAGTTTTTCCACTAGCCGGAATAAGGTTACCATTTGCGTCGCGAGACGATCTTTCTTTATAACTAAACCTAAGTGAGTTACTACCCGTAGATGAAGCTATCATGATCAAACTCGTACCATCAGGAAATACAAACTTGACTTCTAAGCCATTTAAACCTCCTACAAACATACCACCAACAATTGACGTAAATTGTGAAAGTGTATATGTGATGGGGTGAGCATCCAAAAACCAATCATCAAATCGATCATGATTACTATAATTTCTAGCCAGATCCCACGCTGTATTAAACCCACTGCTATCAGGAACTTGTATAGGTACGCCAAATGCGTAGCGATTCAATATTGCATACCCCGAGTTAACACTTTCCTGTATATGCGCAGGCGTTATTGCCAGCCTAGCTACCACAACCGTTTCAAGTTCACCTCCTTGGCCAAGTTCAGGCCTTGAGGTTACGCTAAAAGACTTAACAAAACCTTTCGCAAAAGTTGCGATGTGAATAGTGTGAGAGGAACTAATACCAGAACCTTCTGTCATAGTCCGTACTTTTTGTGCTGCTTTTTGCTGCATGGAAGACGCTGTAGTACACGTGTTACAAGTGAGATAATGGTCTGCTTTTACACTACTAGCAAATAGGGTTAGCCATGATATGGCACTAACAAACAAAACCTTTTGTATAATGTTCATTTTCTTTCGTTTTATTATTTATCCATAAATACTCACCATCATTGGTGATGCAAAGAATAATCAACATTAAAAAATAAAAAGTCAACAAAATTAAAACAAAATATTCAAGAGCACATTTTTTCACACCATCATCACTCCGCCATTTGCACTTTTTGCAGTAAGTAATGTACCGTTTGGCGTATTGGGTACACCAATATAGCGCCGGCGGCATGTGCCGCCAGCCTTTTTCCAACAAACTGCTACGAACATCATCAGAAGCTGCGTTATTCGGTTAACCGCAATTTCATTTAAAAAGTGTATACTAAGGCGACAACCACTAAACAAAACAAGCAATTATGAAACTGCATGCAATACTATACAGTCTTGTTGTGAGCGCTTTAGCTTTCAGCCCAAAAGGTCTTACACAAGAAAAGCAGCAAGATGAAATCGATTTGGTGCAACAATGTATAATGAATGAAATTCTGGCAGGTGATCAAAACCGAACGATTGCACAACTAAGAAAAGCCTGCGCAGAAGTGACTCAACAGCTCAGCGCTCTTGATAAAAGAATGGCGCGCGAACGTATCACACAAACCAACCGCAATGTGATCACCCCACACCATCGCAATTATATTTTGCCCGTGTCGTATATTACCAACCCAAATAGCCGTCCGTTTAGTGGCTTAAAAGCGCTGAACGATGAACAAGGCGAACCACTAGACAACTTTGAAGTTAAATATCAAATATCCCTAAAAGTACCAGTTTATACTGGGTTTTCAGACAAGGACCAAGCTATTTATATGGGCTTTACCTTGCAATCCTTCTGGCAGTTTTACAATAAAGAGATCTCTTCTCCCTTTCGCGAAACCAACTATGAACCCGAGCTGTTCTGGATAAACTTTTTAGACGACGATAACGTTTTATGGGGTGATGAAATGGCATTTATACTTGGTATTTCTCACCAATCCAATGGCCGTAGCCAGCCCAATTCACGTTCTTGGAATCGTATCTATGGTAATTTTATTTGGGAAAATAACGGTTTTGTTTTTAGCTTTAAACCTTGGTACCGACTACCTGAAGACAAAAAAGAGGATATTCTTGCTGCCAAAGGCGATGATAACCCTGATATCTATAAGTACATGGGTTATTTCGAGCTAAGTGGAGTTTACCGCTATGAGGATCATGAATTTGGCTTTATGACTCGTAACAATCTCAACAGTGACAACAAAGGTGCCATTCAATTGGATTGGTCTTTTCCTATCTGGGGCCGATTACGCGGCTATGCGCAATACTTTAACGGCTATGGAGAGAGTATGATTGATTACAATGCGCATATTCAGCGCTTTGGCGTAGGGTTACTTATAACCGACATGTTGTAGTAACAGTCGAAAAGAAAAAGCCAGCTGATGCTGGCTTTTTACTCTCTATAAATCACTGTGCTTTATGATGCGCCATATAATTATCTGGCAGCTCAATTTGCGCAACACCTGATTCAATTGCAGCATGTGCAACTGCTTTAGCAATACGTGGTAACAAGCGTGGGTCCATCGGTTTAGGAATAATATACTCAGGCCCAAACTCTAAGCTCTCGACGTCGGCAGCCTTTAACACTTCTGCAGGTACCGGTTCTTTGGCGATACTGCGAATTGCCTCTACTGCAGCAATTTTCATCTCGTCATTAATTGCGGTTGCACGTACATCCAGTGCGCCTCGGAAAATGAACGGGAAACACAGTACGTTATTCACCTGATTTGGGTAGTCAGAACGACCTGTTGCCATAATCAAATCCTGACGGACACTGTGTGCCACTTCAGGGTTGATCTCTGGATCAGGGTTAGAACATGCAAACACAACGGGCTTATCTGCCATTAATTTTAATTCTTCAGGCTTTAACAAGTCTGGTCCAGATACCCCAACAAATACATCTGCTTCTGCAATAACATCTTCAAGTGTGCGCTTATCAGTATTGTTGGCAAACAACTTTTTATACTCATTCAGATCGTCACGACGGGTATGAATAACCCCTTTTCGGTCAAGCATATAGATATGTTCGCGTTGGGCGCCACATTTAATCAGTAGCTCCATACAAGCGATAGCCGCAGCACCGGCCCCTAAACATACAATGATCGCATCGTGGATCTCTTTTCCTTGTATTTCCAACGCATTTAACATGCCCGCTGCCGTAACGATAGCAGTACCATGTTGGTCATCGTGAAATACCGGAATATCACAGCGCTCAATCAACGCCTTTTCGATTTCAAAACACTCTGGTGCTTTGATATCTTCTAAATTTATACCGCCAAAGGTATCTGCAATGTTAGCAACGGTATTGATGAAGTCTTCCGTAGTACGGTGCTTAACTTCAATATCGATAGAATCGATTCCTGCAAAACGCTTAAACAGTAAGGCCTTACCTTCCATTACAGGTTTTGATGCCAAGGGACCTAAATTACCAAGTCCCAAAATTGCGGTGCCATTACTGATCACGGCAACCATATTACCTTTACCTGTGTACTTATAAGCGGTGCTTGGATCGGCTGCGATTTCACGCACAGGCTCTGCCACACCAGGGCTGTAAGCCAATGCTAAGTCTTTTACGGTTTCCGCTGGTTTGGTCAGCTCAACGCTGATTTTACCTGGAACGGGATGAGCATGATAATGTAGTGCTTGTTCACGAAAGTCTGACATGACGCGATTTTTTCCTGCAAAGAAGTTAAAAGTGAGAGTGAGATAAAATTCGCAATATTAGTTAAACAATACCTTGTTTATAAATATATTCAAGCTATTTGAGGTCGATCCACTTAAGCTGCATTTAACCGAAAATAGCCACCATTTTACCGACATTTAACTTAAATTAATCAATTTAAAGTCACGATAAAACAGCTCAACCATCGGTATTATTGGCTAGTTCATGTGCAATTTTATCTAATCTTGCTCGGCTTTATTAAAAGCGCTAGAAAAACAAAAGATAATGAACTTTACCAACAATGTACCTAAATTTAATGACATTTAGCGTACTTTTGCCTCTTTAACTAAAAATTCATAAAGGCATTTTTATGCAATAAATGATTTAGACTAAGCAAATCTAACTTCATGTTCTGACTAAAATATAGCCTTGAGAAAACAGAAAACAAATGCATAACTGTGAATAATGGAGATAACAGTAAAAAATTAAAGCTAAAACTCTATTTGAGATATTTTGTTTGCCGTGACCAGATTAATGCGAGGGGATGAGATCTTCGAACATTTAGCACTGGCTAAATATAAACGAGGAATAATACCAATTACATTAAATAAGTGATCAGATATTGCGACAGATAAATGGCTTAGAAACAAGGCAAATATTTCGCTATGTAGTTATTCTACATGAGAAATATTTAACGCAGTTAATGAGTCATTTAGCTCGCTAGAATGATCAATGTATTAATAAAATTGGTATAAATATTAATAGGCACAAAAAAAGCACCCTGAGGTGCTTTTTTAGTCAAACATTTCTTATTTTTTGCTGCTAAGAGCACCGAAACGTTTGTTGAAGCGATCAACACGACCACCTGTATCAAGAATTTTTTGCTTACCAGTATAGAACGGGTGACACTCAGAACATACGTCTAAGTGAATGTCTTTACATAGTGTTGAACGAGTTTGGAACTTGTTACCACATGAACAAGTAGCGTTGATCGTTTCGTAATTAGGGTGAATACCTTCTTTCATAGCAACCTCTGGTTAGGCCGTATCGCTCTCCAAACCCGAAGTTTGGCACCATACGTAGTTTATACAAATTAGTGGACGCGTATTTTATGTAACTCTTAAGCGATCCACAAGCAATAAATCATCAAATATGGTGTTTTTTGTACAACTAAACAGCAAGTCATGTTAATGAGCTAGGCTTTTACACTCGCCTTTAGTACATTAACCTCTGTGTTTGGTCTATCAAAAAGGCTCATGATGTTTGCTGAAGTTGCCATTAAAGTGCCTTTATTTCGCACTTTTGATTATCGCATACCTGATAATACCGACGTTAAAGTGGGAAGTCGTGTCAAAGTTCCTTTTGGTAATCGCAAGCTGTTAGCCATTGTTATTGCTGTCAAACATGACACTGAGGTACCTCAGAGCAAACTAAAATCCGTTTTTGAAGTGCTAGATGACACCCCTATTTTATCCCAGCAGCATCTTAAGTTCTTACGCTTTTGCGCCCAATACTACTCCCACCCGTTAGGTGAAACCATATTTACTGCACTTCCTGGTGCACTGCGCGATGGTGACCATCCAGATAAGACGACAGTGGCAACTTTTGCTTTAACGCAGGCTGGCAAACAATTACCAACGCTTAGAGCCAAAAAGCAAATGGCTTTACTAACACAGCTTAATGAATCTGGAGAGTCGAGCTTAACAGAGCTAAAAGCGCTGGGCTTTAGTAAGCAACAAATTAATGCATTGCTCGAAAAGGGCTTAATCAGCGAACAAATAAAGCATGACACACAATGGCAAACTGAGGCCATCAACATATCTCAAAAGCCACGGTTGAATGAAGAGCAAGCAACTGCATGCAGTGCAATCAACCAACAAAATGACTATCGCTGCTTTTTACTTGAGGGGGTTACTGGCAGTGGCAAAACAGAGGTATATCTGCAAAGCCTAGAGCGCATTATTGAAAGTGGCAAACAAGCACTTACTTTGGTTCCTGAGATAGGTTTAACTCCTCAAACCGTTAATCGTTTTAGACGCCGCTTCGCAGGCCTTCCTATTGACCTTTGGCACTCCAATCTCACTGATAATGAACGTTTACACACTTGGCGACGTGCAGAGCAAGGTAGCAGTGCGTTAGTGATAGGGACGCGATCAAGCATCTTTTTACCCTTTAAAAACTTGGGCATGATTATTGTTGATGAAGAACATGACAGCTCCTTTAAGCAACAAGAAGGGCTGCGTTATCATGCTCGAGATTTGGCAGTCTATCGCTGTGCGAATTTACAGATCCCACTGATCCTTGGTACTGCAACACCTGCACTAGAAACATTGCAAAAAGCCATCAGTGGTAAATACCAGCTACTCACGCTATCTCAACGCGCACAAACGACCACAGACAATCAGTTTTTACTGGTCGATATGAAAGGTCAAAAAGAGCAAGCGGGCATCGCACCAAACACCCTAAAACATATTGAAGCAACACTGAAACGCGCTAAGCAAGTGATGGTATTTTTGAATCGTCGTGGTTATGCGCCTACTTTACTATGCCATGAGTGTGGTTGGCTTAGCCAATGCCAACACTGCAGTGCAAGTGCCACTTACCATAAAGCAATGAACCGATTGGTATGTCATCATTGTGGTGAGCAGACATTTGTTCCACCACAATGCCCCGATTGTGGTAGCACCCAAATAATGCCAACAGGGATGGGAACTGAGCAATTAGAAGCCTTTTTTGCAGAGCGCTTTGCTGATACGCCCCTAAGTCGGATAGACCGAGATACAACAAGGCGCAAAGGTGCACTAGAAGAAGCATTAGATGAAATAAATCAAGGCGGTGCTCGCATTCTAATAGGCACGCAAATGCTCGCCAAAGGCCACCATTTCGCAGATGTAAGTCTGGTCGTCATTTTAGATGTAGACAGTGGCTTATATTCAAGTGATTTTCGCGCCACGGAGCATATGGCGCAATTGATAACACAAGTCGCGGGACGCGCAGGGCGAAGTGGTGAAGCTGGTAAAGTGCTGCTACAAACTCACTTTCCAGAGCATCCACTTTTGCAAGACCTTGTTAATAATGGTTATCAGGACTTTGCTCGATTCGCTTTAAAAGAGCGCGAAGAGGTGCAATTGCCGCCATTTAGTCATTTAGCAATACTCAGGGCCCAAGCGACTAATGCGAAGCTCGTATTCGACTTTTTATCAGATCTTATTCCCGCTACCCCCTTCAGTGGTATACAATTGCTCGGGCCGATCCCCGCGCCCATGGAGCGACTGGCGGGTAAGTATCGTTATCAATTACATATTCAGGCTTCAGAGCGAGTTGTTTTGCACAGCTATATTAGTCAGTTAATGCAATATATTTGTGACCATAAACTGGCTAATCGAGTGCGCTGGAGCATAGACATAGATCCTATGGATACCTACTAAGTAAGTTATGGCACAACACGATTACATAAATAGAAAGCCAAAGAACAACAAAGGCGGCAAAAACACAGCCTCTAAAAAACCCTTTCCGATCATCATGTCGCTTGCAGCATTATTGCTCGTAGGTGGGTTTGCCTATGGCCTTTGGTACATAAAACACCATGCTGAACCTGAAAAGCCAACGCCAACTCAAGCCGTTAAAAAAGAGACCCCAAAGCTGGAAAAGCCTGTGCTCAAACCATTTCTTGAAGAAATAAAAGAGCACGAGGTTAAGGTAGAAGTTAAAGAGATAAAGAGCAAAGGCCCTTATCAAATGCAATGTGGCTCTTTTAGAACTCATGAACAAGCAGAAGAAATGAAAGCCAAAATGGCATTTGCCGGCTTAATTGCTCAGATCCGTCGCACTGAAGGCAGTAATGGAGTTTGGTATCGCGTTCGCTTAGGACCATACGATACTTTACGACAAGCTGAGAGCGACAAAAATAAACTCAAACGTATTAAAATTGTAGGATGTGGTATTTGGGGTTGGACTTGATTTTAGCTCATTAGCCCATATCTTCTAACAATCTCATATAAAAAGGCGCCAAGAGCGCCTTCGTTTTTAAGGAATACTATGACTACCATCGTAAGCGTACGTCGTGACAATAAAGTTGTCATTGGTGGTGATGGCCAAGTATCGCTTGGTAACACAGTAATGAAAAGCAACGCCCGTAAAGTGCGTCGTTTGTACAACGGCAAAGTACTGGCAGGCTTTGCCGGTGGCACCGCTGATGCATTTACTTTATTTGAACGTTTTGAAAGCAAACTTGAAATGCACCAAGGTCATTTAACTAAGGCCGCGGTAGAAATGGCAAAAGATTGGCGTAGTGACAGAGCGCTGCGCAAACTTGAGGCACTTTTGGCGGTTGCCGATGAAACAGCGTCTTTTATTATCACTGGTAACGGTGATGTCGTTCAACCAGAAAATGACCTGATAGCAATTGGCAGTGGTGGTAATTTTGCCCAATCTGCAGCAATCGCATTGCTTGAAAATACCGATCTCAGTGCCAGAGAAATTGTCGAAAAAAGTTTAAAAATTGCAGGTGATATCTGTGTATTTACAAACAATTTCCAAACCATAGAAGAATTGTAAGAGGAATTGCCATGACTGCAATGACCCCAAGAGAAATCGTCCACGAATTAGACCAACATATTATTGGTCAAGACAAAGCAAAAAAAGCCGTGGCTATTGCACTGCGTAACCGCTGGCGCCGTATGCAACTTGCTGACGATTTACGCGCAGAAGTTACACCGAAAAATATCCTGATGATAGGTCCAACGGGTGTCGGTAAAACTGAAATTGCCCGCCGCCTTGCTAAACTCGCCAACGCACCTTTCATTAAAGTAGAAGCCACTAAGTT
Source organism: Pseudoalteromonas sp. S16_S37 (assembly GCF_014694405.1). Taxonomy (GTDB): domain Bacteria; phylum Pseudomonadota; class Gammaproteobacteria; order Enterobacterales; family Alteromonadaceae; genus Pseudoalteromonas. The sequence goes on from NZ_JAAUWV010000014.1 coordinate 78,874, forward strand.
CACCGAAGTGGGTTATGTTGGTAAGGAAGTTGAGTCGATCATCAAAGACTTAGTTGATATCTCATTCAAAATGACCCGTGAGCAACAGGCTAAGAAACACCAGCATCGTGCAGAAGAAGCGGCGGAAGAGCGCATTCTTGATGCATTGTTACCACCTGCCAAAGATGCTTGGGGTGAAGCTCAACCCAGTGAAAACAGCTCTACGCGCCAAGTGTTTCGTAAGAAGCTACGCGAAGGTCAGCTAGACGATAAAGAAATTGATATCGATGTTGCCGAGTCAGCGCCACAAGTTGAGATCATGGCACCACCTGGTATGGAAGAAATGACCAACCAGCTACAGGGTATGTTCCAAAGTATGACTGGCCAGAAGAAGAAAAAGCGCAAACTTAAGATCAAAGATGCGTTTAAATTGCTGGTTGAAGAAGAAGCTGCTCGCATGGTTAACCCTGAAGAGCTAAAAGAACAAGCTATCTTCGCGGTTGAGCAAAACGGTATCGTGTTTATCGATGAAATAGATAAGATCTGTAAACGTGGTGAAGCCCAAGGCCCAGATGTGAGCCGAGAAGGTGTGCAACGTGACCTGCTACCTCTGATTGAAGGTTCAACCGTTAATACCAAGCATGGCATGGTCAAAACAGACCATATTCTGTTTATTGCCTCTGGTGCATTCCAAATGGCAAAACCATCGGACCTTATTCCTGAGCTACAAGGCCGTTTACCTATTCGTGTTGAGCTAGAGGCGCTGAGCGCTGGCGACTTCAAACGTATTCTGACAGAGCCACACGCATCCCTAACTGAGCAACAAGAAGCCTTAATGAAAACCGAACAAGTTGATATTAGCTTCACCGATGATGCAATTACACGCCTTGCGGAAGCTGCATGGCAAGTAAATGAAAAAACAGAAAACATTGGTGCTCGTCGTCTTCACACCATCATGGAAAAACTGATGGAAGAGTTATCGTACGACGCGTCAGAAAAGGCAGGTGAAAGTTTTGTGATTGATGCAGCTTATGTAGAAAAGCACTTAGATGCATTAGTACAAGACGAGGACTTGTCTCGCTTTATCCTATAACACACATAAAGCGGAGCTGTGTGCTCCGCTTTATGCCAATCCGCTTAACTAAGTGGTCTATTATGTATATCGTCACCAAATTACACTACCATCAGCAAAGTAAAACGTTAGATATCGTCTTTGACGATGCGATGCAATTCACATTAAGTTGTGAGTTCTTACGCACCCATTCACCCAGCGCTGAAGTGCAAGATCACGGTAATGGTATGAAGCTCGTGTTGGATAAGCAAAACGTAGCTATCACTAAACTTGAGCCGGTCGGTCACTACGCTGTACGTTTGAGTTTTGATGATGGCCACAATAGCGGCTTATATAGTTGGCAATACGTCAGAACCTTGTCCACTGATCATCACGCTCTTTGGGAAAAGTACCAACAACGCGTTGCAAAGTACAAAGAAACCGAGCACACGGTCCCTATCAAGTTTGTACCTTAACACTCCAACAAACGCACACCTGTGTGCTATGGTGTGATAGTGTCCATATAGGATTCGATGATTGAAAAAAACGCCCCTTGCGGATCACAGATCACCGCATAACGTCCAACATCCGGCACATCCGTTGGCGGCACACACACTTTTGCCCCTAACCCTGCTGCTTTTTTTGCAATCGCATCACAGTCTAAAACAGCGAAATACATCATCCAATGAGAAGGAGTTTTTGAGCCCCAAGCGTCATTCATTTCCACCATACCTGCAAGTGCATGGTCATCATTACTAAAAATAACATAATCCACCCCCTGTACAGTTTGATGAATAGAATTCCAAGCAAATAGCTCACTATAGAATGCTTCTTTTACATCGCGGTTTCGGCATGCGAGTTCATGCCAATAAGGGGTATTAGCCTCAAAGGCTCGACGGCTACCAATATGCTCTTTGGCTTGCCATATCGTGATCTGTGCTCCACCTGGGTCACTAATAATGGCCATTCTGCCTGCTTCGCCTATATCGTAGGGGCCGCGTACAAGTTTGCCACCTAATTTTTGTGCTTTATCTATAGAGGCATCAACATCTAATACAGCGACGTAGGCTTGCCAAACACTTTGCTCTCGCGCCGCTTTTTTGTCGTCATCCATTTCATACATGCCCGCGATGATATCGCCTTGTTTCTTAAAATTGGTGTAAAAATCACCATTAGCGCTGCGTTCATCATCAAATTCCCAACCAAATAATGCACAATAAAAAGGCTTGGCAACACGCCAATCTGCAGCCCGCAATTCAGCCCAGCAAAATTCGTGGGTGTGGGCATAAGTTAATTTGCTCATATTCGTCCGCCTTTTTAGAACACCTATAAGGGTGATAGTAGAAATAGCCAAAATACGCAATTGATAACCTCAATTATATAGCGAGCTAAATTGCGTATAGTGACACAGTATATCCTAGAAGTAGGCGGCACTTTATCAATAATCACTGAGCCGTTTTTGAAACATTATAATGGGGAGAACGAGGCCCATACAAAATACCGTTTTGCGGCTGTGCAGATAGCAGCCTTTGTGCCGCCACTTTGGATACCTCAAAACTTTTGTCACTGACCGTTTCTATCACTTGGTCTAAAACGGCTAACAAAAGTGAAGATTGCCAATTATCATCTCTGTCTCGTTGTTCCGCACTTGATGCCCTTGCTTTACCTTCCCATAAAATGGTACTGGTTTTTAAGTCTATAAGCCTCGCTGATACCTCTACGGCTGTTTCACTACTAATAACAGCATAAGATGTTCCATACTCTTTTATGTTTATGTACAACGCTGCATCCGCGCCAAATATCTCATACAGCTTGTTCGGCGGCACAGCATGAACATCTTCCGCTACGGGTAATCCATTCGCTTTGAACGTTTCATTTACCAGAGCTACTGGCAAAACATAGTAGCCTGACTCAGCTAAGGGCCTGGTGACATGTGATAGCAATGCATAAGGTGCTATCACTTCGTTCGAATCGTTAATTGGAGGCAACACCAGTATCGAATGAGGGTCGCTATTTCTGTAAGCACTGTAATCGTATGACGCTCTATTTGAAGCACAACCACTGAGTAATACAATTACAAAGCTCATAGAGAGAACTTTAAAAACACTCATTGTACTTCTCCTTTTGTATTACTTATCAGAAAATTAATGTAGTGCTCAGACTCTGGGTAATCGCGTTTTTCTTGCTCTAGGTAGTTAAAACCTTGCACTGTATTTCCTTCAAGCAAATATAAATACCCTAAATGCGCCATAATACCCGGAGCAATCGCAACACCGCGGTTTTTTGCCGTTTGTACTGTTCGCTCTAACGTGTTTATTTGTTCGCTGATTGACACTTCATCCGCTTTAAAATAGTCATACAGGTTCTGAGAATAAGTACCGTAGTAGTAGAGCGGTTTACTTGATTCACATCCAGATAAAAGTATCACACAGAGCAAAGCTGTAAAGAGTATAAGCTTATTCATTCGCGCCTCTAGTTTGGCTGCCAATCGCCTTTATCTATGCCAGTGACAAGATTATTTACAGCCTCTCTAATTGCTAAGTCGAGGACTTTACCATTCAGAGTTGCGTCGTAGCTGGCTGTACTGCCAAATCCCACAATCTCTCGGCTCGATAAACTGTATTCACCCGCCCCTTGAACGGAATAAACGACTTCAGAGGTAGAAACATCTACAATATTTAGGTTCACTTTGGCATACGCTATCTGTGATTTACCCTTACCGAGAATGCCAAACAACTGTTTATCACCTTGCTGCTTTCTACCAAACTCTGATACATCGCCAGTTACAACGTACTTGGCGCCCTTTATGTTTTGTGGTGCACCGGAAAAACCAGCTTCTTGTTGAAGCTCACTTAAGTTAGATCTTTCTAAAACCGTAAAGCGATTACTTTGCTGAAGATGGGTAAGTAAAATAGTCTTAGCTTGAGAGCCTAGTCTATCTACTCCATTACCAAATATACCATTTTGGAAACTGGACTGATTTTGAAACTTACCTACCGACAACTGACTCTTCTTGCCAGCATAAGAAGAGTTATAAGACTGAACTTTATTAACTTCAACGACTTGAGATGATTCAGTGGCCGCACAACCACTCAGCAATACTGATACCACTGCACCTGCGACTAAAAGTTGTTTTTGTAACATAACTTAATCCTTATTTAATATGAGCCTTATTTAAGGCCTATAAGCCAACTATTTTACTAAAACGCTAGTATACGCTTCGCACCCAAATACGCTGTAATAGTGTGTAAATATCTGTATTGGGTAATTGACATAGATTTACGTCTGAAAATTTGACTGTAAACTGAGGAAGGAGAGTTTGTTAGATTAATTCCAAATAAAACACAGCTTAGAATGCACGATTACAACTGTAAGTGAGTATACTAAGAAAAGACTCACTCGCTGGTATGCATAAGATGCTAGTAATATCCTCAAAAATAACGTTTATAACCAACAAATAAAGTTAAATTGGATTTTGACTCAGCCCAGTCATTATAATGTCCCCCAAATAACATGGCTTGGTCCGCATCGATTGTATACGTGTTCTCCAGCTCAATTTTGAAGTTATCTTTATGTTGGTTGTACTCATTAAATAACCATTGAACTCTTAGGTTAACCTTATTATTTCCTTTTAAGTACGCAAACAATGAATCGCCCCGAGTTCATCGGAGACTAGTTGTTTAAGTCAGGCTACTTTACCTGACTCTTTTAAATTATCATAGAAATCAGCTTCATATTGAGCTGGTGAAATATATCCAATAGAAGA
>NZ_JAAUWV010000015.1 GCF_014694405.1 Pseudoalteromonas sp. S16_S37
CTCAACCACGGCTAATTTAAAGCCTAGGGTATAATCTCTTTGTGTTCGTTTAATTCTTTGTTTATCTGTACTTGTCATAATAAGTCCTAAATGTGTAAACACATTTCAGGACGAGACAATAGTCACAAAAAAGCCCGCTATAAATGCGGGCTTTTTCATATTTTGAAATTATAATGAGGTCTTTTCTTCTAACTCTTTAGCAGCATCAGGGTCGTTGAACACGTCTAAGTCGAACTCTTTTTCAGATTTAGCCACAATACAGGTAACCATACAGTCGCCCGTTACATTCACGGCCGTGCGCGTCATATCGAGTAATCTGTCTACGCCGATTATGATTGCGATTCCTTCAACAGGCAGGCCTACTTGATTAAGTACCATGGCAAGCATGATGAGTCCTACACCCGGTACACCAGCGGTTCCCACAGAAGCTAACGTTGCAGTTAAAATCACCATCAAATAATCAGTAATGCTTAAATCAACGGCAAATACTTGAGCGATAAACACCGTCGCGACACCTTGCATAATAGCCGTGCCGTCCATATTAATGGTTGCTCCCAAAGGCACCGTGAAAGAGGCGACAGAGTTGTGTGCACCTAGCTTTTTAGTTGCAGTTTCAAGGGTTACCGGCATGGTGGCACTTGAGCTTGAGGTGCTAAATGCAAACATACAGGCATCTTTCATTTTTAGTAAGAAAGTAATCGGACTTAAGCCTGTGAGTACTTTGAGAATAATTGAGTAATTGATGAATGCATGAATAAATAGCGCGGCCAATACCACACAGAAGTATTTACCTAGGCTAACAATCAGACCCATTTCAATGGTGGTAAATAATTTTGCCATTAAGCAAAATACGCCATATGGCGCTAAATTCATTAAAAGGGTGACTAACTTCAGTACAACTACATTCAAATCATCAAACATATTTGCAACGCGCTTGCCTCGCTCTCCAGATAACGCCATAGCAATACCAAACAGCAAAGCAAACACAATAACCTGTAGCATATTGCCTGCAGCCATCGCATTGATCGGGTTGGTTGGGAACATATTGATAATGACTTGAGCAAGCGTTGGTGCTTGTTGTGCTTCAAAGTTTGCATCTGTTGGGATGACTTGACCTTCTCCAGGAGCAACGATCAAAGCAAGCGTAATCGCGACGGTAATTGCAATTGCCGTGGTCAATAGATATAGGCCAATAGACTTACCACCCAAACGGCCTAATTTTTTAGGGTCGCTTAAACTACATGTACCACACACTAAAGAGATAAAAACCAAAGGAACAACAAGCATCTTTAAGCTGGCGATGAATATTTGCCCGCCGACATGAAATAAGCCATCAACTAAAAAGCTCTTAACTGGAAAGTCGAAAAGACCTAATGGAATAAGGAATTCAGCTTGACCTGAAAAAAGGGCTTGTAATGATAAACCAAGTACAATCCCAAGCACCATGCCAAGCATGATCCGAGTTGTTAAACTCATCTTATTATTTTTTTGCATATTTAAAGTTTTAACTGATTTGCGTCAATCGATCTGCATAGCCTAACAGGATGGTTAATTTTGGCAAAAAAAATCGGTGAGAAATAAGAAAAAACTGTGATTTTTTGGCACTTTCTAAGGTAGTATGAGAGAAAATTCAGCTTTAAATATGCTAGGGAGAGAGGTTGATGCCTTTGATACGTTGGTTTAGCACAATCTTGCTAAGTGTGGTACTTACTGCCTGTGGTGGCGGTGGAACAATTGAAAAAACGAATAACGGTGATGGTACTTCTTCCGGTACTAATGGCGATATTACCTTCACTATTTCAGTTGCTGACGGTCAAGGTACAGCTTTTGATGAAAATTACCCAATAGCGCAAGGTCGAGCTGGTGTTGTAACGGCAAAGCTTACTCAGGGCAATCAGCCTTTAAGCGGCAAACTAATAGAATTTCAATTAAACCACTCAGGACGTCTAAGCCCTGAGGCTGGCACCGGTGCAACTAACTCTGACGGTATTGCAACTATTACCATCGAAAGTGGCGAAAGTCGCGGCTGGGGTGAGGTTATCGCAACTTATACTCCAAGCGAAGGTGATATTGTCACTAGCAAAACTGTATTTTACTCATCAGGAGATGAAGCGGATATAGAAGATGACAGTACCAAATTAAACATTAAAGTGCTGGCTAACTGCCCAGCAGGTTGGGAAAGTGAGCGTGATACCGTGTCGTTAGATGCGCTTGCTTCACGCTGTACTCAGACGAATAAGATCGATGCGATTGCAGAAGTTGATGTATTAGTTGGTGCATCAAGCACTAAGTCAGGTCAAGGTATTTCTGGTGCGCTAGTTAATTTATCGGCAGATATAGGAACAATATTATCTGGCGAAAAGAGCGTAACAGACAACTTTGGTTTTGCATTATTTAAATTTCGTCCCCCGCTGCAAGGCGGAGCTGGTCAGTTAACCGCAACGTTTAATGAAGTTTCAGCCACTTTTGCGTTTACCAGTGGCGCAGAAGATTTATCGCTCAGCGTTGATAACGGTTTGAATAAAGATTCACAAGGTAATGATATAGCGCTTGGTGCCGGAGAAACTACGTTGTTAACGGTAGAAATTCGCGATCAAAATGGCGCTTATGTTACAACCCCGTTAGATGTGGCATTTTCGTCAGGGTGCGCAGAGGGCAACAAAGCACAGGTTGATGCCAACGCAACCAGCGTAGGTGGTATTGCTTATTCGACCTATAAGAATCTAGGGTGTGATATCGCAACGGGAGATACCGTATCGGTTACTATCTCTAAAGGGGGCAACTCGGTCACTGAGCAGGTAATCATTCCTGTGTCTCCCGCAAAACCGCAGTCAATTGAATTTGTTGACGCTACCGAGAGCTTGTTAGCGCTAAAAGGCACAGGTGGCCCGCAGCGTAAAGAGTCTTCAGAGCTTACCTTTAAGCTCATTAACAGCTTAAGTGGTGGTGCTGCAAATCAGAGAATCGATTTCAGATTAAGAGCGAAGCACAGTGACGCAACGCTTGTTCCAAGTAGTGTACGTACTGATTCTCAAGGTGAAGCGAAAGTAATCGTGAGCGCTGGTAATGTTTCATCGAGCTTTGTTGTGCAAGCTTGTTTTATTCCTGCAGAGTTGATCCCAGCTAATAACAGCGATGAGGTTACGTGTTGGCAGGAGCGCTATGACGCCTGTAATGTGGAGGATAAGCCTGCGGGTTGTCAAACGGGGTCTATCAGTCTAGTACCTCAAGATGAAGCAATTATGTCTGTTTCAAGCCGCTTAAGTGTGACCAGTGGCTTACCTGTTAACTCAACCATGTCTTTATCGGTTGGAACACTTAATACGGAAACGCTCAGCTTTAGCAATCAAGAAGTGCCAATAACAGTTAATGTTGCCGACAGATACGGCAACTTTGTGCACGATGGCACCAAAGTTTACATCAGCGCCGAAGGTGGAGCTGTGGGTACGGTTGATGGTACGCAATTTAATGCCGAGCTTGAGTGTGAAACAACGGATGGTCGTTGCAGTGCAACTTGGGTCAGCCAAAATATCATTCCATTTGTGACCAATAAACCGTCAAGCGATCCGCGCAGTCCAATTGATTGTAATAAGCCAAATCAGGTGGAGTGTTCAACAAATTATTGGGGCAACAGGGTTGATTCATATAACCCTAAAAAATTGTATGCGGCGAAAAAGTCATTCCTTATCGGGCAGGGCAACTCTAACCCTTCACACCAACAAATTTTAAACGTGGGTAATAATCAAATAAATGCTTCGGTTTTAGAAAGTACTCGTAATTGTGATTTGTACTCAGCAAACACCTCGGCACCTTCTGAGCCCAAAGCCGCACCTTGTATTGGTGGTATTTTGAATGCGGCCAACGATCCTGAAGGTGTGCCTCTGGCAGGTCGGGCAACATTAATCGCTATTACTGATGGTGAAGAAAACTTCAATGATGTTAACGGTAATGGCCTGTTCGATAGTAATGAATTTAGCCTTGTTTATGATGTGCCAGAAGCGTTTAGAGATGACAACGAGAACGGTAATTATGAAGGTATTAACTGTTTACCGAGCAGCACAGCTAATCCGTGCTCACCGCTTAATACCAATGCAGGTCATTTTGAAAAGCTGTGGGATGGTAATGGCGATGGTGCTTTTACCGACAGAGACGGTAAATATAACGGACTAAGTTGTACAGTTGCACAACAAAGTTCTGGGCAGTGTACCAAGTCAATAATTGATGTATTTGACAGTGCAGAAATTATTATGTCAGGCAGTGTACCTGTTTATCGTTTTGCGATTAAAAAGGGAGCACAGCTTGGTAATAACGCGGTTGTATCTAGCTCTTGCAGTGACGTAGTTATAGGTGGGATCGTAGCGCTTGATATAGAGGCGTCAGGGTCAGATTTATACTGTGATGTAACTGAAGTTAACTTTGGCACAAGCACGGTACAAACAATCACAAAAGCCGACATTGAATTATTTTATAGTGATGTAAATAACAACCCATTACCACAAGGTACTGAAATAGCAATTAGCGCAGATAATGGCTTATACACAGGTGTTTCTGATGTTGTAATACCCAATCTAAATATCAAAAGTGCATCAAGTATCAAGTTTACTATTTCACGAGAGTTGGAAGCTAACCAAAAAGAAGAAGGCGCTGTATCCTTTATATTCAATACGCCGAAGGGGGTTGTAACGGCAGTTACACTACCGATAAAAGATGCAGGCTAATAAATGAAACATAAAAATGCCAACCTCTGGGTTGGCATTTTTGTATTGTTTCCATTATATTGCGCTGCTTAAATTTGGCTTTGTACTTTTTGCTTAAAATAGCAACAACAATTGTGTAATTAATCATTAAACAGCTAAAAGATTGTATTTAAAGCTTGTAACAATAGGTGTTTGTAGATATACCTATAAATATTAGTCGCCCAAGACGGGCAAAAACTCAGACAAGATGGGTCAAAATAGGCAGCTATGGGCAAATCGCTAGTAATTGTAGAGTCTCCCGCTAAGGCAAAAACAATTAATAAATATTTAGGTAAGGATTATATCGTCAAGTCCAGTGTTGGACATGTGCGTGACTTACCTACTTCAGGTGCAGGAAAGACAAAAGGCTTGGCAACAAAAAGTCCTGCTGAAGTCAGAAAAATGTCGCCTGAAGAAAAAGCCATATACAAAAAGAAGAAAGACTACGCTAACTTAGTCGCGCGTATGGGGATTGACCCAGAGAAAGGCTGGGAACCTCATTACGAGGTACTACCAGGTAAAGAAAAGGTAGTACAAGAGCTTAAAAAACTTGCTGAAAACGCCGACCATATCTATCTCGCAACCGATTTGGATAGAGAGGGGGAGGCCATTGCATGGCACCTTGAGCAGATCATTGGCGGAGAGCCGCAAAAGTATAAGCGCGTAGTCTTTAACGAAATCACTAAAAACGCTATCCAACAAGCATTTGAAACACCAGGGCAACTGAATACAGACATGGTGTATGCGCAACAGGCACGTCGTTTCTTAGACCGTGTTGTTGGTTTTATGGTATCCCCGCTACTTTGGCAAAAAGTCGCCAGAGGCTTATCTGCTGGGCGAGTTCAGTCCGTGGCTGTACGCTTGCTTGTTGAACGCGAAAGAGAGATCAAAGCTTTTATCCCTGAAGAATTTTGGGATATTCATGCTGATGTAACCGCTAAAAAACAACCAATTCGTTTAGAAGTGACGAAGTATCAAGGCAATGCATTTAAGCCTGTCACTGAAGAACAAGCCATGACTGCGGTCAAGGCGCTTGAACACTGTGACTATAAAGTTGTTAAGGTTGAAGAAAAGCCGAGCAAGAGTAAGCCAAGTGCACCATTTATTACGTCAACAATGCAGCAGGCAGCAAGTACCCGTTTAGGCTATGGCGTTAAAAAAACCATGATGCTTGCACAGCGTTTGTATGAAGCGGGTTACATTACTTATATGCGTACTGACTCGACTAACTTGTCGAACGATGCGCTTGCGATGTGTCGAGACTATATCACCGAGCAATTTGGCGATAAGTATTTACCAGCTAATCCGATTAAATACAGTGCAAAAGAAAACGCCCAAGAGGCGCACGAAGCGATCCGTCCATCTGATGTAAAAGTATTATCAGGCCATGTTGAAGGTGTAGATGCAGATGCTAAAAAGCTCTATGAGCTAATCTGGCGTCAGTTTGTTGCGTGTCAAATGACACCTGCAGAGTACGACTTAACGACGCTAACTGTAGGTGCCCAAGACTATACGCTAAAAGCGAAAGGTCGCGTGATGCGCTTTGATGGTTGGACTAAGGTTCAGCCTTCTATTCGTAAGAAAAACGAAGAAGATCAATCTTTACCTGCTGTTGCCGTGGGTGATGTCATTGATTTAGTTGCACTTGACCCTAAACAACACTTTACTAAGCCACCGGCACGTTTTAGCGAGGCGAGCTTAGTAAAAGAGCTTGAAAAGCGTGGTATCGGTCGTCCATCAACGTACGCTTCAATCATTTCAACGATTCAAGATAGAGGCTATGTTCGCGTTGAAAATCGTCGCTTTTTTGCTGAAAAAATGGGTGAAATCGTTACCGATCGATTAGTCGAAAACTTTAATGATTTAATGAACTTCGACTTTACTGCAAAAATGGAAAATCGACTGGATGACATCGCAGCTGGTGAACGTGTTTGGACTCAGGTTCTAGACAAGTTTTACGATAACTTCTCTAAGCAGTTAGAGGTTGCATCCTCTGATGAAGAACATGGCGGTATGCGCCAAAATGTCATGGTTGAAACAGACATTGACTGCCCGACTTGTAATCGTAAAATGGGTATTCGTACAGCATCGACAGGTGTGTTCTTAGGGTGTACAGGTTATAACTTGCCACCAAAAGAGCGTTGCACAACCACCATGAACTTAGTCTCAGGTGATGAGGCGATTGCAGCTGACGTTGAAGATGTTGAAACCGAAACTTTAATGCAAATGAAGCGTTGTCCGTTGTGTGAAACCGCGATGGACTCCTATCTAATAGATGAAACGCGCAAGTTGCATGTGTGTGGTAATAACCCTGCATGTAAGGGCTATGTTGTTGAAACGGGCACTTTTAAGATTAAAGGTTATGATGGACCCATTATCGAGTGTGATAAGTGCGGCTCAGATATGGAGCTTAAGTCAGGACGCTTTGGTAAATACTTTGGATGCAGTAACGATGAGTGTAAAAACACACGTAAACTGCTTAAAAATGGGGAACCTGCGCCACCAAAAGAAGATCCGGTGCACTTACCTGAGCTAGAGTGTGAAAAATCAGACGCGTACTTTGTACTACGTGATGGTGCGTCTGGTATTTTCTTGGCGGCACACACCTTCCCGAAATCTCGAGAAACCCGTGCGCCAAAGGTAGCTGAACTGAAGCGTTTCAGAGATAGACTATCTCCAAAATTCTATTATCTAGCCGATGCGCCAGAAAAAGACGAAGATGGAAATTTGGCCGTTGTTCGCTATTCGCGCAAAACCAAAAGTCAGTATGTGATGACTGAGGTAGATGGTAAAGCGACTGGCTGGAAGGCTACCTATGAAAAGGGCAAATGGGTCGAAGAAAGCAAAGCGTCGAAAAAGAAAAAGGAATAAAAAAAGCCGGGGAAACCCGGCTTTTTATTGAAGTATGAATGAGGTTTTACTTGTCGTTTTATTAAAACTCAACGCTTGATACTGTCTGGTAATTGCTGCTTGTAAGCTCATCGTTCACACAGTCTAAAACATATTTTTTAAGATCTTTTGCTTCCACGCCATCGTCATTTGCCCACTCTAAGCACATTTGTGTGAACTCTTGTACTAACTCTTGAGGTGCAACAGCATTTTCATCAGCTAGGCTACTTGTTGCAACGAAAGTTAAAGCTGCAACCATACCGAGTAATGTGTTTTTCATTTTTTTTGCCTTAAGTTAATTGGACAAGCACTTTTTAAACTAAAAAAAACAACTTGAAAAACGAAATTATTTGCTCGTAAAGAGTTAGAATTATGATTATTGCTTGGTATCGTTTTTTTGCATTTAACTCTATGTTGAGAAATAGAAAAGTAGCGATTTTATGTAGTTAGTAGCTTTTATAATAAGCTGATAAAACGTTGCTAAGAGGTACCTCCTCATAGCGATAAGTAAAAAAAGTTATTTTTGATTAAAAAGAAATTGACCTCGGCGACTTTCCTGTTTATTTTCTCGCTGATGTTTCAATAAGGGCCATACTAAGCGTCGGTTAACCCAATTAAGCAGACTTGCGCGCCTATAGCACTTATAGATAGCGCTTTTAACTCTCAACTATATAAATCGTAATATTGGGAAAGTGTCTAATGTTAGAGCCTAGTGTTATCAGTGTTATTCCACCTATTGTTGTACTCACACTTGCTGTGCTGCTTCGTCGGCCAATACTTGCACTTGTAATTGGTGCATTGGTTGGCTTAGCGTTAATTAACCCATCAGAGATACTCGCAAAGTTTTCCGAAACCTCTTTGAAAGTCATGGCAGATGAGACCATCGGCTGGTTAATACTTGTGTGTGGTAGCTTTGGTGCGCTGATCGCTTTATTAGTGCGCACCGGCGGGGCACTTGCATTTGGTCAAAACGCTTTAAAGCTTGCAAAAGGGCGCAAATCGTCATTACTGATGACTTACTTTTTAGGCGTAGTCATTTTTATTGATGATTACCTTAATGCGCTAACGGTTGGTGAAACGATGCGCAGGGTAACAGACAAGTTTAAAGTATCACGCGAGATGCTTGCCTATGTGGTCGACTCAACTGCAGCGCCTATTTGTGTGTTGGTGCCACTCTCTACTTGGGCGGTATTCTTTGGTGGCTTATTGGTCGACAATGGGGTCGCAGAGCAAGGACAGGGGATCAGTACTTATATTCAAGCAATACCTTATATGTTGTATGCATGGGTTGCGGTGTTGATGGTGCCACTGGTTGTATTAGGCGTTATCCCCCTTGTTGGTGCTATGAAAAAAGCAGAAGCTGCAGTTGAGAAGGGACAACCTGCGTTAGAGCAAGTGGATTTTGAGCAAGTACATACACCCGATGATTACGCCGCAAAAGCCATTGAGCATGAGTTTGAACATGCCGATGAGCAAGGTAAGTTGTACAACTTTCTTGTGCCTATCACCTTGTTAGTTGCCTTTACCGTTTACTTTGACATTGATGTTTGGAAGGGGCTACTCGCTACTCTAGCTGTGACTGTGCCATTTTATTTAGTACAAAGACTAATGACCCTTGCTCAGATGCTAGAGCAAATGATTGATGGCTTTAAGTGTATGTTGCCAGCGATAGGTACGGTGATAGCTGCATTTATCTTTAAAGATGTCTGTGATCAGCTTATGCTACCGCGCTTTGTAATTGACTCTCTTAGTCCTTACATGACGGCTCAGTTGCTACCTGCAATGGTATTTCTCTCAATGGCAATATTAGCCTTTGCAACTGGCTCTAGCTGGGGCATCTTTGCGGTGACAATACCGATTGTGATGCCGCTGGCTGTCGCAGTTAATGCTGATATCCCACTGGTGATTGGTGCGTTACTATCAGCCTCGTCATTTGGTAGCCAAGCGTGTTTCTATTCAGATTCAACAGTACTAGCCGCGCAAGGCTCTGGGTGTAATCTAATTAGCCACGCAGTGACACAGCTTCCTTATGCATTAATAGCCGCCGTAATCGCATTTATCGGCTTCTTGATAATGGCGTAAGCGATGAAAGGGCATGTTTACATGCCCTTTTTTACAAGTGAGTATATTTGATTTGCTCATGCCAATAGCTTCTTCCCTATGCTAACCTCGGTTAAACCTTATTTTTAATAGACTGTTATATTTACGACATCAGTCGAGTGAGCGATAATGCTTTTGTGTTACGCATAATAATAAGCGCAATGTAACCAACGCCTGCCAAATATGTCCCAAGTAAAGTCTAATGGTTGGTGTTTTCTTTCGTTTTTAAAGGGGTTTTATTTAATGTGTGAGCTATTGGGCATGTCGGCGAATGTCCCAACAGATATTTGTTTTAGTTTTTCAGGGCTTTTAGAGCGTGGTGGTAACACTGGGCCGCATAAAGATGGCTGGGGTATCACTTTTTATGAAGGTAAAGGGTGCAGAACGTTTAAAGACCCAGAGCCTAGCTGCCAATCTGAAATTGCTAAACTGGTTAAGGCATACCCGATAAAAAGCGTATCGGTGATAAGCCATATTCGCCAAGGTAATCGAGGCAGGGTTTGCCTTGAGAACACTCACCCATTCACACGAGAGCTGTGGGGCAGGGAGATAACTTATGCCCACAATGGTCAATTGTCTAACTATAGCGATCTAAAGCCTGAGTTTTATCGGCCAGTGGGTAATACCGACAGTGAATTGGCGTTTTGCTGGCTACTTGACAAAATACGTGAAAAGTATCCAAAACGTCCTAGCAATATGGCGTCTGTGTTTAGATATGCTGCAAAGCTTGCCGATACGCTAAGAGAAAAAGGCGTATTTAATATGCTTTTGACCGATGGCGTGTATGTATTAGCTTATTGTACTAATAATTTGCATTGGATCACCCGAAGAGCGCCATTTGGTAAAGCAACACTGATAGATGCAGATATGGTGGTTGATTTTCAAAAGGAAACAACGCCCAACGACGTGGTTACTGTGATAGCTACCCGCCCACTGACCAACGATGAACAATGGCAGAAAATGACTGAAGGTGAATTTGTGCTATTTAAAATGGGCGAAAAGATTTAACACCTAGGTTTGATAAGGTAGTTGAATTCCTTCAACTACCGATTTATTTAGTTACAGGGCGTTGTGCTTTTCATACTTGGTTAACTGTACTTGAAACTGCTCAATGCCTTCTTTTCCTTTATACATTTTTACCACCATGTAATCGTACTCTGGCGCTAACCAAACGGTTGCTTGACGCTTGTCGTTATCATAAAGGCGTTTAATACGAATCGTCTTCACGTTACCAACGGGTAGGGTGATGGTTTCTTCGCCATCGACAGTAAAGTCATAGGTGCGCTGATCACCATTTTTATCGATGATAGGGTAACTAAATGTTTGTTTGCCTGCTTTGAGATCATTGCGAAGCTGAACTTGATAGGTCAACAAGTCTTGCTGAGCATTAAGCCATTTTACATCTAGAGGATACTTTTCTTGGTTTGATAAGATAGCCTGGTTTTTGTGGTCAAAAGTAATTTTGTAGTCTTTGTCAGGGCCTGTACCTGTGCGAACCATAGAATATTCCATAGGGATAGGCTGTGTACCTTGCATTTTAAATGTTGATGTCTCTTCTCTCTCATCAGAAAAAATCATCCATTCGATTTCGCTTCGGTATTTTAGTTGATAGGTATCATTATCAACTTGTTTTAGCTCACGGTATGCAGAACCTTGAACAGAACCTTTGCGAGAAACTTCATATTCAGCACTGTAAGGAACAAGCGGATTGGCAAAAAGTGAACAGGAGAAAATAGCGCTTAAGCCAAGTAGCCAAGCGCATATTTTTTTATTATGGGTAAGTTGCGCCTTGAGCTGGAAGGGGTTGGTTATCAAAAACGGCATAATCTGCTTCCATAGTTAGTCTGTGTTCGCTGAACCACTGGACCACCAAAGGATAGATTATATGCTCTTGTTCATGAACCCGCTGTGCCAGCGTCTCGGCAGTATCATCGGCTAAGATAGGCACCTTAGCTTGCAGTACAACCGGACCACCGTCTAGCTCTTCAGTCACAAAGTGTACGCTTACACCGTGTACATCGTCTTTTGCATCTATTGCTCTTTGATGGGTGTTCAGCCCTTGGTACTTAGGCAACAAAGAAGGGTGAATGTTCAACATTTTTCCCTTAAATTTTTGCACTAAGCTTGGGGTTAGAATACGCATAAATCCAGCTAATACAACCAAATCTGGATCAAAAGATTCAATTAAAGATGCTAATTCAATGTCATAATCTTCACGTGTAGCAAATGCCTTATGGCTCAAAACGCGCGTTTGTATGCCTGCGTTGGCTGCGCGAGTTAAGCCATATGCTTTGTCTTTGTTACTAATAACAGCAACTATCTCGCCCTTAATTTGATTACTCTGGCAAGCATCTATGATGGCTTGTAGGTTTGAACCACTACCAGAGATCAATACAACTAAGCGAGTGTTAGACATTAGGCTCTTCCACCTATGATCTCAACTTGCTCTTCACCAGCATTTGCATTTTGGATTTCGCCAATATGCCATGCGTTTTCACCCTGAGCAGTTAAGATTTCTAGGCTTTGCTCAAGTTTATCTGCTGGTACTACTAAGATCATGCCAACACCACAGTTGAATGTACGGTACATTTCGTGAGTGCTAATATTGCCGTTTTCTTGCAGCCAGTTGAAAATTGCCGGCCATTGCCAGCTATCGCCTTTTACAACTGCTTTTGCTGACTCAGGTAGCACACGAGGGATGTTTTCCCAAAAACCACCACCTGTGATGTGAGAAAGAGCGTGCACATCAACATCTTTTAGAAGTTCAAGAATAGATTTTATATAAATGCGCGTTGGCTCAAGTAGATGCTCGCCAAGTGTTTTGCCCTCAAAAGCGGAACTTGTGTCAGCACCTGATACTTCTAGTACTTTACGGATAAGTGAATAGCCGTTTGAGTGTGGGCCACTTGATGCTAAAGCAATCAACTGATCGCCTGAGGCAACTTTAGTACCATCGATGATCTTAGATTTTTCAACTACACCAGTACAAAAGCCTGCAATGTCGTAATCGTCGCCTTCGTACATGCCAGGCATTTCAGCGGTTTCACCACCGATAAGTGCACAACCCGCCAACTCACAGCCTTTACCAATGCCTGTTACAACGTCTGCTGCAACATCTACATCAAGTTTACCTGTTGCGTAATAGTCCAAGAAAAATAGGGGTTCAGCACCTTGGACGATTAAGTCATTTACACACATTGCAACTAAGTCGATACCAACTGTATCGTGTTTTTTCAAATCAATAGCAAGGCGAAGTTTTGTGCCTACGCCATCAGTGCCAGCAACTAATACAGGCTCTTTGTAACCAGTTGGAAGTTCGCATAGTGCGCCAAAACCACCAATTCCGCCCATTACTTCTGGACGGCGAGTTTTTTTCACTACGCCTTTTATGCGCTCTACCAATGCGTTACCCGCATCGATGTCTACGCCTGCGTCTTTGTAGCTAAGAGACTGTTTTTGTTCGCTCACAGGTTTTCCTCAAAATTGCTATTTATGGGTTGCTTAGAAACGCGCGTATTTTACAACAATTGGCAATTTGGGGCTAGCTGAAATATGACAAATTGGGAGTGGAAGTATATTAGGGGAAATACGGGAGGGCGGATATAGTGCCCTCCAAGTTAAAAGTGATTATGCGGTGGCGGTTAGAATCGCACGCAAAGGGGCAGGGTAGCCTTCGATAGTTTTGCTTGAGTCATTGGGGTCTAAAAAGTCAGCCAAAGACTCTGTTTCCATCCACGAGGTGCGGCGCTGCTCATCTAACGAGGTAATGTCTTTGTTCACTACCTTAATGTCTTTAAAGCCAACACGTTCTAACCAAAGCGTAAGTGCATCGGTGCTTGGAATAAACCAAACGTTACGCATTTTCGCATAGCGGTCCGTTGGTACCAGTACGGTGTTTACATCACCTTCAATAACCAAAGTTTCTAACACCAACTCACCGCCAGCGCGCAATTGTGCTTTAAGCTGGGCTAAGAAATCGATTGGTGAGCGACGATGATAAAGCACCCCCATCGAAAATACCGTATCAAATGCTTTGAGTTGTGGCAGTTGTTCAACCCCCAGAGGTAACAAATGTACATTTGGGTCGGGGTTGAAATGCTTTATCGCTTGAAACTGAGACAAGAATAAATCTGAAGGGTCAATCCCCACCACAAAGTTTGCACCAGCGCCGCGCATGCGCCATAAGTGATAGCCAGAACCACAGCCAATATCTAGCACTGTGCGGCCATGTAAGTCACTGATATGTGGTAAAAGTCGCTCCCACTTCCAATCGCTGCGCCACTCTGTATCAATATGAATACCGTGAATATTAAACGGACCTTTACGCCATGGCATCATGCGTTTAAGCAAATGCGTGAGCTGCTTTTTATGGCCATCAGATAGCTCTTCAGGTAAACCAAACTCGACCCTGTCTTGAATATTCACATGACTTGTATTTGAGTCAGGTAAGTTTTTAAGCACTTTTTCCCATTGCGGCCAATCACCGTGCTGGGCTTCATTTTGCCAATGCGTTAGCTGCGCAGGCAGTGTATCCAGCCAATGACTTAAAGGACTTTTCGCGATGGCAGCATAAAAATCTGTAAACCAAGAATGCATTTTTGCTCCGTTATTTAATTGCTACCAGTGAGCAAAAGTTAAAACATTGATACCATACTTGGGTTTGTTTAAACCCAATCTTTTCTAATCGAGACATGTGAGTACTTAAGCGATCAGGGCGCATGACGTTTTCAATCGCTGTTCGTTTTTGACTTATCTCTAGCTCAGAATAACCATTATGACGTTTAAAATCATGATGTAGGTCGATAAGCAAATTATCTTGTTGGTCGGTTTCGCCTTTAATTTTTTCGCTTAAAAGCAAAACGCCACCCGGCTTTAAGCCTCTATAAATGCTTGTTAAAACAGCTTCGCGTTGGTCTTTGGGAATAAACTGTAAAGTAAAGTTCATCGCAACCACACTGGCATTTTCGATGTCAAGTTCAGTAATGTCACCCAGTTGCACGTTAACCGGTACATCTGATTTAAAGCCGCTTAAGTGCATTTTGCAGCGCTCAACCATGGCCTTTGAATTATCCACCGCGACAATTTCACAGTTTTCTTTTGCAATGTTGCGACGCATACTCAGTGTAACCGCCCCAAGCGAACAGCCTAAATCGTACAGGTTTGAGTTACTTTGCGCATATTGCCCTGCGAGTTTACCCATGGTACTTACAATGGTTGCATAACCCGGTACCGAGCGCTGGATCATATCAGGAAACACTTCAACGACGTTGGCATCAAAGCTGAAGTCTTTTACTTGTTGCTCAGTGGCATAAATACTGTCTTTGCCAGTCACAATTTTATCTCTCTTGCCAAATAATCATGCTATTTTAACATTTTATACTGGATAGTCAGTGATAAATTGAGTAGCTTGGCTACTATTAATAAAAAGAAGTAAGCAAAGAGACAAATAATGACGAAAAATAAAGTGGTTAGTACAGAAGACATATTATCAACCTTATGTCGTTCAGTGACTGAGGTACTGTCATCAGCAAGTGGAAATCAAATCGCGTATTCAGCGATGGTACAAAAAATCACCCGAACTTGTATGCGCCCAGATATTGGCTGTTTTGTTTTGTTCGATGGTGGTTTTACCGGACTCGTTGTAACTAACTTTACTGCGCAAGCGGCGATGGAAATTTACCAAGATTATATGCGTAACATGGGCATGCCAGAGGACGAAATTGCTAGCAGCCACCTATCAGATGATGTATCAAATGTGATGGGAGAGTTAATGAACCAAATCGTGGGCGATTTTACAAGCAAAGTGCGCGAACAGTTGCATACCTCAATCACCCAAAATCAACCTAAGATGATGGCGATTAACAAGCAAGTGCAAATATCAGTAGATACCACTATGGATCGCCCACAAGCAAGGCGCGTTACCTTTACAACTCAAAATCAAAATATCTTCTATCTAGAACTTGCGATGGATAAAACGGAGTTCATCAAATTACATGATTTTGATATTGCTGAATCGGTAGACCCTGACACCATTATTGCCAGTCAGGCTGCTAAAGATGCCAAAAAGGAAGATAAAAAAGCCAAAGACAACGTCGATGATACGGCAGACGATGATTTTATGTCGGAGTTAGGTCTGTAGTTTTTTTCAATAAATGGATGTTTTCAAACAAGTCTTATCATTAAGCACATTCACCGGACTCAATCATATAAGTCGTGTGGTGATGACTCTGATGTTAGCAAAGTTTATGGGTGCCGAACATTTCGGCACTTTTGCGGCGTTGTTGGCACTGTGTGAAGTACTGTTGTTGCCAGCCAGTTTGGGGTTTTCCTCGTCTTTAATGCGCTTAGCGCACCCGTTATACAAAAGCCAAGACTATGCTTTGCTGCAAGGGCTTAAACGCGTGTACTTAGCTGTTGCGCTGATATTCGGTGTGATCTTTTCAGCTTCAATAATAACTGGATATGCTTATTTTTCGCCTCATCAATTGACCACCGAACACTTGGAATACTTACTCTTAATTGTGCCGCTTGGTGCACTCATGCAATGTCAGGCTGCACTTTTACTGGCATTGGATAAAAAACGTCGTGGTTTGCTTACCCAGCAATGTTTATTTGAAATATTCACCGCTCTAACCTGCGCCTATTTATATTGGCAGCACGGACAACTTCATTTGGCGACGGTGTGTAAAGCGCTGGTTTTTAGCATTAGCATCGTTGTAATACTGCAATTTATTTTAATTTTTCCTTTGCTACAACAGCATAAACCACAATTTAAAACCAGACATTGGTGCACTTCATCTCTTACTTTATTAGCCAGCGGTGCAGGGGCTGCTTTGGTGGCGAAGCTTGACGTGTTGTTGGTGCATCATTGGCTTGGTCCAAAAGCGGTGAGTGTGTTTTATCCTGCAGTAGTAATAGCTGGACTTATGGCTATTTTGTCCAATGCATTTGCAGTACTGTTAAAACCTATGTTGCTTGAAAAGCGGTTAGATGAGGCAAAAATAAGTCAATTAATGCGTTTATTTTGGCTATGTAATATGGTGTTTGTGGGTGTATTGATTTTAATTGCATACCCATTATTGGCCTTGTATCAAGAGCCTGAGCTAGAGTCAGGCCATACCATGCTGGTTATATTGCTCACAGCTCAATTAGTGACACCACTTAGAATGAGCACCGTAAGTGTTATCAAGCTTATTGGCAACCCGCTTTATAATCTATGGGTGTTATTGTTTGCTACCACAGTTACAGTGTTACTTGCCTGGTATTTACAAGCGCAATTTGGCTTGATTGGTTTGGTGAGTGCGTTTGCCTTTGGGTTTATTTTTGGTGCCTGTTTACGCGCTTGGTTAGTTTATCGCTGTGGCTATTTGAGTGTTAGTTGTATGTTGGGTTTTATGCCTGCTTCAGTAAAAGCTCAACTCTAACTCCTGCAGAACAAGAAATAGTCGCAAGTCTAACTCCAGCTGATGATAATCAGGCTCCATATGACAGCACAGTTGATAAAATGCTTTGTTGTGATCTTTTTCTTTAAAGTGCGCTAATTCGTGAACAACAAGTACCTTCAATAGCGCTTCTGGCGCTTGTTTTAATTGTGATGCTATAGCAATTTCATGTTTTGCCTTGAGTTTTCCACCATGCTGATGACTTTTAAATGTGTGGGTTCCCAATGCATTCTTAACTAAATCCGCTTGCTTCTTATATTTTACACTACTGAGTTTTGGTGCATTTTTTAAATAGCGTTGCTTAAGCACATTGGTGAACTCATACAATGCTTTTTCGTTTTGCAGTTGATGTGCACTTGGGTACTTATGTTCAAAATACTGTTTAAGGCGCCCTGAGGTAATGAGCTGTTCAATCTGTGATTGAATCGTTTCAGGGTAGTGAACAAAATAACGTGTAAAGTCCATGTGTGTAGCTCTGGTACAAATAAATGCGAGCAGTATAATGCATAAAAAACTAAACACGAATTACTTCAAGGAGTACAGGATGTATCAGGCAAGCTGTTTATGTGGACAAGTTGAACTGCAAATAGCAGGGAAAATTAGCGATATTATTCATTGCCACTGTTCGTTATGTCGAAAATCCACAGGCACAGCTTATGCAACTAACGGATTTGTTAACACGAGTGACTTAAAGATTGTTAAAGGCAATGAACATATTAAGTACTTCGAGTTTAAACCCGGTAGAAGACGCCATTTTTGTGTTCACTGCGCATCGCCATTATTTAGCTCCAATAGTGATTTACCCGAAAAGCTTCGCTTGCGCTTGGGGATTTTAGACTCAGATATTAGCGAGCGACCTATGTCTCATAACTTTGTAACTAGTAAAGCCAACTGGGAAGATTTAGATGCAAAACTACCCCGATATGAAGAGTTTGAACCGAGTCGAATGAAGTAACCCAAGCTAACACCATACTATTAGCAAAAGGTTTGAAATACATTAGGGGGATGGTAGTAGAAGCCTGTTTACAAAGGCTTCTACTAAACGTCGTTATTACATAGCAGCAATACAACAATCTGACGCGCGTGAGTTCCCCCCAGAACCCTTTCATGCAGCTCTTATTGAGGTATGCAAGTCTGATCTTGTATCCTTTTCAGGAGCTCCACCAGCAACTTTTTGAGTTACCATTTGTGGTAACACTTGTTTGTCATGTGATAGTGTCTTCATATTTTTTTTGTTTAGTTTCAAAATATTAATTTCCTTTTATCGTTAATAAGCGCTTGCATTGTCACACCCTTAATCTAACTGGAAACCTGTTATTTTTAACAGTTGGCTATTCTGCTAAAGGAAGCTAGTTTGCTGAGGTTGTTTTTGAGCTGGAAAAGCACCTAGCTGGATGTCTTCTCGACTTAAATCATTGATAAACTGTTGTGCAAGCAGTGGGGCATCATAATTATCAGCAGTATGAAAAAACACGTAAGGCGTTTTCCCTTCATTAAGCCATAGGTTAATTTTTTTCAGCCAAGGGCCGTAAAACTCACGGTTTGCTTGTAAATTAGAACAGCCAACATAGCGTATGACAGGTGAGTTACCTGTTGCTATGACATGTAAGGGGACTTTAGGTTTTTTTTGCTGTGCATCAATGATTGCGGAGGTTGTCGCAGGCTCACTAAACAGTGGTCGGGTATCCATCATAATACGGTTGTAACTGTAGGCCATCAAAAATTGATTAAATCGCCGCTCATTATCCGCTTTGTCAAAAAAGCCCAAATGGCGTACCTCGATACCAAGAGAAAGTTCTTTTGGCAGTAACTGACTAAATTCAACGATTCTTGATAAATACTCTGGTCCACAGGATTTAGGCAATTGCAGCATTATCATGCCGAGTTTATCAAAAATTGGCTCAAACAAAGTAAGCCAAGCGGTGAGCCCTTGATGGCAGTTTTGTAGTGCCATTTCATGTGAAAAACGTTTGGGGATCTTAAACGTAAAACGAAAGCTATCAGGTACGTCCGTACGCCATTTTTCAATCGTACTGGGTTTAGGATCTGCATAGAAGCTGGTATTACCCTCCACCGAGTTAAAAATATGCGCATATTCACTGAGCATTTTATTATTCGGACAATGACTGGTAAAAAAGCGTCCTTTCCAGTGCGTTGAGCTCCATTGTGGGCAGCCAAGATATAACATAACTGTATTTGGGCAGTCTAATTGATGGCGCTAGTGTAATAAAGTTAGCGAAATTTAGAAACTAAATAGAATGAAGGATGACATTGAGACGGGTATTTTTATATAATCGCAGGTAATTTTTCATATTAATGCCAGTTACCACTTAGTGTAACTGAGAGACAGGAAGACTATGCGCTCAATATATTGCGGAAACTTAAACAAAAGTCACGTAAGACAAGAAGTAGAACTATGCGGTTGGATCAACAAACGCCGTGATTTAGGTGGCCTAATTTTTATCGATTTGCGCGACCGTGAAGGGTTAGTGCAAGTTGTTTTTGACCCAGAAGTAGACGGGTTAATGGATGTAGCTAATACGTTGCGCCAAGAATTTTGTGTGCAAGTAAAAGGTACGGTTCGTGCTCGTCCTGATAGCCAAATTAACAAAGATATGGCAACTGGCGAAGTTGAAATCTTAGGTACTGGCTTAACTATCATTAACCGCTCAGAGCCGTTACCACTTGATTTTAACCAGCAAAACTCGGAAGAGCGTCGTCTTAAGTATCGTTACCTAGACCTACGTCGTTTAGAAATGAGTGACCGCATTAAGCTACGCGCAAAAGCAAGTAGCTTTGTGCGTCGCTTCTTAGATAGCAATGACTTTTTAGACATTGAAACACCAGTACTAACAAAAGCAACGCCAGAAGGGGCGCGTGACTATTTGGTGCCAAGTCGTGTTCACAAAGGTAGCTTTTACGCGCTTCCGCAGTCACCACAGCTATTTAAACAATTGCTGATGATGTCGGGTTTTGACCGTTACTATCAAATCGTAAAATGTTTCCGTGATGAAGACCTACGTGCTGATCGCCAGCCTGAATTCACGCAAATCGATATTGAAACCTCGTTTATGAGTTCAGGTCAAGTAAGAGCGGTGACGGAGCAAATGATCCGTCAAATGTGGCAAGAGCTACTGAACGTAGATTTGGGTCAGTTCCCAGTCATGCCATACAGCGAAGCGATGCGTCGTTTTGGCTCTGACAAACCTGATTTACGTAACCCAATGGAACTTGTAGATGTTGCCGACCTTGTAAAAGATGTAGAGTTTAAGGTGTTATCTGCGCCTGCAAACGATGCAAAAGGCCGTGTTGCAGTGTTAACAGTGCCAGGCGGTGCGCAGCTTTCTCGTAAGCAAATTGACGATTACACTAAGTTTGTTGGTATTTATGGTGCCAAAGGTCTTGCATGGATGAAGGTAAACGACCGTGATGCGGGCATTGAAGGGGTACAGTCACCAATTGCTAAATTCTTAAATGAGGAAGTGATCGCTGCACTTCTTGAGCGTACCAACGCGCAAACAGGCGACATCATTCTATTTGGTGCTGACAAACGCAATGTGGTTAACGAAGCGATGGGCGCGTTACGTTTGAAAGTTGGTCTTGACCTTGAACTGACAGACTTAAACAAATGGGCACCGCTTTGGGTTGTTGACTTCCCAATGTTTGAAGAAGATGACGAAGGCACGCTGCATGCTGTACACCACCCATTCACAGCACCAAAAGACATTAGTGCGGCGGAGCTTGAAGCAAACCCTGCCGGCGCTATTTCCGATGCATACGATATGGTTCTAAATGGCTACGAAGTTGGTGGCGGTTCTGTGCGTATTCATAATAATGAAATGCAACAAACGGCATTTAGAATTTTGGGTATTAATGAGCAAGAACAGCAAGATAAGTTTGGCTTCCTGTTAGATGCACTAAAATACGGTACGCCACCACATGCCGGTTTGGCATTTGGTCTTGACCGCTTAGTGATGTTACTTTGTGGCACAGATAACATTCGTGACGTAATCGCATTCCCGAAAACGACACAAGCATCATGTTTAATGACTAATGCACCGAGTGTTGCCAACGCAGATGCGCTTAAAGAGCTTGCTATTAGTGTTGAACAAGCACAACTTGCTAGTGAGTAATTGTCAAACTCTTAATAAATAGGCGGCTTCGGTCGCCTTTTTTGTTCTCGCTGAAACTAAATATACAGTGTGAAACACTGACTTAGCCTTGTTTTAGCAAATACAAAGAAATAACGCTAAAGAAGAGTGTGAAATGAAAAGAAAGATGTCGGTTTGTTTAGCACAGGTTGAAGTGCAAAGAGGCAACTTTGCTGCAAATCTCAAAGCGCATATAGAATTGGTTCAGCAAGCAGGCAAACTGGGCGCGCATCTAGTTGTGTTTCCAGAGTTGTCGTTGATTGGTTACGAGTTAGACTTAATACAAGAACTGGCCGTTGACGCAAGCAGTGATAACTTTCAAGCGTTATCAAAAGAGGCGGTTGAGCAGGGTGTAACAATTATTGCAGGATGCCCGTTGCTAGATAATGGAAAGCCCACCATTGGTGCGGTAGTTTGCTTTGCGGATGGCCAAGTTGAGTTTTACCATAAACAGTTTTTACATTCGGGCGAAGAAGCGTACTGCACTGCTGGGGCTAATGACTATGTATTTGAGATATGTGGTTATAAAGTTGGGCTGGCGATATGTGCTGATTTTACAAACCCGAACCACGCTGCCAATGCGGCGGCTCTCGGCGCAGATGCTTATGTAGTTAGTGCATTAATTTCACAAAGCGGCTTTGCGCAAGACTCAAAGATATTGGCAAGTATTGCCAAAGACCATCAACTGCCCGTATTTTTAAGCAATCACATTTCAAAAACAGGAGGCTGGTTAGCAGCCGGTAATAACAGTGTTTGGAACGCAAATGGTGAATGCGACATGAGCAGCGGCAGCAACGAAGTGGGTTGCTTCTTATATACAATTGAGGATAAATAGCTGTACGGTTGGGTGTATAAAAAAAAGCGTTGGAAATATTCTATGGTAAAACTTGCTGACTTACCCGGTTTAGGCCCAAAATCTGAGCAGATGCTCATAGATGCAGGTATAGACTCATTTGAAACCCTCAAAGAGATTGGCTCAGTTAGAGCCTATTTAAGAGTTAAAAGTTGTCGCGGCTCAGTAAGCTTAAATTTGCTCTATGCGCTTGAAGGCGCGCTTCAGGGAAGGCACTGGCTAGATATTGCAAGCAGTCAAAAAGCGGTACTCATTATGGCATTAGAAGAGCACCAAGATGTAGAGAAGCGCATTTTCGAAAAATAAGGGGATGCGTTTAAATGAATTGGTTTTTGAAATTGTTGGGGCGTGGGTTATCCTTGATATATAACTGGTAATTCATACAGTATTTTGGCATTATGCCGTTAAATAAAAAAAGAGTAGATGCATTGGCTGTTATTTTAGGCATAGACCCTGGCTCTCGTTTTACAGGTTACGGAGTGATTAACCATCATGGTGCTAAGTTTCAGTATCTTGGTAGTGGCTGTATTAAACTCGGTGATCATGATTTTCCAACCCGCTTAAAAATGATTTACCAAGGCGTAAGTCAGCTCATCGAGCAGTTCTCCCCAACCGGTTTTGCCATTGAGCAAGTGTTTATGGCACACAACCCTGACTCGGCTTTAAAGCTTGGGCAAGCTCGTGGTGCCGCGATAGTTGCTGCCACTATGCAAGATGTGGTTGTTAGTGAGTACTCTGCAAGGCAAGTTAAACAGGCGGTGGTTGGTACGGGCGCAGCGCAAAAAGCGCAAGTTCAAGAAATGGTTAAACGTATTTTAAAATTGCCCGGTACACCGCAAGCCGATGCCGCTGATGCGCTCGCCATCGCAATATGCCATGCACACTCAGAACAAAGCTTAATTCGTCTAGCGGGTAGTGCGACGAAAACAGTGCGACGAAGACTAAGGTAGGACTTATCATGATCGGAAGACTCAGCGGCATTTTATTAGAAAAACAACCTCCAGAGATATTGCTTGATGTATCAGGTATTGGTTACGAAGTGCAAATGCCGATGACCTGTTTTTATGAATTGCCCAAAGTGGGTGAACAAGCCGCAATTTACACGCATTTTGTAGTTCGTGAAGATGCACAATTACTCTTTGGTTTTAATCATAAAAAAGAAAGAGCGTTATTTAGAGAGCTAATAAAAGCCAATGGGGTTGGCCCTAAGTTAGGTTTGGCCATTTTATCAGGCATGTCGGCTGAGCAGTTTATTCAATGCGTAAATAATGAAGATGCAACCACGCTAGTTAAAATCCCTGGTGTGGGTAAAAAAACCGCTGAGCGTTTAGTGCTTGAGATGAAAGACAGACTGAAGAACTTTGCTCACGACTTGCTTACGCCATTTAGTGATTCAGCTATACTTGAGCCAATGCAAAACCCAACGGTTGAGGATACCCCTGCAGATGACGCGATTGCTGCGTTAGTTGCTTTGGGCTATAAGCTCGCACAAGCACAAAAAGCAGTGAAGAATGTGTCACAACCAAATATGAGTACTGAAGCGTTGATAAAAGAAGCGCTCAAATCAATGATGTAACCTTATGATAGAAGCCGATAGATTAATAGAACCAGCAGCACAGGGTAATGAAGATGTCGTTGACAGAGCGATACGACCAAAGTTACTGAGTGATTATACTGGCCAGCCTCATGTTAAAAAGCAGATGGAAATCTTCATCGAAGCTGCGCGCACAAGGGAAGAAGCGTTAGATCATTTACTTATTTTTGGTCCCCCTGGGCTGGGTAAAACGACCTTGGCAAATATAGTGGCCAATGAACTTGGAGTAAACATTAAAACAACCTCAGGACCTGTGCTTGAAAAAGCGGGGGATTTAGCGGCATTGCTAACTAACCTCGAAGAAGGTGACGTATTATTTATCGACGAGATCCACAGACTCAGTCCACAAGTAGAAGAAATTTTATATCCTGCAATGGAAGACTATCAGTTAGATATAATGATAGGAGAGGGACCAGCTGCACGCTCAATCAAACTAGATTTACCGCCATTTACTCTGATAGGTGCAACTACTCGCGCTGGGTCATTAACATCACCGTTAAGGGACCGATTTGGTATTGTACAGCGTTTGGAGTTTTACTCAGTTGCAGATTTATCGAAGATCATTTCACGCTCAGCATATTATTTAGATCTTACAATTAGCCCAGAAGGGGCCGATGAAGTAGCAAAGCGTTCGCGGGGCACGCCTCGTATCGCAAATCGTTTGCTAAGACGGGTGCGTGATTTTGCTCAGGTTAAAGGAGATGGCAAAGTGTCGGTTGAGATAGCGCAACAGGCACTAGATATGGTTGATGTTGATAAATGTGGTTTTGACTACATGGACAGAAAGTACTTACTTGCAATTATTGAAAAGTTCACTGGTGGCCCTGTTGGCTTAGATAACTTAGCTGCGGCGATTGGTGAAGAGCGAGAAACGATAGAAGATGTCATAGAACCATTTTTGATCCAACAGGGCTTTATTCAACGAACACCCAGAGGTCGTATCGCATCAAATGCGGCCTACTTGCACTTTAATTTGATGCCCCAAGCCCAATAATATTGGGCTTTTTTCTACATATATTCCCCCAACTAATGCACTTCAGTTAGCGTTAATCCTATCTCTGTAAACTTGCAGCGAATTTTAGGCAAAAAAAAGCCCGCTAATAAAGCGGGCAAAACAACAAGTTGAAGGAAGTAATCCAGGGAACTGATAAATGACTTCAGGTTTTATCCCAAATCCATTTATCAACAGTAATACGACAAATCAGAAATCATATTACTAATAACTGTGCTTTTACATGAATCATGCTGCTTGCTCAGTACAGGGTGTATATTAAATGTGTTTAGATATTCTATCAAACTAGAAAAATTTAATTTTCAAATAAAAAAAACTAATAGCAAGGTCGTGTGGCTGTTTCTTGGTTGTCGAAATTACGAACTAGGTTCCTTTATAAGTTGTTGGTTTTATTTGTGTTGTTTTATTTTTGTTCTTCTTGTGAGTATTAGTTTATTTGTTGTTAATTGGTCTTACCAATGAATTTATGCGGGTTTATTCGTGATTTATGCATAAAGCTATGCATTTATGCAATTACTAATAATAAATACGCATCAAAAAAGCGAGGAAAATATATGGACTCATCCTTTTGGATTAAAAATAGGTGCTGCTTTAGTGGTTTGTTATATTTTTGCGTACTTTGTCGCCAAATAGCTGTATTTCATGGTAATGAGATTGTAAGCACTGGCATGTGTGAGTAAACTAACTGAATCTTTAGAGCCGCTTACAGTCAATAAAGTGATTTTGTGGTTTAAAAGCCAAGATACAATCGTTAGGAGTAGAATAAAGTGGAATCGGGACTCAATTTTATTGATCTTATTTTAAAAGCAAGTTTGTTGGTGCAACTTGTAATGCTAACGCTAGTTGGGATGTCGATTGCCTCTTGGGCTATTATCTTTCAACGTAAAGGAATTATTAGTAAAGCTGTTAATGAAGCAAAGGAATTTGAGAAAAGGTTTTGGTCGGGAATAGACCTGAGTAAGCTATATAGCGAAGTAACCAGTAAAGTTGCGCCAGCAACTGGCTTAGAAGCTTTATTTACCGCTGGATTCAAAGAGTTTGCACGTCATAAAAAGAGTAACTCACCTTCTGCTGGCATGGTTATCGAGGGCACTCACCGTTCAATGCGGGTCGCCTTATCAAGAGAAGTAGAAAAACTAGAGTCTGGCTTATCTTTCTTAGCAACGGTTGGCTCAATTAGCCCTTATATCGGACTATTTGGTACCGTTTGGGGGATCATGAACGCATTTATCGCGCTAGGCGAAGTGAAACAGGCCACTTTGCAAATGGTAGCGCCCGGTATTGCAGAAGCGTTGATTGCAACCGCGATGGGTCTATTCGCTGCGATCCCAGCCGTTATTGCCTATAACCGCTTCGCAAAAAATGTTGAAGTTGCAGAGACTCAGTACGTTAACTTTATGGAAGAGTTCTCTAACATCCTTCATCGCCAAGCTACAAATTCAGTTGAGGCAAAGTAACATGTATGTGCGGAAAAAACGTCGCCAAGTTGCGGAAATAAACGTTGTACCATACATAGATGTTATGTTGGTGCTGCTGATTATTTTTATGGCTACAGCACCGTTGATCACCCATGGCGTAAAAGTAGACTTGCCACAAATGCAAGAGTCTGACTTGGTTGAAACCAAAGATGCCCCGCCGATTATTGCCAGTATTGACGCTGAAGGTCGTTACTATGTGAGTGTAGGGACAGATCCTGAAGCACCCATGGACGCAGTTGAAGTGGCGGCAATCATAAAACTGAAATTACAACAAAACCCTGACACGCCTGTCATGATTAAAGGCTCAGGGAGAGTGTCGTATCAAGAAGTATTGCTGCTTATGGACTTTTTGAAAAATGCGGGTGTGCCATCGGTTGGCTTAATGACGAAATCGTTTGAGGAATAGCCATGGACTCGTTACAAAGTGGATTATTGAAATCTTTTCTCTTGCACTTAGCCATTGCTGGTTTTTTGTTTGCTAGCGCGACATTTGAAACGCCAACACCTACCGTGATGGAGGTGACACTCAATGCGCCACAAAGCGAGCCATCTGAGAAAATAGTTTCAGCGATTTCAGTAGACCAAAATGCAGTTGAAAAGAAAATTGCAGAGCTGAAGCAAAAAGAAGATGCGCAAAAAAAGGCAGAAGAAAAGCGTATACGCGATTTAGAGCGTCGTGCGGTGCAAGCGAGAAAGGAGCGAGAAACTGAAGCGCGCAGGATTAAGCAACTTGAGCAGCAGCGTTTGGCTAAAGAAGAAGAAAAACGTAAAGCAGAAGCACAAGCTAAAAAAGCCCGTGAAATAGAGAAAAAGCAGCGCGAGCAAGCGCAAAAGGCGCAACAAGAAACATTAGCAGCGGAAAAGGCTGCGAAGGCAGCAGCGCAAAAGCGCAAAGCTGAAGAAGATGCACTACGCAAAGCGGAAGAGGCAAGAAAGCTTAGAGAGGCTGAAGAAAAGCGTAAGGCTGAAGAAGCAGAACAAGCGCGTCAAAAGGCATTAGAAGAGAAAATGCTACAAGAACAACTTGCAAAAGAACAGGCAGCGAGAGCTAGAATTCGCCAGCAGCAAGTGTTAACGGAAGTAGAAAAGTATCAAGCTTTGATCACACAACGTATCCAACAAAACTTGTTAACTGACGAGAAAATGCGTGGTAAAGAGTGCCGTGTAAATATTCGTTTAGCATTTAACGGTTTAGTTACCAGCGTCACTTCTTTAGGGGGCGACAAGATTGTCTGTGATGCGGCGCTTAGAGCGGTAAGAATGGCTGATACTTTGCCGGTTTCAAAAGAAAAAGACGTGTTTGAACAGCTTAAAAACATTAATCTAACAATTAAACCAAATTTATAAAGGAAGCTCATGTTTAACCGATTGAAAACCTTGTTAATCATCGTTGCTTTTGGCTTGCAGGGTGTTGCAAATGCGGCGCTTGAAATTGTCATTACTGAGGGTATAGATAGCGCTCGTCCAATCGCCATTGTGCCATTTAAATATAATGGTGTTGGCCAAGTGCCGTCGCAGTTAAGTGAAGTGATTGCCGCTGATTTGATGCGCAGCGGTAAATTTAAACCACTTGATTTAGCAGAGATGCCGCAAATGCCCACCAACGATGAAGATGTTGATTACAATGCGTGGGTAAATAAAGGCGTTGAGGCAATTGTGGTTGGCTCTATCGAACAACAGCCTGGTGGTCGCTATTTAGTAAAATATGAGTTGATTGATGTGATCCGTGCGCAAATAACGGGTGGTGAAACCCGTATGATGAGCAATGGTCAACTTATGAAAAGTCAGGACCATATTAAAGAAGCAAGACAAAGCATTATTACCAGTGATGGTTTTAGACGCTATGCACATCAAATCAGTGACGTAGTGTATGAAGCACTGACTGGTGAGCGCGGTGCCTTTCGCACCAAGATTGCCTATGTGATTGTGCGTGACGGCGAAGAAAAACCGTACCAATTAGTTGTTGCTGACTATGATGGTTACAACGAGCAAGTGTTACTGCGCTCAAAAGAACCTTTGATGTCGCCAGCTTGGTCACCTGATGGCAATAAGCTTGCCTATGTGACTTTTGAAAACCGCCAATCACAGATCATTCTTCAAGATTTATACACAGGTAAGCGAGAAATATTAACTAGCTTTCCGGGAATTAATGGTGCGCCACAATTTTCGCCAGATGGTAAACAGCTATTAATAGTACTTTCAAAGGATGCTGGTGGTGCAACGGAAGTCTACTTGTTGGACCTTAAAACCAAACAAACAAAGCGTTTAACCAAGCACCGTAGCATAGATACTGAGCCATCATGGCACCCAAATGGGAAAGAAATTGTCTATACGTCTGAAAGGGGTGGTAATGCCCAGATATATAAGTTAAATTTAGAAACAGGCAGGTCGAAACGTATAACTTTTGACGGTGATATGAATCTGGCAGGGTCAGTTACACCAGATGGGCAACAGCTGGTTATGGTAAATAGAACGCTAGGTAAGTATCACATCGCTAAAAAAGAATTAGGATCAGGGCTGTTTCAAGTACTGACGAGAACACGTTTAGACGAATCTCCCAGTATTGCGCCAAATGGCTCTATGATTATTTATAGTACGCTACACAATAATAAGCAGGTTTTGGCTTTAGTGTCTATGGATGGTCGATTTAAAGCGCGGCTTCCCGTTTCGGATGGGCAAGTGAAGGCTCCGGCCTGGTCGCCATTTTTATAACAACTTTGCTGGTTTGAATTTTACAAATAGGAATATACTCGATGCAACTTAACAAAACTTTAAAAGCGCTATTGGTGGCTCTACCAGTAATGACGCTAGCGGCATGTAGCTCTTCTTCAAGTGTTGACGAAGGTGCAGCAAATGAAAGCAATCAAGCTGCTAATAACGATGCAAACAATCAAGTAGACGTTAACACTATTTCTCGTGAAAAATCAGCAGAAGAAAAGTTGCGCGAAAAATACGAAGCATTGCGTCAAGAGCAGGTCGTGTACTTTGACTTTGATAAATCAACGATTCAAAGCCAATATGCTGAGCTACTGCAAGCACACGCTGACTTCTTAGTTAAAAACCCAAGTGTTAAAGTACTAATTGAGGGCCATGCTGATGAGCGTGGTACGCCTGAGTACAACATCGCACTAGGTGAGAGCCGTGGTAAGGCTGTATCTAAGTACCTACAAAGCTTAGGTGTGTCGCAAAGCCAGATTTCTGTTGTGAGCTATGGTGAAGAAAAACCAATGGTAAAATCACGCACAGAAGAAGCCTTTGCTAAAAACCGTCGCGCGGTGCTTGTATACTAATTTAGTAAAGAGAGATTATGAAGCCGAATACTATTTTGGCAGCTCTAATGTTACTAAGCGGGAGCACCCAAGTCTGGGCTGCTCCCGCTCCTGTTTCTGAGGCTGCAAATAACCCAAGTCCAGGTTCTATTGAGCAACGTATTGAGCAACTAGAACGTATGATGAAAACTCGCAATCTATTGCAAATTGAGCTTCAACAGCAGCTTAATTTGCTTCAAGATGAAGTGAGTCAAGTGCGTGGTGTTACAGAAGAGCAAAGTTATAAGCTTGAAAAAGTGTTACAACGCCAGCGAGAGTTGTATCAAGAGATTGAAAATCGAGTTTCAAAAGTATACGAACAGAGCAATACAGCGCCTGCGGCAGTTAGCCCTGTTGATGCGTCGCAAGCACTAAGCAACGACTTATCAGAGAATGAAGCCTACGACCGTGCTGTCGCCCTGATCATGCAAGACAAACGCTATGATGCAGCGATCCCTGAGTTTCAGAGCTTTTTAACAACATTTCCTAATTCGGTGTACATTCCTAATGCGCATTATTGGTTAGGGCAGTTATTGTCTATCAAAAATGACGATAACAATGCATTAGTGCATTTTAAAAAGGTCGTTGAGCAGTTTCCTGATTCTAATAAGCGCCCAGATGCAATGTTAAAGTTAGGCGCTTTGTATGAAAAGCTGGAAAAAACGGATCTTGCTAAGCAAATTTTAAATACTTTGATATCTGAATACCCAAGTACGACTGCTGCAAAATTAGCCACAGAACGTCTTGCAAAGATATAAATGGCATGATTTTTTACCACAATGGTTTAAAATTAGGCGTTTAGACACAAAAACTGAAAAAAACTACGTATTTCAGTTGCACTCATTTTTTAAATAAGTATTATAAGCGCCCGCAGCAGGCGATTGGTTCAAATCAAAATGCTGCACTAAGTGGGTCATTAGCTCAGTTGGTAGAGCAGTGGACTTTTAATCCATTGGTCGATGGTTCAAGTCCATCATGACCCACCACTTAATTTGTAAATGTTATCCTAGCGGGTCATTAGCTCAGTTGGTAGAGCAGTGGACTTTTAATCCATTGGTCGATGGTTCAAGTCCATCATGACCCACCATTTACAAACTTGCATTGAGCGGGTCATTAGCTCAGTTGGTAGAGCAGTGGACTTTTAATCCATTGGTCGATGGTTCAAGTCCATCATGACCCACCAGCAATGCAAAATACAGGATAACGTGAGCGGGTCATTAGCTCAGTTGGTAGAGCAGTGGACTTTTAATCCATTGGTCGATGGTTCAAGTCCATCATGACCCACCATTTACAAATCTGTTTTGAATATCGAGCGGGTCATTAGCTCAGTTGGGTGAGCAACAACCGAAACGTAGTTTCGCAGTGTTGAGAACGCGAGTCAGGACGACGACAGGTAACCTGGTTACCGGCCCAAAGCTTCAGGATGAATTAGTGGCACGAAAACTCGTGAGCGGGTCATTAGCTCAGTTGGTAGAGCAGTGGACTTTTAATCCATTGGTCGATGGTTCAAGTCCATCATGACCCACCATTCAAAACACCCCTATTGATATAGAGCGGGTCATTAGCTCAGTTGGTAGAGCAGTGGACTTTTAATCCATTGGTCGATGGTTCAAGTCCATCATGACCCACCATTCCCCTAATATCAATAATCCGAGCGGGTCATTAGCTCAGTTGGTAGAGCAGTGGACTTTTAATCCATTGGTCGATGGTTCAAGTCCATCATGACCCACCATTTCTCAAGTAGTTTCTTTTATCTTTCACTTTAATTTCTTCAACGTGTCATTTAATCAGTCTTTGACTAGGATTATTGCGCTCATTTACGTATAATTCGCCCTAATTATGCAATGTGACTACAGTGGTCGAGAAATGAGTTTAGCTGAACAAATCATGCCAGAGGATTATATTTTTCCTCCTAAGCCTGCGCCTTTATCGGATGATGAAAAATCACAGTACAAAGCGCGTATCAAATCATTGTTAAAAGAGAAAAACGCGGTATTAGTCGCGCACTACTACACAGATCCTGAAATTCAAGCCTTGGCTGAAGATACGGGTGGGTGTGTTGCTGATTCTCTAGAAATGGCACGTTTTGGTGCTAAGCATGATGCAGATGTTATCGTGGTTGCTGGCGTACGTTTTATGGGGGAGACGGCAAAAATTCTTACTCCTAACAAAACTGTGGTTATGCCAACGTTAGCGGCAACATGTTCACTGGATGTTGGTTGCCCAATTGACGAGTTTTCCGCATTTTGTGATCAACACCCAGATAGAAAAGTAGTGGTGTATGCCAATACGTCGACTGCGGTAAAAGCGCGTGCGGATTGGATAGTCACCTCATCATGTGCACTAGAGATAGTTGAGCATCTTGATGAGCAAGGCGATAAGATCATTTGGGGTCCAGACAAGCATCTAGGCGCTTACATCCAAAAGAAAACAGGTGCGGATATGATCATGTGGAACGGCGCTTGTATCGTTCATGATGAATTTAAAACCAAAGCATTGAAAGATATGAAGGCGCTTCATCCGGATGCTGCCGTTTTAGTACACCCAGAGTCACCTGCGGAAATAGTTGATTTGGCTGATGCGGTTGGCTCAACTAGCCAACTAATAAAAGCGGCACAAACGATGGATAACAAAAAGTTCATTGTTGCAACGGACAGAGGCATTTTTTATAAGATGCAACAGTTGTGTCCTGAGAAAGAGTTTTTTGAGGCTCCAACAGCAGGTGAAGGCGCTACCTGTAAAAGTTGTGCTCATTGCCCGTGGATGGCAATGAATGGCTTAAAAGCGATTGAAGAGGCACTGCTTGACCCCCAAGGTAAAGAAGTGTTTGTTGATATGGATTTACGTGAAGGAGCATTGCGCTCGTTAAATCGTATGCTGGATTTTTCGGCAAGTCTGCAAAAGTAATGCTCGATAGTTGAGCAACTGATTGATATATCCGAAAAACTGCTTGCTAAAGTGAATTGCTTTTCATAGTATTAGCCCCGCACTTTAGGTGCAACGGAGAGGTGGCTGAGTGGCTGAAGGCGCACGACTGGAACTCGTGTATAGGCTAACCCCTATCGAGGGTTCGAATCCCTCCCTCTCCGCCATGTTGCCTTATAAATTGGCAAAACAAAAAAAGCGCTTATACGGCGCTTTTTTTGTGTCTAAAATTGAGTAAAAGCAACGATTTTGCTATTGCAAAACGTGTTCAAGTAGTTGTTTGCTAAGCCTTACAAGCGCTTGCTGATCGTTACTGGTGCTGGCATAAGTTCTTAGACCATAAATGCCCATAACTAAAAACTGTGCTCTTTCTTTCGCACTTGGCGTAGAACCAATTTCTCCACAGTGATGAGCTTTGCTTAAGACATTTTGTAGTGCTTGTTCAAATGCGCATAGGTTATTGGAGAGAACTTGAGTCACCTCATCGTCTTGGCCGTCAATTTCTGACAGCGTGCGAGTAAGTAGGCATACTTTAGTCGCTTCATTACTGGCATATGGCTGCACAATATCCTGCAAAAATATTTCCAGCGCAGAACGAACGTTTTGGTGTTGTGCAAACAGTTGCTCGAACTGCTCGTTCTTATCCTTTTGATACTGCTCTACAGATGCTAACAGCAAGCCTTTTTTATTTTTGAATGCGCAATAAATCGAGCCTGGGTGCAAACCTGTGGCTTCCGTTAATTTTTGCATACTGGTTTTACTGTAGCCATATTGCATAAAAGTGCGCATAGCTTGGCGTAAAACATGTTCTTTATCGAATTCTGCGCTTCTCATATAGGGAGTTATCTAGATTAGTTGAAAAAATTTTACCCTAATTTGATTGTTTATTCAAAAATAGTTCTTGAACGTTTATTCAAGTATGTGTATCTTGAACGTACATTCAAAATTAACAGAATAAAATTATCTTAGCGAGGAATTATGACTTCAACATTGTTCGAGCAATTTAAACTCAACGATACACTTACTTTAAATAACCGCATTTTAATGGCTCCTCTGACGCGTTGTATGGCAGACGATAACTTAGTCCCAACAGAAGCGATGGCAGCTTACTACGCACGCAGAGCCGATTCGGGTTTGATCATCAGTGAAGCAACCATTATTCGTCCAGATGCTCAGGGTTATCCAAATACACCAGGGTTATTTACTCAAGTGCAGATCGAAGGTTGGAAGCATGTTACTCGCGCAGTGCATAATGCTGGAGGTAAGATTTTCGCGCAGTTATGGCACGTGGGCCGCGTAGCGCATCCACATTTTTTTGGCGAAGGGGATGTGTTAGCACCATCGGCAATCGGTGTTGAAGGTACGGTGCCAAGAATGCGTGACTTAAGCTACCAAACGCCTAAAGCAGCAACGATATCTGAAATAAAGCAGTTAGTAGCCGATTATGCACAGGCAGCAAAAAATGCCATGGAAGCTGGCTTTGATGGGGTTGAGATCCACGGTGCAAATGGTTACTTAATTGACCAATTTTTACATTACTCTTCTAATCAACGTACGGACGAGTATGGCGAAACTCCTGAAAACATGTCGCGCTTTGCGCTTGAAGTTGTTGAAGCGGTTTCAGATGCCGTTGGTGCACAAAGGGTAGGCTTGCGTTTATCGCCTGGCGCATACTTTAACATGGAGCCCGACCACAGAGATAAAGCGGTGTTTGATTACTTACTTGCTAAGTTGAATTTGCGCGAACTGGCGTTTGTCCATGTGGGTATTTTTGACGATAACATGCAATTTGAGCACTTAGGTGGACGTGTATCAGATTATATGCGTGCGCGTTACAATGGTACTTTGGTTGGCGTTGGTGGCTTTACGCCGAAAACGGCATCACAAGCGCTAGACGATAAGCGATTTGACTTAGTTGCGATTGGCAGACCTTTTATCGCTAATCCAGACTATGTGAGTAAGGTTAAAAACCAGCAGCCGTTAACTGCATATAGTGAAGAGATGCTGGCCCAGCTAGTATAGCTCACTGCACTGCGCTATTTTTGTAGCGCAGTGTTGCATCACAGTGGAGGCTCGTCCTCCACATCTATTTCAAAGGCTTCACCCACTCATTTACAATCTTCAGCAAGCTTAAAAATCCTGTCTATACTGATTAAATAATGTTGTTTCTAAAGCTAAATAACCTGGGCTTTGGTTAAAAACGCACAACTCAATTTAAGTGTTGTTTTAACACTTTAGGTTTTTTCTAGGGCAGAACATGCAAGAAGAGCTACTTCACTCTGTTGTAAAACTCACGCGAACGCGAGATGTTGACTCACTTGAATCAAGCTTACTATCCACAATTCATGAATTTATCGGATGTCAGGAAGTATCAATCTATAAATCTGTTTCATCAAAAGATGCGATGTATGTTGAATGTTGTTTAAGCTTAGAAGTGATAGATGGTAAACGTTATCGATGGACTCAATCGGAGAAGATAAAAAGCCCAAGCTCGGAATTATTATCTTGTTTACACTCGGCATGTATTATCGCCATTCAAAGCAACGACGGTATAGAAAAGCGATGGATTCCAATTACACTCACTGATAAGCCCATCGGCGCTATTTCAATCGTTAGTAAAGGACTTGGCAGCTCCGAGCAAGTGCTGCTTAATGCATTTTGTTGTATCTACGAGAATTACCTGACCATTTTGCATGAAAATGAACGAGACAAGCTTACAGGGCTTTTAAATCGGCAAACGTTTGATAAAAAGCTAAAACAACTAATCGAAAAACAGGTTATTAAACATTACAAAGCGACTAAGTTAAATCAAGATCGAGAGCAACACAAAGAAACGATATCGTGGCTGGCTATGATGGATATTGATCATTTTAAACAAGTCAATGACAACTATGGTCATGTTTGTGGCGATGAGGTGTTGCTTATTTTATCTCAGCTGATGGATGGCTTTTTTAGAGCAACTGACTTGCTATTTCGCTTTGGCGGAGAAGAATTTGTTTTAGTGTTTGAACCTGCTACCCGTGAAGAAATCGAGTCGTTGTTAAATAAGTTTATGGAACTTGTTCGTAGTACAAAGTTTCCTTTTGTGAACAAATTAACCGTTAGTATCGGTGTAGCAAAGGTAGGACCTTATGATTTTCCTATCCATGTTTTAGAAAACGCCGACAAGGCGCTGTATTTCGCTAAAGAAAATGGCCGAGATCAGCTGTGCTTTTACGATCAAATGGCACCCTCAGATAAACCATTACGAGATGATGATGGTGGTATTGATCTGTTTTGAATCTATCTTATGATACGCAAATATTTTACACTGCCCACAGCATATAAAACTTAAAAATCAGCTAGATTCTCAGGTTATTCTGGTTGTTAATAGCTCGGGAAACCACCATGTTGCACATAATTCAATCTAATAGAATGGAAGTATTACAGGCGCAGTTTCATACTTTGTTAAAAACGGCACCACTCAGCTCCCCATTTAGTAAAGAAGTTGTATTGGTGCAATCTCCAGGTATGTCGCAATGGCTAAAAATTGGCCTGAGTGAGGCGCTCGGTGTTGCCGCTCAGGTAGATTTTCCACTTCCTTCTAGTTTTATTTGGCAGTTGTACCAACAATTTTTGCCTGACGTGCCCAGCGAATCTCCCTATAACAAACAAAATATGACGTGGAAGTTAGTATCAATACTTCCTCAATGTTTAGATGATGATAAATATGCTCAACTAAATCAGTACTTAAGTGAAGACAGCGATGGCTTAAAGCTATTTTCCCTGTGTGAAAAAATAGCCGATGTGTACGACCAATATCTTATGTACCGCCCACACTGGATAAGCCAGTGGGATGCGGGAGATGATGAGCTTGACGATGTTGATGTATCAATTGCCGCTTGGCAACCCGATTTGTGGCGGCGCTTGGTTGCCCATACTCAATCTTTAGGGCAAAGCGATTATCACCGAGCCAATATGCACCAACAATTGCTCAGTGCGCTCGAAAATATTCCTGATGCACAGCCTTCGGAGAAGTCAGGACATGGGGGAATCTTATCAGAGCGGCTCTTACCAGAGCGGCTCCTACCGGAGCGGCTCACCATATTCGGTTTATCTGCAATGGCGCCAAGTCAATTGGAAGTTTTTCAAGCGTTAGCCAAAAAAACAGATGTGTTATTGTTTTTTTGCAATCCCAGTGAGCACTACTGGGGGGATTTAGTTGATGAAAAAACACAGGCTAAAATTGCTGCTAAGTACGTTAAAATGCCTGAGTTGGAAGCGCAAAAAAACCAAGAAGATTATTACTTTATTGGTAATCCGCTGTTGTCATCATGGGGTAAGCTTGGTCGCGACTACTTCGAACAGTTAGTGCAATTAGACGCGCAGTGGATTGATGGCTTTGTTAGTGATTTTGATGACAGTTTATTGGCTCAAGTACAAAGCGAAATATACCAATTAGCATTTAAAGGAAAGTCACTAACCCCGGACAAAAGCTGGTTTATCAGTGAAGAAGGTAAGTTGACAATAAGCTCTGAGGATAAATCTATCCAGTTAGTTGATTGTCATACGCCTTTGCGAGAAGTTGAGTGCTTGCACGACCATTTGTTGCGCCTTTTCCACGACAACCCTAGCTTAACCCCTAAAGATATTATTGTGATGATGCCAGATGTTGGTACCTATAGTCCGTATATTGAGGCGGTGTTTGGGGCGGCTAGCGGCGAGCGATTTATCCCATATGCATTGGCCGATTTATCCATTGAACAAGAAAAGCCAATTTTAAGCTCGTTTGTCAGTTTAGTTAACTTACCCTTTAGCCGATTTGGTGTATCGGACATATTAGACCTACTTGCCGTGAATCCAATAGCGAGTCAGTTCAATGTTGAGGAACATGAGTTTTCGCAACTTAAGTATTGGCTTGAGCAGGTGGGGGTAAAATGGGGTCTTGATGCCAAGCATAAAACCGAACATGACTTGCCAGCACTCTCGCTCAACACTTGGCAACATGGCTTGAATCGTTTGCTATTGGGTATTGCTTCCAGTAATGAGCATGTTGCGTTTGCTGATATTTATCCTGCTGATCTTGTGGAGGGCATGGCGGTTAATAGTTTGAGTAAACTACTGCACTTTATCAACACACTAGCAAGCTATAAGCTGAAGTTGAATAACAATGCACGATTAAGTGATAAAGCTCAGCTTCTTCGGGAAATGGTTGCACAGTTTTATGATGCACAGACAGAGCAAAGCTGGGATTTGCTAACGCTTGAGAAGGTCATTGATGACTTGCAAAAACACGATGACAACTTGGACATGCAATCGCCGATATCGGCGCGAGTCTTAAGTTATTTTGTTAAGCAGGGAGTGCAAGAAAAGGGAGTAGGCCAGCGCTTTTTAGTTGGACCTGTAAACTTTTGTACATTAATGCCTATGCGTGCCGTGCCGTTTAAAGTTGTATGTTTGTTGGGCCTTAATGATGCGGATTATCCCCGTACCGTGCAACCAATTGGTTTTGACTTAGTGCCACACGCTAAACGGCAAAAAGGTGACCGGTCACGAAAATTTGATGACCGTTACTTGTTTCTTGAAGCGCTGCTCAGTGCGCGAGAGCATTTTTACATCAGTTATATTGGTCGCTCTTGTTACAACAATGAGCCACAGATGCCGTCTGTATTGGTAAGCGAACTATTAGAGTATGTTGACCGCAGCTTTAAATATGAAGACATCGAATCAAAGCCGTCAGAGCATTTACTTGAAAGGGCAACTTTACAACCTTTTAATCCAGCTAATTACAGCTCTAACAATAAGTTGCAAAGCTTTAATCCGGTTTGGTTTGTGGAAAATACGCAGCTTGAGCGTCAAACACCTGCCCCCCTAGATGTTGAGTATGATAAACAGCTCGATATTGCGCAGTTTTTATTTACCGTGCTCGCCCCTCAAAAGGCGTTTTATACACAAACCTTGGGCTTGAGATTGAATGAACAAACGGAGCTTAATAAAGACGAAGAGCCCTTTATTCTCGACACCCTTGAGCGCTACTTTTACCTCGATGAATTGCTAGAGCATGAGCTCAGAGGAGAGCCGATAAACTTAGCGCAAATTATTCAACGCGGTAACTTACCACAAGCGGCGGTGGGGGAAATACAGCTGGCCCGTTTGCAACAACGTGTACAACCTATGGCAGAGCTGTTGAGGCCTCTGGTGCGCCAACCAAGAGCCCCA
Organism: Pseudoalteromonas sp. S16_S37; assembly: GCF_014694405.1. GTDB lineage: Bacteria > Pseudomonadota > Gammaproteobacteria > Enterobacterales > Alteromonadaceae > Pseudoalteromonas. The sequence goes on from NZ_JAAUWV010000015.1 coordinate 38,687, forward strand.
TTAGAAGTGCGTTTAGATATTGCTGAGCACACCTTGTTGGGCTGGTTAGATAAGCTCTATGACAACAAACAAATTTTTTATCGCAGTGCCAGTATTAAGGCAAAAGACAGGGTAAAAGGGTTTTTAATGCATTGTATTGCACAGTGTATGGACGAACCTGTACACACCCATATTTATGGGCTCGACGAGCAAGTGAGTTTTGAACCCATAGCAAAGTCTCAAGCATATAGTTATTTAGAAAAGTGGTTGGGCTTTTACCGTGCATGTTTATGCCAACCCATGCCGTTTTTTGTCAGTACTGCTTATGAGTTAGTGGCAACGGGTGATGTAAACAAAGCCGCCGCTAAGTTTAATAGCGGACAATACATTGGCTACGGAGAAAGTGAAGATGCGTATGTTGCGTTGAACTTTACAACGCTTGAGCAGGTTATTGAACCGCTACAAGCCATAAGTCAGGACTTACTGGCGGATATTGTGACATTAGCTCAGGAGCAGCGATATGCAGATGCTTAGCCCGCACGCGATGCCAATCAAAGGTAGCAACTTGATTGAAGCCAGTGCTGGTACCGGTAAGACTTATACCATTACAGGGTTGTATTTGCGCTGTTTACTTGGTTTACAAATACCAGAGCAACAAAACACCCCGTTGAGTGTTGAGCAAATCTTAGTGGTTACTTTTACTGAAGCGGCCACACAAGAGATCAAAGAGCGGGTAAGAGCGCGTATTTTGCTCGCGCGCGATGCCTTACTTGGTCAGCCGTGTAAAGATGAGTTGGTTAACAGTGTACTTGCTCAAGTAGATGACCCTCACAATGCGTTTGCATTGCTCGATGCCGCAGCTAAATCAATCGATGAAGCAGCAATTTTTACCATCCACGGTTTTTGTCAAAGAATGCTAAAGCAACACGCTTTTGAGTCTAATGTGGCATTCAATCTTGAGTTTGTTTTAGATGAATCGGAGCTTGTATTAGAGGCGATTAAAGATCATTGGCGCAGCTTTGTTTATCCGTTAGACAGGGATACCACACAAGCGGTTATTGAGCATTATAAGAGCCCTCAATCACTGGCAAAAGAAGTCATTAGTATCCTAAATAAAGAACAGGCAACGATCACCCCCCAGTTAGATTTACAAACGGTGCTTGAAGCGAGAAAGCAATATCAGCAGCAGGCGCAAAAGTTTAAGCAGTCATTGCTGAGTAGCGACTTTTTTAGTGTGCTTGCCAATTCTGGTTTAGCGAAAAACAAAACTCCGGGTAGAGCGGGTAATATCGATGCTTTGATTGCGTATTGTCAAAGTGACGAGTGGTATTTTGAGTTTGGCAGCGCGCAACATTCCTTCGCTATTTGGGGGGAAGCCTCACTATCAAACCCTAGCAACTATAAAAAGGGCGCGGCGCTTATTGAGCACCCGATGATAAGCGAATTCGATATCATGGCCCAGTTGCACAAACAAGTAAGTACAGGGCTGAAAATTGCAATATTGCAGCACAGCATGCAAGAGGTGCGCAGACTATTACGCGCTCATAAGCAGCAACATGGCTTAATCAGTCCTGACGATTTATTGCGCCAACTTTATGAGGCGTTACAGTCCGAGCAAGGCGAGATACTAGTCGCTAAAATTGCCCAGCTGTATCCGATTGCCATGATAGATGAGTTTCAAGACACTGACCCGGTACAGTATGGCATCTTCAATACAATTTATGGCCGCGAAGGCGCTAGTGCGCTGACTATGATTGGCGACCCAAAGCAAGCCATTTATGGCTTCCGTGGTGCTGATATTTTTACGTATATCTATGCCAAACAGCAAGTTGAAGAAAGTAACCAATATACCTTAGCAACCAATTTTCGCTCAGCCACAGGCGTAGTTGCGGCGGTGAATGCGATATTTTCTAACCATGAGCATAGCTTTATCTTCAACAAGGCTATTCCATTTATTTCTGTTACAGCCAATGGCAAGTCTGAAGATAGTCGCTTTATTTCAAAAGCATTGGGCAATACCGCATTACAGTTTAGTGTTTACAAAGATGATGCAGTTGTGACCAGTAAGTCGCAAGCATTGCCCGTTTTAGCAAAAAACTATGCGCATAAAATCGCGCAGTTACTGATTGAAGCGCACGAAGGTAGGGCGTTGATAGGTGAAAAAGCCGTGCAAGCGGGTGATATCTGCGTATTAGTGCGCGATAGAGGCGAGGCGAGTGTGATTAAATCGGCGCTTGCTCAGGTATCTGTTCCCAGTGTGTATTTAGCTAGAGATAGTATTTTTAGTCAGCCAATCAGTCATGCAATATTAAGCTTTTTAGAAGTACTGCACGGTAAATATGATGAAGCGGCGCTGCGAGGTGTGCTGGTGAGCCCCTTATTTGCACTGGATTATCAGCAAATCTTTGCACTTCGCACTAACGAGCAACAGTGGCAAGGCTACCTTGAGCAATTCAGCATGTTGCAAAAGCTTTGGTACAAACAAGGTGCAATGGCCATGCTAGAGCAGTTGCTCACACAAAATAAGCTGCCCGCACTTTGGCAAGCGCAGGGCTACAATGTAGAGCGATGGCTTACTGATTATCGCCATTTAGCCGAGCTGTTACAACAAAAGCAAATTGAGCTGGATGGCACGTTACGTGTTCTGCGTTGGTTGGCAACGCAAACCCAGCATGCAGCGCAAGATAGCGCACAAGTTCGACTCGAAAGTGATGCTGACTTGGTTAAAATTGTCACTATGCATGCATCTAAAGGGCTTGAATACCCAATTGTTTACATGCCATTTGCCAATAGTTATCGTGAGGCAAGTGATGTGCTGTATCATCGTGATGGGCAATTAGTGTACTCACTGGATGCCGATGATGATGAGCTTGCACTTGCTGAGCAGGAACGTTTAGCCGAAGATATCAGGCTGTTGTATGTTGCACTCACAAGGGCCATCCACTTTTGTGATATTGGCTTGTTTAATGTTGCTGCCGGGCGCAGCAAAAAACCGGGTATAACCCAAACCGCTATTGGTTATGTATTGTTTGGGACTCAGAGCTTTCAAACTCAAACACAGTGGCATGAAGCATTGCAATCATTTTGTGATAAGCACAATGACATTGCGCTGTGTTGGTTATCAGCTGAGGTTGAGCAGCACGTTACCGTGTCTGATATTATGTCGGCCTCACAATCGTTGTCTGTTAAGCCAGTAACTGCAAGTATTGAAAGAAATTGGCGAGCCACCAGCTTTAGCCAATTAAGTTATCAAAGTCACGCGGATGAAAGGCCGCTTGGCGCGTTAGATGAGAACCATCAGTTAGATTTACCAGATCAAGGCGCTCAATCAGCAAACATTTTGCACAGCTCGTATACTTTCCCAAAAGGTGCCAAACCTGGTAGTTGTTTGCATGAAATTTTTGAGCTTATTGATTTCACATCGCCTCACTTACCAACCGCGAAAACACACCTTCCTCTAAGTGAGGCGATTGAAAAAAGTCTAAGCAAATACCACATTGATGAGCAATGGCAATTACCAGTTCAAGATTGGATACATGGGTGTTTGCAATGTCAGCTCGACGTTGAAAATGGCTTACAGCTAGCCAAGCTAAGCCCAAGTGATTGCTTGGTGGAGATGGAGTTTTACCTGCCTTTAGAGCCCCTAAGCGCCACGGAGCTAAACCGTTTGGTGAGTGATATAACCGGTCAGCATAGCCAATTAAGCTTTGATAATGTTAAAGGACTATTAAAAGGGTTTATCGATTTGATTTTTGTCTATCAGGGGAAATATTACATTTTGGACTATAAGTCTAACTATCTTGGAGATAGTCCAAGCGATTATCAAGCTGATAACTTAAAACTTGCTATGGATGCCCATCAATATCATTTGCAATACATGATTTATTCGGTCGCGCTGCACCGCTTACTGACACAACGTATCGCCGATTACCATCCAGACACACATTTTGGGGGAGCTTATTACTTGTTTTTAAGAGCGCTACCCGATGACGCTGGCGTGTATTTTAATAAGTTAAGCACTGAGCAGCTGTTAAAGTTGGATGCATTGTTTAGCCAAGGTAGTTTGCTATGAGCCAATTAGATTTATTTGCTGATACGCCACAGCTCAAGTTTGATCACGATGAATACATAGCTACCTTGTTGGCAAATATGCGCGTTCGTCACAGTGATCTCGCTTTAGCAAAGCTATTGAATAATCAAATAATTGATGACAATTTTTATGTGATATTGCTTTTGCTTCGAGCTGAGCAGCAACAACATAGTTGTTTGTCTTATGAGGAAGTTCAGTGGGCAGACCCTTTCTCGCTGAGCATTTACCAGTTAGACATGCCTTTAGCGCCTTGGCAGCCCCAAGATGGTAACTTAATATGGCAACAATTATCACAACACCCAGCGATAGGAGAGGGTAAGCCTCTAGTATTGTTTGCTGATAAGCTGTATTTATCCCGTTTAGCGTGCTACGAAGCCTCGTTAGCAGAGCGTTTCTTACAAATGCAACAGCAGCCTTTAAAGCTCGATGAAGACAAGCTTGTAAAACTGCTAGACAGCTACTTTCCAGACGCAGAAGCTGATGATATCGACTGGCAAAAAGTAGCGTGTGCTATGGCGGCCAGCAGTGGATTTTGTGTGATCACCGGGGGGCCAGGTACAGGCAAAACCACCACAGTGACTAAGTTGCTGGCAATCTTGCAATCTCTGTACATTGAGGCGCCACTGACAGTTAAACTTGTCGCGCCCACAGGAAAAGCAGCCGCTCGATTAAGTGAGTCAATTTTGGGAGCAAAAGCAAAGCTTGGGTTAGAGCCGAAGCTTAATGACTTAATTGTTGATCATGCGCAAACAATTCACCGCCTATTGGGCGTGATCCCTCAAAGTAATCAGTATCGGCACAATCAATTTAATCCGCTGCACTTAGATTTGTTAATTATCGATGAAGCGTCAATGGTTGATTTATCTTTACTTGCTAAGCTCGTGCAAGCTCTACCTGCACATGCAAGGCTAATTTTATTGGGTGATAAGGATCAACTTGCTTCGGTTGACACTGGCAGTGTAATGAGTGATTTGTGCCAAGACTTGGTGCTCAATCAGCAACCCAACTATAGTCAAAGTTTGTGCGATAAACTCAACACACTGTGCTTTGCTAAAAAGCCTTTGCTTAAGGCACAACAGAGCGACTTTTTGCTTAGCGACAGTATCGCATTTTTACAAAAGAGCCACCGTTTTGACAGCCAAAGTGGCATTGGACAGCTCGCTTTAGCAGTAAACAACAATGACACAAAACTGCTTACTCAAACGCTGGCAAAAGGATTTAGTGATATCACTGTGCTGGGGCTAAATAATGAGCAGTACATCGCATTAGTAGAGCGTGCTGCGCTACATTACAGTCACTATTTAACGCTAATGCATGAGGGGGCCGATGCGCAAGATATCCATCATGCCTTTTCTCGGTATCAATTGCTCGCAGCACTCAGAGAAGGACCTTATGGTGTTGAGCAGCTTAATAAACGCATTGAACAAGCGCTTTATGCAAAGCAATTGATAAATCCGCTCACGCGCCACTATGCAGGTCAACCAATTATGGTGGTAGAGAACGATTACCAATTAAAACTGTTTAATGGTGATATTGGTATATTGTTGAGCGATGAACAAGGGCAATTGAAAGCCACTTTTATTGATGAGCAGGGCAGTTTCCGAGCGTTTTATCCAGCGCGCTTACCTCGCCATGAGAATGTATACGCAATGACTATTCATAAATCGCAAGGCTCTGAATTTGCACACACTGCGATGATATTACCTCCTATTCAAAGGGCATCTGTGGGCATTAATCGGCAGCTCTTGTATACAGGGATCACGCGAGCCAAACAGCACTTTGAGCTGGTGGCTCAAGAACAAGTCTTACTCAATGCCATGAATCGATCCGTAGCGAGATGTTCTGGGTTACGCAGAAGGTTAATGAAAAATTAACAAGTGGATAATGGTTTGTGTTTCTTACGAACTGCTCTATAGTTTTTATGTCGGCTTTAGCTAGAAGTGTTAACCTAAAGCTTACATTCCCTTAGAATACCCACTGCCCAGTGGTTCAAATATGCCGCCATAGTCAAATGATTATGGCGGCTTTTTATCGCTTATTGGTTATTTAAGTAAGTTAATGCCAGATTACTCAGTGCAGATACACCAATTGCTAGCGCGTCTTCATCAACATAAAATAATGGTGAATGATTACTGGCGGCTTCGCTAAGTGGTTTATCCTGCGGCGTAACCCCCAACATTAGGAACAGTCCAGGTGTTTCTAATGCATAGTATGAAAAATCTTCAGCACCGGTAATAAGGTCAAGCTCGATTAAATTGTCGTTTCCGACAAGTGATTGTAATGTCGGCAGCATCTTTTCAGTGAGTTGCGGGTTGTTGATAGTAACTGGATAGCCTGAATTAATTTTGGTAATTGCGGTTGCGCCTGCTGATTGCGCAACAAGCGAGGTGGTTTTTTCTAAACGCTGTTTAATGTCTGCACGCATGGTTTGATCAAAGGTTCTGATAGTGCCGATTAACTCAACTTGATCAGGGATAATATTCGAGCGCACACCGCCGTTAATTGCACCAAACGACAACACCGATGGGGCTTTGGTCACATCCACTTGTCGTGATGCGATAGTTTGCGCTGACATAATAATCTGTGCAGCAGTTACGATAGGGTCAACGCCGCGCCAAGGGCGAGAGCCATGCGTTTGTTTACCTTGAACTGTGATTGAAAACGAGTCTTCACTGGCCATCATTGGGCCACTTCGATAACCAATTTGACCGACGGTTAAACGGCTGGTGGCGTGCAAGCCAAAAACGGCTTCAGGCTTTTGTGAGGCGAAGATGCCTTCTTTTAGCATCAATTGTGCGCCACCTTCTTCTCCTTCGGGCGCGCCTTCTTCTGCTGGCTGGAAAATAAACATCACGGAGCCGGATAGTTGCGCCTGCTGTTGTTTTAACAATGTCGCAACGCCCATCAAAATAGCAACGTGAGTATCATGACCACATGCATGCATAACACCTACTTTTTTACCTTGATATTCAGTCACTTGCTTTGATGCAAAGGGGAGGTCTACTTGCTCTGTTACAGGCAGTGCATCCATATCAGCGCGTAGAGCAATTAACGGACCTGGCTTGGCACCAACCAACTTAGCCACCACGCCGGTATGGGCAATACCTGTTTGTACTTCAAGGCCCAGATTACGCAGGTGTGCTGCAATATACTCAGCGGTTTTATACTCTCTATTGCTCAGTTCTGGATATTGATGCAAATGACGACGCCACTTTATAACATCTTGATTAATAGAATCTAAGTTTACATTTTGAGGGGGGGTGGCCAAAGCCAAGTTACACATTAATAGATGGCCACTGATCAGCCATAAAAGAAAAAAGCGCATGAGCGTTATCCTGATTATTATTTTGCTGCTAGCCTAACTCACTGCAAGCGCTGATGCTAATGCTTTCAGATGAAGTCCCAAATTGACAAAAATTAAGCAATATGTTTTAACAGACTAAAGTAATTACTTTAATTGGGTGAATATCGATGAGTCAGTTAGAACAAAAACTAATAAACTATGCAAAGTACCACCGAGATAGGCGTAACATTGCAACGCACTTTGCGGGCATTCCATTAATCGTCGTTGCGTTGGGTATAATGCTTTATATTCCTGTGTTGCAGTTTAATACTGTGATGCTAACGCCGGCCCTCGTTGTGGTGCTACTTTGCAGTGGTTACTATTTACGCTTAGATTTTCGATTAGGGGCGCTCATGTCGTTATTATTCGCTCTCGTATATGCAGCGGCTAAACAGCTCTACATTGGCTGGCCAGACGATAAAAGTTGGTTTTATTTATTAGGTGTTTTGCTTTTTGTTGTAGGGTGGGTTTTGCAGTTTATTGGGCACTATTTTGAAGGGAAAAAGCCAGCTTTTGTGGATGATTTAATTGGCTTAATTATAGGGCCGTTATTCGTAGTTGTAGAGGTACTCTTTATGTTCGGATTAATGAAGGAGCTTGAACAAAAGATAATATCTGTAGCCGGCGAATATCGAAAAGGCTGAGTTTGCAATCAATACTCAGCCTTACGAGAACAGCTTAAATTGACATACGCGTCTCTAACTTATGTCCTTTGATAATAGTGATATCTTGGCTGTTAAGGCGCAGTTTACCATTTGAAGTTTCGATTAAATAACTAAGCTCTGGGTAGTTTTCTCCACCTGCTTCAGTGAGTTGTTTTCGCGCCCTATGAACCATGATATTCATATGATTCATTTGCACGCCCAATGCTTTTATCAAATCTTCTCGGTAAATCCAGCCTTGCTGTTCTTGCTCTAAACCATCATCTTTATCTTGAATGCGCAAACGAGCAAGCAACAACAATAAGTAGTGATGACTGCGAACACCTAAATCAATGGTGTTACCATCAAGATTTACAGATAATTGAGTCGTCTCTTCATCTTGGCTAACAGAGAATGAAAGTCCGCAAGGTTTCACGTTAGGTAAACGCTCAAGGTGTTTGGTCATTGCTGCAGTGCTTGCAGAATAAAAAATCCATTGACTGTTAAAGGCATTAACGAGTCCGCCATCAATGAGTGCTTGACGATCGCTGGTGTTTAGATCTTCAAGGAACCAATAATTGAGCATTTGATCAAAATAAATAATATGGGTCGGATTGTCGCTATCAGGAAGTAATAATTGGTCTGATATTTCAATTACTTGCTGGTTATCGCTTTGTGAAACTAAATATTGGCACTGCGCATTTAAGTTAGCAACGACAAAAGAATTCTGCCCTGGGGCGGCAAAGTCGAGTTTGTCGTTTTCACACAGTTGATAGGGGAGATTCTTATCAATTTTTTTATCATTGATCCAAATACCATTGGTACTGACATCACGGATGAGCCACTTGCCCTGCGCAAGTTCGATAATTGCGTGATGACGAGATACTCCCGGTTGGTCTATCAAAGTGTCAACATTGAACTTATAACGGCCAATCGTATGATAGCTTTTTAGATATACTTTGCTGAGTTTGTGTTCATCAATAAGATAAGCCATATATATGTCCTTACATTACCTTTAGTGTTGTCATCAAGCGTCATTGCTCAGACGATTATTCCATTTACTTGCAGCTTAGTGCTTCTTCTAAGGTGCCAATAGTGTTTATTCATTGCTATATAAGCCTTTGTTTTGTAGCCTTTATAGAGAGAGGCGTAATGTCAGCTTTTACCTGCAAACCCAAATCAGTGGGTGATTTAACAAAACTATATTTTACAACAATAGTCTAGAGATTTTTAAGGCATTAGCCAATTACACAAGATTACAACTATCTCGTAATCCCATCTTGCGCATTATTGCAGAATGAACCATATTTTGAAAACTGCTTATTTGCGTAGTTACAGAGGATTCGATGAGTGAATTTAAAAAAATGAATACGGTTAAGTTAGAAAACGTATACTCTTTATGTGATCATTACGATTCCCAGCCGCTGACGTTAAACTCAAGTGCGTTAAAGGTTGTCACAGACTTTACTCGTCGTGCTCCACAGATGATCCTCAAAGATGTAGATATAGATCATGCACTGTTCATGATGGTGAATGGTCATGTACGCTCTAAACTGGTTATCGACCATGATGATACGTTCTTAGGGGTTGTTAACTCGAGAGATTTAACCGGGAGAAAAGTCTTAAGTACTGCGCAAAAACGTAATCAAGCGCGCAGCGATCTCACGGTAGAAGACGTGATGACGAGTAAAAATGACTTACATGCACTTCCATATAGTGTTATTAGAGAAGCCAAAATAGGGGATGTATTGGAAACCCTTAAAGAGATTGGTCAACAACATGTACTGCTGGTGAGTAAAAACGGTGGCTTGCGCGGTATGATCTCGGCCAGTGATATTGCCAGAGCGCTACATATTCCGGTCAACATCATTCAAAAAGCCCATTCTTTCAAAGAGATATTTGCCATTATCCACGGACATGAGGAAATGCTTGCATAATGTAGGATGCACTTGGCACAGTGCAAATTAACTGCTCTGTGCCACGTAGTTAACATCAGGTTTGGATAAGCGCATCCAAACCAAAATTAGTTAATGTTTAAAATATGTTCTAATGCGACAATAATTGCGGCGACCTGACCATCGATGCAATTTTGAGGTGTTGCGGATGCACCATCAGGGTAAACTTCTGTGGTCGTGACGTAAGGTGCTGCAGTCATCCCCATACATAAGCCCAACGCTGTTCCATCGTAATTAATTACGCCAAATTGCTCGATAGGCACGCCAATCAGTTGATTAGACTCATCTGCAGGGGCTATAGGTGTGACGGTTGCAACTTTGTCGATAATCGCTTTTTGAAAAGCGGGTTGAGGTTTTTGGGTATGGCCAACGAGGTAAAATCCATCCGGAATATTCCAGTTGTGGTTTTCTTTACCGTCTCTTGCTGCAAGAGCAGGTCTAAACTCACTGTTATCAGTATCCGTGGTTTCATGTAAATCAACATGGCAGACAATATCGCAGCCGAGGGCGTTGATATACGCCATCGCAAGTCGTGACTCATCAGCAGGGGAATCTTGATAAAATGACCGATTAGGGTCTATAGCGTTGGGGTTCCACCTGTTGATAGTCTCATAGCCCCAAGGGCTGATACAAGGTAGTACGATGACGTTAAAAAAACGCTGGTAATGCTGCATGTGATGTTTAGCAAAGGCAAGTGCACCGTGTACACCACTGGTCTCATAGCCATGCACGCCGCCTGTTACGAGCACGGTAGGTCTAGAGTCTTGCCACTGTTTGCTTTTAAGCGCATAAAGTGAATATTGATGGGGGCTGTATTCTAACGTCCCATATTGTTCAACAACTAGATGCTCAGACAACGCTTTTATTTGCGACTCGACTTCTTCGGTATAACTACGTTTTAACTGTTGATGTTCGAGCCACTGCTTTTTGTGATGAGCTTGCCAAGGGGTATTTGCTTCGCCAATAGGATACGGTTGTGACATAAAAGCCTCAGATAATAGAGCAAAACTCAATCCTATTTGCTTTAGTGAACTGGTGCAACTTACTGAGCTAAATAACCAAACTCTTTTAGTTTCAGCTCTTGTAGTGTTGAAAACTGAAAGCTAACAAAGTAGATATTTCGTTCAGGGGTAGACACTTTGGTTATTTTTATACCGCAGCATTTTTTAACTTTAATATGAGTAATGCTCTCAGCTGGAATGTATACCTTTCGGCCAATCGCTGATACGTAATGAAGACCGTTATTACATAAACTGGCTTTTCGTTTTCCTGATAGTGTCATCAATAAATTAATATTAATTGCACCAATGAGTATAAAAGATAACACCATGGCGCTTTTCAACAAGGCGTTATCATGGCCATTGGTAACAAACAATGATACGGTAAGTAGGCATAAAACTATTGATGCAACAATGGTATAGAAGGTTATGTTAATCTGTAGTCTAAGCTCTTTCATGTTAATGTGTTCCATTTCTCAATAGGATAACTGTTTAGTCCGTTTAGAATAATGAAACAAAGTGGATGAAATGTGGAGGGACGTAAATTTATCATCCTTTTTGATTATGTAATACCAATGAACAGAGCTTTGATTTGTTCAAAGAGGATAGAGAGGCTTTTAGAAATTAAGCCTCTGAGCTGTGTATTAACTGAGCTAATTCTCTATGAAGCACGTTATCGTCGCCTATATTAAGCTCAATCAACCTTTTTAAGTGGGTAACGCTGTCTAAATCAATTTGGCTGCAGTGTAAGCCTAGGTGATCATGTTCAATATGCCTTACTTCTACTTCCATAGAGATAGTAACATCACTATCAGGTAGTAAAACCTTAATGCTTGCTAGCTCGTCTTTCAAAGGAACATAGCCTTTGGGCAAGGTAACAAGTGCGCCCTTAAGTGATAAATCAAGCAATTGACAATGATAGTCGCCACTTGCAGTCATTAATAATGCAGGGGTTGAAAATAATACACGGGTAAATTTTCGACGCTCTTCCATCATTGTTCCTCTGTAGCTGATATTTGTTAAGCATAGTTGCTTATCTTAGTCATTACCAACTATAAAAAAGCCCCGAATTAACGGGGCTTGATGGTTGTATAAATTAACCTATTTTCTTGTATTTGATACGTTTAGGCTCAGCAGCTTCTGCACCGTAAGTCTTTTTCAACCATTCTTCATATTCGGTGTAGTTACCGTCGAAGAAGTTTACTTGGCCTTCGTCACGATAATCTAGAATATGGGTTGCGATACGGTCTAAGAACCAGCGGTCGTGGGAAATACACATTACACAACCAGGGAACTCTAAAATCGCGTTTTCTAGGGCACGCAGCGTTTCTATGTCTAAATCGTTAGTTGGCTCATCCAGTAGGATCACGTTACCACCCGCTTTTAATAGTTTTGCAAGGTGTAAGCGGTTACGCTCACCACCTGAGAGTTCTTTTACAAACTTCTGCTGGTCGTTACCTTTAAAGTTAAAACGGCCAACATAAGCACGGCTTGGGAACTCAAAGTTACCTATCTTCAAGATATCTTGGCCATCTGAAATCTCTTGGAATACCGTGTTGTTTTCGTCCATATCGTCACGGAACTGCTCAACGGTGGCAAGCTCAACCGTTTCACCAATAACAATATCACCACCGCTAGGCTGCTCTTGACCGCTTAGCATCTTAAATAGGGTTGATTTACCTGCACCGTTAGCACCGATGATCCCTACAATCGCGCCTTTAGGCACAGTAAAACTTAGGTTATCGATAAGTACGCGATCGCCAAAGCTCTTGGTCAAGTTGTTAACTTCAATAACTTTATCACCCAAGCGTGGACCGGGTGGAATAAATAACTCGTTTGTCTCGTTACGCTTTTGATAATCTGACTGCTGCATTTCAGTAAACTGAGCCATACGCGCTTTTGATTTAGCCTGACGGCCTTTTGGATTTGAACGAACCCATTCAAGTTCTTTTTCAATTGACTTTTGACGTGCTTTTTCAGATTTTTCTTCTTGCTTCAAGCGTGCATCTTTTTGCTCAAGCCAAGAAGAGTAGTTACCTTCCCAAGGAATACCATGGCCACGGTCAAGCTCTAAAATCCAACCTGCTACGTTATCTAAGAAGTAACGGTCGTGGGTAATCGCCACAACAGTGCCTTCATAGTCATGTAAGAAGCGCTCAAGCCAAGCAACTGACTCAGCATCTAAGTGGTTGGTAGGCTCGTCCAGTAGTAACATATCTGGCTTTTCAAGCAACAAGCGACAAATTGCTACACGACGGCGCTCACCACCTGATAGGTGTTCAATTTTAGCATCCCACTCAGGCAGACGAAGTGCATCTGCAGCACGCTCTAATACGTTATCAATGTTATGGCCGTCATGTGCTTGAATAATAGCTTCAAGTTGACCTTGTTCTTTTGCAAGCGCATCAAAGTCAGCGTCTTCCATCGCATACTCTGCATATACTTCATCAAGACGCGCTAAAGCGTTTTTAACTTCGCTAACGGCTTCTTCAACTGTTTCACGAACTGTTTTACTTTCGTCCAAAACAGGTTCTTGTGGAAGATAACCAATTTTTGTACCAGGCTGTGGGCGCGCTTCACCTTCAAATTCTTTATCAATACCCGCCATGATACGTAACAAAGTAGATTTACCCGCACCATTTAAGCCTAGAACACCGATTTTGGCACCAGGGAAGAAACACAGAGAGATATCTTTTAGGATAGTTCTTTTAGGTGGCACAACTTTGCTCACCCGCGACATTGTATAAATATATTGAGCCATGAGGTTCCAATTCTAATTATTTAGTTTGGCGTTATTTTAGTGAAAGCGCAGCGATGGGGCAATGTTTTAGCGCAATTACTGTTACTAACGTATTAGCTTACTAAAGACTTTATAATACAACCTTATTATTTAACAAATGTGTATTGCTTGTTTGTTTATTGTTCGCTTTAGCTCTAACCCTGTGAAAATTCATAACTTTATAATTGTAGGTCATTTTTGACCTGTTTCGGGGGCCAGAAAACGGTAAGATTAGCCTACATTGAGAACAGTTGTTTAGATAAATTGTAAATAATCCCAAATCAAGTCAAACGAGTTGATTTGATTGCTTTTTGGGCGCTTAGGGATTTTGCCAATAGCACCTGATTGATTGGATGAGCTTTACGGAATAGAGCTTATTTATATTCGATCAAGATGTTGAAGTTTGGCCATCACTCAATTGTACAGTTTTGCCGTATGTACTTGTTTTTGGACACTCCATTAAAACTCTCAAGAGTATTCGGCAGTCATATATCAATTAAGAAATTAAAAGGAAATGCAATGACTCAATCACCAGCTAACTCCACGCGAATTTTTACCATAAGAAAAACTCCAAGAGGTGGAGAAATACTGCGTTTTGCACGTCGCCTAAGGGGGTTTACACAGGCTGAATCGGCAGCTAGTTACGGGATTGAAGAGCGCACGCTCAGACGTTGGGAAAACAGAGAGTTTGACCCCCGTTGGAATGACGTTATCAGCCTTGTTGAAGACGTATATTTACTCGATATTTTGGATGTTATTGGAAAAATTAATCATGACGACTCACATAACGATTAAGCAGGTTCGCGGCGCACTTAAACGCTGGGGCAACTTTTGGAAAGCAAGAGAGTTTGGTAAAGGATATAAAAGCACTTCTATTTGCGAATCGTTTGGTCGACCTACCGGGGGAACTGCTGGTGCAGAGTCTATGTCTGTGCCAACCGAAATCGAGTTAATCACCCAACTCATTGCGGCACTTAGACCAGAGTGTATAAGGGCAATTCGTGCTCGTTATTTGATGACTGGCACTTTGGCTGATGCGGCAAAATTGGTTGGGTTTGACTCAAAACGTTCAGCAGAGTTTTGGCTCGTTAAAGCTGAGCGCAGTTTGTTGGCTGAGTTTTCGGCCAATCTTAATAGTGTATAAGGGGTAACTATGTCGCTGATGATCACGGTCGAACAGATCAAAAAGCACGAAGGGTACAAACAGTACCCTTATTATTGTACGGGAGGTAAGCTTACCATTGGCTATGGGCGAAACCTAGATGATAACGGCGTTGATGAGGAAGAAGCAGAGCAGTTGCTTGCTCATGATGTACAAGAAGCAAAAGCGGGTGTAAAGCGTCGTATAGATGTCAGCAAGTGCAATGAAGCACGCCTTGCGGTGCTTATTAATATGGCGTTTAATCTTGGCATTAATGGCTTAATGGGCTTTAAGAAAATGATTAAGCACATTGAAAATGGCAATTATGAGCAAGCCGCGTTAGAGATGCTAAACAGCCGCTGGGCAAACCAAGTGCCAAATCGAGCGAATGAGCTTGCTAAGCAGATGCTAAGCGGGGAATGGCAATGATGGGGTTGCTGGCCAAGTTATTTAGTACCACCAGCCAAGATCCTATCCAAACAGTGGGCAATATTTTAGATGAACTCTTTACAAGTGAAGAAGAAGTCCTAAAACAAGATTTACTCAAAGCAAGACTCGTAGCCAAATCGGCACAAGTGCAAGCACAAATAAATGCGTTAAGTGCCTCTCATCGCAGTGTGTTTGTTGCCGGTGCTCGGCCATTTCTGCTGTGGGTTTGTGGGTTTGGCTTTTTGTTCTCTTTTGTGGTGAATCCGATTTTGCAATGGTTGTGGCCAGAAGTTGGCGCACCAGAGCTACCACTAGAAGTTATGCTTGAACTTACTTTAGGCATGTTAGGGCTCGCGGGGTTACGAACGGTTGAAAAAATCAAAGGGGTCGCTAAATGAGTCAACCAGAGCATTGGCAAATGAAGAAGGAACTCAATTTAGCCCATATTATTACAACGGTGACATTGCTGGTATCAGGGATCCTCTATTTAGGGGATTTAGATAAACGGATCACAACCAATTCGCAAGAATTAAACCATCTAAAGCAAATCCGCAATGAAGACCAAAAACGCATTGAAAAACGCTTAGATTCTATCGATAAAAAGCTTGATACTTTGCTTGGTAGCAATCTTCGCAGCGAATAAACAACACACCAAACACCACCACTAAACATCATTTTATTAATCATATTGTGTGTACGTCAACGAACACGCGGCACCTAGTTATGCCCAAAAGGAGTTACTTGTGAACAATGCAATTGAGCTATCACGCTTGGCGGTGCCAGATGTGATTGAAAATTTAGATTACCAAGCAATTTATCAGCAAATGTACGATTCATTGCTAGATGAACTACCGGATTATACGCCGTTGGTGTCTGACCCTGCCGTTAAATTGTTAGAAATAGCGGCGATGAGAGAATTATTACTTCGTCAACGTATCAATGATGCGACTCGTTCAGTGATGGTAGCTTACGCAAAAGGTAAAGATCTTGAGCATTTAGGTCGCTTATTTGGGGTTGAGCGCTCACAAAATGAAGATGACGAGCGATACCGCCAGCGTATTCCATTGTCTTTAGAGAGTTATAGTATGGCGGGCACCATGGGCGCTTATGAATACCAAACGATGGCGGCAAGCCAAGATGTAAAAGATGTTTATGTGTATTCATCGAGGCCAGGAGTTGTGGATGTAAAAGTGTTACCACAACAAGGTGTTGACCCAATTGAGGTGATAAGCCAAGTTAGAGCGCATTTAAATAATGACGACATTAGGCCATTAACAGACTTAGTAAAAGTGCATCACGTTGAGCCAAAGACCTATCAGATCAAAGCGCAGGTTTATTTAAACGAAATAGCCGATAAAGCGCAGGTCAGTGAGCAAATCGATGGCAAGTTAAAGACCTTTATCAGTGAGCATTACAAACTAGGGCAAGAGGTCCCACACTCCGGAATTATTGACATGCTGCATCAGCCAGGCGTTCGCAAAATAAAGCTAATAGAGCCCGTGGATGATATCTATTGCGATATGGATGAAGCGGCAGTGGCTGATGCAATCAACATTCAATACTTGTAGGAGCAGCGCATGTCTAACACCGAACAAGGTTTTAAGTCTTTATTAGCGCCAAATGCCAGCAAACTTGAACAGGCGCATGAGCGGGCTACCTACTTTGATGATGTAAAACAGATACCTGATTATGTTGCAAAGCTCTGGCACCCTGATACTTGTCCTGAAAAATTATTGCCTTGGTTAGCATGGAGTCTATCCGTTGATGACTGGGATGAGCACTGGCCAGTAGAGGCAAAACGCGCGCTGATCAAAAACTCAGTGGCCATTCATAAGCACAAAGGCACGGTGGGGGCGGTTAAACGCGCGCTGAAGTCGTTGGGTGTTGTGATTGAGTTTTTCGAATGGTTTGAGGATGTAGATAACACTGCTTTGATACCAGTACATAGCAAAGAGCCAAATACCTTTACCTTTATGACTTGGGCTAATGAGCAGGTATACACCAGTCAGCAAGTCGCGCTATCTGACGCGCTTTATAAAGCCATCAACCGAGTGACTAATCAGACTAAGCCACAGCGCGCGCACTTTAACTTTTTAGTTGGCGCTAAGCTAGATTTAGGTATCACGGTTGCAACCACCAGTAGTGGCTTGCAGGTAAGGCGAATTAACTACGATACCTTGCCTGTTAAGGCTGCCCCCAGCGAAATAACGGCAGGTTTAACGGTTAGCAGTCTTGATAGGCTTTCTGTAAATCGCCAGCGAGGCTCGACTAAAGCGGTAGAAGCAAGACTGCAAGACAGCGTTGCATTTGGTTTGCACCTTCATAATCAGCGCCACACAGTTGGACGATTTTATATGCTAAGTGAGCAAAAGCTGCCTGCAGGCTGTTATTACTTGCAGTCTGAGCTATCAGCGGGGCTGCATTTAAATAACCGTCGTTTTACGGTCGGGCGATTTTATCTATATCCAAACAAGTAGTTACCTCTCGGCAATCGCTTTTTGGTCTACCCACACATTGCCCAGCGGCTTTCAAATTAGGTGTAAGTTACCACAGTGCATGCCGTGTAACTGCTTTTATTTCTATTGAAACAAGGAGTAAGTGCAGTGAGCACAATTTTACGGCCAACTATTACCACCGCTGGTTTAGAAGCGGTGTTTAATTCAGACAAAAATGGCTTTCAAGCCAAAATTAACAAAATCGGCTTAGGTACAGGTAACTACACGCCTGATCAAAGCCGCAGTGCATTACAAGCAGAAGTACATCGAATTTCAGTTGCCAGCGGTGAAGACAAAGGTAACGCACAAATTCATATGAGTGTGATTGACGACACGGACCATAACTTTTGGGTCAACGAAGTGGGCTTTTATCTCGAAGACGGCACCTTATTTGCGGTTTATTCCAATCCAGACAAGCCCATTGCTTATAAATCAGCCGAAGTCGATTTGTTACTGGCGTTTGACTTGGTGCTAACCGGTGTACCCGCTGACTCAATCACGGTGATTGACCAAGGCGTTAATCTCAACATTTTAATTGCCCCCGAGCTTGCCAAACTAGGCGCAGCACAAATCGGCAATATGGTCCGCCACCTCAAGCAAAAATTTGCGTTGATGGATGCGGGAATACTTTAGATAGATTTGTATCAGTAAGTTAGAGGAAGGAAAAGATGCAGAATACTCAAAAAAATATGGCAGATAATTGTACTAAAGGGCTAGAAGAGCAAGATGTTGTGCAACTTTGTGCACAGTGTATACCGCTAACTTCAGAAGCGATACTTAAACAAGCGAAGCTAATTCAACATGAGGCGGCGCTGAGCGCAGCACGAAGTCATGCTTATCAAGCAGAAACTGATGGTCTTGCGCTTAAGTATTTAGCAGCACAGGCGCAATATGGTGAATGCCATGAGTATACAGTTAGTGCCAAAACGCGTTGGTTAAGCGCACGAGAGGCAATTCAAGCAAGGTATCCCAAAAGCTAACTATTGATACAAAACACATGCAACTGAATATCACAAACCGCCATTGAGCGGTTTTTGTTTTTCATAAATTAAAGGAAATATCATGGCATTAGAACAAGATATAGGTCGGTTGATAGAATCAACGGATAAGTTGACCGAAACAGTGGATAGCAAGATCCAAGAGATCACAGCAAGGCTAGACCAAAAGTCTCAAGAAGTTGATAGCAGGCTCGCTGCAAAAGAGCAGGCAGTAGAATCGAAAATTGCAAGTTTCCAAAAAGCGTTGCCACTTGCACCTAATAACCTGTCAGACACTAAGTATTTTGCAAAAATAAATTCGGGGCATGAGGATGGCGTTGCAGTAGATGTAATGCAATCTCATGCAGCGCCGTGGAGTTGTTTTTATTATCAAGGGACTGAAGGCACTGCAACCGTCACTAAGTTAACTAACAAAATGTTGGCTGACTATGGTCTGACGCCGAATAGTGAATTTCATCGTGCGATTGGCGTATATCGTTCAGAAGCAGAGCCTTTTTATGGCAGTGACTTTAAAGTATTACTATTTGATGTCGAATTGACCAAAGGTATGACGACTGATGCAAACTTAGGCTTGCTTTTTGTTCTTAATCAAGGTTGCCCTTCGTTTACTGGTTGGGATAAAGGAGAGTTCTTAACCCAAGCAAATTGCTGGATTAACGTGTTAGAGCAATCAGGTAGCTTAGAGTTTTATCCGTCTTCAAATCGTTCAGCAACAATTCGAGTTAATGCTGATGATAATGGGAAAGGTTGGCAGTATAAACGTAACACTCGCCAAGGTTGGGGCGGGTGTCACCAACCAATATTTAGAGGCCTGGGTAAGATGAAGGTCGCGGTTGCTTTGCCATATGTTGGCACGGGCGATCATGGAAACAATATGATTTGGGCAGATAGTGTTGGCCATGCCTATTCACATACAGCACCAGCAATTGGTGAAGGAGCATAATCATGGCTATTTTAAAACAGATTTCAACTCAAAAAATTTTTGCAGGCGGAATTAAAGATGCGGCGCATGCTGCTCACATCGCAAAGCAAGCAGAAGTAGCATCTGATGATTACGAGCTAATCTTTGATGAGCAAGAAGTACTAACGCTAAGGCGCGCTCAATATAGCAAAGAAAGTGATTACCTCTTCTTTGACTATATGGCTTCGGTAACTGAGTTTGGAGAGACCTCGCCAGAAGCGGTGGCGGCCAAAGAAGCTTGGTTGACACAGAGAAACGCTATCAAAGCGACTTACGCAAAACCAGAATAACCTTTTTAAAACCCGATAAAACCCGCTTATTAGCGCACCCCCATCGTTTAAACATTATGAGATTCTGAAACGAGTTCAGAATGACGAAAGAGTGAGATATGTCTTATTTCGTCACCCTGACGCATGTCTGGATCTCATCAACGAATGGTGTTGTGCTGATAGCGGGTTTTTTATTTTAACCCTGCCAATTTTGCAGTATGGCAATCCATTAGTTGGAGAAAACAAATGGCTTTAGAACAAGATATTGCCAAGTTAATTGAGGCCTCAAATGACCTCACAACCATCGTAGATAACAAAATTACCGATATAGATGCCAAAGTAGCGAGTAAGTCATCAGAAATAGACTCTCTTATAACAAGCACTAATGACAAAGTTGACAGCAAGTTGAATCAGCTTTCAATTATAGGAGACGGTAATTTTGGTACTCGTGCAATTAACGTAGCGCGTTATTTTACGGGAAGTGGGGGTAAGGCTAACCTACACTTTAAATTACCACTTAAGGCTGATACTGATCACGACATGTTTCATTTAAAAATTTATGGATATGCCTATGGAGAAGCCAAAATCGTTGAGTCCACGTTAGTGGGATATTGCTACAAACCATCAAACAATGTGATCAATATTGAAGTGAATGGTACTCACTCACCACATTTATACAAAGGCTCAGATGGTTATATTTATGCCAGATTATCATTCGAAACCTTTTACTATTTGACCGTCTCTGTAGACACGATGCGAGTAGGTAATGGTCGCTTACTAAAACACGGCGACATAGAAATCATTCGTTCAGAACAAGAAACTTTATAAGGAGCATTATGATGGAAACAAATATCGCATCGCTAGTTTCACAGCAACAACAAGCAGCTATTTTAGAAAAACAGCAAAAGCAATATGTACGTGGCAACATTAACCAGCAAGTGGCCGACAATGCATCATTGCTAGGTACTACCTCAGACACCACTCATATTTTGCTCAACGAGCTGAGCGGTTTTATCAACAAGCTAAGTACAGCGCAAAGCCTTGCTGAGATGCGCGCGTCAACAGAGTCGTTAAAAGCTGCCATTGGCGGCATTGAACAACAAGTGACAGAGGGCAGTTTACAGTTCCCATACCAAGTAAAAGGCCAAGCGCTAGTGATGGATGAAATCAGTCAACGTGCAAATGGTGTAAGCCAAGTGCTTAAACAAGGCTAACTGTTCCACTTTAACGAGCGGCAAGCTTACCGCCTGCCGCATATTTTCGATACTACATACCTTTTAATCCACCAAACCAACCCACCTTGCAATTATTGCCAACTTCGAGTTTTCTATGAGCTTAACCAACTTTAGTGCCATTGATTTTAAACAACTTCCCACTCCTGAACTGATAGAACCTCTAAGCTTTGAGGTAATTAAAGCGGCTATTTTGGACGACTTTAAAACACGCTATCCCACATTTGAGCTAGACATGCCAAGCGATCCGATAATTAAACTTATCGAGTCATTTGCCTATCGTGAGCTTTTGTTACGTCAACGTGTAAACGAAGCGGCTGAAAAAGTGTTACTTGCTAAAGCCAGCGCTCCAGAGCTTGATTATTTAGGTGCGCGATTTGGTGTAACACGCGAGCAAAATGAAGACAACGAACGTTATCGCGCGCGCATTCAATTGGCATTAGAGGGGTTTAGTACCGCAGGGCCTGCAGGCGCATACGTGTTTCATACTTTAAAAGCGTCTGAGCATGTAAAAGATGTGCATGTTGATGCCCCCGAATTTGAGCATCAAGCTTTGCCAGCAGAGTTAAAAAAGCACTTACCCAACAGCGTGTTTTTGCTTAATACAACAAAAAGCGCAGGACTTGAAAAGCCGCAACCGGGGGATGTGGTGATCACCATTTTAAGCGACGAAGGTAACGGCACGGCGAGTACGCAAGTGATAAACGAAGTTAAAGCGCATTTAAATGATGACGATATTCGCCCATTGACCGACATAGTAAATGTTAAGTCGGCCAACATAGCAGAGTTTAATATCGAAGCGGTGTTGACACTTTATTTTGGACCAGAGGAAGAGGCGGTTCGAAGTCAGGTAGAGCAAGCTTGCAGTGATTGGCTAAAAACTCAATATAAACTGGGCCACGATATTTCTCTTTCGAGTCTTTATGCTGTGTTACATGGCGCAGGTGTACAACGAGTTGAACTGATCAGCCCAACAAGCGACATTGTGGTTGGGGCCAACGAAGCGCCATTTTGTAAGTCGCTAAAAGTGACGGTTGGGGGGCGTCATGTCTGATGACTTATTACCCTTTAACAGTAGCTTGTTAGAGCAGGCTATTACTCAAAGCGCCGCACGCATCGAGCAAACGCCTATCAACAACGGCTGGTTGTGGGACCCAGATAAATGCCCGAGCGCATTTTTACCTTGGTTAGCCCATGGTTTAAGCGTAGATAGCTGGAACAATCACTGGTCAGAGCAAACCAAACGGCAAGTTGTGAAAGACAGTGTGCCGATGCACCGTATAAAAGGGTCGGTTAAGTCCATTGTTTCGGCCATTGAGGTGTTAGGTGTCGACGCTCAACTGCATGAAGATAGGCAAACAGACGCGCTGCTACATAATGCAAAAATAGTAGCGCCAAACAAATGTAATCGCGATGAGCACAATCAGCCTTCGCTTACACCAGCATTACAAGTGCAGTTATGGCGAGCGATTGAAACCACCAAACCACTGCGCACCCAAATGCGTTTTGAGATCACCAATGATCAAAAAAATACCCTAGAACTCGCTGCTACCTCATCACATGCGCAAGTACAGCGCGGACAATGGTTGCAAAACCCCAGCTTTCACTTTACGCCCACGCAAATGACAGCGGTGGCATCGGTGGGGGCAGTCTCAGTTCAGCGCAGTCAAATCGCCTGCTCGCCCGATGCGGCATTGGCAAGCGACCTTAATATGCAAAGTGCTCAATCCGTTATTTTTATCAATCACACAACTATGGTATGTCAATGAACAATTACACACCCATTATCACACAGGCGGGGTTAAACGCCGCCGTTAATGCCAAAACCAACGGCATCAATATTCACATTGCCGAAGTGGCCGTGGGCACCCAAGGGTACGAACCCACACGCCAACAAGTTGCCCTTAAAGCGCTAAAAAACAAAGTGCCTGTAACTGGTGGTAACAACCTAGGCGATGGGCAATTTCACATTACTGCCAAATTCACAAGCGACAGCGAATACGCAGTGCGCGAGGTGGGTTTTTACCTTGCAGACGGCACCTTGTTTGCCGTGTGGTCACACCCAAGCGATGTGCTGTTTTATCAAACCCCGCTTGCACAAGTGATTCAAGGGTTTGATTTAGTGCTCAGCGCCGTACCCGTTGACAACATTGAAGTAAACAACAGTGGCGACCTAAACCTATTTTTAGGCGAAGAGTTTATGGGGATCACACTCTCTCAAGCGCAAATGGCGCAAGCACAAATCGCCGCTAACTATCGCCAAATACAATTTAACGACCGACTTTTATCACTAGGAGTATAATTTAATGCCAACTTTTGAAGAGCATTTGGTCAGCCTTACGCAAACCAATGCCGATTTAGTCACCTCCAATAACGAGCTGACAAAAAATGTTATCGACAAGCTTGGGCAAATCAACCAACGCGTTGAAGCTGCCGAGCAACAAATGAATGACTTTGCGCAAGACTTACTTAAACACCGTATCGTCGGTGGCAACCTGCTCATGGACCCATGGCTCATGAACACCACCCTTGAAACCGTCGAAGGGGTAGAAAAGCTTGTGCCAGCCACGCCACCGTTTTTGCCAACTGGTGAAGTGAAAATGGCTGCAGTATCCCAAAATACCTATGCGTTCGGTACTGAATATCCGCACTTATCCGTACAACAATATCAAGAACAAAATGCTGAAAGATTTACTGACGAACCGTGGCTCGCCAGAAGTGAAAAGCCAATTTTCGCAAAGCTATATAACAAGCAAATTATGCCGTATGGTGGC
Organism: Pseudoalteromonas sp. S16_S37; assembly: GCF_014694405.1. Taxonomy (GTDB): domain Bacteria; phylum Pseudomonadota; class Gammaproteobacteria; order Enterobacterales; family Alteromonadaceae; genus Pseudoalteromonas. The sequence goes on from NZ_JAAUWV010000015.1 coordinate 62,771, forward strand.
TTGGAAGGTGGCTTAGATAAATGGAGTAAATTGAATAAGCAAGGATATATAAGTCAGTTTTTAATACCAAAGCAAACAGAACAAAGCCCTTACAGTGCGGCTATAGAACTTAATGTAGGTCGTAATAGAGCAAGTGCTGGTGGTTTATATTTGTTTAGGGCATGGGTTTACGTTAAATCTGGTAAGTTAATCTTCGGCGACCATGCAGGTTATGGGCGCAAAGCGCAAGGCGAGAGGGCTTGGAGTGAGTCAGAGTTTTCCAAAGATAATTCGGAGCATCCTTTCAAATTTGTTGAGTTTAAAATATCTTCAGCACGCTATAACGGCAATTCACTGCGACAACTAAACTTCGCCTCCGGCGACAACAACTCCGACTTGGAATGTTATATCGCATCGCCGCAATTATTTGCCCTCGACCACCCTGACGATAACAAAAAACCGATGACCGGCGAAACCTTTGGAGGCCACTATGCTTAAAATTGGTGAATACGAATACTACGATATCCAAAGTTTACTGGATACTGAAACCCAACAGCCCGTGATTGAAGGTGCGGTAAAAGGCTACGGTATTCATACTGGCATTGATGCACCATCGGTGGCAGAGGCTCTAGCGCAATACCAAAATCTGCAAATTAAACTCAAACGTAAAGCCGCTTACAAAGACGAGTCAGATCCCATTTATATGGAATATTTGTTTGACGAGTCGGAGTTAAAGCTACAGCAATGGAAAGACAAAGTGGCTGAAATAAAACAGCGCTATCCATTTAACTAACCCCCGTTGCGCTTTGGCGCGCCTCACACCTCAAATTCTATTTTAAGTGTTAATGAATTGGCTCAGCACCTGTGTGTTGGGTGGGTTTGCACGCGCCAAAAAGCAATAACCGAGAGGTTTTACATGACTTACACAGTCGGAAAAATCACCTTAACCAAAGGCAGTGATTTAATAAAAGGCATCTCCACGCGTTTTGTTGATATTGCCAAAGTCAAAAAGGGTGACTTGCTGTATCACAAGGCTGACGGCAAAGACACGCTTTTGCACGTCAGCGAGGTGATAGACAACACCACCTTGCGCTTAGCACACATTGACGGCAGCGCTTACAAGCCTGTGCATAATCATCACCAAATAGCCTATGGCCTAGTGCAAGACTTTGGTGAGGGCCTAACCAATGAACTGGCCGTTGATCTTGCCGAGCTACAACGCAAATGGCATAAGCGCGAAGACGAGCTAACAGGCTGGTTTGCAAGCACTGAGCAGCAACACACCATCACCAATTTTACCGGTGAGCAAACCCAAGTGCCCACGCCAGAGGGCTTAAAAAACCTCGCCCAAGTAGCGAGTAATGCAAGTGAGCAACTTAGCCAGTTTGAGCAAGACATCGCCCGCAACGCAGCAAGCCTAAGCCAAGTGTCGCCCAAGCTTGATGAGTTTGATGCCAACGTGGATCGCATGGCACTGGCCCACAAAGAGGTCAACGACAAACACGCTGATGTCGTTACCAAACACGGGCAAGTTATCAGCGCAGCGAGCAAGGTTGATACGCAAGCAAAGCAAGTAGCCACGCAAAGTGCGCAAGTTGCCAAAGATACGTGGCATACACACCTTGACCGCCAAGCAACCGATGCACAAGCCGCCGCAACGGCCATGCTTACCCGAAATGCGGAAGAAGCAGAGCAAACCACACAAACGCACCTAACTGAGTCAAAGCAAACCGCAGCACAAGTTAAAAGCGATAGCGGCAAAGCACAAATGGCACAAGCCTATACGCAAGCGCTGGCTGATAAGGTGAACACGCAGCATAAGGAAGTAAGCGAGCACAGCCAAGCGGTGTCAGAGCACGCCTTTAACACCAAGGTGGCTAAAAAAGCGGTGGATGCCCAAGCGGCTGCATCGTCTATGCAATTGTTTAATGCCGAACTTGCTGCCGATAAAGCTGGGCAATTTAAGTCGCAAACTGAGCTGTTAAAAGATCAAACCGCGCAGCTTAAATCACAAGCAAGCGATGCTTGTGAGCAAGCCAAGGCCGCCGCCCTTAACGCCACTAACGCCAAAGAGCTGGCCCGAGCAGAGGCCACAACCGCCGCACAGGCAAGCACGCTGGCGGTGGAAGAAGCCAATAAAGCGCAGCAGTCGGCCAATGTGGCGGCTAAAATCACCAGTGATTTTGGTGCGGCGACCATTCCAGAGTCGGGCAAAGTGCCCATTGCACTGGATGATGGGCAAATTGACGAGCAGTGGATCAATCTTGAGCGTAGCATGAGCCATTTGGTCAATGGCGTGTTGCACAGCAACTTAAATCGCCATGAAAAAGCCAAAGCCATTAAAAGCCTGAACAGCCAAGTAGTGACGCTGAGTAGAGATTTAGACAGCACCAAAGCGCGGGTGGAAGAGGTAGCCAACACACCCAATAACGCACTTAATCGTGACTTTTTTGATGGTGTGCACAACAAAGGCGCAAGCCACGAGTTGCCCGTATTCAATATGGTCGAACGTGGTTGGCTGTCGGAAGCCAGTTACCAAGAGGGCATGGCCGAGTTTTTACGTATGAACGGCGGCAGTGGTGTGGTGGGTACACGTCAATATCAAGCCGATAAAGGCTTTGAAGTAGGCCACCGAGTGGTAGATGCCAGCTATGCCACGCTGAATATTCACAATCACCCTAACTACAAAGCCATGCCGGGTATGGCCGAAATAGCGGCCTGTATTAACGGGTATTACTTCCGTACGCGCCATAACGATTACCGTTTAATGCACTCCACGCCGGGCAAATATTTGCAACGTATGCACTCAACCGCTGCGCAAATTCCCGCCCATGTGCAAGCGCTGCCAACGGGCTGTAATAGCGATGGCAGTATTGACTTTAACAACACCCAAGCGGGCTATATGCGCGATGTAAAAACGCAAAACCCGCAAGACTGTGTTTGGGAGTTAAGCTATTTAGAGTGTTGGATCGAAACTTTTCAAGACGAGCTGAACGACCCAACCGACAGCTTCCGCCATTCAAACGATGGCGCAAAACTCAAAGGCATTTTTGATAAAGGGCGCTTTCTTAACTATTCGGGCCACAAAAACCGTTTGGAGAATATACCTTATCACCCTATGCGCATTAGTTTTGTGGACGATAACGGCGTGCCGCAATACGGTTTGCTGCAATTTAGAATTAGCAGTATGCCCGTGGCTACCTTGGCGCCACGCCTTGGTAACAGTGGCGCTAAAATTATCATTGGTAATGCGGCCAGCCATTATCACAGTTTTGATGCGGGGCTAACCAGCGAGCAAGTAGCGCAGTTAAAAACAGGTGCAGTGAATGAAATCATCGTTCGCAGTTCCGTCGACCATAATCACGCCCATGATATTCGCATTACTTGGCAAAACAGCCAATTGGTGGGGGAAGACTTACACGCGTCGCACCAACACCCAGTATCGATTATTTATGGCGATGCCAGTCAACTACCATACAACGAAGAAAAGGCCCTCAAAGGCATAATCGATCACACCAACCGCTTTAAACTCGTGAAAGATTTACGCTCTCGCGCCCGTGTTGGCAGTAATCAAGAACTGATGCGCTCGCGCATGGCCCGCTTTGAGTGCGTTGATTTAGCAAGGTTGTGTGAACAGCTACCGGGGTTGGAAGGCGCAGGGGCGGTACTGGAAGAAAAATACGACCAATACGGCCTAAAAGACGTGTTGCAAAATTGGCAAGGGGGCAGCCTTAACGCCGCGTATTACAACCGCCGCTATCGCTTTGCCCGTAACGATGCCTCTGGTCGCGTATCTGCCAACCGAGGGTTTAACGACCCAACGCTATTTAGCGCCAAAACCACCCACCCGCAAGTGGTGGGCGGCTTTAGTTGGATGATCCCGCTGGAGCTTATCTTGCGCACCCCGCGTGAACATTGGAACCCCTACGGCTGCGCATACGAAGACCGCGCAAAGCTCGGTACTGAAGACGCCAACAACGGCGGCACCAGCGCCGACAAGGCTTTTTCGGGCATTCATGATCAGCATTTTTACTTTGGCACCCCCAAAGCGCTGTTAACCGAGCAAGTGTCTGGCTCCGACCCCGCCGATACAGCCAACACCGCATGGGTAAAAGGCAGCGATGGTACCCCAAGACTGCTGTACGGCAATGGCATTCGCGTACACGACTACGACGGCCATCGCCAACGCTTTCCAGTTTACCCACTGTACTTTGACCATAGTCACGATGCCAACCAGCAACACTGGCTGCGCGATAACTTAAAAACCCTTTTAAAACAAGCCGTCAGCGGCACGCTGACAATCAACGACATTGATGAAATGCTATAGGAGCAAATATGGCAACTAATACCGAGCTACTGGCTCAGGTGGTACAAACCAACACCGATTTAACCAATACCATTGAAGAAGAAGTGGGGAAATGGCAGGGCGAGCGCGCCGAGTCAAAAGCCTTTATGCAAGAGGCAGTTAAAACGGTTGTTGATAATAGAATTACTTTGTATGTTGATGCAGAGGCGGGTGATGATAGTAATAATGGGTTATCAATAGCTTCCAGCCTTAAAACACTCGACAAAGCGCTAGAATTGACCGCACCAGCGAGAGACAAGTACATCACTATTAATCTTAAAGGTGGGCACACATATCAAATTACGAAACGCTTAGGCGTTTCTGCGAAACGCTTAGTGTTTGCAACTTTGCATAACCCCGCGTTTGATATAGCAAATGACAGCTATGAAGAAATACAAGGTAAACTAGCGATAATAGAGAATGTGGCCTATTTCGACGATAATGATGCATACAATGGTTATACGGCGTATACCTCAGGCATGAGACCATCCCCAACTTCAAGTCAAACCTTTTATTTTCATAAAGTAATATTGAAGACACCTGATATCGTTCCTTCGTGGAGCAATAATATCTGGACGGGATTAATACATAGAACTGATTTCTCAGGTCAAGTGAATGTGTCCGCAGTTTTTTGCTACTTGGATTTAGGCTCACCTCTGGTTAAGTCCGCCTCAGGGGTTGGTTACCTAAACACAGATATGTATGCAAATCGATACAATTTGACGAGGCTAATTGCATCTCCTGGAGTTGATAATTATTTGTTCTCTACCAGTGGAAAGCCTATTAAATGTAATTTTGGTGGAGTTTACAATCGTGACACAGAAGGCTTAACAAAACCCATTGAGTCCTATTTAGTTAGTGCAGGGTATGTAAGCTCGGACCCTGATGCACTGCCAAGAAATGTCATCTCTAATCTAGATTTTCGTCGTTCAAGAACCCTAAGGAGCTAACCCATGGAACAAGAGTTATTAGAATTTGAAAGCACACTCATGCAAGAAGAGTTGGCTGAGCAGCAACGTTTAGAAACCTTATGTCGTTTTAGAATTGATCTGCGCAAACAAGGTTACAGCCATATTGTGCCGCAGTTTGCTGATATGGACGAAGTACGAGAAGTACGTGAAGATGTGTTTAAAAAGGTCGATGTATTGGTGAATATTGCCGAAGATGCGCAAAAGGGCGCAGCCCCGCTTCGCGCCTACCGTCAATCTTTGCGTGACATCACAGAGCAAAGTTTTGACTTTTCAAAGCCGTTTAATCCATTCGCACCCATTCCAACATTAGATTAAACAAAGCACCAACAACCCCAAGCTCATACTTAATGCCACTCTGTCGTCATCCTGACGAAAGTCAGGATCTTCTAAACGAGCACAGATCAGGTCTTACTACTTGTAACACCTGCTTTTGTCTTGTCAGAAGATCCCGAAACAAGTTCGGGATGACGGATTTGGTTCAGGATGGCAGGTTTGGTTCAGAGCAACACCCGTCGTCATCCTGACGAAGGTCAGGATCTTCTAAGCGAATACGTCAGGTCTTGCTGCGTGTAACACCTACTTTGTATTGCTAGCAGATCCCGAAACAAGTTCGGGATGACGGATTTAGTTCGGGATGACGGATTTGGTTCAGAGCAACGTCCATCGTCATCCTGACGAAGGTCAGGATCTTCTAAGCGAACACGTCAGGTCTTGCTGCATGTAACACCTGCTTTTGTCTTGTTATCAGATCCCGAAACAAGTTCGGGATGACGAATTAGGTCCAGTACGGCGTCCGCCGTCATCCTGACGAAGGTCAGGATCTCCTAAACGAACACAGGTCAAGTCTTACTACATGTAACCCCTGCTTTGTATTGTTAGCAGATCCCGAAACAAGTTCGGGATGACGGATTTGGTTCAAAATGACGAATTAGATTCAGAAATACGCCCCCGGTCATCCTGACGGAGGTCAGGATCTTCTAAACCAGCGGTACGAATGCAACATGCTTGGGGTTTATCTTTTAACACCTCGAAAATCAATTCTCTCACATTTATTCCCTTACAGGTCAAACTTGACCGTTCTTTGTCCCTAAATTTGATTAGAATCATTTCATCATCTAAGAAGTAAGCGTTCAGCTTACTTCTTTTTTTACAACAAACTTTACCACTTCTTGTTGCACGTACTGTTGCGGCACGGATCCCCGTATTTAATTCACCCTATTATTTTTAGGAATCACTATGTCTCAATCCACATCACATAAGTTTTATTTAGTAGAAGAAACAGAGTATGGCGTTACGCCAGCATCGGCACAATTTATTGAGGTGCCAATTACAGGCACAACTTTGGGCCTAACAAAAAACACCAGTCAATCTAACACCATTCGCAGCGACCGTCAGATCTCTGATTTTAGAGACGGTACTCAGCAAATTGGTGGTGACATCAAAGCAGAATTACAGTGGCAAGCCATCGACATGTTGCTAGCAGCAGCCGTATGCGGTGACTGGGAAGCCGACAAGCTGAAAAGCGGCACAAAACGTCGCAGCTTTAGTATTTTACGCCACTTTACTACATTGTCTGCAGCAGATAAGCCATACCAACTTTATCGTGGTATTGAGCTTAACAATATCAATATTCAGTTGGGCACAGAAGGCGTAACCACGGCAACATTTAGCGCGGTTGGTAAGTCAGTTGAAGCATTATCTGAGTTGCCAGCGGGTGCAACTCTTAAGGCAACTGCTGCAGTGCCTGCGGTTGATACCTTTAACGGTCAGGTTACTGAAGGCGGTGAAAACCTCGCCATTGCCACAGAGCTTGGCTTTACCCTTGAAAACGGCATTGAGCCGCGTTTTGTAATTGGCTCAAACGAAACAATTCGTCCATCAATTGGTTTATCAAACCTAACTGGTACGCTGGGGGTGTATTTTGAAAATCACGCGCTCCTTGAGAAGTTTTTCAACGGTGAGCAGTCAAATATCAGCTTCTCGATGACTGATCCAACGGGCAACCAATATGTAGTGAGTGTGCCAAACCTGCGCTACACAGGTGGTCAGCCTGATGTAGAAGGCACGGGTGCAATCATTGTATCACTACCATTCCAAGGCTTGCTGTCAGAAACAGAAGGCACCAACTTAATTATCGAAAGGAAAGCAAAAGCATGAGCATGATGGAAGATTTTTTTACTCGCGAAAAAGCCAACGAAGGCATTAAAGTGCCACTGACTTTACCGGATGGCTCGCAATCAGAGCATTACATCGTAGTACGTGGTATTGACTCAGATGCGTTTAGAGATGCAGAAACCCTAGCCAAGCGCAACGCTATGGCTTTTGCAGTTATTGAAGATGAAGCAAAACGTGCAGAGGCGTTTGCCGATGAGCGTTTAGGTTTGATTGCAGCATTAGTGGCCGATTGGTCATTTGATGAACCTTGTGAACTTGAAACCGTTAAAAAGTTTTTGCACCAAGCGCCACAAATTTGTGAACAAATCGACAAAGTAGCGGCCAAACGTGCGCTTTTTTTCGCCAAAGGGTTGAGCAGTTCGCCGACTACGCCAAAAGCGAGTTCCAACTAAACACCATACCTAAAGGCGCACGCTTAACCCGTAAACAAGCGCTTAAACAGGTCTGGAAAACCACAGGTCACAAGCCAGCCGAACTGGCAGAGCAAGTTGCTCAGCCAGACGAGCTGGCTTATTTATGGCAGTGGTACTTAGAGCTGAAAAGCGACAAACCTCTCAATTTTACCGAAATTTACCACTGGTCATCTCTAACGCGTAAACACCTCCGCTCCTGGGAGGTCGATCTTTTGCGCTCAATAGACCGAATTTATTGGAGTGTCATGCATGGCAACTAACGCTGAGCTTTCCCTATCGTTGCTAATTAAAGAAACCACCACCGCAACGCGTGAACTCTCAAAGCTTGAAGAGCAAGTAAAAAAGTCCGCAAGAGCAACGTCTGATTTTGCCGATGATGTAGATTGGGCTAAAAAATCTCTAGCGGGCTTTTTATCGCATATAAAAGGTGCAAGTAAAAATCTTATATGGCTACATCAAGATTTTAAAACCGCAAAAAAATCAGCTTCAAGCTTTGGAAAAGAAGCGGGTAAGTCGTTTAGCCAACTAGAGCAAAGTTCAGACAAAGCCAAAGGCAGACTTGCAGCTTTAGAAGATCAACTTCGAAAGAATATTAAAGCAAGTAAAGATCTAAACTCGTCTATGGGCGCTAGCGGTTCAGCAAGTAGCAGTGTTAGTGCTGACAGTAATAAAAAAGTTGGAGGCTCACCTTTTAAAAAATCACTTGCGGGTATAGGCAGTTTTGCAAAAGGTGTTGCAGGTGCTGCCGGGGCTCCATTGTTGTTAGCTGATGCTGTGGTTGCAGCAGGTCAAAAAACGATAGCTGTAACGTCTCAATTTGAAGCGCTTGAAGCGAGAATCAATGTTGTTGCAGCGAGCTCTGAAAAAAGCAAAGAGATTTTCCACAATCTCAAAGAAATGGCAGAAGCAACGCCACATGGTATTGAGCAAACCACCAACGCTTTTTTAGCGCTTTACAACAACGGGTTAACACCTACTAAAGAGGCGATGACTGCCTATGGTGATATTGCCAGTGCCATGGGGATGAGTTTGTTAGATGTATCAAGCAATGTCATCAATGCAACTTCTCTGAATGCTAAAACACAGGAAACCGCTTTTGCTAACCTTGGGATCAACGCGAAAGCAACAGAAGAAGGACTAGCGCTTACGTATAACGGTGTAACGACCAACATCAAGGATAATACGGAGAGTATTCAGCAGTATTTTAACCAGTTAGCGCAAAGCAACTTTGCTGGGGCAATGGCTGAGCAAATGGATATGATGGGAGGGCGTGTTCAGCGCTTTCAGTCTGAATGGAATGAGCTCTTTTTAAATATAAGTAATGCTGGTCTAGGTGATGTAATTAAATCATCACTAACGACAGCAACAGATGCACTCGACACTTTTAATGATTCGCTTGTTTCGGGTCAGTTAGGAAAATATGTAGACGCATACCTTGGGCCATTAAAATCAGGATTCAGTATGCTTTATAAGTTTACACTGGGTGATGAGCTTGAAGCGGCTTTAGGGGCAACGACTGGTTTCTTCGCCAAAGCGCTAGAAAACTGGGGAGGGACAACTGAAAAAGGGCTATTAAAGCTCAGCTTAAATTATGTGTTAATTCCAGAATCTGTCAGCTCCGCTATTAGTATGGCGAGTCAAGAGTTCAATCATTGGATGGATCGTTTTGATAGTGCGACAGGTTACGCACTAAAAGGAATTAAAAATGGTGTCACTTCAGCCTCTGAGTCTTTATATATAGAGTTTAAAAAGTCGGTTGGTAAGCTTAATCCATTTCACGACTCTTTCGACTACGAGCAAGAGAAGAATCAGGCAGCAGAAAATAAAGCAAATCGAGATAAAGAGCTTCAGAACCTGAAGGAGAATGACCCAGAAAAGAAAGAGCAGCTTGCAAGCAGCAGTTTTTCTGATCGGTTTAAAAGCTATCAAGAGCAAATGCAAAAGCGCAGAGAAGCGCTTACAAAAGAGTTTTACCAAAAGCTTGATGAGGGAGATAAGTTAGGTAAAGCATATGATGAGAAGCAGCAAAGTTATGCTGACAACTATAACAACGCTAAAAACAATACTGAAATTGGTTTAAAACCTGCAAAAGGTCCAAAAGCAAGCTCTGGATTAACTAACGCAGGGGCAAAAAATGATGTGCAAACAATTGTTAGCGCATTAGACCCAAAAAGTGACAATACATCTGCGCAAAAAAACGCCGAAGAAACAGAAAAGCTGCTGACACAAAGCTGCGAGCGTCAACGTGGAATAGTAGAAAGCTCAGAAAATCAGCAAACACAAATTCAAACAGACTTAATTAAAAAGCGCCATGAAAAGATTATTCAGCTTGAAAGGCAGAAAAATGCGCAGCTTGCCAGTGAAGCTTCAGGTTTTATGTCTCAGTTGCAAAATTTGGGTGACTCGCTCAATGGTGACTTAACAAACCCCGAAAATGTAGAAGAAGCAATACGTGCAACAGTGGGCGCATTTGAGTCTGGCAAAAGCTTAATCACGGACATATTTGGTAGTGAAGAAGATGAAGAAGACGAGTCAGGTAACCTAGATAGCTTTGAAGAAAAAAGCTCGGAAGAACTTGATAGATTACAATCTCTTAATGATCAGAAAGCTGATTTAGAGGTAGAAAGCGAAGCCGAGAAGAATCAAGAGATAGAGCAGCTAGAACAAAATAGGATGCAAAGTCAGCTAGGTGCGTCCAGTTCGTTTTTTGGCCAGATGAGTGGTTTGGCGAAGAACTATGCTGGTGAGCAATCCAAAGCTTATAAGGGTCTTTATGCTGTTTCTAAAGCGTTCAGCATAACCCAGGGTGTCATGAGTATTGCCACAGGTATTGCACGTGCTAATGAGCTTGGCTTTCCAGCGAATATTGCTGAAATGGCACGGGTAGCCGCTACGGGCGCATCGGTTATGAGTACCATAAAGGGGGCAAATTTTTCAGGCGCCTATGACCACGGTGGTCTGATCCCCGCCGGTAAAATCGGCCTAGTGGGTGAATATGGGCCTGAACTTATTGCAGGCCCGATTAACGTCACCAGCCGTCGCACCACCGCAGGGTTGAATACGTCAAATAGTGCAGCAGAACAAACACCACAAAACATCGATAAATCAGTCAAATTTAATTACGTCATCAATGCCAATGATAGTGACGGCGTTGCGCAAGTAATGAAGCGTGAGCGCGCCAAAATCATGCAAGATGTACGTTATGCAATGGAGTCAGGAGAATGGGATTAACCGCATTAACACAAATTGCAAAAGCCAAAATTTCTTCAGAAACAAAAAGCCTCGTTACTAAAAACAAATACAGTTTTACCCGTCAGGTACGTCAGCTCGGCCAACCGCAAAGGTGGCGCATTAAGCTCACTTCAACGGCGATGCCTTATCAAGAGGCCATGGCGGTGTATGCAGAAGTGGCAAGCTTAGATGGGGTATTTGAAAAAACCAAGTTGTCAAACCCGCTGCCACAAATTGGCAGCGTGTTGAGTGCAAAAACTGCAGAGTCAATTTCGCAAGGTGAGAGCTCGGTACGTGTTGCGGTGTCTGCAAAAGGAGAAGGCGTGGCATTTTCAGCAGGTGACTTTATTCAGTTTTTAGGTCACCACAAGGTATATCAGGTTACGGGGTTTAATAGCGATGCAGACATTATTCACTTTTATCCCAAGTTGAAAACGAATGTGGCGGGTAACAGCGCGATTCAATGTGGCGAAAATGTACAGTTTTTAGTGTACAGCGATGATGATGACACTGAGATCTCTATTTCAGCTGGCCGACCCATTCCCGTGAGCATCGAGCTGGTGGAGGTAACGCAATAATGTCTACAGCATTAAAACAAGCGCTCGCTGGTGATTATCAATTTTGCCATTTACTGAAAATCCAATTCGATTGGGGTCCAATATATATGACTGATGCGGATGAAGATATTAGCTATGGTGGCAACATTTACCTTGCTGGCATGCTAAAAAGTTTCAGCTCGGTAAAACATAGTAGCGGTATTCGCATTGGTGATTTAAAGCTTAATTTTAATGCCTTGGACTCAGCCGTTGTGGCATTAGGCCTTGGTGAAAAGTGGATGAACCGTCGTGTTGAGTTATCCAAGCTGATCATCACGGATGCACCTGTAGGGGCTTTGTCTTTGTACAAAGGGCTGATTTCAAAAATGGATATGAACTCCTCTGGCACCATGAGCTTTACCGTCAGCTCTATTTGGGCCGATTTTGAAAAATCCGCAGGTCGGCAAACAAATACCGCAAGTCATCAGAAGTTTTTTCCTAATACCGATCCGTTTGAGCACACGCCTTTCTTAACAGATTCAGTACCTTGGGGTAAAGAAGGTGATGGCACGGTGAAGTCTCGTTCTGCCAAATCGAGCTTTGAAGCACCGAGAAATAAGCGCAATAACAACCAGCAGCAGGAGCCATAGCATGGGTTTTTTAGGTAATATCGTTAGCGGCTTTTTTAAGATTTTGGGGGTCGATTTAGAGCCGCAACCTCAAAAGCAAGTACAAGGGGTCGATTTTACAGCACCTGCAACTGACGCTGCTATACCTGTATTTTATGGAGAAGTAAAAAGAACAGGCGGCACGATTATCTACCGCGCGACGAATGATGCGGTGCGAAATGATGTAGAAAATGAGTTACTTCACCTTATCATTGTTTGGGGTGAAGCAAACGGTGCAACAGTAAAGCAGATTTACATTGATGATGAGCCAATCACATCTGATAAGTTCCATGATGAGGGAGCACATTGGTGGGCTTATACAATTGATATTAAGGGGGAGCGTTATTCTGACCCTCTTTTAAACGCTAGCGGCTGGTCTCCTGACAGAAACTTACCCGAAGGCTTGTTGTATAGCTATGTACGTTTAGAGATGGGCGCTGACGACCCTGTTTTTACTTCAAGGCCAAACATTACCGCAGACATTGAACAAACGCGTATCCATGATGTGCGAACTGGAACTAAAAGTAATGTTACTTCTAACCCTGCGCTGCAACTATATGATTATTTAACCAATGCGCGTTACGGTAAAGGGTTACCCAGCTCAGACTTAGATGTCGAAAGCTTTAAACGTGCCGCTAATATTTGTGATTTGCAGGTAGAGAGCTATGAAGGGGGAGCAACAATTCCGTTGTACACCTCCAATGTGCGACTTAATACCAGTCAATCAGTAAAAGCCAATTGTGAAATGCTTTTGGCTTCGATGCGCGCCAGCTTACCTGTGGTTAATGGCAAACTAACGTTAGTGCTTGAAGAAAATAAGGCGCCGGTATCATGGGAGGCCAATGAACAAACCATTGTAAGTGATATTGAGGTTAACGATGCCTCAAAAAAGGATCGCTACAACCAAGTAACGGTTCAGTACTATGATGAAAAGCGCAATGGCAAGCTACAAGATGCTGTATTTCCAGAGCCAAGCAGTGCGATTGATACGCAATGGTTAGCCCAAGACAACGACATTCGTTTAACCAAAAAAGTAAAAATTGAAACGCTCAACAGCTTCTATGAAGCAAAGCGTATTGCGGAGTTTATTGCGCGTAAAAGTCGTGAACAGTTAAGCATTAAATTTACGGCTCGTGATGATGCGGCTTTACTGGCAATTGGTGACGTTATTCGCGTTAGTGATGAGTTGCTAGGGTTTGATAAAAAGCCTTTTGTACTCAATGATATGGTGCTTAATGGCAGTGGCGAAGTTGACTTAAGCTTAGTTGAGCATCAGCCCAGTCATTTTTCATGGGAGCCGAGTGCACCACAAACAATCATCGAAGATACCGTATATCGCTCACGAAAGCCGGATGCCCCAGCAGGATTACAAGCTAGTGTAGGAGAGGATAATACCCTAAAGGTTGAATGGCAATCAGCGTCAAATGACTTTGAGTACCAAGTTCGCAGGAATGGCAAAGTTGTAAAATCAGGTAATACGACCTTACATGACATCTCGTTAGCGCTGGATGCAGGTGAGTACCAAATCAGTATTTATGCGGTCAATATACTCGGCTATCGAAGTAGCGCAGCGACTTTGTTGTTTACTGTTGCAGAGCCGGCGGTACCTACTGTTGAAATCACCTCGCTCACACCGACAAGTGTTGTGCTGTATGCAACTACAACAGGCGCATCCACGCAAACCAACTATGAGTGGCAGTTTGCAGGGGAAGGTGAGCAAAAAACCGTCATCTCTCAAGTGCTCACCGTTTCTTCATTACTACCTTCAAAAAGCTACCAAGGACGTGTTAGAACCTTAAATGCGGCAGGCAAAAGCCAATGGAAGAGTTTTGATGTTAAAACTGCCGATTTAGCAACTTATGAGCACAGCACCGCGCTTGTATTTGAGATGAGCCAAAGCCCAAATTGGATAGGTATGGGTGTTGGTTGGCAGCCTGAGGGCATAGTGAACCAAGTTCGCGTATCACTTCGAGATTTGCAAACTCAACAAGAGTTAGCATTTCAAACCTTACAAGTTGAGTTAAGCGATGATGGTGTGCTGTATGGTACTTTAGGTGAAGAAAAGGACAACGTAACAGGTAGTGAGCTGGTAATTGAGTTTTTGGCTCAGGGCACCAGCAACTTGATTATTGAAGCACGTCACGAATTGCAAGTAGTTCGGCAAGCTTTTTCTGTATCTGGGCTGAGTGTTAATGAGTTAAAAGAAACACAAGAGAAGATAAAAGAAATTGATGAGCTTGCCAACTCGGTTCTAGAGCAGGCCTTAAACGCTGAGCAGATTTTTGAAGCCGATTTAACAAGCACACTCTTCCTAGAGCAAAAGACCGATACAACCAACGCGGTTATCAGCGAAGCAGTAGCAGCCCAAGCGACTGAAAACGAAGCGATGGCAACCAAGATAAGTACGGTTAAATCTGAGGTTGACGAAAACAAAGCACAAATAACGGATGTAAGCCAAACACTGGTTAACACTGAAAAAGCGCTGTCTACCAAAATAAGCACGGTTAAATCTGAGGTTGAAGATAACAAAGCGCAAATAGTTGAAGTAAGCCAAACGCTGGCAACAACTGAAGAGGCTATTTCAACTAAAATCACGCAGCTAACTTCTACTGTGGATGAAAATCACGCTGAAATTAAAACCTACTACATCACCAAAGCGGACTCAGAAAGCGCAGTGTCTCAAGCAAAGACTGAGTTAAAAGCGCAGGTCGATGATAATTTAGCTTATTTGAACCAGACCTTTTATACCGCAGTACGTACCGAAGATGCGATTTCAGCAAAGGCCAGTGAACTTCGCGCAGAATATAACGACAATCACGCGATAATCACGGACAACTACTATACGAAAAGTGCTGCTAATGAAGCCATAACAGCCAAAGTCAGCACATTAGAAAGCAAGGTAAATAAGAACTTTGCAGGGTTAAACGAAGTTTATTTCACTAAATCTGACAACGACAGCGCTTTGGCAAATTTTGTTCGCAATGTAAGCGTGTCAACACCCAGTGGTACAGCAAGCGTAGTTAATCAAATGACGGCACATGCTAATAAGTTGGGGCAGCTAGATGCGCGGGTTTCAATTGGTGTAGACGTTAATAACCATGTAACAGGGCTCACGATAACACCTGGAAGGATGCGCATAAAAGCGGGCGTTTTTGAGTTACTCGATAACAGCAATAACAGTGCGGTGTATTTTGATAGCAGCGCGGGTAAGTATAAGTTTAACGGGCATATTAACGCGACTAGCGGGTCGTTCACTGGGCATGTTAACGCAACGAGTGGGTCGTTCACCGGCAACGTGTATGCTAATAGCGGTACATTTAAAGGACGAGTAGAAGCTGATAGTGGATCGTTTAAGGGACACGTCAGCGCAACGAGTGGCTCATTCTCGGGCAGTATCTATGCAACCAGTGGAACTATAAATAATGCAACGTTACGCTCATGTACGTGGGATGCGGGAATCAGTGGAAAAATCAGCGCACAATCAGGTCAACTGATTCTTGAAAAGTCAGGTGCTATTAATGGATATTGGAATGTAAATGGCCGCTTGTTTAGCAGAAAGCTACATATTTGGAACAATGGAGCATTAGATAGTACTGGAATTTATTCTCAAGATCATGCAACCGCATTTTATGCCAGTGCCAAAAGGTTTGGGTTGTATGTGGAATCTGGTGATTGGGCCATGTATGCGGGGTCGGGAAGGATAGGGCCTCATACATCAGCTCATGAAACATTGCTTCCTAAAGAGTTATCACCTCAAGAGGGAGATATTATTTGTGATGATGAACTTATGCATATTGCTGATATTTCCAATGCAATTTGTACCGCTAAGATCTCAAATAAGCCAATGGATGTCACGGTACGTGGTGTATTTGCACTGCGTCGTAAATTAACTGACTTTCAGCCTGCAGGATTAATTGGTTTTGAAGAGTGGGAGCAGCTTGCTTATCTCTATGACATTGCTGATATCAACGCAGGTGGTGAAGGCGCAATGAATGTCTGCGGCGAAGGTGGCAATTTACAAACTGGTGACCTGATCTGCTCAAGTTCCATGCCTGGCAAAGGGATGCGTCAACCAACACAAAGTGAAGAGCGTTACACCATCGCTCAAGTACGTCACAACGTCACATTTGACTCTCCCGACCAAGTAAAACAGGTCGCCGTTATTTATAAACGAGGTTAATCATGGCTTATTCCATAGGCACAATCTCAATACAACAAAACAACGCAATCATCACTGGCACAAACACGCTGTTTGAACGAGTGGCCAAAGCACAAGTGGGTGATTTGCTTTATGTTCATGCCAACGCGCAAGATATGATTTTGCAAGTGTCGCAAGTAGTCAGCGACACCCAGTTACGTGTCGCTATGCTCGATGGCAAGCCGTTTATGCCTACGTTTAGCGCAAGCGGTCTAGGTTACGGTTTAGTGCAAAACTTTACTGCCACAACCACGGCTAAACTTGCCAAAGGCATTGCTGATTTACAAACCAAGTGGCATCAACGCGAGAGCCAGTTAACGGGCTGGTTCTCAAGCACCGATGACACCTACCCAATCACCACATTCTTGGGCGAGCAAAACGCGATACCCACGCCAACAAAAATAGCAGAGCTTGCTCAAGTGGCTATGACGGCAAGCGCTGACTTAGCCAACATGGCTCAAACCATTGAGGCCAACAAACAAAGTTTAGCCACAGTTGAGCCACGTATTGCGCAGTTTGATGCGGTTTACCCACAGGTGATATCGGCCAGTAATAGCGTGACTGCAAAGCATGATGAAGTGGTCACGGCGCATGCTACAGTGCATACGCATGCAAATACGATTGCTGAACAAGTACAGCAAGTAAGTGCAGCGCAACAAGTGGTGTTTTCACTCAAAGCCGATATTGAGCAAGCTGCTCAGCAGGTGGATTTAGACCAAGCCCACAGTCAAGCCGCAGCGGCGTTGTGTACAGTCGCGCAGTCGCAAACACACAGTGATGCACAAACAGTCAGCGCTGATAAAACAGCGGTTGAACAACTTAAAAGTGAGTTACTGACTCTAAGCAGCACGCTCAATGCTTCTATGGCCAATGCTCAGCTGCAAATCTCCAGTTCAGCGCAGCAGACCCAAACGCAAGCTACGCAAAAGCAACAGGCAATTGAGTCTACAGCAAGCAATGCCAAAGCCAGTATTGAACAAACGGCCAAGCAGTTTACACAGCAAACAGTAGCAATAGAGCAAAACACTCAGCGCTATGCTTACAACGCTATGGCTGCGAGCAATCAATGCACATTAGCTGTTGATGCTGTTACACATCGTGCAGCTGAGTCACATCAAACACTTGCCCATGCACAAACACTGGCAAATACCGTTTTCACAACCTCAGAGCAAGTGAGCAGACATGCACAAGCGGCAGAGTTAAGCGCACTGCACAGCAAAGCCAGTATGGCACTGTGTGCGCTGAGCGTTAAAACGCTATCGGAGCAAAACAGCAATATCGCTACGGCATTCGGTGCAGTATTAGATAACACACTGACAACAGAGCAAATCAACCAACTATTCCCAGCTTAATATCAATGATTAATAGGTAATAACATGACGACAGAACTAACCAGTGCTGTCACCGCATTACAAAATGTGGCCGACAAGCACGAGCAATTAAACAGCCAATACCAAGGTACGCACGATACATTAGCTGCCAACACCAAAGCCATGACGGATTGGCAAACCCAACAAGGCACGGTTGAGCTAACCGACCAAAGCGGCAATAAACACGCCACACCGACACTAAAAACACTGGTAGAACAAGCGCAAAGCGTGAATCCGCACCCCGATGTTATGACTAAAGCCCAGTTTGATGCCCTGCGCCAAATGCGCAAGCAGCAATATGCGGGGAGTGGGTTTGTTGAGTGGGGTTACGGTGACTCTACAATTAACGCAGTCAACCATGGCATGTGGGAATACCAAAACAAATTGAACCTAGGGCGTTCAGGTAAAGTGGGTGGTTGGGTTGGTACAGATAAATCGTCTAGCCCATTTCCAAATGTGCTGATTGATGGCGTATCCCATGAGCTTCAGTCGGTCGATTATCCATACGGTATTGTAAGCTGTAACTTCCCCCCAGCCCCCGATGGCACTAAAACCTACGACTCAGCCACAGGCATAGTGACTCAACACAGCAATGCAGAAGTCGCGTTTGCGTCTGAAACTGAGACAAACAAGGTCATTACCTCACGTAAAGACCTGGTATTTTTAGAGTCATGGCATGAGAAAATTGCCGATAAAGATGTGGTTTACCCATTAGGTAATGTGCAATACGGGGCAACTAGTTATGAAGGTATAGCACTACTTAACAACCTAGTGGCACAAGGCTACTCAGCGTTTGGTGCGTGGGACCAAAATACCAAGGGCTATGGTGTTAAATGGTCAACACTCACAGATGTTCAAAAAGCGGTGTTTTTAGGAGAGCCAGAGCACAATATCTACTTTGACCCTAAAGCGAATGCGTATATTCAAGTTCGTTATCGGGTGAGGGTAGTTGAAGGTTATGGTGACCAATGGAATGAATTGCGCCCCTCGGTTCATGAGATAACAACAGAGTGGGCAATTGCGGATAGACAACGTATCACGTTTGCACAAGGCTCATCAGATTCAATCACGACAAAAGTGTTTGTAATGAAAGGGCATGCTCATACGGTATTAACTAAACAAGATAACGGGGTTGCTGAAGGTGAAGGCACAACGATGGGCGCGTTGAGTCATGGCAATACCAAACCATTAGGCATCCCAATCGCTTTAGTTCAGCGCCTAAACCAAGGTGCATATCACCCAAGCTATAACCCTATGGGATGCGATAGATGGATAAAGCAAGATGTTATTGCTGGTGAGTGGTATACACACACTGACTTTATCAACGCATCTCGAAGCAAGGCATTTTTCGAGGCTATTCAATCGGGTGAATCAGGAAAGCAGCGTGCAGGTTCTATCGGTTCGGGGCTTACGGGTCGTCCAGACCAATATAAATACCACGATGCTATCTATGCTGGCCAAGTTGAAGACTTACGTTTAAATGCCAATAAGCTCGATGTAAACCAACTTCGTGAAGACACCATGCATAAAGCGGTGTCGGGGACATTACGAGGTAA
>NZ_JAAUWV010000016.1 GCF_014694405.1 Pseudoalteromonas sp. S16_S37
TGGCTTAGAAACAAGGCAAATATTTCGCTATGTAGTTATTCTACATGAGAAATATTTAACGCAGTTAATGAGTCATTTAGCTCGCTAGAATGATCAATGTATTAATAAAATTGGTATTAAACCAAGATCCTTCAAAGTAAGCAGAGAAAACTGAGTCAAACAGTCTGTTTGAACATTTTTCAGCCACATTTAGCGGTCGCCATTACACTCATTTAGGATGAGATTTAAACAAAAAAAATCAGAAAAAGGGATTGGTCACAACTAAAAAGAAGGTTAACTATAAGTGGATAAAAGAAATTTTAGTAAGCTCAACACAACATCTGTCAAGCTTATTAAATCATCGGGTAATATTACTTAACAAAAACTATTTGATCGTCCTTCACATCAACGGTGATATGGTCACCACTGACAAACTCACCCGAGAGTAAACGCTGCGCCAATGGGTTTTCAATATATTGCTGCACGGCACGTTTTAGAGGCCTCGCACCAAATACCGGGTCAAAACCGCTGGCAGCAATTTTATCTAATGCCCCTTCTGTTAGCGTAAACTCATAGCCTTTTTCAAGTAAGCGCGACTCGAGTTTCTCTAATTGGATACTCGCAATTAGCCTTATATGCTCATTTATTAGTGGATGGAATACCACGGTCTCATCAATACGGTTAATAAACTCAGGCCTGAATTGACTTGCTAGAACTCCCATCACCAACTCTTTTAATCTCACATAATCATTGTTGCTTGCTTGCTCTTGAATGATATCGGAGCCTAAGTTAGAGGTCATAATGATCACGGTATTTTTAAAATCTACGGTGCGTCCTTGACCATCGGTTAAACGCCCATCGTCCAACACTTGCAGCAGAATGTTAAACACATCAGGGTGCGCTTTTTCTACTTCATCTAATAAGACGACTGAATATGGTCTGCGCCTTACAGCTTCAGTCAGGTAACCACCTTCTTCATAACCCACATAGCCTGGAGGTGCGCCAACTAATCGAGCTACCGAGTGTTTTTCCATAAATTCAGACATATCAATGCGCACCATGGCATCTTCAGTATCAAACATAAAGTGTGCAAGCGCTTTGGTGAGCTCTGTTTTACCAACACCTGTTGGGCCTAAGAATAGGAAAGAACCTATCGGACGGTTTGGATCGGCCAAACCGGCACGAGAACGCCTAATCGCATTTGCTACGGCATTAACTGCTTCATCTTGACCAATCACTTTTTTGTGTAATTCGTCTTCCATTTGCAGTAGCTTTTCGCGTTCGCCTTGTAGCATTTTTGCTACCGGGATCCCTGTCCAGCGAGATAGGATCTCAGCAATTTCATCTTCGCCAACTTGGTTTTTCAATAAACTCATTTCTTGCATCTCTGCTTGAGATGCTAAATCTAATTTTCGTTCAAGTTCAGGAATACGACCGTACTGCAGCTCAGACATACGCTGTAAGTCACTTGCTCGACGGGCAACTTCTAAGTCTAGACGGGCTTGCTCAAGCTCCGCTTTGATAACTTGGGTACCCTGCAAAGATGCTTTTTCTGCATTCCAAACTTCATCTAACTCTTTATATTCAGTTTCCAGCTCTGAGATCAACGACTGCATTTCGCTGCGACGTTTTTGGCTCGCTTCATCTTTCTCTTTTGCTAGTGCGTTATCTTCGAGTTTTAACTGAATAATGCGGCGTTCAAGCTTATCTAATTGCTCTGGTTTGGAGTCTATTTGCAAACGAATCGAACTACCTGCTTCGTCAATTAAGTCAATCGCTTTGTCAGGTAATTGGCGGTCACTGATATAGCGATGAGATAAGTTCGCCGCAGCTACTATCGCAGGGTCGGTAATATCAACCGAGTGGTGTAATTCGTAACGCTCTTTGAGTCCTCGCAAAATAGCGATGGTATCTTCTACACTTGGCTCACTAACAAACACTTTTTGAAAACGTCGCTCAAGCGCTGCGTCTTTCTCAATATATTGGCGGTATTCATCCAACGTTGTAGCACCCACACAGTGCAGCTCTCCTCGTGCCAATGCTGGTTTAAGCATATTGCCTGCGTCCATCGCACCATCTGTTTTACCGGCACCAACCATAGTATGAATTTCGTCAATAAATAAAATAACTTGGCCCTCTTCTTTTGCCAATTCATTAAGTACCGACTTGAGCCTTTCCTCAAATTCACCTCGGTATTTAGCCCCCGCGACTAACGCCCCTAAGTCTAAAGATAAAACACGTTTGTTTTTTAAGCCCTCGGGCACCTCTCCGTTTATGATGCGTTGCGCTAAACCTTCAACGATAGCTGTTTTACCTACCCCTGGTTCACCTATCAAAACTGGATTATTCTTAGTACGGCGCTGTAACACCTGAATGGTGCGGCGAATTTCGTCATCACGACCAATAACAGGGTCTAATTTACCCTGCTCTGCGCGCTCAGTTAAGTCTATGGTGAATTTTTCCAGTGACTGGCGTGTATCCTCTGCATTCGGACTATCAACCTTTTGACCGCCTCTGATAGCTTTAATAGCGGCCTCAATTTTAGGCTGAGTGATATTAAGCGCTCTAAATATGTCCCCTAGCGGCCCTTTATCTTCGCAAGCAGCAAACACAAATAATTCGCTAGAGATATATTGATCTTTGCGCTTTTGCGCGTATTTATCACAGAGGTTGATTAACGAAATCAAGTTGTTTGAAAGCTGTACGTCACCGCCAACACCTTCAACTTTAAAAATCTTTTCGATCGCTTGTGATAGCTTGCTATTTAGCTCATCAGCACTGACACTGGCTTGTGCGAGCAAGGCGCGAACACTTGAGCTATCTTGCTGCAATAATGAATACATTAAATGTACAGGCTCAATAAATTGATGGTCTCGCCCTAAGGCTAATGATTGAGCATCTGAAAGTGCGGCCTGAAATTTACTGGTAAATCTATCTAAACGCATGGGTATCGACCTTTACAAAAAACTTTAACTAGTTAATTAATGGGTATTGCATGCGAATTGTTCAAGTTATAAATAACAACAAAACAACATTAATTGCGCCAGATCAAGCTGGCCATGCGCCCCGTTTTGCCATCACGACGATATGAAAAAAACAGCTCTTTTTGCGTTACAGTACAATATTGACCACCAAATATCTTAGTAACACCAAGTTGGGCCAGCTGACGCTTTGCTATGGCATAAATATCAGCAATGAACTTGCCATCTTTTTGTGCAAAAAAGTCATCTGCATGAGCTGGATTGAGCGCACAAAATTGTGCCTTAACATCGCTACCCACCTCAAATTTATGCGGGCCTATCGCAGGCCCAAGCCAAACGCACAACTGCTTTGGGTTTGATTGAAATAGAACCAGCGTATTGTCAATAATTCCCTTCGCAAGTGGTTTCCAACCACCGTGGATCGCCGCAACTTCACGACCTTGCTGATCACAAATTAGGATCGGCAAGCAATCGGCAGTCATAATAGCTAATGGTTGCTGTGATAATCGTGTATATAGCGCGTCAGCTTTGGGCCATACCTTAGCTGGCGTGTTTTTATCAATAACCAGCACATCAGCACCGTGAACTTGAGTGAGCCAATGAGCTGGGTTGGGTAAGTACTCTAGCAGTTGCTTATGATTGGCATCGACATTTCTGGGCTCATCATTCACATGATAACCTAAGTTAAAATTCGCAAAAGCCCCACTAGAGCAACCACCTACTCGAGTTGTAGAAAGTGCACCAACGCGATGTTGCATGGACCAATCCGGCAATAGCATAAGCTTAACGCCTAAAGCGCTAGATCTGGATTGGCTTTCGTATCTTCACGTAATGCTTGTGTAAGAATTTGCATATCTTCAGGTACCGCCGCTTCCCATGTCATCATTTCGCCAGTAATTGGATGCGCAATACTTAACTTAATTGCATGCAATGCTTGGCGTTTAAAGTCACGCAGCTGAGCAAATAACTCAGGTGTTGCATTACGTGGAGGACGAGGACGACCGCCATATAACTGATCGCCAATCAATGGGTGGTTTAAATAAGCCATATGAACACGAATTTGGTGAGTACGCCCCGTTTCCAAGCGTAAACGTAGTCGCGTGTGAGCTCTGAACTTTTCAGCCACACGGTAGTGCGTAATTGCTGGTTTACCCATTTCATGTATAGCCATATGCGTACGTTTTGTAGCGTGACGGCCAATCGGTTTTTCAACCATACCACCCGCTGTCATTGTGCCATTACAAATGGCTTCGTATTCACGGGTAAAGTTTTCACGGGCTTGTAGATTTTTCACTAAGTGCGTTTGTGCTTGAATAGTTTTTGCAACCACCATAAGACCCGTAGTGTCTTTATCTAGACGGTGCACTATACCAGCACGCGGCACATTAATGATATCAGGGTGATGATGCAACAGGGCATTAAGCACTGTGCCATCTGGGTTGCCAGCCCCTGGGTGCACTACTAGCCCCATAGGCTTATTGATCACTAAAATATCGTCATCTTCGTATACTATGTCTAAGGCAATATCTTGTGCTTCATACTCTCGTGGTGCCTCAATTTGCGTCTCTATCGCAACCACTTCACCTCCCAGTAATTTTTCACGAGGCGTGTTTAATACACTCCCGTCAACCGTGACTTTATCGTCTAAAATCCAAGTTTTTATTCTCGAACGAGAAAAATCTGGGAACAATTGCGCCAAAATTTGGTCTAGACGTTTACCGCCTAACTCAGTGGGAACTTCAGCTTGAAGAGAAATTTGCTCTGACATCTGTAACTTTACCTAATTTACCAGTGCAAGCTTTGCTCGACTGGGTTAGAATCGCATAAATGCATAGTTTACTCGGTTTTACCCACTTGGCCTAGCCGAAGACAACAAAGGTAGTAAAATAAAATGATAAAAAACTTAAGGAAGCGCGCCTTTTCCATCGTACTTAGCGCCTCATTTTTAGGCTTAGCAGCCTGCTCTTCTGCGCCAGAACAAGATGAAATAGAACGCGTACCAAATAAGTCAGCGCAAGCTTTGTACGAAGATGCCAAAGAAACACTAGATTCGGGGCTGTATGCAAGAGCAATCGAATTATTAAGCGCCATTAATTCACGTTACCCATTCGGACCTTTTTCTCGTCAGGTGCAGATGGACTTAGTATTTGCACATTACCAGACAGGTAACACTGAACAAGCACTGGCACATATTGACCGTTTTATTCGTTTAAACCCGAACCATAAAAACTTAGATTACATGTACTACATGCGTGGTTTGGTAAATATCAAAGCGGATGAAAATGCCTTTCAAGATTACTTTGGTGTTGATAGAGCAGACCGCGACGCTAACCGCACACGAGTGGCATTTCAAGACTTATCAACGCTAGTTAACAGCTACCCTGACAGCGAGTATGTACCTGAAGCTAAAAAGCGACTGGTTTGGCTGTTAAACAAAATGGCCCGCTATGAGTTGAAAGTAGCTCAATACTACTTTGAGCGAGAAGCATACCTTGCTGCGGCAAATCGTGGTAAATACGTTGTTGAACACTACTCTCAAAGCAGCTACCTAAATGCCGCTTTAGAAATGATGGAAAAAAGCTACAAAAAGCTTGGTTTGAACGAACTAGCAGACAATGCTCGTCAGACAAGACAGCTGAATAAACGCTGATCAATCGACTGGTTCGCTAGAGTGTAATACGCCCTAGCGAACTGTATTTATGCAAATACAAGCAATATAAAAAATCCCCACGGTATTGGTCGGGATATCAGAGACTTATATTTATTAAATTGCGTCTTCGTCTTCTTCGCCAGTACGAATACGCACTACACGCTCAACTTCAGTGACAAAGATTTTACCATCACCGATTTTGCCTGTTTGAGCGGTTTTTAATATCACATCAATGGCTCTATCCACATCTTCATCGGCTAACACTATATCCAGCTTCACTTTAGGTAAGAAGTCAACCATATACTCAGCGCCACGATATAACTCAGTGTGACCCTTTTGACGTCCAAATCCTTTTACTTCGCAGACAGTCATACCAGTAATACCGACGTCTGATAAAGCTTCTCTTACATCATCTAGTTTGAATGGTTTAATTATCGCTTCTATTTTTTTCATGGCTCTGCACTTTCCTATGATGGTGCGTCGATTTTAATCAATACTCAAAATGTTAGCAAACAAAGTCATTGCCTTAGCATCAAAAAGCGCGCGATAATGAATAAAATTAATGTAGGACAAGCTGTAAGATGTATAAACGCTATTTGTTTAAAGCCAAAGGTTTTACACTGGTTGAATTATTAATCACCTTCGCCATATTAGCTGTCTTAGCTAGCATTGCATTCTCTGGTAACAATACGCTTGTTGATAACAACCGAGCTGAGTCATACTTGCAAGAATTAAAGCGCAACATTATCTTTGCAAGAGCCAAAGCGACTTCAAGTGATGAAATTGTCATACTATGCCCTGTGGATGAAGGAAATCTAAACCGTGGCAGCGACTTAACTTGCCTTAACAACTGGTCCAGTTCAGCAAAAGTGGTATTCGTTGATCATAATAATAATGGCAGCTTTGATAGCACGAGCGAGTCTATCTTAAGAGTGATAGACCCAATACCTGGTACTGACTCGTTAAGTTTTGCTAACAGCTTCATCCGTTTTGATGGCAGCGGACAAGTTACCAGCAATGTGGGTAAATTCATATACTGCCCTGAATCCACCAGCGCTTCTAATCAGATGTTAACGGTGACGCTATCTGGTAATGCTTTATTCAATGGCACAACTACGTTAGCTTGTAATTAGCACGCATTTTCTATCCCTAAACGCTTATCAAAACTCGAAATTAATTAACGTTATTTCTTTTCCTATGGCTTGATTTTAAGCACTTATAAACTAGCTTTTTAGTTACTTTTCTAAAGTTACAAATCCAAGGATGGATATGACTATAAGTAAAAAATGCGCTGGGCTCACCTTGCTTGAGATACTAATAATTCTCGCTTTGATGGGAGTTTTTCTAAGTCTAGCATTATCAAGTTACGGCGAGATCATCTCTGAGCACAGACCAGAATTTGCACTAAAACAACTCAAACGAGCATTAGCACTAGCCAGAACACAAGCCGCCTCGACAGGCAGCAAGACCACAATTTGCCACCTCGATAACAATCGCTGCACCGCCAACGCATGGCATAAAGAAGTCACTGTGTTTATAGATAGGGGAGAGCTTAAAGTACTCGATAAAGACGATGTACGCTTATATGAATTACCCGCAATACCAAAACAAGATTCACTAGCCTATCCAAGGCCGGCAATTATATTTAATTATGATGCATCAATTAGAGGATTTACCAATGGCACTTTCATTTATTGCTTAGCAGAACAAAATGACGAATCTAAAGGTTTAGAAATGAGTGTAAGTAACGCGGGCCGAGCTCGAATTAGGGACACTGACAAGTGTCCCTTGTAGCAATTTATTAGCGCTGCCAGCAATACTCTTTTGAGGCACTACCTTTGCTAAGCTTTTGACCTAATTCATTGATCATTAATGCAGTGCACTCTTTATCTCCATACACAGGTCCCGCTATTGGTGTTGCAACTACCTCAAATTTAGTGTCATCCACCGTCACGGACATCGAATAGAAGCCATTCTCTGTTTTTTCTGGCACGCCAATATCAGACAGCTTATCGGTGAAAACTCGGTTGTCGACAAAATACTGCTCTTGCTTATTTGCAGCATCAAGCAGCACAACCATTGCCTCTGAACGGGCTGCTTTTACAAGAAATTGTTTATAACTAGGGTAAGCAACCGATGCCACTATTCCCAAGATAACCAAAACGATTAGTGCTTCTAAAAGCGTAAACCCTTTTCCTTTAATCTGATTATTTTTCATCGTTCTCTTCTTTTTTGTAAATGAACATCTGCCTAGTCTTCAACCCAAAGTCTACTTGCTCGCGGATCAAGTTAACTTTGCCATTGATAACGACAGGTTGTGCTTCAGTCACAATCCCCGCCGCCTTCCATGGTGTTCCCACCACAGGCCCCTTGCCTTGGCCCGAACCTTCACTTTTTTTAATTGCAGGCCCAACCATGCGAACAACCGTTTCGCAATCAGTACCACTGCCGTTTTCGCAGCTCACATACTTCTTAGGGGTGTCTGGTACTACAGGTGTGGTTTCGTATTTGAGCTTGTCATACACTTGCGTACCATAATGTAAATGAAATGCATAAAGCCCGCCCGTTCCTGCCGACGCTTCACAGCGACTCACAGTGGCAGGGGGTGTAAAAGACGTAAAGTAAGCAACGCCTCCAACGACTGTTGGTGATGCAAGGGATTTTTCATTAGCTGAAAGTGCATATTTCCAACCATGGAAGCTACCTAAAGTCACCTCAACATCGGTAAAGCCATCAAGATCACTTAGTTTTGCAGCAAAAGGGTCATTACTAATGTCCATTAAATTATTAATTTTTATCGGCTCAGGAACATTGGATTGAAAAGACTGTGTCACCGTATTTTCATCTCTGATCATAAACAGATAGTCCCTCACGCCATTTAGCGTGGGTCGAGATCGATTGCCAGAGCCTAATAATATCGCCTCATAAGGCGTATCTTTGCGCGTTTTAAAGGTTGTTCCTGACACCGTCGTACGTGTTACTTTACTAAAATAAGTATTGGCTACGGCAGGTTTGTAAAAGAATCGTCGGTCACCTGTAGCGCCTACATCAGCTAACTCCGCTAATTTAAAATGGGTCCACTTCGTGTCTGCATCATTTGGGTTAGCTCCTGGCATGTCTACTCGCCATACATCACCCCCTGTATCAGCAAAATAAAGCCTATCGGTGTAGCCGTCATAATTAGAGTCGAGTACCTCGACATCTCCCGGAATGCTGTGCTTACCTTTAAACCCAGTTTTAGGCGTCAACGACCACACCAAAGTGCCAGTTTTAGCATCAACTATGAATATGCCTCTACCCACGCTATCCAAAGACTTTCCATTACTGTCTTTGTTGGTGTCATAACCCGCAGCAAAGATCAAAACAGGCGAATTACCTTGTTTTTCAATAAAGGTAACCTGTGGCTTTGACCACGTTTGTGCCAGTTCTTTAAAATCGCCATCAGTACCACCAACAATTGGCCCTCCCCACAACAAAGTCGGACTATCTGGAGTTGTTATA
Organism: Pseudoalteromonas sp. S16_S37; assembly: GCF_014694405.1. Classification (GTDB taxonomy): domain Bacteria; phylum Pseudomonadota; class Gammaproteobacteria; order Enterobacterales; family Alteromonadaceae; genus Pseudoalteromonas. The sequence continues at coordinate 9,112 of NZ_JAAUWV010000016.1, forward strand.
TCAAACGCATAATAACGATTACCACCACGACGCATCCCCGCAAATAGCCATACTTTGTCTTCACCATTAACTTTTTGGTCTTGGTTAATATCGTGAAAGTAAACGGTCAAAGGCCCATCCATACCATACAGTTTGGTGTCAGCCTTACTCACTCGAGTACTATGCAATATGTCAAACAAGTCTTCAGGAATAAATGCCCAGCTTTCAGATACCGTCTTACCTTCATCTTTAAACATATGTAAAAGGCCTGCGTTGGTACCAACAATGACTCTAATATCGCCATTGCCATAATCCATGGTCACTGGCTTAGAATGCAGAGGATCACCAAAAATGGTTTCCCTGCGCTCATTTGTATCACCATCTTTGTCTTCATCATCAACATCTTGTCCGTAGACCCAGTTAATTAATTGCTCTACGTTTCTCTTCTTTGGCCCTGAAATGTTGCCTATATTGAGCTTATCTGCAAAAGTCTTCCATTTACGGTACTGTCTTTTGCCTTCTGCTGCACTAAACTCGCGCAGCACGCCTGAGCCATAATCCGAATAGATAGTACGCTGGCTCTGCTTTTGTAATCTCTCGTTCACTCCACCGCGCTTGACGCTGTTACCATCTTGAGAGCCCGACTCTGACCAAAATGTCGTTGCGCCCGCTTTAATTAAACCATTTTCATCTAAAGCTGCGGCACCATGCATATCAACAACGTTATTATTTGAGAACTCAAGTTTTTTTAAATTTCCTTGCCAGCGTGCATTTGGAGAAGCCAAAAACATAGTGTAATAAAGGGCTTTCCCGCTTTGCGTTTGATCTGAACTACTAGTTGCAATAGAGGGAGAGGTAAAACTATCATTTAACTCACGGATGTTATCTAACTGATTTTTTAATGCCTCCGACAGTTCACTTGCGGTATTCGCTTGGGTGTAAACACCACCACCTAGCTCTGCCGTTTTTTCTAGTATTTCAATGCCGTCAGCGTCCATTCCTGTACCAAAGCCAATGGTGTACACTCGACCTCGGTCCTTAACACTACCACCACGCAATGTATAAAGGTCGTCCCGCTGGTGGATAACTTCAGCAAGGGCGGGCAAATAACTGCTGTGCAAAGTCGTCGGCAGTATTGAGAATGTTGCAAGGTATTCGCTGATGATGCTCAGATCACTGTCACTATCATTTGATGGTTCACCATCTGTCATGATAATTACATTAGCGGAACTACCGCAGACATTTGGGTCGTTGGCGATAGCCTCAAAAGGTGAAATATAATGACCATAACGTTCTACACTGGTATCTTGATCGGCAGATGGCCAAAACCATGAATAATAACGAGTGCGCCCACTTAAGTATAAGTAGGATTCCCACAGCGTTTCACTTAATGGCGTTGCACCGTTGGCTTCAAGCGAGCTTACTTGACTCAATATGGTTGAGCGATTCGCCCCGAGGCCAGCTAAAATATAACCGCCATTACTACCATTAAAACGCATCAGACCAAAATCGATATCAGCGTTGTCATTTATTAGCTTGGCGATAGCATTTTTCGCAACCCCTAAGCGATTATCAGGACACAAAATGTAGCGATTGAGACCATAATCGTAACCACATGAGTCACCCGTTATACTCGAAAATGCCATACTGCCTGATGTGTCAAAGATGATCATCACTTTAGGTGTTTGAGGCGCATTAACGTTACGCTTTAAATAAAGCTCTATGTCATCAGCGAAGGCCGTTTTAGTTATGAAAAGCAAAATGCAAACTAACAGTTTCTTCATCTTCATTAGCGCCCTTCTTCTATGCTAATCATTTCTTGACCAATACCTGTGACAACTGTCATTGTATGCTGAGATTTACTGCCATAGGTAATTTTGGTTTCCAACTGAGTCATGTTACAGATAAGCCCTGATGTATATGAGTACGACCTAGGACAATTCAGTTCCAACGGCCCATTGTTTAAGCTCGTCACGGTATTGACCGTGCCGTTTAAACCATTGAAGCTGTTTCCTGAAGCAAGCTGCGCTTTACTGCGTGTAAATAAGCTCTCGGCACCTAAAGCCGTTTGCGTAGCAATCGCCCTTTGCACCTCGCCCATCAATACACTGTCGGCTTCTTCACGCTCTTGTGCGGCATTGGTGATTTTTAAGTCCAAGCTACTGGTACTCATTAAAGTAACTGCAATTGCGCTGACAGCCACTATCATGATCATGGCACTGATCAGTACAATACCTTGTTGTTTTTTTATAGACGCCATGCGATTGTTCCCATGTTATTTAGCCTCACAGTGGTTGAAAATACAGTGCGACGAAAATTGTCAGTTACGGTATGCACGCGCTTGTCGGGATCTGAACCTAGGGTATAGGTGCGATTTTTTAGCTCTAAATCAGCATCAGGCTCTAAAGCACGAACCAAAACAAAAATTTGTACAGTTAAAATGCCATTTAAACGTTCCCAATCAGATGCTGTCATATCTTGTGTACTGCGATAACTGTCCACGCGATAATCTGCATCCGTATCTAAACCAAATACAAAGCGAATATCCTCAACACCTTCCATCACGACTTCAACACGCATTCCTCCATCTACCGTTAAGCGCTTACGTGCTAGCACTGGAATTACAAGCTTTTGATCTCTAATGGTGACTTCCTGCTCAGTCACATAATAAACATGATGACTGTAAGGCCAAAGTGTGGAGTTAACCGTAGGCAATGCTGTTTTTTTCACCCCTGATGTGAAAACAGCTTTTTCTTGATCGGCAATAAAATAGTAACGATTGCTAGCCATATCATCGCTCTTGGCCAACCGCTTGCCTTCTAAAAACTTAAACTGCACTACATCGGTGTTTTTCTTAGCGTTTGATATACAGTTGAGCACATCGCTGCTGGTGGCAAGCGTGGCAAAAACCGAGCGAAAGTTAGTTGGGTCAACACTTGGAAAACTGCCATTATTTATGCCACCAAAGCAATCGCCTCTGGGATTTGCAATACCATCAGCCATAGTGACATTGGTTTCGCTGAAGCCTTCTTCATAAAAAGTCCCCCAAAACCCCACTTGCTCAATATCGCGTTTTAAAATATCTAAAGTCAGTCGCCCTGTTTCTTGCATTTCACCGATAACCATCGTATCTCGAGTGGTGACTTTCATACTGACATATGTCGCCCCCACACCGCCTAAGATGAGCACTCCTATAAACATCGCAATAAGTAGCTCAACGATAGAAAAGCCTTTATTAAACATGTATTAGGCCCTCAAAAGAATGTAGCTATTGAGCACCACCAAACGACGTTTATCATTTTTGATACCACAGTTAATAGCTTGATTATCTGCACTTGCTTTCATCGCTTGCCTGCCTTGCCATGCCACCACTACTTCAACATTAAAACCACGATTACGGGTACCACCAACAACGGTTGGGGTAATACATACCGTGGTATTGTCTAACGAGCCGGTATTCTCTCGAGCACGTATGGCTTGACGCCAGTGTTCAATATCCGTTGCCGCAATCGCAGCGGCATTACATTGGTCACTAAAGCAACGGGTGACGGGGTTTAGAGCTGTTTTACTATTGAACACTACTTTGTAGTTAGCACTAATTGCTTGTGTGTCATTCACTCGCAGCCGTTGCATTATATCGTTGGCAAGAGCAATGGCTGCGGCGCGCTGCATCGCGTCAAAACTTGCTTGTTTTGCCTTGGCTTGTAACGCCACAGCACCTAGCAACCCAAAGCTAAGCACCATAAACGCTATCAAGACTTCTATCAGCGTAAAGCCTTTGCTGTTGGCGGCTTTCATTAGCATGTCTAACCTTCAGATAAAGTTATATAGACTTAGCGTACAAAAAGGTAGGAAATAAACAAGGCTATTGACCCATGAATGGTAGATATTGCCGATAAACGGTCAATTGCTGGATTTTATTGCCTTTGCAGCACGGCGGCTCACTGCGATCTGCTCTGGAAAACCTTCTACCGACACAAAGTAACCACCGTCATTATTGACCAGCGCCTTCATGGCACTGCGTTTAACTAAGGTATTTCGATGAACTTGTACAAAATGTTCAGGGTAGCGTTCAGATAGTTGTTTCAGGCTGGTCTCTATGATGGCCTGTCCTGCACGAAAATAGAGTTGCGTGTATTTATCGTCAGCTCGCGCGACGAGTATCTCTCTCACCTCAACCCAGCGAGTCTGATTGCCAAGGGTATATTGAATTTTTGGTGGAAATAAGTGTTGTAACAACTGGTGTAATTCGCTTTGCTCTATTGGTTTAACCAAGTATCCACTGGCAAACACACCAAAAGCATCCAACGCATATTGTGGATGCGCAGTTACAAAAATAATCTTAGGTATTGCGGGTAAAGAATTGATACGCTTTGCCAATTCTAGACCAGATATCTCGGGCATACTGATATCTAAAAATATCAATTGCGGCTGATGTTGGACTATTAATGTCATCACTTCATCGGGCTTGCCCGTTTGCGCGATACATTCAAACTCTGCAAATGAGGCGAGTAACCTTTTGATCCGCTGACGAGCCAGAGGCTCATCATCAACAATCATGTACTTCATGAAACACCTACCAATGGCAGCGTCAAGCGGACGATATAGCGATCACCCACGACCTCTGTATGTAAACCTGCTTTGGCCCCAAAGTGCAATGCTAACCTAGCTCGGATATTTTTCAGCGCCAGCCCGTTCCCTTGAGGCTGGTATGACTGAGAATACGCATAGCTATTGCTTATTTCAAGCTCAATAAATGCCTCACTGTGCGTCAATTTGATGTTTATTTGTGTCGCACCTGAATTACCTTCAACACCATGTACTATGGCGTTTTCAAGCAAAGGTTGTATCGTCAAAACGGGCAGTTGAACATCGGGAATATTTTGTGGTAATTGCCAGTCAATGGCTAAGCGTTCGGCAAATCGCCACTGCTCTAGTTCCAAATATCGCCTAGCTAATTGCAGTTCAGCGGCTAATGAATTGAGTTGCTGTACATGCATTGTTGCTTTACATAACTGAGCTAAGGTGATCACCGCTTGCTCTGCAGCATGTACATCTAACTGGGTCAGTTCGGCAATTGTGTTCAAGCTGTTGTACAAAAAATGCGGCCGAATTCGAGCACTGAGCGCCTCTAGCTCTACTTTTGACAAAGTCTCTACGGTTTGAAGCTTATCTAAAAAAATCGTCATAGTGTGGATAAACAATAACGACACAAATAAGCAAATAGTCATATTTTTGAATAAGAATGACCAATCAATATGTGGTTCTTGCTCAGGGAACAAAAAAGTAATAATGAGGCTGAGCATGCCAGTAATGGCTGCAAAGGTTGCAACGATTAATATTACTTGGCGATACATGCCATATTGGCACAAATACGCTCTCAGCACATAAAGCGCGCTAAAACCAACGGCGCTCACAGTATGGACAAACAAGCTAAACATGCCGAGGCGAACCCAAACATTTTCATAACTCATTGGTGCAAATGCTAATACAAAGGCAAGAATTTGCGAGGTGACAAGCATAGCAAGTACACCTCTAGGTGTGATAATGGTAGGCAGCAGCTGAGATGTTAAATCACTCGACTTAAACATATTAATCCGCCAATAGACTTATCTAAGCTCTACAGGTACAGCGAAGACCACGTTTTCTACTTCGCCTGGGTTTTCAGTTACAGTTTTACCACCTAACTCTTTGAGTTTACTTATCACTTGTTGAACCAGAACCTCTGGAGCAGATGCGCCAGCTGTAACACCAACCGACTTAACATCACTAAACCATTGTGTTTCAACGCTTTGTGCATCATCGATTAGGTAAGCTTTCGTGCCCATTTTATCTGCAAGCTCTCTCAATCTATTTGAGTTCGAGCTATTTTTCGCGCCTACAACAAGCAATACATCCACTTTGTCAGCTAAGTCTCTTACTGCATCTTGTCTGTTTTGAGTGGCATAGCAAATGTCATCTTTTCGAGGTCCATGGATCTGCGGGAATTTCGCACGCAACGCGTCAATTACATCTGCTGTATCATCAACCGATAAGGTAGTTTGGCTACAGTAAAATAGATTTTCTGCGTTCTTCACCTGCAAGTTAGCAACATCTTCTGGGGTTTCAACCAGATAAATTCCACCATTGGGATTATCGTATTGCCCCATTGTGCCTTCTACTTCTGGATGACCATGGTGACCTATCAACACGCACTCAGTACCTTTGCGGCTTGCTCGCGTAACTTCCATATGTACTTTAGTTACTAGCGGGCATGTGGCATCAAATACTTTAAGTTCACGGCGCTTAGCCTCTTGACGTACTTGCTGAGATACACCATGAGCACTGAAAATAACTATGCTATCGTCAGGCACTTGATGCAGCTCTTCTACAAACACTGCACCGCGTTTGCGCAAACCATCAACCACATATTTGTTATGAACAACTTCATGACGAACATAAATAGGCTTTTCAAAAATATCTAAGGCTCGTTCAACAATGCTGATAGCACGGTCAACACCAGCACAAAAACCTCTTGGGTTTGCTAGCAAAATATCCATCAGTTCTTAACCTCTAGAATTTCAACTTCAAAGGTCACAGGCTGACCAGCTAAAGGATGATTAAAGTCAACGGTCACAGAGTCACCCGCGACATCACGGATAAGACCAGGAAGCTCAGTACCATCAGGCTGTGTAAAAGCAATAATATTCCCGACTTTAGCAGGCGCATCAGCACCAAATTTACTGCGCTCTAGGTAATAGATGTTGTCAGGGTTTGGATGACCAAATGCATCTTCGGGCTGCAAATCAAACGATTTGCTTTCACCTGCTTTTAGGCCTAACAAACACTTTTCAAAGTTTTCTGTCAGGCTGCCATCACCCATAAACAACTTAGCAGGCTTATTATGGACCTTTGTTGAATCTGCAGCAGAGCCATCTTCCAATTTAATTGAAAAGTGAAACACGACTTCAGATTGCGGACCAATCACTTGCTCACTCATGCTTTTTTCTCCTGCGCTTTATCGCCTTTAAAGGCATCAAAAATTAACAAACCTGCGCCACCAACAATCGCCATATCTGCCACGTTAAACGCCGGATAGTGCCAATTTTGGTAGTAGAAGTGCAAAAAGTCGATGACATAACCATGGATCAATCTGTCTATCAGGTTACCTAGTGCACCCGCCAACACCATTGCGTAAGCGCTACACAACACCCAGTTACGCGCCGAGAGCTTTTTCAACCAGTATAGTAAGAGTGAGCTGATCGCAATCGCTATGGTGCTTAGAAACCAGCGTTGCCAACCACCTGCTTCACTTAAAAAACTAAATGCCGCGCCGTAGTTATGCATGTATGTAAGGTTAAAAAATGGCAGGATCTCTATTGATTCATAGAGCTCCATATTTGCAATTACAACTGCTTTGGTTACATAGTCTACTGCAAATAGCAGTAGACTCAGCCATAACCAGACTAAACCACTTTTTTGAGTTGTGTTAGTCACGTATTGCTCCTATGCGAACTGACGTTCTTCGCCTTCACCATCAACATTGCTTACACAACGTCCACACAGTTCAGCATGCGCTTCATGTTGTCCTACATCATCACAGTAGTGCCAACAACGCTCACATTTAGCCGCTTGTGTTGCATTAATGGCAATGTATAAACCGTCAATTTCAGTTGAAATCGCGCCTTCTGGCTTCGCATTTACTACTTCAACAACGGCTTTAGATGTCAGCAATACAAAACGCAATTCATCACCGATTTTCTGTAGTGACTCAGCTAAATCGCCGCCTGTGTATAACGTCACTTCAGCTTGTAATGTTGCACCTATCAGCTCTTCTTTACGTGCACTTTCTAGTACTCGGTTCACTTCATCACGAACTTCTAGCAGGTTTTGCCAGTATTCGTTGTTCAATGCACCTTCAGTCACATCTGTAAGACCGCTGTACCATACGTCAGTAAATACAAACTCATCGCGCTCACCAGGTAGAACTTCCCAGATCTCTTGTGCCGTAAAGCTCATGATTGGCGCCATCCAACGAGTCATTGCTTCTGCGATATGATAAAGGGCAGATTGACACGAACGACGCGCGTGGCTATCGCTCTTCGCCGTGTACTGACGGTCTTTAATAACATCAAGGTAGAATGAACCCAACTCGCCTGTACAGAAGTTCATTAGCTTTTGTGTTACGACTAACATCTGGTAGTTATCGTACGCATTGATGATTTCGCTCTGCAGTGCTGCAGCACGAGCCACAATCCAACGGTCTAGCTCAACCATATCTTCCACAGCAACTAAGTCAGTCGCGGGGTTAAAACCACTTAGGTTAGCCAGTAAGTAACGGCTGGTGTTACGAATACGACGGTAGCGATCAGCTGCGCGTTTGAAGATTTCGTCTGAAACCGTCATTTCCGCAGTGTAATCTGTCGATGCAACCCACAAACGTAAGATGTCGGCACCTAGTTTGTTCATCACGTTTTGCGGAGAGATAACGTTACCCAAAGACTTTGACATCTTGCGGCCATTTTCATCTACCGTAAAACCATGCGTTAACACTTGACGATAAGGTGCGTGACCGTTAATTGCGACCGACGTCATCATTGATGACATAAACCAGCCACGGTGTTGATCTGAGCCTTCAAGGTAAAGATCAGCCGGACCAGTCAAGTCTTCACGGGCATCAACAACACATGCGTGTGTCACACCTGAGTCAAACCACACATCGAGTGTATCGAGCACTTTTACAAATTGCTCAGCGTCATCGCCAAGTAACGTTGCAGGCTCTAAGTCATACCATGCTTGAATGCCTTTTTCTTCAACCAACTTAGCTACTTGCTCAATAAGCGCTTTGGTATTTGGATGAAGCGCGCCGGTGTCTTTATCTACAAATAGCGCAATTGGCACACCCCACGTACGTTGACGAGAAATACACCAATCTGGGCGGCCTTCAACCATGTTAGCAATACGGTTTTCGCCCCATTCAGGGATCCACTGCGTTTTGCCAATTTCAGCTAATGAGTCTTTACGTAAATTAGCTTGATCCATGCTTACAAACCATTGTGGTGTTGCACGGAAAATAATTGGCGTTTTGTGGCGCCAGCAATGTGGGTAGCTGTGTTGAAGCGCATGGTGGTGCATCAAAACACCTTTCTCCGTTAGTAACTCAACAATGCTCGCATTTGCTTTAAATACATGTTGGCCTGCAAAAATAGGGGTATCAGGTAAAAAGACACCATTTGCACCTACTGGATTTGCCACTTCTAGGCCATACGCTAGACCTGCCGAGAAATCCTCAGGACCGTGACCAGGTGCAGTATGAACAATACCAGTACCAGAGTCTGTTGTTACATGGTCACCCAAAATTACAGGTACATCCATTTCTAAGAACGGGTGTGCCACTCGTAAGTTTTCAAGAGCTTCACCTTTTACATAACCAAGTACGTGGAAGTGCTTGAAGCCAAAACGGTCCATGGCATCTTTAACTAGCTCAGAACCTAGGATAATACGTTGCTCTTTACCTTCATCTTCTACTTGTACAAGTGCATATTCCAAACGCGCGTGAACTGCAACAGCACGGTTTGCTGGTAATGTCCAAGGCGTTGTAGTCCAAATAACAGTACTTACTAACCCTTTACCCTCATGGCCTGATGCTAAATCAAATGCTTTAATCACCGCATCTTGGTCAACAAAGTCAAAGCGCACATCAATTGCTGGAGATTGCTTATCTTGATATTCAACTTCCGCCTCAGCAAGTGCAGAACCACAGTCTGTACACCAATGCACAGGTTTAGCACCTTTATGTAAGTGGCCTTTTTCGATAATACGACCCAGCACACGAATAGCATTCGCTTCAAAATCGAAGTTCATGGTCAAGTAAGGCTTATCCCAATCACCCAATACACCTAAGCGTTTAAAATCTGCTTTTTGACCTTCCACTTGCTGTGCCGCGTAAGCACGACATTTTTCACGAAACTCAGCAGCAGATACTTTATGACCTGGCTTTCCTACTTTTTTCTCAACTTGCAGTTCAATAGGCAAACCATGACAGTCCCAACCAGGCACGTATGGCGCGTCAAAATCAGACAATGTTTTCGACTTGATAATAATGTCTTTTAGGATCTTGTTTACAGAGTGACCAAGGTGAATATCACCGTTCGCGTATGGAGGACCATCGTGCAAAATAAATGGCTTCTTACCCTTTTTCGCGTCACGAATTCGACCGTATAAATCTTTTTCATACCAAGCATTAAGCATTTTTGGTTCGCGTTGCGCCAAGTTTCCGCGCATTGGAAACTCAGTTTCCGGTAGATTTAAAGTATGTTTGTAGTCGCTCATTTATCCTAGTTTCCGTATCGGCTACTTAAAATTAAAACATTGTTTTGCAGCAGCAACATCTTGAGCGATTTGCGCTGTTAGTTGTTCCAATGTATCGAATTTTTGCTCATCGCGAAGCTTCTTTATCAGCTCCACTTGCATAAAATGTCCGTAGACATCTTCATCAAAATTAAATAAATGTACTTCAAGCAAAGCTTTTGTACCATTTAACGTAGGCTTATTCCCCACATTAGCAACGCCTTGGTATTGATTATCGTCAAGCGTCACTTTAACAGCAAATACCCCTCTAACGGGATTTACCTGACGTTTAAGCGCTATATTAGCGGTGCGAAAACCTAGCTCCCGTCCTTTTTTCCAACCATGAATTACACGACCAGAAATAGCATAAGTGTGGCCTAGCATTTCATGCGCTTTATCAAGTTCACCTTGTACCAGTGCTTGCCTAATTAACGTGCTACTCACTCGGTGGTCATCGCGGCGAAAGCTTGCCGTACTTTTTACGTGCATATTGTGCACATCGCCAACACGCTTAAGCATGTCGAAATCACCCTGACGGCCTTTACCAAAACGAAAGTCATCACCAACCGTTAACGCTTTTACGCCTAATCTGTCTATTAGTACGTGTTTGATAAAAGTCTCGGCATCTTGGCCTGCAAATTTTGCATTAAAACTCACACAAATCACACGCTCAATGCCCAACTTAGACAGCAACACCAATTTATCTCTTAAGCGAGTTAATCGAGCGGGTGCATTGTCTTTGGCGAAAAACTCTTGCGGTTGCGGCTCAAAAAGCATGACCGTACTGGGCAATCCATACTTTTGCGCATCTTGCTTAAGCCCTTTTAATACTTCAACATGGCCAAGGTGCACACCGTCAAAGTTACCAATAGTCAACACGCAACCAAAATGATGCGCTCGAATATTGTGAATACCTCTGATCAGCTGCATAGTATCAATGCCTTATTTCCGCAATGGTTGAAAGTGAGCGATTATACCCAAGTTCCCCAAAAATGCGAACATCAGATATGCTACTGCCTGAGTTCCTTAATGGTTGATAGCCTTACCCCGAGCACAAACATAACGCTAAAATACACTGCCATCGCTTGTACGAGTAAACCACTGAGTAAGATAATTTGCTCAACCCAAGGCCAAGTCTGCCAATTGTATAAAGATATTACGTAGTAAACACTCACAGACATAAGCAGTGCAGCCAACACACTTTTACCTGCAAACATAAAAGTGAAAGTAGAAATGCGATACACATTCTCTTTATTGAGCTGGCGATATAACAAATAGGCGTTACATGACGCAGATAACGAGGTTGCTAAAGCAAGCCCGATGTAACCAATAAAAGGTGCCAAAGCGATATTAAACACCATATTCAGCACCATGGTCATAATGCCGATACGCACCGGTGTTTTGGTATTTTGACGCGCGTAAAAACCTGGAGCCAATACTTTGATCAGCATAAAGCTAACTAAACCAACACTGTAAGCCGCAACACCATAGCTAACTGCTTGCACATGATCCACTTGCGAGTCAGAGAAAGCGCCGTGATCAAACAATACCGAAATGATTAATGGACTGATCGCAATAAGTCCCATCATAGCTGGAAAGCCTAAAAACAGCACAAATCGCACCCCCCAATCTAGCGTATTCTGGAAGTCTTCAAGCTTATCGCCAGCATGCAATTTAGAAAGAGCAGGTAAAATGACGGTCGCGATCCCTATACCAAATAAGCCAAGGGGAAATTCAATTAATCTATCAGAGTAATAAAGCCAAGAAATTGAGCCTGTTACCAACAAAGAGGCTATAACAGTGTCAAGCAATAGGTTGATCTGACTGACTGAAACACCAAACATCGCCGGTAACATAAGCTTACGAACTTTAGTCACCTGTGGAGAGCGCCATGCAAATTGCGGTCTTCGTAGCATTTTTAAGCGATACAAAAATGGTAATTGAAAAGCAAGTTGTACAACTCCCCCTACAAAAACCCCTACAGCTAAGGCATAAGCACTAACAGAAAATGCGTCATGCAGAAATATTGCACAGCCGATTATTGATACATTCAAAAGAACGGGCGTAAAGGCAGCGACGGCAAAACGATTGTATACGTTCAACACAGCCCCACTCAACGCAACGAGACTCACAAAGAATAAATAAGGAAAGGTGAGCTTAAGCAAACCGCTGGCTAACACAAACTTTTCTGCATCTGCGCCACCGTGCCACCAGTCAATAAACCAACCGGTTCCAAACAACGCAGCGATAACCGGGGAGCCAACAACTCCCAAAAGTGTGACTAACATCAAAATAGTACCTAGCGTACCTGCAGCCTGCGCCACAAAGTTCCTGACTTCATCATCACCATGTTTTTCTTTAATCTCAGACAGAACTGGCACAAACGCCTGTGCAAACGCCCCTTCGGCAAACAGTCGTCGTAAAAAATTAGGAATGCGATTGGCAAATAAAAATACATCGGCAGCAAGTCCGGCACCCAGCAAATTTGCTACAACGGCATCACGCACCAAGCCCATGACTCTCGAAATCATGGTCATCGCACTGACAATCATACCCGACTTAAATAACCCTTTGGCCACCCTCTTCCCCTACATAGCAAAAACATCATGAAAAACCTGTCAATTATGCCACAAGATTGTGCCACGATAACCACTCAATTGAGTTCAAACGATGCCCAGAATAAAATTTCTTCCCCTAACACTATGTGAACGTTGCAAGGTTTGTTACAATACGCGCCATTAATCGCAACAGCCGAGGAATTTCTTTGGCATTGATGTGATTCTAATGCCTGAGATTACTGGATTGAGCAAATGATTTGCTGTTGTTTTAGTGTGAACAGGCCACCGATGATAAAGAAACAAAGGCCGCAGTTGTCAAATTGTATTGACTTTTGCGATTAAAACGGGCATATTCCTCGGCCTTTAAATTAAGCTTATTTTAAGATTGTTAGGAGCAAACCTTGGCTAACATCAAGTCTGCAAAAAAACGCGCTATTACTAGCGAAAAAAGCCGCCAGCACAACGCAAGCCGTCGTTCAATGATGCGTACATACTTCAAAAAAGTAATCGCTGCAATTGAAGCTGGTGACAAAGAAGCTGCAACAAAAGCATTTGCTGTTGCAACACCAATTTTAGACCGTTACGCAACTAAAGGTCTTATTCACAAAAACAAAGCTGCTCGTCATAAGAGCCGTTTAGTTGCTAAAATTAAAGCACTATAATTTGTTTTTGATTGAAAAAACCGACGAAAGTCGGTTTTTTTATGCCTGAAATATGAGACTTACTTAACTTATTTCTAGCTCTGGATAAAACTTTTTCAACATAGCTGCAATTTTTTTTGGTGAAAATGGCTTTACAACAAACCCCTTCGCGCCAAGTTCAATCGCATCTTTAACATTTTCGACCGTTGAGTGAGCAGACACCATCACTACATTCAGGTCGGGGTTTATTTCATTTAACTGAGCGATTATCTCTTTGCCATCCCCATCTGGCAGTTCAATATCTAAAAACACAATATCAAAATGCTGCTCTTCACATGCACTGATACACTGACGAACCGTTGATGCTTCCTTCACACGATCAATACCTAGGTGCATTAAGGTTTGGTGTAAAAAGCTACGTACCGTACCGACATCATCGACGATTAGTATTGAGATTTGCTGATCCATAATCCTTTCCCATAGGCTGCGACATAAAAATACGCTATTATTTAGATGATAGAACTATTATAGAGTGCTGCAACTAAAAGGCTACATCTAAGCATGTCAAACAATTTAAATAAACAAAAAAAGCATAAAAAACAAGCATTACTTGGTCAAGTTCAGGGAAAGCACAAAGCTCGGATAAAAAGAACACCTCATCAAGGTAACTTAACGATTGAAAAATCCGCCCCTCAAAACGCCGAGGTAGTCGCTCAACCCGCGAATGAAAAAAAACCTATTGGAAAATGGGTGGCATTGGCCGTATTCACATTGGTCGCATTTATTTTTCCAAAACCAAAGTTAATCACCTACGAAAAACTTGGTTTAGTCTCGCAAAGCGTTTATTGGGATGGCTTGCCTGGCATAGACCCTGTTTTATTCGATTCAAACTTGCACCCTAGACCAGCTTTAGAGCGTAACACCTTGTATTTATGCGTTGATCAGAACAACCCAAACACCTGCCAAAAATATCAGATCCTTGAACAGGCTGGGTTTATTTCTGCGCTAAAAAAGCTAGCTTTGGATTAAAAAAACTAATCTGAAAATTATAAAAATACTCGCTTGAAGCATGGTTAAATGATCACCATAATGGCGCTCCTTTAATCAACAATGGAAGACCAAACAGACCATGCTCAACGAGTTCAACTGGCTCATTAATATTGTATTGCTTACTCTAGGCTTAGGCGCCTTTTTTATTAACCAAATCACGCTTCTGCGCGCAGCTGCAATTGCCGCATGTAGCTTGCTGTTTTTATCGTTCAGCTTGGATCTAGTCAATACGAGTGTGGTATCTAACCTCAGCCTTATTCTAATTAATACATTTTATTTGTTTAAGGTTTATACTTTCGGACAAATCGAACTGAGTTAGTAGTCATCCGTGTTCGACTAAGCTAAAATCCCAGCCATACTCTCAGTTGTATTTCTCAGGTGTAGTATGGCTATGACAGACGAAGAATTATTCCTAGCTTCGATGGGGGATGTCACCCCATTAGCAAAAACCAATCAAATTGAACTTGCA
Source organism: Pseudoalteromonas sp. S16_S37 (assembly GCF_014694405.1). Classification (GTDB taxonomy): domain Bacteria; phylum Pseudomonadota; class Gammaproteobacteria; order Enterobacterales; family Alteromonadaceae; genus Pseudoalteromonas. The sequence continues at coordinate 24,138 of NZ_JAAUWV010000016.1, forward strand.
CAGATCAAGCACTCACCAACCATATCTCAGCTAGAAAAACGTCGTGCTGCTCAACAAGAAATAGATTTTGATGCCAACTTTTTATCTACCGAATATGTCGATTTAGTAGACCCACACGACCTATTGGCATACAAAAAATCAGGCGTTCAAGAAGGCGTGTTTAAAAACCTGCGGTTAGGCAAATACCAAATTGATGCCACGCTGGATTTACACGGTAAGACGTTCCACCAAGCTCGCAGCGCAATATTTGAGTTTGTTTTAGATTGTCAGCAAAGAAATATCAGAGTGCTCTTGGTTAGGCACGGGATAGGACTGAAAAGTAAACCTTTTCCCGCAATTTTAAAAAGCTATATCAATAAGTGGCTACAAGAGATGCCTCAAGTTTTGGCTTTCCATAGCGCATTAAAGTGCCATGGCGGAAGCGCTACGACTTATGTGTTACTTAAAAAGAGTGATGAGAAAAAGTTAGAAAACAGAGAACTTCACGCTAAACGTTAACGGTCACTGTTGTGTTAGGCTCTTGAAACTCACTTGCTTGAGCCTTTGTAAACCAAGCTGAAACTCCCAATAATATGACCGAAAAAAGGACAATTGAAAACTTCACACCGCTTTGTTTACCTTTCATTTTATAGCCTCCTGTTTTTATTATTTTCTAATAATCTACTGAATATCCCATCAACAAACAAGGTGTTTTTATATACAGGAAAATGAATGTAAAGTGAACTTTTTGTGACTTGGCAGGTACAAGTTTAAGTTAAAATACGCAATGATAAATTTATTACCACTTTTACAAACTAACTCTAACCTATCAAGCAAAGGGTCAAGAATGATTAATACCCTTTTGTTCTATCAACAGTATTTGTTAGTTTATCACTATTCAATAAAGATAAATAATTTTTTGCAATTTGCTCACAAGCCGTTGTGACACTTGTTAGTGCAGCACAGTGTGGCGTAATAGTAATATTTGGGTGCAGCCAAAAAGGGTGATCACTATCGAGCGGCTCTTGAGTAAATACATCTAAACTTGCAGCCGCTAGCTCATTGTTATCCAACGCCCAGATTAAGTCTTCCTCAACAAGGTGCTGACCTCTTGCGACATTAATCAAAACACAGTGGTTTGGCAGTAATGAAAATACGCTTTTATCTAATATACCTTTTGTATGCTTTGTTAACGGCAATAAACATACAAGATAATCCAACTTATGCAAAAACAGCTCTAACTGCTCTTGGCTAGCATATGTCGCAACATTAGCAATATTTTTTTCTGATGCTGACCAGCCACTCACTTTAAAACCATTGTCAACTAATTGATTTGCAACCGCTTGGCCGAGTTCACCTAACCCCATTATGCCAACATGATTTCCTTGATGCGCTCGTTTAGGTTTCCATACTCCCTGCTGCTGTTGCACAAAGTATTGCTTTAATCTCAACTTATGAGCCAAAACATGAGTCAGCACGTACTGGGCCATATCTTTAGTTAGCTGACTGTCTACGATACGCGTCACAGTAACATGCTCTGGCAAAAAATGCATTGCAATACCATCCACACCAGCACCATATGACTGTACAACCTTTAAATTTGGTAGCTGAGTCCAAAGTTCATCAGGTGCATTCCAAGCGAGAACAAACTCAACTTGAGCCAAATCGGGGCAATGAGGCCATTCATATATATCTACGTCAGGCAACTGTGCGTTTAATGTATCTAATAGCTTTGTATTGTCTTTTCGAGTTACGCAAACAAGCAATGACATATGTTTATCCAGTTCGTAATGATTACGGCCAATGCTAACTAAATCAAAACCAAAAACCCAGCGCAGTAAAAAACAAAATGCAGTATTTCAATGTCATATAAATGACAGAATTTTGCAACATGGGTGTCACTAGATATTTTTAATCTAATGTTAATGATATCCAATAGGACAGTTTTATGATCAGTGTCGATAAAGTGATCGAAGCTAACTTGCCACAGTTAGAGCACTCCCCAAAAGTAAAAGGATTAGTTAAAAAAGGACTAGGCTACCTGTTACATGAGCAAGAGTTTGTTGCGTTTGCTGACACTTACCCACACCTACAAGGCATTGAGTTTGTTGAGCAAGTTTTAGATGAACTTGATTTTGATGCACGCTACAAGCCAAAACAGATTGAGCATATCCCCAGTGAAGGAAGCGTTGTAATCGTTGCAAACCACCCAATTGGCTCGTTGGATGCGCTAGCCTTAATTCGTGTTATTGCCAAAGTACGCCCAGATCTGAAAGTAGTCGCAAACCGTATGTTAATGTCGCTTACTCCCATGCACTCATTATTACTCCCCGTTGATAACTTATCAGGGACTAGTCGTAAACAAGAGTTAGCAAACATCCAAGCACATCTGAAAAATGAAGGAATACTCTTAATATTCCCAGCTGGTGAAGTTTCACGCCTTGGCCCTACAGGCATCAAAGACTGTAAATGGAATTCAGGCTTTTTACGTATGGCCAAAAAAGCCAATTGTCCTATTTTGCCTATATATATTAAGGCAAAAAACAGCCCGCTTTTTTACGGCACTTCTATGATCTACAAGCCGCTTGCGAGTTTATTATTGGTCAAAGAAATGTTTAAACAGCGCCAGAAATCTCTTGAGTTCGAGATAGGCGCATGTATTCCTCCTGAGTCGTATATCATCGAAAATTTGAAAGATAAAGAAGTAGTCGGTTTGATACGAAAACAGCTTTATCGACTCAATAGCAAAAAAACACTGCCTCTTAAAACTCAAACCCCAATAGCGGTTCCTGAGTGTAAAAAAGAGCTTAAAAAAGCTCTCGAAGAATGTGAACTACTAGGACAAACCCAAGATGGTATGCAGATTTACTTATACCATTATCAGGGCAGTTCCGTTATTTTCAGAGAGCTTGGCCGCTTGCGAGAAATCGCCTTTCGTGCAGTTGGCGAAGGCAGTGGCAAACGCCGAGATATTGATAAATACGACATGCATTATCACCACTTAGTACTTTGGGATCCAAGCCAGTTAGAACTTGTTGGCGCTTATCGTATGGCCAGTGCTAAACAGGTTATTGAAGAATATGGCCAGCAAGGTTTGTATACTGATAGTCTATTTGATTACAGCGAAAAAATGGCGCCATACTTCGAGCATGGCCTAGAGCTTGGCAGAAGCTTTGTGCAACCAAAGTATTGGGGAAGGAAAAGCTTAGATTACCTTTGGTATGGCATTGGTGCCTTTGTTAAACGCTATCCAGAACACAGATATTTATTTGGCGCGGTAAGCTTATCCAACAGTTTGCCTGACGAAGCGAAGGCGATGCTGGTTTATCACTATCAACACTACTTTTCTCGTTTGCCAGACCATGCTCAGCCTAAAAATGAGTATAAGCTTACCAGCCAACAAATTGAACAGTATAAAAACCTATTCCATGGCAATGACATTAAGGAAGACTTTGCAGAGCTGAAACATGTTTTAGCTAATTTAGGTGCTCAGGTGCCCACACTATTTAAGCAATATACCGAAGTTTGTGAAGAGGATGGCGCTAACTTCCTTTGCTTCAGCATTGATCCCGATTTTAATAATTGTATAGATGGCTTGGTACTGTGTGATTTAACTAAAATTAAACCGCAAAAAGCAAAACGCTACCTAGGCTAGAGCCATAGTGTGATGTGCGTAGGGTAGGTGCATCACACATTCCCCTGCAATCCAAATCATAGTAAGCTTTGGCTACGCTTTCTAACTGTTAATAAGCTTTATGGTCAAAACACTTTTACAAATTGTCATCGCCGTTATTGTGTTCTTGCTATTTAACGCTTACCAACAAAGAGACATGCTACCTACAAGTGAACATCAACCAGCCCCCTATTTTTCACTGCCGCAACTTAACTCTGCAGAGCGTATTAGTTTAGCCGCATTCAGAGGGCAAAAAGTCGTGGTTTACTTTTTTGCGCCTTGGTGCAACGTTTGCCGCTACAGCATGCCAAACCTGAATAAGCTCTATGAACAACAGCAAGTGAATGCAGTGGCCATTGCACTCGACTATGAGAATAAAGCCCAGATCAGTGCGTTTGTTGCCGACCTAAAGCTATCGTTACCTATCTTGCTTGGCAACGAAAATATTGCAGCAAACTATAGAATCAGAGCTTATCCAAGCTACTATGTTATTGACGAAAGCGGAAATATAATCCAGCGAGATATGGGTTACTCAACAGAACTCGGTTTACGTTTGAGAATGTAAGTATATGTAAGACTTATCACACACATTATTACCCAAATTTAAAACACTTCTACATGTCAACAAAGTACAATTCTTGCACTCAATAATGAACTTAGTGCAGGAAATAAACCATGCTCTCTCGTGCCCAAAATAAAGTATTTTTGTTATCCCCCATAATGATGTGTATTGCACTTGCAACACACGCCCAAGACAAACCGAACAATATGGAACACATTGAAGTGCACTACAAACGTAGCAGCATCACAAGCTCTATTACCGAGGATACTGAAAAGCTAGTTGAAATGCCGGGCGCTATGGGCGACCCTCTGCGTGCCGTTTATGCTCTGCCTGGCGTAGTGGCTGCAGGAGGTTCGATGAGCGAGCCTGCGGTAAGAGGTTCATCGCCCAGTGACAATATTTTCGAGGTCGACTTTATGCCTGCAGGTTATATTTTCCATGACTTCGGAAGTTCTATATTCAACCGCCATATTATCCAAGATTTTCAATTGTATTCCGCAGGCTATGGCGCGGCATATAGTAACGCAACCGGTGCGGTATTTGACGTGACTTTGCGCAACCCCAAATATCAACCTATCACCACAACGCTTGATTTTACCATGTTTAATGCTGGAGTTTTTGTTGAAGGCCAAGCTACCGAGAACACCGCTTTTTATTTTTCGGCACGCAAAAGCACCCTGCCATTATTTTTCTCTGAAGGTGAAGAGTTAGAAGATGATGATGGTGAAAAAAACGGCATCGTTGTCAACGATGCGCCTGATGATCATGACTATCAAGGTAAATGGTTATGGGATATAGATAACAACAATACCCTCACCTTTAACTTCACGGGCGCTGAAGATTCAGCAGCAGCTGGATTCAATGAGCGTGCTGAACTCGCAAAAAAAACACCAGAGCTCCAAGGGGATGCTCGGTTTATTCGTGAGTTCACCAGCCAAAGTTTACTGTGGGATCACTACAGTAAAAACTATCATCTAAGAGTTGGCGTGGGTGCACTAGACCATTCAGGACGACTTGAATACGGTAAAAAAGCGACTTTAAGTTCGGGTTATTTTGAACAAGAGGAAGAGAAGCAATACAGCTATAAGGCACAACTTAACTATCGTATCAACCAAGCACATAGGATCATTACTGATTTTGCTTATTTTGATAACGAGACCACCTTCAAATACGATACTTTTCAGTACTTATGTACCGAACTTGACCCTGATTGCGACTTAAAAAAAGGTGAACGTATCACAGGCAAACAACAAATTGCTATCGACTCCGGTTTTATCGGTGTAACGCATGTTTGGCAAGTCACTGACAAATTGCAATCAGAAGTGGGTGTACAATTGCAACACAATGACTACACCGATGAAGACTTTATGTCACCGCGTGTAGCGCTTAATTATTACCTTAGCGACGACAGTACGATTACTGCTAAATATGGTCAATACAATCGCATGCAGGACGTAGACTACATAATCCCTAAAGTGGGTAATCCCAAGTTAAAATCACAAACTTCCGATCACTTTACACTCGGATTTGAACAGCAACTTGAAAACGAGTGGTCATGGTCGATTGAAGGTTACTATAAAACTATGGATGACTTACCTTTGGCAATAGATCCAAGTGCGCCAGATGCACACTTGCTGTATAGCAACCAAGTTGAGGGTAAAGCTTACGGGGTCGATTTATTGCTTAGCAAAAACAAAACCGACAACTGGTATGGATGGGTTGCTCTGAGTTACGCTAAAAGCGAACGGACGGACAACAGAGCCAACGTAACCCGTGACTATTATGCCGACACGCCTTTGGTCTTTAATGCCGTATTCCATTATGAAATAAACGAGCTGTGGGAAGGCGGTTTTAATTTTACCGCACGCAGTGGACAAACCTACACACCGATTGTTGGAGTAAAAGAAAACCCTGACTATGTAGACCACTATTTACCAGTTTATGGCGAACCGTTTTCCAAACGTCATGACTTGTACCACAGATTGGATATTCGTTTTGAGCGAAAAACCCAATTGTTTGGACTTGATGGCAAATTGATCCTTGAATTAATGAATGCTTATGGTCAGAAAAACATTAGCTACATTGATTTGGACTACAAGAAAGTTAAGTCGGTTGATGATTTATACATCAAAGAAGAAGAAGACGATTTTGAAATGCGCCCTTCAATCGGCTTTAGCGTCACTTTCTAAACTTCTAATTTTGGCCTTTTCCCCTCTTTCAGGGCTTGTTTTTTAATAGCAAGCCCTTCATGATCCCGCCTGAGTAACTATTTTAGGAGTAACCATGCCAAAAGCGTGCGCATACCATATCTTGGTCAAAACCGAAAAAGAATGCTTAGACATCAAAGCAAAACTTGCTAAAGGCGGTGACTTCAACAAGCTCGCTAAACAATACTCAATCTGCCCTTCAAAAAAACGTGGCGGTGATTTAGGTGAGTTTAATAAAGGTGATATGGTCAAAGCATTTGATGATGTGGTGTTTAAAAAACCCTTGTTTGAAGTGCATGGTCCTGTAAAAACAAAATTTGGCTATCACCTTATTAAAACCGTTTACAGAACGTAATCGGAAATACCGATTGCTTTGATTGTTTTTTGTCTCTTTTACTTCGAGAGAAATCCTCTACACTGGGTTTAACTAACCAGCTTATGTGAAGAGGATTTTTTATGTTTACAGTTATTTTTGGTCGCGAAGGATGTCCTTATTGTGTGCGTGCCAAAGAAGTTGCCGAGCGCTTATCAAGCCAAAGAGATGACTTTAACTACCGTTACGTTGATATTATCAAAGAAGGGGTCAGTAAAGCCGACTTAGAAAAGTCTGCAGGAAAACCTTGTCCAACCGTACCGCAAGTGTTCATTGATCAAAACCACATTGGCGGTTTTACCGAATTTGAAGCTTATGCAAAAGAGAACTTGGAGCTTTACAACTAAAAGTGATTGCTGTTCAAAATATGCGAATTAACACCGACTTAGTAAACACGATGTTAATTACCCACTTTGGGTTTGATTAAAAAACACACAACTTCAACCACATATAAATTAGTTCTAATTAGTACAAGCATTTGATTCGCTTTTCCTATACAATGCGCGCCTCTTTAAATTCGTTGAGGCGCATTAATGTCAGAACCAGTCACGTTTAAATCTTTAGATCTTTCTCCTGCAATTTTAAAAGCAGTCGAAGAGCAAGGATACAAGACACCATCTGAGATCCAAGCTCAATGTATACCGTTATTGCTAGAAAGAAAGGACGTACTGGGACTAGCGCAGACGGGTACAGGTAAAACAGCAGCATTTGCTTTACCACTATTGAACAATATTGACCCGGCTACTAAGCAGCCACAAATTTTGGTGTTAACACCAACTCGTGAACTTGCCATTCAGGTGGCAGAAGCATTTGAACAATATGCTAAATATACTAAAGGCGTTGAAGTACTAGCGCTTTATGGTGGACAGAGCTATGGCATTCAGTTGAGCGCATTGCGCCGTGGTGCACAAATCATTGTTGCTACTCCGGGCCGCTTAATTGACCATATCAACCGTAAAACAATAGATTTATCTGATTTACGTGCACTTGTGCTCGATGAAGCAGATGAAATGCTACGCATGGGATTCATCGATGATGTTGAAAGCATCATGGAAAAAACGCCGAAGAATAAACAAACTTGTTTGTTCTCTGCAACCATGCCTAAGCAAATTCAATCTATTTGTGCAAAATACTTAGATAATGCTCAACAGGTTCACATCTCTGCACGTAACTCTACGGTTTCTACTGTAGAACAAGTGTTTTGGAGAGCAAGTGTTCACAAAAACAAGGCAATTGTACGCTTCTTAGAAGCTGAAGAGTACGATGGTGCTATTGTGTTCGTTCGTACACGTAACGACACAGTGCAACTTGCTGAGCTGCTTGAGCATGAAGGTTTTTCAGCGGCACCGCTTAATGGTGATATGAACCAGCAAGCACGTGAGCGCACAGTTGAGCGTTTGAAAAATGGTCTATTAGACATCGTTATCGCAACTGATGTTGCTGCACGTGGTCTAGACGTTGACCGTTTAAGCTTAGTTATCAACTATGATATTCCGCAAGATAGTGAAGCATACGTTCACCGTATCGGTCGTACAGGCCGTGCAGGTCGCAGCGGTAAAGCGATATTGTTCGTAAAACACAACGAACGTTACTTGCTGCGCAATATTATGCGTCACACTAATTCGGAAATTGCTGAAGTTGAACTTCCTTCTGCTAAAGCGGTTGAAGCAAAGCGTATCGCAAGCTTGCAAACTAAGCTTTCAACAGCTCTTGAGCACAAAGACATCACCTTCTTTAATGATGTAGCAAAAGATTTAGCTGCGAAGCTTGAGTTAAGTGCTGAAGACTTAGCTGGTGCATTACTTTGTTTAGCTCAGCAACAGTCGCCACTTAAGGTCGAAGAGATCAAGTTCCAACGCGAACGTCGTGAACGTGATGATCGTCGTGAAGGTGCTCGTGAAGGCCGTGGCCGTGATGCTGCGCCTCGTGGTGAACGTAAAGGTCGCGAACGTTCAGAGCGTTCAGGCGAGCGTTCAGGCGAGCGTTCAGACAGAGGTCCACGTAATAGCTCACAAGGTCCAATGGATACCTATCGCATCGAAGTGGGCCGTGATCACGGTGTTCAAGTTAAGAACATTGTTGGCGCTATTGCGAACGAAGCTGATATTTCAAGCAAGTTTATTGGTGATATCCGTCTGTTCAATGAACACAGTACGGTTCAATTACCTCAAAATATGCCTGCGGATGTGGTATCGCACTTCCAAAACGTCATTATCTGTAAGCGTCCTATGAAGCTAACTAAGAGCTCACATCCTGCTGATCAAGCAGGTGGTTCAGAGCCTCGTGGTGATAAGAAGCGTAGCTTCAAAGAACCACGCAACGACGGTAAACGTCCACCTCGCCGTGACGGTGAGCGTAAGGAACGACGCCCAGTTAGCTTTACAGCCTAACCGCTAGTCTCAACAAAGCCGCTTTATAGCGGCTTTGTTATATCTGCCAAAAACTCCCCACCTGCATTAGATGAATAAATCACTTTATGCTACATTTTTGTTCTTGAATAAAAATTGAGTATAAACATGGCGCTACTGTATCGTTGTTATCACTTCATTTTGAAATGTATTGTTATTTTTATTGGTGTGCCAAATCCCCAGTTACATCGTGGTAATAATGCCCTTGCTGATGCCATCAATGCACTAGATCTGAGTGAAGGTAGTAAAGTGCTCATCGTTACAGATCGAACTCTTATTCAGCTGCCCATAATCAATAAGCAAATTGAGCTCATTAATAAATTAGGCCTTATCCCAGTAGTATTTGCTGACGTTAACCCTAATCCGAGCATTACTAACGTAGAGCAAGGCTTTGCTTGTTATCAGCAAAATAACTGTCGCGGGATCATCGCCATCGGTGGTGGGTCGGTGATAGATTGCGCCAAACTCATCGGTGCAAAAGTGGTCAGGCCAAACAAAGCTGTGTCTGATTTTAAAGGTCTTTTCAAGGTACTCAGGCGTCTTCCTCCCAATATTGCGATTCCAACTACAGCAGGAACAGGTGCAGAAACCACAGTAGCTGCGGTTGTAAATGACCCCCAAGCGCAACTAAAGTATGCAGCAACCGACTTTTCTTTGGTGCCACAACACGCGGTGTTGTTACCTGAGTTAACTGCCAGCTTACCTGAGCATCTCACCGCAACCACCGCCATAGATGCTCTGACGCACGCGATTGAGGCGCTGTTGAGCGTCAATACACTAGCGTTTAGTAGGCAACGAGCACTACAAGCCTGTGATATTATTTTTACTTATCTCCCCAAAGCATATGCAAAAGGCAACGACTTGCATGCCAGAGAGCAACTGTTGCTGGCGTCATTTTACGCCGGACAAGCATTTACCCGCACCTCGGTTGGCTATGTACACGCTATTTCACATCAATTAAGTGCTAATTATGGTACTGCACACGGGTTGTCGAACGCTGTTTTATTACTGCCTGTATTGCGCTGGTATGGGCAAAGAATTGACGACACGCTTGCTATGATAGCGCGAGAATGCAGGCTCACTTCTTTGGACTATCCAATAGCTCGCCAAGCACAAGATTTGTTAACACACATTGAGCAGCTACTGAAGATGATGAATATCCAAACCCACTTCACAGAGCTGCGTAATGAAGATATTGATACACTCGCCAAAGAGGCTTTAAAAGAGGCCCACCCAGATTATCCTGTGCCCTACTTTATGAACCTCAGTGAGTGTCGTAACATTTTACATTCGGTCAGCGTTACAGCTTAAAGCGACGCACTAACTCAGTTAATGAGTTTGCAAAGCGACTTAAGGACTCACTCGCTTGTGCCATATGCTGCATCTCATTGGCATTCTCTTTGGCAGTTTGCTGAGCATTCGCCATAACACTTTCTATTTTTTGACAATAAGAAACTTGGTCATTCGCTACGTCACTAGCACGCGCGCTCAACCCATGCACTTGTATCAACACTTGCTCTATTTGGGCAATTGCTTCGGATAAGGATTCACTTCTTTGTGCACATGTTTGACTTGTGCTTTGACCGTCTACAATCGCGCTATTGGCAAGTTTTGTATCCTGCTGCAGCGACTCAATCATGGTATTAATTTCATTGGTAGAAGACTGAGTACGAGCGGCCAATGTTCTCACTTCATCTGCGACGACCGCAAAGCCTCGCCCCTGCTCTCCTGCACGAGCCGCTTCTATGGCCGCATTGAGTGCCAGTAAATTAGTCTGCTCAGCTATCGAGACAATGGTATCTAAAATTGATCCAATATTATCGCTGTGAAGGGTGAGCTTATCCATCACTTGTACAGCATTAGCCATCTTAGTATTAAGAGATAGCATGTGCTGTTTATTGTCGTTGGCAATTTGGTTAACACTTAAGCTCTGTTGCTGCGCTTGTTGAATACTGTTTAATGTTGTCGCAGACTCCGTACTTACTTGTTGCGCGCTGTTGGCAATTTCTGATGCTAAGCTCGCTGCACTATCAATGCGCTTTAATTGTTGTTGTGAATTCTGTGCCAAAGTTTGGCTACGCAGCTGCGTTGACTCAGACATTTGCTCAAGCTCATGTACCTTAGTGTTTATATCCTCAAGGAGTACTCTTAGACTATCCTTTACGCGATTAATGTTGTCTATTAGCATGCCAAATTCGTCATCGCTGCGCTTTTTCATTGCCCGAGAAAAGTCACCCTGCGCTAAATAACCAAGCATCTTGTTAACCGCAGCCAAAGGCCCCAACATCGCTCGACTGGTTGATATCGCAATAAAAACAGCCAAAGCAACAAATACCATAGCCATTATCAAAGCAGTTTGTTGTGCCTGTTGTATTTTTTGCTCAGCCACATTCTCATAGAAACTAAATTGCTCATCTGAAACCATTTGCAATTTTTGTAGTGTATTTTGCACCTTTTCAGTAGAGAGCTCTGCTTGTTTATATGCCATTTCAGCCTGTGCAAGAGCCGCTAATTTTTTCTCAACACTTTGATATAAAGAGCCTGGCTCATCTAACAATTGAATCATGTTAGTTAACTGCTCACTAAACTCTTCCAGTAGTGCGCTAACATCTAAACCTTGCGACTGGCGCTTTAAAAACTCAAAATTATCTTGAACATTGCCAAGCAAAAAGCGTACGTCCTCTTGTTGGGATTGCCAATTAGCCGCTTCTAGCTGATTTATCACTTTCACATTGTCACTTAAGGTATACATCATGTCGTCGATACGTATACCCGTTCCCGCAACCTCGGCACGCTGTCGAGTATTATCTGTTTCAACCAGTTCAAGATTTAGCATGGCGTCGCTGGCGGCAGCACGATACTGCTCGAATTTTTGCATGTTACTTTTAATTGAAAGGCGTGCTTCAAAAATCGTTTGCTTTGCTAATAACAACGAATTTGCTTGTTGATCTATTTCTTTACTCACCGACACTATGCTACTGAGCAAAGCAGAAAATTGAGGGTTGTTTGCGGTTACCTCATGTAGCTCGGATAGTTTCTGCTGATAGCGCTGTTGCCCTTGTGCAAATCGGGTGGTGATAGTTTTGAGGTTTGCTTGATCATTTTCGCTAAATGCTTTTGAAACCAATTTACTTAAAGCGCTTTGCTGTAGCTGAAGCGCATTAGCGGTTTTTAAAATTGGTAACGCAACGCTTTTAACCTCCATATTAGCGTGATGTATCTGCTTAAGCGCGGTATATGCTAGCGCACTTGAGATTAATAGTAGAGTTCCGAGACTGGAAAACCCCAATATTATCTTTTGCTTAATGGAAAGTTGTTTGAGCATTTTGGCAAATCGTGCAGAACGCACACTCCTAGTACAAATCAAAAGGTTAATATTTCATACATGGTTAGAAATTAGAATAAAAACTTTAAAATTGTTTGGTATATCAAACCCCTAAACCAGTAAAAAACTACAAAAACCTTGTTAAACATGGCACAACCAAGCTAACTCAACAACTTTATGTGCTATTTTTTGTTTATAACAGCCCTGAATTGAGCTACATGATGAGCAATAAACAAGCACAGCTTATACAACAAGCAAGACAGCTAGTGGCTTGTGGAAATATGGCTGTACTATCAACATTGTCTAGCACTATGCCAGGTTATCCTTTTGGCTCAACAGTACAGTATATTTGTGACGATAATGCATACACACCTTTTTTATTTATTAGCGATTTAGCACAACATACAAAAAACCTCCGTCGACACGCCAAGTTATCACTCACCGTGTTTGATGAACATAATATCAATAGCCCTGAAATTTCTAGGCTAACTTTACTGGCCACTGCAAAACAGCTACCCAGGCCCTCTAGCCAATATCTAATTCAACAGTTCGTTGAGCGTATTCCTGAAGCTCACAATTACGCCAACCTATTAGATTTTAATATATGGCAATTGAAAATAGAGCGGGTACGTTTTATAGCAGGCTTTGGCGACATTGTTTGGTTCGAACAACCGCAGTGGTGTGCATAAAATCAGCACTATTGGGCAAAGCCAACCTAATCTGTTAGTGTGTTAATAGCAGAAGTTGAGGCTTTCTTATTATAAAAAACAACGTATTCACAGGGATATTGACCTATGAAAATGACTAGATATTACGTCTTAATGCTTATTTTGTGCTGTGGCTTAGTCTGGTTAAGTTATGGCGGTTGGTTTTTGTTTCCTGCACTTTGGTTAACTGCCTCCATTGCTTGTGTCACGTTCGCTTACGCCACCAATTACCCTAGTCTATTTAGAAAATCGGCAACTGGTGCTATCCCGCATTGGGTTAAGGTGCTCTTTTTGCCCTACTTACTCGCTACCCAACTATACAATGCGTTTATGCGCCATAATGACTCTGTCCCTGCAATTCAGGAGATCACCCCCAATTTATATCTTGCTTGTCGCTTATTTCCAACCGATGTAGAAGCGCTTGAAGCACAAGGAATAAAAGCCATTTTGGATGTCACCGCAGAGTTTGATGGCTTAAATTGGTCGGCTGAACAAGAGCATCTGTTTTATCTAAATCTACCCGTTCTAGATCATTACTCTCCCAGTGAAGCTCAGCTGCTACATGCCATAAACTGGGTTAAAGCACAGCATCAACTTGGTAACAAAGTGGTGATCCATTGTGCTCTTGGTAGAGGCCGTTCGTTCTTTATGTTATGTGCCTACTTATTAGCAACCGAGCCAACCCTTAGTGAAAGACAGGTAATTGAAAAGGTTCAATCTATTCGTAGTACCGCAAGACTCAATAAAAAGCAGCTAAAGCGCTTGCTCACACTGAGTAAGTATATTCGTGACCATCAACCCCCTGCAATTTCTTTAATCATTAATCCGGTTTCCGGTGGCGGAAAATGGCAGCAATATGCGAATCAGATACTGGGTCTACTATCGCAAAAATATTCGCTCAATTGTCATTTCACCGAAAAAGACACCGATGTGACTGAGTTAGTCAAAACTATCGCGCCAAACGAAGCACATACCTTTGTTGCTTGTGGGGGGGATGGAACAGTGGCTCAGGTAGCGGCAGCAATTAAAAACACCCAACATACATTAGCTATACTGCCGATGGGAACCGCCAATGCACTTGCGCATGTTATGTTTGGTATTACAAGTAAAGTAAATCCATTCAACCATGCCTGCAACGCATTGCTTGACTATCACACTGTGCAAATGGACACACTCTTGTGCAATGATAAAACAGCTTTGCTGGTTGTGGCGCTTGGCATAGAAGAAAAAATGATCACGCATGCTAACAGAGATCAAAAAAATCAACATGGACAACTTGCTTATATTCAGGGTTTTATGGACGCACTATTAGACAGCAAACCGCTCAATGTACAGATGCAAATAGATAATGAGGAAACACGGCAGATCACAAGCTCCAGTCTGGCCATCGCAAACGCTGCACCAATCACAACACTATTAGCACAAGGCGGTGGCACACCGGATTGGCAAGATGGCTTGTTTGATATTACACAATTAGAATATCAAAGCGATACCAGCGACAAACTGCTTAGTCTAACCGAACTACTCAATAGCTCTTTATCGAACCAGTCGAACAATATTAACGTAAAGCACCACAAGGGTAAGACGCTAGAAATTAATGCCACAGAGCCTTTTCATTACTGCATTGATGGCGAAATTGAACAAGCACAAAAACTCAACATTGAAGTATTGCCTAAGAGCTTGTCAATCATTGCACCAGCAACAATGATAAGCGGTTAATATAACTGACCAAAAGCTAAAAGCTAGCCGTGATCACCAATTCCCAATTACGGCCAACTTGTGGCATCACTGAATTATAAAACCCTTTTGTACGTAAAAGGTTACCGTCAGCATCAGTAAATGCATTACCTGAATCTGCGCTGCCAACGCCAGGATGATACACTTGGCTATCGAACACATTGTTAATTTTAAAGTGAGCACTTAACTTATCGTTTTGCCACACCACACTTAGGTTAGTTGTTAAATAATCACCAAGCTTAATACCTTCATCCCTAAGAGGGTTTCTTAAATATAAATGTCTAGCAGACAAATAATTAAATCGTGTATTTATGCTCCACTGGCGGCTCACAGGCACATTCACACCAACATTCAATTTATGCGGTGCAATATCACCAAGTGGTATACGATAATCATCACACAGAGTGTCATCTTCCTCACAAGCGGCACTACCATTCCCTATCCAACGTCCACGTTTATGATCGTAGTAGATATAGCTGGTCACATCGGTATAACTGTAGTTCAAATAGCTGCTAATCTGTGCGGCATCAAACCAGTGATTATCCGTTTCATATTTCAAGCGCCACTCTATTCCTTTCACATCTCTTTTGCCGGCATTATCCGCTTCTTCTTTTATGACATTTTTGTATTTGCTGTAATAAGTCGATAAATCACTAAACCACGCACCGCTTTGATACATCCAGATAAAAGAAAGGTCACGAACTTCTTCAGGCAGCAAATTTGGATTCGCATTTCGGCCATTCCATCCTCCATACAACTGAATCGGAGCTGGTTCTTGAAATGCTGTTGCGTAGATTAATTTTAAGGTGTTGTTTTCATCGTAATCATAAGTCGCTGCAAGTCGAGGCTTGATAAAAGTGCCATAAATCGAGTTGTTATCCCACCGAAGTGCGCCACTGAGCGACCAGGATGCTTCTTTTAATGTTGCTCGAAAGTAGGCTCCCCTGTCTGTTGTGTTGATGAGGTTTTCATCTGACATATCACCTAACCCGCCAAGCGATACGGGCATTGTTTTATCCGTCGAATAATAAACGCCTTTACCCAGACCATATGGACCCAATTCATCATCACTTTCTAATGAGCAAAATGCCGATGCCCAATAACCGCAAATTTCATAGGCTTTTGTCAGCTCTTTGCGTTCGTATTTTAAGCCAAGCGCAAAGAGTAATATATCTGAGTATTGATATTCATAATCCTGCCGAACTTTCCAAGACGAGCTTTGTGAGTTCCAATCCGAAATGGTCACATATGATAGACTTGCTCGTTCACTTTGCTCATCAGGACTGGCCTCCGCCCAATCTCCGTACCTGCGCTCTTTGCGAAAACTCACAAAGCTCTTGATACCAATGCCACTTTGTAATGTATCTTGATGCTCAAGATAATACATGGTTGTTTTTCTACTCCAAGCAGCATTAGGTTGGCCCCTGTCAAAACTAAATTGCACCCCATAGCCATTATGTGTGATCCAATGATTTAGCCCTACAGTAAAATTATCTAAACTCACCTCACTAAAAACTGCATTTTCCCTGTCTTTTGAGACGTACTGACCATATGGCACACCGTCATGTCCATGAGTCAGTACAGGCCCCCAAATTCCCTTGTCAGATAAATATTTTTCATCAACAAACCCCCAACTTGCCATATCATCAAGCTGTGGACCATCACTTTCAAATACCTTTGCAGTTAACCAATAACTCCATCGTTCATGTTTGCCTTGAACACTCATATCTATCCCTTTGGAATTGAAGTCAGCCAACTGAGCTTGCAGGGTAAAATCACTGCCATCTTTGTCTAAGTCTTTGCCTTTTTTAGTAATAATATTGACAATTCCTAGGAAAGCATTCGGACCATACACTGCGCCAGCAGGCCCAGATAGCACCTCGATACGCTCAATACCCGTCAGTGGAATTTGCCTGTTAGCAGGAAAGTCATGACTCCAAAGATGGTTATTAATTATTCCGTTAACCATGATCAAAGAGCGCTGAACGCTAGGTGTACGATAGCCACGCTGATAAAAAGTAACCCTATCAGGGCTATTAGCGATATTGATATCAAACCCTGATAAGTCAGAAAGCACTTCACTGATATTGGTATAGCCACGTTGTCGGATTTGGCTGGCAGTAACAACTTGAATAGAAGCGGGAGTATCTCGCAGTTTCTCTTCTCTATCTGACCCTGACGTAACCGACAACCCCAATAGGTCGTCTAAGGTCAACTCGAATAACTCGTCTGATGATTGAGAATAGGCAGAAAAGCTAACTACACAGCTGCACAAAACGCAGCCAAAACTAAAAAGAGCTTTCATTATAAATGTAAACCAGAGATAAAATCAGCTAGTTATAGGTATAGTGTAATCTGCCTAAATCGCAATATTTCGCACCACCAGTTACTGTGAATTTATGGCATAGTTTACAACCGCTTGGGCATGCAAATACGTTGTATCGAATAGTGGTAAAACACAATCTTGCTGTGCAATAAGCAAACCTATCTCAGTACATCCAAGTATGACCCCTCGCGCTCCACGCTGCGCTAAGGTGTTGATAACTTCTATATACTTCGCTTTTGAACTTGGGACTATCTTACCCAAACATAACTCTTGGTAAATAATGCTATCAACCGCCTTTTGCTCTATCTCACTAGGTACAATTACCGACAACCCATGGCTTTGCAGACGCTCAATATAAAACGACTCTTGCATAGTAAAGCGCGTACCTAGCAGTGCTGCACATCCAATACCCTGTGCTTTTAACGCGTTAGCAACCACATCTGCAACATGTAACACAGGCAATGATGTATGCTGCGTGATCTGCTCAACTACCTTATGCATTGTATTGGTACAAATGACAATGCACTGAGCGCCTGCAAGTTCAAGCCCGTGTGCAGCTTCTCCTAAAATTTGACCGCACTGGTGCCAATCACCAGCGCGCTGCAAGACTTCAATATCTGCAAAATTGACACTGTGAAGTATAAGTTTTGCTGAGTTAAGCCCACCAAGTTGCGCTTTGACCGCTTCGTTGATCAAACGATAATAACTGAGTGTTGACTCCCAACTCATTCCGCCAAGTAGCCCAATGGTTTTCATATTTGCTCCTAAACGATTTCTTCGCCGGCTTCATCAATAGCAACGATATCTTGCTCAAGTAACGCTGCATCTATCCACCTTTTCAGTGCAGGGCAACTGAGAACCTTGTCCATGTAAATCTTGGCCTGTGGGTTTAACTCGATGCCATAGGTTTTGAATCTTAATACAACAGGAGCGAACATCGCATCAGCTATCGACCACTGACCAAATAACCATCCGCCATTGTCAGCGAATTGCGCCATTTGCTCAGTCCAAATTTGTTCAATACGTGCAATATCCTTTTTACATGCCTGTGAAATAGTTAAACGACGTTTAGCGCGAATATTCATTGGCATTTCGTTGCGTAAAGCACTAAAGCCGGAATGCATTTCACATGCTATCGCACGCGCTTTAGCCTTTGCTGAAACATCCTCCGGCCAAGCCTTTGCTGATAAATAAACATCATTGATGTATTCACAAATTGCGAGTGAATCCCACACATGGATATTTTGGTCAACCAAAGTAGGTACTTTCAAGCTGGGCGTAATGCCTTTTAAGCGTTCGTAGAAGGCTGCCGTGTCGAGTGGTAATTTAATTTCCTCAAATGGAATATCATTTTTTTCAAGTATTAACCATGCTCTTAACGACCATGTTGAATAGTTTTTGTTGCCTATATATAACTGCATTTTAATGTTCCTTGATAACTAATGTTCACTTATTAAAACGGATAATATCGGCCATGACTAACGGATAATTTTGATATAACCTATCAGCATTACTGATAGGTTTGGACGCAAAATGGATATCGATGCATTGAGAAGCTTTTTGGCATTTGTTGAAACGGGTAGTTTTACCCGCGCAGCAAAACAAGTGAGTCGTACTCAATCCGCCATCAGCATGCAGATGAAAAAACTAGAGCAAGACTTAGGCAAGTCTTTATTTATAAAACAAGGCAGAACGCTAAACTTATCTTTGGATGGGCAAATTTTTGCACGTTACGCTAAGCAATTAGTGCAACTTCATGATGACACCTTGCAACAAATGAATGCCGCCAAGCCAAGTACGCTATTGCGATTAGGTTGCCCTGATGATTACGCAGAATCCGTGTTACCAATATTAGTTACTCTGCTGCACCAACATTGGCCAAACCTTGATTTACAAATAACCTGTACGCCTAGCAATCGCGTTAAAATTATGATTGATAGTGGTCATCTTGATTTGGCCATCATTACTCGTTCTTCAGACTCAGAGGAAGGTTATTTGCTCGAATCAACGCCCGGTGTTTGGGTTCATCACCCGGATAAACACGCTGCCCAACACACCCCGCTCCCCATCGCTATTTTTCAGCGGGATTGCCGCTTTCATCAAGCAGCCATTGAAGGATTGCATAAACAAAATCGTGCTTACAAAATTGTCGCCTGCAGCGGTAGCGCAAGTGCACTTAGGGGAATTGTAAGAAGTGGTTTAGCAGTTAGTGCTATGGGTAAACTCAGTATTGGTGATTTGACGATATTAGATGATAAATCTTTACCAAGCCTACCCGTGGCGGATGTGGTTTTAGTGCGCTCTAATAGTCAGCAAAACCCAGCATCGGACAATTTTTGTTCAAATTTGGCGCAGCAATACGCCGTACAAACACAGTGTATCGACATCGCTAGTTGACAGTACACATGCCGCTGCGAAACAACGGCATATTTTGTTTAGCTCGTTTGCGCTTCAAACTTATAACCCGCACCATAAATTGAATGAATAAACTCATGTTCAGGCGCAATACCGTGTAACTTTTTGCGGATTTTTTTAATGTGACTGTCGATGGTTCTGTCGCTAACAATGTGACTGTCGTCATAAATATGGTCCATCAGCGCATCTCTACTATAGATCCGCCCAGGATGACCATACATGGCCTTTAGCAGCATAAATTCAACATGCGTTAAAGACACTCTGGCGCTTAAGAATGACGCAAATAAAGTTTCTTCATCGAGTTTTAGCTTGCTTTCAACATCCGTTACCTGGCCATGCTCATTCAACGCCACACGTCGTAAAATAGCTTTAACTCGGGCAACCACTTCTTTTGGGCTGTAGGGTTTACAAATATAATCGTCGGCACCAATTTCTAGACCAAGTAATCTATCAACCTCTTCTACCTTGGCGGTGATCATCACGATTGGTACATTTGAGTAAGCTCGGATCCGCCTACAAATTTCAATGCCATCTACGTTTGGCAGCATTAAATCGAGTAAGATCAGCGCTGGCTGCTGGCTTTTAAAAGCAGGCTCCGCGTCGGCGCCATCTAGTACAATATGTGAGGTATATTCGGCTTGTGCCAAATACTTACTTAAAATATCGGCAAGTTTTGGCTCATCTTCTACGATAAGAATATGTTTGTTTGACACACAGGCTGTCCATTTAATGTCTCAGTTCAATCATAATAGCGACACCGCCCAGTTCACTCAAGCGCGCTTTTATATCTCCATTGTGTGCCTGTACAATACTTTGACATATCGCTAAGCCTAAACCTGACCCTCCAGCGGCTCTGCTTCGCGCCCCTTCAACCCGATAAAGCCTGTCAAATAGCTTCTCTAGCTGACTCTGTGGCACGCTAGGTGCGCTGTCTTGCCAGCAAATGCTAGTAACACCATCTTGCTGCAACACCTTAACGTCCAACGTACCAGGTTGTTGTTCTGATGAGTCGGTGTAACGCAAAGTATTTTGTAATAAATTATCAAATAACTGCCCTAAACGTTGCTCATCACATTCAATCTCAAGGTGTTCGTTACACTGTAACGAAAAAGCGAGGTGTTTGGCATCGATAAGGTGTCGGCTTTTAGCAAAGGTGCGAGACAGTAAGTCATATAAATTATGCTGGGCCATATTGTAAGTTAGTGCTCCCTTATCGGATAACGACAGTTGATGTAAATCATCTACTAGACGAGTTAAGCGCTGAATTTCTTCATTTAATGACATTAACTGCTCGGTTTCTGTTGGGATAACACCATCAATCATTCCTTCTATCTCAGCACGGATCACCGCAATTGGTGTGCGTAGTTCATGCGAGATATCGGCAATCCATTGTTGCCGCGCACTTTGGTTTTGTGCCAAGGTATCTGCTAGGCGATTCATATCCCGAGCAAGTAGCCCCAATTCATCCTTACTATGAATATCAACTTGCGCGTCATAGTTACCTTGTGCCAACACCTTGGCATTTTTTCTAAGTAGAACAATTGGTTTTACTAAGTATTTACTAAACGGAACTGCCAATATCACCGTCACTAATAGCGCAATAAGAGCAATTAAAATAAACTGCTGCTGTTGCTGTTTAGCAAAAAGCGTATCAAATTCGTTTCTGATCAGGCCACTGCCTTCAACACCAAGAAATGCAATCACGTGTTGCTGTTTAGGCTCAGGCAAATGGTCAGTTTTATAAACGGGGAACCAAAAGGTATTTTTAGTGTTTTGCGCGTTACCCATTAACAGCTTACCGTGTGCATCTTTGAGCAAAATCCGCCTATTTTCACCTCTTCTTGGTGGTGGGGGTCTTCTATCTCTTGGCGGTCGAGCTTCGTCTTCAGCGCGTCTCCTTTGAGGACGATGTCTGGGCTCATCATCTGATCTTTGTTCGTAGCGACGAGGCGGCGGACGTGACTCTACACGTCTGCGCGGTGCGCCATCGTTGGTAATACCATAATATAAGCGAACCACTCCCTCCCATTCGTCAGAGCCTTTATATACCCAATCAAGTGATTGGTGTTGCTCATAAGTTTGGGCTACTTTTGCTATTACATCTTGTAACTGCACACGAGAAGTATTTTCTATGTACTGAGAAAAGCTCTTCTCAAATGCCAATTTATTTGCAAGATAGATGGCCAGTACCAAAGCGGTATTGGCCAATAAAATAATAAGCAATAGTTTGACGCGAATGGTCATTTTCATAATATTTGGCTATCCACCTACTGGTCGTGGCGTACGAAGGCGCAAGTTGTCTGGATCTGGCATTCTGCGATTGGGTACCCATCTTCTAATACATTCTTGATCTTTAGCACAACGGTCAGTGAGCGCATGTAAAAAGGCGACTAAATCCTGCTGTTGCCCTGCATCTAAGTTTGCGGCAACAAAAGGCGACTGACGTAATAACTGCAGAGCTACTTCACTGTTTTGACGTGCATTTAGGTTAAGTGTCTCACACTGAGCGCTGGTGGCAAACTGCTTTAAGCCACATGCACCACCGCGTTGAAAAAACTGCTCAACCGCTTGCTCAGGGTTAGAATAATGACTAACCACCTGCTCCAAGCTTTCGTAGGCACCTGCATGGCTGTATGGCGCAGTTAATGCCACATTTAACAAACTTGGGACACGAAACGCAAATTGATTTCGCGCTTGTGGGTCAATCGCTGCACGCCCGATATCTGCATGTGTTTCATCTTTACCAATACCATACTGTGGAAACGCTAAATTAAAAAAGCCATCATTAGTGAAACGCTCTCCACTGTGGCAGTTGACACAGCCCGCTCCGCCATCAGCAATTTGTGTGAAGAACAGCTTTGCGCCGTTTTTTTGCTGCTCGCTCAGCGCACTCAAGTCACCGCGTACATAACGATGCCAATCTGTGTTGATCATGACAAAAGAAGCCTGATATTGTCCCAGTGCAAACGCTATGTTATCAAAAGTTACAAGCGATGCGGCATCAGCTTGTGAATCAAACGCTTCGCGAAACACTTGTAGCCAATCATTGGTTGCAAGTGACCCTTGCTGTGTACCGTAATCACCGATACGCTCTGCAAGGTGTGTTCTGAGCGCGTCGTTTGTCGTTACCTCAGGGAATGCCTCGCCACGCATTTCTTCTTTTGAAGTAACGGGAAAACGTGCCAAAGTACTCACTAAAGTGTCACCAGCTTTATCATCAGGCACACCAAAGCCCGAGTCAGGCGTACTAATAAAGCTTGTTTCATTACCTTGCTCATCGGTTACCGTGACACGTTCTACACGCCCATCCCAAAATAATGAGTTAGTTGCAAAGCCGGTATTAAAAATAGTCGGCGAATTGCGAGGTATGTTGATCTCATCATTGATGGCTCTGCGATTTGGGCCAACGACGTTTTCTTCCACCGCATTGGTGCCTATGGGCAACGATAGACCATCCGCGCCGCCCAAACGTGGGTCATGGCAGCTTGCACAAGCGACGGATTTTTCCCCCCCGAGTGCTTTGGTAAAAAACAGCTGCATACCCAAACGAGCGATGGGATCAGAAATTTTAGGTAACTGCCTGGCACCCGCTACGCGACCAGTCAAACCATGTTGCGAAATCAAAGTGCTAAGCTCTTGGTCAAGTGCTGTAGCAGGTTGTTCTTGTGGTGGCTGACGTGGTGGCGGCGGCGTTCTTGGTTTTGCTTGCAATGTTGCTACATGAATTGTACTTAGCACAGCAACTAACATTGCAGCGTGCTTGAGAGGTGCTTTGTTCATAGTCACTCCAAACCAATTGTGTTTTGAAGTTTAACAATGGCAAGCAAAAGTGCAGCAAATGTGAAAGCAATCGCTTATTTTAAAAAACTGCACATTTTGAATTTAGACACTCTGACAGTGATTAAATAAGAGCTTATAATCATTTTAATTTTACAACGCCAGATAGCTGTAATTTATCTCCCATAAGACTAATCAATCTCATTACTTTCAAAGACAAAACCGACTGTTTAATATTGTTTAATTCACTGCTTTTATTAGCTTTGCCAATTATTGCATTACCCATAACTGTATTTCCATTCAATCCTAAGTTGTGCCATTATTGATAAAAACCGAGCAAGACTCGAACGATGAT
This sequence comes from Pseudoalteromonas sp. S16_S37, assembly GCF_014694405.1. Taxonomy (GTDB): domain Bacteria; phylum Pseudomonadota; class Gammaproteobacteria; order Enterobacterales; family Alteromonadaceae; genus Pseudoalteromonas. Next base: position 47,982 of record NZ_JAAUWV010000016.1, read on the forward strand.
TTCTAACACAAAACATAAGCTGAACTAATGTATAAAGAACTCAATCACTTTACCGCTTTACGTTATGTGGAAGCTGCTGCACGTCACCACAGCTATAGTTTGGCAGCCCAAGAGCTATTCGTAACTCAAGCGGCAGTCAGCCAACAGATACGATTGTTAGAATCCCACCTAGGCTGTAAGCTTTTTTATCGCCAAGGCAGAGGTATGAAGCCCACCATCCAAGGCGAGCGCTTAGCTAAGTCGCTATCTGATAGCTTTGAGGAAATTGCACAAAGTGTGCGTAAAGTTACCTGCGAACCACTCTCTGGCACACTCACAGTGACTACCACACAGTCGTTTGCTTCGATGATTTTGATTCCAAACATGTGGCGCTTTTCTGAGGCGTATCCCGACATAGCGATCAGAGTGCTGGTTTCTCCCAATGTTGAAGATATCAAACATGGTGATGTTGATGTGGCGATTAGATATGGCTACACGCACTTTCCTGACTTAGAGCAAGAGGTGGTCTTAGAAGACCAACTGGTTCCGCTGTGTTCTCCTGCATTTGCAAAAAAAGCAAACCTTCATAACATTGAAAACATGTCGCACTGCCAATTGGTTTACTATTCATATAACGATTATTGGCAAAACTGGTTCAACGCAGCAGGTATTGAGCGCGGTGATAATCGCAGTCAGTGGTTGGAAGTAACTAACATGGACTTTGCACTCGGTGCCGTTTTGACTGGGCACGGCATCTTCTTAGGCTCAGCAGTGCAAGCTAAGCATTATTTACAACAAGGCATGTTGGTGCAACCATTTGATATTAGCTGTGGACCAGGCGTGCGTTATAGCTTCTTACACAATCCAAATTCTCCACGTGCAGCGAGAATTAAGGTGTTTAAAAAGTGGTTACTGTCGCAGTTAAATAACCTCAACTTAGGATAAGTTAATTTGCGCAATAACGCTATTTTACTCACTCATCTTGGTTATTGGTGCGACGATATTTTTCCTTGTTCTTTGCGCCAATTCGATAAAGCAACCCTCTAACGGCGCGGCGAAAGCTCGGAAATAAATAGCTAAAGGTTGCCAATTTACCACTGGCACTTGGCATGGCAATTTCGGTTCTAGTTGACTGGCTAAGCAACACAATTGCATCAGCTACTTGCTCTGCGCTGCTCATTGGCTGCGAATAAACAATGTCTTCAACTTGATCTATTTCATCCATAATGAAACCCGTATCAATAGGCCCAGGTGACACAACCGCAACATTTATTTTGCTCGTTGCCAGTTCATCATGGAGCGCATAAGTAAAGGCTCTCAAACCAGACTTAGTACCGCTATAAGTCGCAGCCCCTTGCAAAGGTGTTAACCCCGCTAAGGAGCCAACCATTACAATGGCATTGTGCTCTGTACTGGGCATATGCTTTATAGCCAAAGCGCTCAGTACCATTGGCGCCCTCATATTCACATCCACCATGGCTGCAACATGCTGCGCCGACAATTTACTAAAATCACCTCGATAGTGCAGCCCAACATTATTGACCAACACGTTAATAGAGCCAAATTGCTCAACAGCTTGAGCGACGATTCGCTCGCAATCACTTAATGACGCTACATCAGCTTGGATCAACAAAACTTGGCATTGCGCGTAACGAGCCAACTGCGATTGCATATTCTCAAGCGGTGCCAAGTTTCTCGCCACCAGCACTAAATTCACACCATCTGGATAAGCGTTGGCATAGGCATGAGCAGATGCAGCCCCAACCCCCTTTGATGCGCCAGTTATGATGATTGTTGGGTTGATCTTTTGCACCATTGTATTTGCTCTATGTTGGTCTTAGTATGTGTAAACAACACTATAAATGGTGTTGTTCAATATACTCAACTAAAAAGGACTATTTAACCATGCCAAAGGTTGTTAAAGGCTTATTATTGTTCTGTGCACTAATGACGGTAATTACCGCGATAGCACACAGCAGCTGTCTTGTTTTAGGAGAGCAATGCTTCAAAGCACAGCTTGCACCACAGTTTATTATTGATTCAGCCAATGCAGGCACTTTGCTTGCGCCTCTAACAACGCTTTTTTTGAGTACTTTATTCTTAGTTTGCGGCGCCTATGCATTGGCTGCAATAGGATTCATTCGCTCGCTTCCCCTGCAGCGACTCGCGCTAGCGATGTTGGCTATACTGTGTTTACTCAGGGGTATGGCAGCCATTCCCCTAAGTATTATATTTTGGCAGCAAACCAGCGTGTTTTCGATTATCGCCAGCACCATCTGGTTTGTATGTGGTTGTGGGTACGCTTTAGGCTGGCGCTATAGTAAACATGCCGCCCCTTAAGATAACTTTTCAATCGCAATGGCGGCACGCAAGCGGTTTTTACCAAATGTTGCCATTTTAGAAAACTCTTCTAGGCCAATAGGCACATGTTGACAGTCTATCGCCTGCTGCGAGGCATCCAAGTCTGGATCATGTACATACACACAATGCTCATCAATGGCCGTCACACATACCCAGTGCGGCGCTTTTTTACCATCAAGACGATAGGTGCTAATAAGCATTAATACGCCACATCCTGCCTTGAGCAGCTCATACAATTGATCTAACTCAAGTGGTTTTTCATGCAGCGCACATCGCAATTTATGTGCTTGGAGAATAAACTCATCGTGCACAGTGCACATTACTTGCTTTTTCTCTTCGCTTCTCACGCCATCCAAAAAAAGTGCGCTAAGCTGCGTTAAAAAGACCTGAGCTTTAAAGCCACGCTTGATGGCCGATAAAGCAAGCCCAACGGGGTGGCAACCACCATGTCCGCTAGTCATAAAAATCGTAGTCGCTTCTCGCCAAATAGCTAACTCATCAACTTGTTTAAGCACAGTTCTGGAATCTAGGCTGTGCATTGCCATCAACAATGCAGCTGGGCCACAGGTAAATTCGGTAGTTTGCTTGTACCAAGGCACATGTAAACGAATGCCCTTACCATCATAGCGTGCAACGCGTTTTTGCATGCGTAATGCTTCACTACCATCACCATAATAATCACTATAGGCACCAAATACTTGGTAGCCTAAGCTCTTGTACAGCGAGATAGCAGCATGATTAAGTGCTGAAACCTCTAAACGAAGATAGGCTCGCCCTTTGCGCTGGGTCAGTTGTTCTAATTCACTTAACAGCAACTGCGCAATGCCCTGACCTCGATATGCAGGCAACACAGCCAAAGAATACAATCGAGCTAGCCGTGTTCCTTTCAAACACCAAACTAAACCATAACCCACAATTGCGTCGTAGCTGGTTGCAACCAAAAATAAAGCATGTTTCGCCCCCAACCAATGCCGTAAGCTGCGTTTACTCAAACGGTCGCTACTAAAACATGCTTGCTCAATTTTTGACAACTGCGCTAAATCCTCTGGCTGAGCTAAGCGCAAACCAATGGTGTTGTTATTCATCTTTGCCTCTGGCTTCGAGGCGTCTTACAAACTCAGCCATAATTAGCATGTATAGTTCGTTACCTAAATAAGCATCTTCAACTTTATGATCGATACTCGGATTATCATTTACTTCAATTACATAGGCTTTGCCATTAAGTTCTTTGATGTCAACGCCATAAAGACCATTGCCAATGATTTTACAAGCCTTTAGCGCTGCGGATAACACCGCCCTTGGTACTTCAAATGTCGGTAGTGTTTCAAAGCCACCAGAATTAAAACGCTTGGAGTTATGGTTGTAAATTTGCCAATGGTTTCTGGCCATATGATAACGACACGCATAAATCGCTCTGCCATTAAGCACCCCAATTCGCCAGTCAAAATCGGTATAAAGATATTCTTGTACCAATACCAATGCACTCTCTGCCAGCAATTCTTCTAAATGCGCCAACAACTCATTTCTATCAGCTACCTTATAGACACCTCGAGAAAATGACCCTTCTGGCATTTTTAGCACCATAGGGTAACTAAACAACGACTCTAAAAAGCTTAAAGTATGCTCTGACGCATCACTGACTACATGGGTTTTTAACGTTGGCACCTTCGAATAACTAAATGCATCATGCAAATACACTTTATTGCAGCAACGAAGAATAGATGTTGCGTCGTCAATAACCACCACACCTTCCCCTTCAGCTTTGCTCGCTAAGCGATATGTCTGATGGTCGATGGCGGTGGTTTGACGTATAAACAAAGCATCATATTGGTTGATGTCTTCAAGCGTATTGATGGTTTTTACTAGCGCATGGATCCCATTTTTGCGTGCAGCTTTAACAAACTTTGCAATTGCGTCATCATCACTTGGCGGTGATGGCTCTTGTGGGTCAACTAAAATGGCCATTTCCCAACGAGCGTGATGCTGTTTGGAGCCAAATCGCCAAGTTGACTCACCCAGTTTAGTTACTACATTGAGAAACTGCGCTTTTTGCGCATCATCTAACTGTGCAATTGAGCCTTGCTCCACCATCAAACGATTTTCATTAACAGCACGCACACGCAGCAGTGGTGCCGCAAAACGTTTGTATAAAGTAGTAGCCAATGAGTTCAAAGCTGCTACTTCAGTTTGACCAAAGAACAACCATTGAGGCTGTTGCTCCAATGCCTTACGTTGAGCACTACTTAAGTTAAGTTCAATATGTTCGGTTCGTAATGCATTAATGGTTTTCACTGTGGGCAAAACCACGTGCTTTCGAGCTTCAGCCAATAATGAACAATAGTAGCCTTTACTCAGATACTGGCCGGTATCACACAAATTGATAATACGGGTTTTTGGCTCATCGCGTTTTGGATAATCTTTCAAGTATTGCTCAAAACTCAGTACGTTGGCTAAACCAAACTCAGCTGCGGTTTTTTCCGACTCAACCACAATCAAAGTTTTTAACATGGAAATTCCTATTCATAAAAGGTCATTAATCACTATAAAAATACATTTTGTATCTGTATAGCGGCTTTGTGCTCTCAAGCATGGAGCGATTTATAATGCGAAAGTATCTCACTGACTAGCAAGTTATTTTTATCTATACGATGAGAGATTTACACAAACGAACTAAATGAATTTACACATTCCTAAACCCAAGGGTTCACCAGTTCGAACTACATAATCATACTGCTCGTAAAACGCCTCTTTACCTTTTGCCGATAGCAAAGCAACTGTAGCACCAGCTTTCGCATTTTTAGCAACAAACCTTTCTATCTCATACATCACGGCATGACCAAGTCCTTCACCTTGGTAATTAGGCGCAACAACTACATCTTGAATGTAATAGAATAAACCTCCATCACCGACCACTCTGCCCATAGCAATAAGTACATCTTGATGACGAATTGTGACATGAAATAAAGAATTATTTAGGCTTGTTTGCGCCAAAATTTCATCGGTTTCACCCCAACCGACTCTTTTCCTAAGAAGAGCAAACTCTCTCACCGTTGGTGCCTTGTTGCTAATTTGATAAGCCATGTAGTTCAATCTCTAACGCTTGATGATGTCATTCTTAACTTTATACTTTAAAGAATAGATTTCACCAATTTTCATGTTGAGCTAGTGTTTTCAGAAGTCGTACTGATATGTTTAGGTAAAGTAATACAAAATTCAGTACCCTTACCTAGTTGACTAAACACCTCAACACTGCCTTGTAAGCTATTTTCTACTAGGTTTTTTACTATGTACAAACCAAGCCCACTACCACCAGCACCTATGCGCGTGGAGTAATATTTATCAAATATCTTATCTAATTTTTCTCCATCAATGCCTTTGCCGTCATCTGAGACTTTCAAAATAACGTTATCATCTTGTGGAGTTGCTTCAATGTTAATGTTGCCACTGCGATTATCTTCAAAGGCATGAATAAGGGCATTATTGATTAAATTAATAAGAACCTGTGATAACGCGCCCGCATCGGAAGTGATTTGCAATGGATCAGGACAGCTAATATTGACGCTATGTGGTGAGCGTTTTAGCTTAGGTTGTAACACTCTTTGAATATCATACAAATAATCAGCTAAATTACACTCAGTAACTGCGCCGCTAAACTCGCCCACAACAATATGCTTAAAGCTATTGACCAAATTCATCGCATTATTGAGATTAGACAAAATAATATCGTAGCTTTGCGCTGCATTATCAATAAAACTCTGTAACTCACTTTTTGCTAATGTTTGCTGCTGTATATGTTGGTTTATTTGCTTTTGTTTATCGTCAAGGTGACTGATAGCGGTGCTAATAACACTCAGTGGGGTGCCAAGTTCATGGGTTAGCTCTCCCACCATTTCACCAATATGGCTAAATTGCTGGGAGGTTTCTAGCTGTTGCTCTTTTAATTTCGATAGCTTTTCTAGTTCAATGGTTTTATCACGCAATGTTCCTATCAGTTCATCTCGCAAGTTTATCAACGCTTGTAACTGTAAATGAGTAGAAACCCTCGCTAACAGCTCTTCTTGGCGAATTGGCTTAGTTACATAATCAACTGCCCCTACGCTAAATGCCTCAACGATGTCACTAAGCTCAGCTTTACCAGTAACAAATATCACGGGCACATCTTTAACTTTATCAAGAGATTTTAAACGGCGACACGTTTCAAAACCGTCAATACCAGGCATCATGACATCAAGTAGAATTAAGTGAGGCAAAAAGATAGTAGCAATATTAATCGCTTCTTTCCCTGAGGTTGCAAACGCAACTTCATATCCCTCAGCCTCTAAAAAACTGGTGAGTAGCTCTAAGTTCTCTGCTTTATCATCAACTATCAAAATCCTGCAATTATTGAGTGATACCAGATCATCATTCATCTTGCACCTCATCTAGCGCAGCTATAAAGCCAGCCATATCAAACTTACTTATAAACTTAGCCAAATATTGTGCAAGTTGCTTATTGTTTGGCTGCTCTTGCTCTATTTTTTGCAAAATTTGCTTTATTTTTGAGGTGCCATTAATTTGCGCTGATAACTTTAGTTGCTCTAGCAACTCATGGGGCAGTGAAAAATTCGATAAATCAATACTGCTGACTTCATTGTTCTCAGACTCGTCCTGTTGAAGCTCTTCGCTTTCAAAATGTTCAGGAAAGAAAGACATCAACGAATCAAATATTTGCCCAATGGTATAAGGCTTACCAATAAATTGATCAAAACCAATGCTCAGATAATGCTGCACTTCATGATGCAAACTAAAAGCAGAAATAGCGACGCATTTTAATTGCTTAAGATCCAACTCTCCGCGGATGATCTGTACTGCTTCATCACCACGCATTACAGGCATAAGCAAGTCCAAAAACACAATATCGAATTTTTTTAGCTTGATTTTATCGATAGCCTGCTGCCCATCCTCAGCATAATCAACACTAATGCCGCATGACTCTAAAGTTTGGCCTAATATCTCTCGGTTATAAGCAACATCATCCACACATAAGGCGTGTAGAGTTTTACCTCGGCGAAGAGTAAGTTGGGTGTGTTCAGTGTGCTTCGACTGTGCAAAATCTTTATCAGCCTCGGGTAGCACAAGACTGAAGGAAAAGCGACTTCCTTGGCCTGGTGTAGAATCTACCTCAAGCTTGCCTCCCATCATTTCAACTTGCTTACTAGAAATGCACAAACCCAAACCGGTGCCACCTTTTTCCAGCCCTGCACTCCCCTGCGTAAAGCTGCTGAACAGGCTCTGCAATTCCTCTTGTGAGATCCCAGGCCCAGTATCGCGCACTTCAAAACGATAGGTGTTTTCATCTACAAGAGAGTGACTCAGAGAGACTTCACCACGGTCAGTAAATTTAACGGCATTACCCAACAAGTTGATTAAAACTTGCCTTATCTTACCCTGATCACCATGTACGCCAATTTTGCCACCAACATTATTGTGTAAACGCCAAGACAACTGTTTTTGCTCACATTTTAGTTTGAACATGCTACCTAAGTCTTCAAGTAAACTACTCAACTCAAAGTCAGTTAAATTCAACTTACTTGAACCCGCCTCAATTTTAGAAATATCGAGGACATCGTTAATAATATCGAGTAAGTGATTACCAGCACGCACGATTTTGTTCATGGTTTGTTTATGGCTTTGAGAGAGATCTTTGGCGCGCTCCATTAATTGAGCAAATCCTAATATTGCATTTAGGGGCGTGCGAATTTCATGGCTCATATTAGACAAAAACATACTTTTGGCTAAATTCGCTTGTTCAGCGCGCTCTCTTGCAGCATTGAGTTCAGCAGTACGCTCTGTCACTTGACTCTCTAACTCAATGTTGTTTTCGCTTAACTTGGCTTGCAGCTGGCTATTTCGCCATGCAATTTCGATATTTTGCCCTAGATTTAACAACAGTAATTCTTCTTGTTCATCGATGTGATTAACATATTGCGCTATGGCAAATAGTGGCACACCCGTTGGCCGCTCTCCGATATATAAAATGGCAAAGTTATCCATGACTGCACTATGGAAAAATCGTGCATCATACTTACCTATAAAGGATTCCACTAATGTGCGGGGGATCTCAAGCTCGGTGCTCTCAGGTAAACTCACCTCAAATTGCAAAGACTCTAAATTTAGTTCTGCAATAAATGAAGCGACTGGCGTGGGTTCAAACTGCTGACAAAGAGGTAATGTTTCAGCTAAAGATTGTAATGCTCTTATTTCAAACTCCACCAGCTCAGACTCGCTAAGCAAAGAGTTAGTACATTTGATTATTTTATCTAGTCCAAGCTGCACACACTCCATTTTTTCTAAATGTTGATAAGTGCGCAGCGCCACTAATACAGCCGCTTTTAATTTGCTGCTAGTAAGCTCGGTTTTCGTTTTATAATCATTGACATCATAATCTCTTGTGATCTCCGACTCAGGAGCCATACCCGGTTGTCCAGTGCGCAATATAATGCGAACTTTACTATTTAGCTCAACCTCTCGCACATATTTTGCAAAGTCTAACCCTGCTTCAGCCGTTTCCATCACAACATCTAGCAAGATCAGCGCAACATCTTTGTGCTCAGTTATCACTTCCCTTGCTTGTTCACCACTGTGTGCATGCAAAAATGTGACACCTCTTTCATCAAATTGCATTTGCGCAAGCACTAGCTTAGATATCTGATGAATGTCTTCCTCATCATCTACTATTAGAATTTTCCAAGGGGGTTTTACTATAAGTTGTTCAGGTTCATCTTCCGAGCTAAATAAGATTGAATCATCGTCAAACATAGGACTTCTCATTTTGTGATCCAAGCTTTAAGTGTAGTGAAAAATTCAAAAAACTAGATACCTAATTTACGATCATCCTCATATTTTTTAGCCAATTAGCTAATCAGTCTTATTTTTAAAAGAAAAATAGTGCCGAAAAATGCTAGTAGGTGCTTAATAAACGTTTTTTCAGCAGTACACTTGATACCTAACTTTATCTTAGCTCTATGATAATACTCCCTTTTTAAGACAAACTGTTCTACACTGGATATAATTAAATCAAGCTATTTTTGGTAGAGCTATGAGTGAAAAAGAGTCAGTACAAACGCTAATTGAAATGATCAAACAACAAGACAAGCAAGCTCTTGTTGATTTTTACCAACAAAGCGATGTTAATGAAAACATTTCACAGCTCAAGTATCTATATCAACAAGCCTTAAAGGACCAAGCTCATTATCAATTTTTTCAGGACTTGGTTGCCTCTTTTCTAGAGCATAAGCCGCTCCCTAAAGCACTCATTGGGGGGATTAATGACATTGATAAGTTGACATTTTTTACACCTGCACTGAGTGCGAGCGAAGGGTTTGCTATAACAAATGATCAGGGGAGTACTATTTTACATACTCTGTTTAGCCAAACCAAAGCAGCTCCCCCTCCTTTTAATTACATTCGCTCTTTGCTCCTGTTTGAGCGAAATGAGTCGCTCGCTTTGGCTTTAGCCACTAGAAATGATCAACAGTTGCTACCGATGGAGTGCTACTTAGCCTTTAACCCTTGCTTTGAACCTTTGCAAGCACATGAACTCACCGCGGCACTTGCCTTGCTAGAAGCACAAATAAAACAAGTGCCCAGTGAATTAAACACATTAAGGCTTATCTGTAACCACTTAAAAAGCAATGCTAACTATGATGAGCTTACGAGCAGTAGTCACCGTATTATACTGTTAGGCGCTGCATTCGAATGCCCAAGTGAAGATGTAATGACTTTGCTACATTAAAGGTTAATAAAATCCGCAGCTAACATTTTATGGTAGCGCACCTTGTTATATAAAACATGCGTAGGATTGGGGTCTACAACTTCAACATCTATTTGATTTTTATTAGCTATTTCTAATGCTATTTGCGTTATATTAACGCTGAATGATGTACCAATAAATACCATCTTGCTCGCCTCTTCCATCATCCTTTGTGCCTTGTCTATTTGATACAGTTCAGTGTAAAACTCATCAAATAATAAAACATAGGGTTTAAGCGAGTAATTAAGCTCAGGTCCCCTGCTCGATACTCTAAATAGCTCCAACAACGATTTTTTAAGGTTACACTCCTCAACTTGCTCCCACGGTGCAGACTGTATCTCAACAGGTTGACCTTGAATATGAAACAAAGTGACTTTATCAATACGCCCGTGAATAGAAACGTAATGTTCATTACCTGCTTTTCCATCCAAGCCATCAATATTTTGTGTGATAAGCGGTTTATCCTTAAGCCAATGGTGAACTTCATTCGGTCCATGATGTTGATAGGTAACAAACCGCTTATAGTACCAGCATAAAAACTCTCCAGGATTATGCTCATACATTGCCCTTGTAGCCATTTGCTGAGGCGTGTAGTTGCGACTTCCTATTGTCCAAAAGCCATCTTCGCCCCTAAAAGTAGGGATACCGCTTTGCGCGCTGACCCCAGCCCCTGTGATGTATAACGTACTCATACATTACTCTTTAATTGTCAGTTTTACTCGTGGTAATTTTAAGTGCTCACCGAATTGAAACAACGCCAAACTGAAGATAATAATAACTGCACCGACAACTAGGCTACTAGTCAAAATTTCATCATTAAGCCAAGTACCCAGTGCAATCGCAAAACCCGGTGTGATCAATGTGCTGAGCGCCACAGTGCTCGCTGAAAGCTTTTGTAAAACATGAAAATAAGCTAAAAACCCTAACAAAGAACCAACCACGCCCAAATACACTGTTGCCCATATTGATTTTGCTGCCCACGAGTTAACCACAAATGAACCATCAAACACCCACCAAAGACCAGCAAACATAGGCGTTACAAACAATAGTGCACCAAACGTTGTTGCCATCGGGTGGATCGCAACTTTTACACGCTTGATCATAACGCCGCTTAAACTAAAGCTGCATACAGCCAAAAATACGTAACCTAAGCCAAGGGGCGCCAAATTAAGCTGCTGGATTTGCGCCGAACAGATCAAATAGAGCCCACATAATGCAAACAACAAAGCGCATATTTTAATGGGTGTAAACTTGGCTTCACCCAATAGCTTTTGCGCCAACAACCCAGATAAGATAGGTGCCAAACCAAATATAAGCGAGATAACCCCCGATGGCACGGTTTGCGCAGCCAAATAACTAAATGACATTCCACCTAATATGCCAAGCGCCGAATATATATAGAGCGTGCAAGAGCGTCGATGCCACGGTACTCGCGTGTTACTAATTGAAACAATCAACCCTGCCAATATCAGTGCAATCAACATTCGCAGCAAAACACTCAACAGTGGTGGCATACTCTCACTGCTCCAAACAATGCCTAACGGTGTTGTTGACCAAACCATGATCACAAACAAATATGATGCCTGAACGGGCATAATCTATATCCTTGCCAGTTTGGACGATAAAAGGGAGAAAAACTTTGAGGCTAACCGCTTTTATCGTCGCGGTTAGAAAAAGCAATTAACCGCAGAGTGCAAACGAGCGCATCACAACATTATTTCGTTGCCATGTTAGCAGGTTTGTCAGTAGCGTTAATTGAGTCATAAAAACATAAGAATTCAAAAGATTATTGAATCTACATTTGTATCAAATTAAAGGTATAAGTCAATTGAAAAAGCATGATTCTACTTATATTTATTAAATTTATCTAAATACTCGGACGGATAAATCAACCTCATTCATGTCAATTTTCTATTATATTTCAGTTGTTAAGGCTCGAAACTAGCAGCTTCATTACATTTCAATCGCGGCACAGATACCATTCAGATTTTCGATGCTCTACATGTGTATATGCAAAAACATGTATTTTCCTCGACCATTTCTAATGTCTAACAAGACATATCTAGATTAATAGCCTCTCTCATGCAGTCATTGCTGAAGGATTAACCTTATAAGAGAACATAATATTTTTATATATCAAAACAATATATTTAAAATCATACCGTTAGAACAACTGCTTACAATTTCTGACATACTCCCACACCCCTTCACAAACCCATTACAGACTCTGACAGGGTAAATCCATAAACTCATCCGCAAGTTAAACGAATCGGAATTAGATATTATGAAAATACGCTCAATTATTTCTCTCGTACTACTGAATACAGTCAGCTTTACAAGCTTGGCTGAGCAACAAGACGAAACTCACAGACTAGGTGCCCAACTACAAGGTGGCAGTGCAGAATATAAAAACTCTAGCCAAGATGGCGATGGCGTCGGATCAGTCTATCTGTACTACAACTACCAGTTTGATTCCACTTGGGCTTTAGAGCTTGGTGTAAATAGAGCAAGAGAAGCGGATGATTGGGATTGTAAAGACATCACCAAAAACAAATTTATCTGTAATCGCAACGATGCATTACTTTTTAACCTAGACGCCAACAAGCTTGATTACAACAACTTTGTAGTGGCAGCCAAAGGCCAGTACCAAGTGACCGACAATAGCTACTTTTACGGCAAATTAGGAGCACAACGATACGATTACGAAATCGCAAAAAATAGTAAAGTTGTGGCGCAGAATGACGGTGTGGGATTATTCGCAGAAGCGGGTTGGCAATACGATTGGAGCAATGGTTTTGCCTTTAACGTTGGTTGGCAGTATATGGATATGGGTGACTTAGATACAAGTTCACTGGCAATCGGTGGAAGTTATAGATTCTAATTAAAAATTTATATTTATCAAAGCCTTGGTGTTTAAGATGTGACTACTCAATGGCACACTGAAAACACCAAAACGTTTTGATTAGAACTAGTCTATACTCACTGTTTTAATTGCTACATTCCATTTATTTCAATGATTTAAAGTTACTCTCGATATTACTTGAACTCTTCACAAACAACTTCAACTTTGCCAAAACCCATCATTTTGATTTGAAATATTTTTAGGGATAAAAAAACCCCACTCAAGTGGGGTTTCGAATTTTGTTACATCAAACTAACTTAGAAGGTGTAATCAGCTTGAAGGTAGAAAGTACGACCGTATGGGTCAGCATAACGCGGATCGTAACCAACTTGGTGACCAGCTTCTCCGTTTAACGTTAAAGGTGGCTCTCTGTCAAGTAGGTTCTTGATACCAAACGTGAAGTTAGCGTTATCACCATATGCATATGACATGCGGTAGTCAACAGTAAAGTACACCGGAACCTCTAACTGAATAAAGTCACCATTAACTTTATTTTTGATAGTTTCCGCAGCTTCATAAATAGTATAGTGCGTGCTTGCAACTTCGTCAGTATAACCACTACGTGCTTTCACGTTTAGGTCATGAGTGAAATCACCATGAGTCAACGAGTTGTTGATGTTAATTATGTTACGAAATGCAACCTGAGCATCAGGACCAACTTTACCTAGGCTTGAATCCCAAACATTATCTTCACCAACTCGTAAGCTTTCAGACTCGATTAAGTAAGTACCCGCAATCGCAGTCTTCAACGTACCAAATGACAATTCATTTGTTAAGTCAATGCTCCAGTCAATACCAGTAGTGGTTGATTTACCCACGTTTTGAGCCGCTTGGACAATTGCAAGTACGTCTCTGTTACGACCTTGATCAAATTTTGTAGTGAAAAGGTGATTATAAGTCTCTGGGTTTTGGAAGATTTGGTTCTCGGTTAAACGTTTAACCTCATTTTCCATATCAATGTTCCAGTAGTCTACTGACACACTTGTGCCTGAGTCACCAGCCCATACAAAACCAAATGTGTATTGCTCAGACGTTTCAGGTTTCAACTCAGGGTTACCTTCACGATATACGGTATACTGAAGTTTATCTGAAAGACATGCTGATCTTAGAGGATGATTATCTGATAATGGACAATCATACGGAGTACCCGTTACGCCAAACTCGATACGAGGTGCTGCAATTTGACGCATGGTTGCCATTTTGAAACCAGTACCCATTGAAGCGCGAAGCAATAGCTCATCAGTAGGGCGGTAAGATAAACTTATCTTATAAGTTGTATCATTTTCGCTGCCGTTAACTGTTTTGTTACCTGTACGCAGTGAATCGGTGATCTCACCAATGCTGTCATAACGAACAGAACCTGTTAGTTCTAAGTTTTCCATTACAGGAACTATCAATTCGGCAAACGCGCCATAGTTATCACGGTCAAGATCAAACTCTGGAGTTGCTTCTTCGTATAGGATAACTTCGTTTCGGTTACCTTCACCAATAGCGACAGAGTACTCTGATGTACGGTAATCCACACCAAGACCTAGATATACACTACCTGCATCTAGATCTGCAATTGCGCCAGACAATTTAGCTTCGAATGAGGTCATTGACGTTTCAGTCTTTTCCCAAAGACCGTTGAACATAGAGGCTGCAACTGAAGTTTTCTCTTCGTTTGTCAGATCTTCAGGTGCTTTGAATACATCAATTGCACCAGAGTTCAGTAGCGCTAAAATTTCTTTTTGAAGAGGGAAACCAGTAACACGAGTTTCATTACTTTCAGAATCGCCGCGAGTTACCGCAACATCGTAAGACCATTCAGAAATTTCACCACGGATACCAGCAGTAATCTGAGTTGTTGTTGTATCATACTCTGTTGTACGATTACCGCCAGGAAGTATACGCCATGACGCGCTGATACCTACCATGTCGTCTTTAACATTTTGCGGCAAATGAGGCATAACGTATTTTTGTGCAAGCGCCGAATCTGCAGTCAAAGGAATAGACGTCGGATAAGGGGCGATACGGGTCGTCATTTGGAATTTTGACCAAGAAGCATTAGCATACGCTTCCGCCATGTCATTTACGGTTGCAACACCTTGGACAAAGAAATTATCACGTTCTGTCTCAGGTTGGATTTCAATCGTACTTGAATAGTCAAATTGACAAGAACGCTCACCAGATGGTGCGCTAGTAACGTGACATTTGCCGTTTTCCATCTTATACGGGTTGAAAGAGTAGGTCTTAGTCTTGACGTTACCCTTTGGATCAAGTTGCAAGTCACCATTTTCGTCACGAAGTTGGTATTCAACGTTCGCATTACCTGGAATAGCACTTGCTGAACCTGCAACGGCAACAAATTTTTGGCCTGCATGCTCAAAGTTGATAAAGCCTGATTTAGCAAAATCACGATCTGCTCCAACTAACACATCTTGCTGGTCATGGCTGTATGCCGCTGTGATATTGAAACCATCAGAACCTAGATCACCAAATCCTGTTGTGATCGAAATCGTTGAGCTAGAAGTATCTTTCGGCTTGTCGTAACGCGCACTGATAGTCGTGTTTTGCACGTCATTTTTAAGGATAAAGTTAACAACACCCGCGATAGCATCAGAACCGTATAGTGCAGACGCACCATCTTTTAGGATTTCTACGCGTTTGATAGCTGATAGAGGAATAGAGTTCAGGTCGATTGTGCCGCCAGAATCAGCCGAAACCATACGACGACCGTTCAGAAGTACAAGCGTGTACTCAGAACCTAAGTTTCTAAGTGAAGCAGTTTGAATACCACCGCCGCTACCCCCCACAGATTCACCAGCAGCAGTGAAACCCTGCATTGATGGTAAATTAGCGATTAGATCTGGAACGCTTGTTACACCTGATTTTGCGATAGCTGAAGCATCGATTACATCTATTGGCAGTGCACCTTCTAAGTCAGTTCTTTTGATTGAAGAACCTGTAACTTCGATACGTTCTACTTTCTCTCCACCTTCTGCCGCAAAGGTGTTCGCAGAAAACGCAGCCGTAGAAGCAGCGCCAAACGCGATTGCCAAGCGAACCGCTTTTGAAACTCTTGAGTTTAACATGCTAATTTTCTCCCTGAATCAAATTAATAATCTGATTTTTATAGTTTTATTTTAAGTTCTAAAAAAGAAAACAGAGTGTTTCTATTTAGATACAGGGACTAATACTAAGCCTCGTTGAAACAAGAGGTCAATATCCTATGTAGCCGAAAACAATCCATCCAAGAACAAAAAGTACCAAAAATAGCAACATGTTAAAAAACAAGAGAGAAACAAAAAACCAATAAAAACAATGAGAAAGCAAAATCAAATATTACACCCAATTTAACAACAGGAAATAAACATGTAAACTTTACATTTTATTTTCCAAACAAATGTCAACAATAAAAAATTAAATTTATTTGAAATATTTATCAGAAGATAACAAATGAAATGCTTTTAGAGATGAAAAAACCCCACTTAGAGTGGGGTTTTGAATTTTATTACATCAAACTAACTTAGAAAGTGTAGTCCGCTTGTAAGTAGAAAGTACGAAGGTACGGGTCAGCATAACGTGGGTCATAACCAACTTGGTGACCAGCCGCAGCATTTAGAGTAAATGGAGGCTCTTTATCTAACAAGTTCTTAATACCAAATGTCACATTTGCATTATCGCCATAAGCGTAAGACAGGCGGTAATCTACAGTAAAGTATACTGGAATATGTTTTTGGATCACACTTCCATCAACTGCATCATCCCAGTTATCCGCTTTTGCAACATAGAAGCTTACATCAGCAGAAGCATCAGTGTAGCCACTACGAGCTTTGATATTTAAGTCGTGAGTGAAATCACCATGAGTAAATGAGTTGTTGATATTAATAATATTACGGAATGCAACCGCTTCATCAGTACCCACTTTACCTAAGCTTGAATCCCAAACGTCGGTAGTACCTACACGTAAGCTTTCTGATTCAAGTAGATAAGTACCCATGATACCAGTTTTCAACGTACCGAAAGATAGCTCATTCGTTAGGTTGATACTCCAGTCGATACCTGAAGTGTTTGACTTACCAACGTTATCAGCTGCCTGAACGATAGCTAGAACAGTGTCACCAGTACCTTGGTCAACTTTAGTAACGAAAAGATCACCGTATAGCTCTGGGTTTTGGAAGATTTGGTTCTGAGTTAGACGACGAACCTCATTTTCCATTTCAATATTCCAGTAATCAACAGATACACTTGTTCCAGTGTCTCCAGCCCATACAAAACCAATAGTATACTGCTCAGAAGTTTCTGGCTTCAACTTAGCATTACCTTCACGGTATACATCATACTGAAGCTTATCTGAGTAACAGTATTGCTTAAGTGGGTGACCTGATTGGAAAGGACAATCATATGGCGAAGCAGTTACACCAAATTCAACTCTTGGCTCAGCGATTTGACGCATAGTTGCCATCTTAAAGCCAGTACCCATTGACGCACGTAGTAATAGCTCGTCAGTTGGACGGTAAGAAAGACTTAACTTATACGTTGTATCATCTTCGCTGTTATTTACAGTTTGGTTACCAGTACGCAGTGAATCCGTGATTTCACCGATATTATCATAACGAATCGCACCTGTTAGCTCTAAGTTTTCCATAACAGGAACGATTATTTCCGCAAACGCACCATATGTATCACGCTCTAGGTCATATTCGTCAGAAGCAGACTCGAATAATACAACTTCTGCAGTGTTACCTGCTCCGTTTTTACGCGAGTACTCAGCCATACGGTAATCAAAACCAACACCTAGGTATACACTACCAGCGTCTAGGTCAGCAATAACACCTGAAGCTTTACCTTCGATAGTAGTTAGAGCAGTTTCTGTTTTTTCCCAAAGGCCGCTAAACATTGTGTCTGCAACCATTTTGTTTTGCTCAGCACTTAGATCCTCAGGTGCAGCAAAAATATCAATTTCACCAGAAGTTACTAGTTCCATGAATTCTTTTTCAAGAGGGAAACCAGTAATACGGTTTTGGTCACTTTCTGAATCACCACGCGTTACAGCAAAATCATATGACCACTCAGCAATCTCACCGCGAATACCAGCTGTTACTTGAGTAGTTGTTGTGTGCCATTCAGTAGTACGGTTACCACCTGGAAGTACACGCCAGCGAGCTGCTACACGAGTCATATCTTGTGCTACGTTAGCTGGAAGGTAAGGCATTACATTTTCTTGCACTAGAGCTGAATCAGCGCCTAGTGAGAACGTACCAGTTGGGTATGGTGCAATTCGCGTAGTCATTTTGAAGTCTGACCATGAAGCTGTACCATATGCTTCCGCTGAATCACCAAGCGTTGCTACAGCTTGTACAAAGACATTATCACGTTCTGACTCAGGCTGAATTTCAAGTGTGCTTGTGTAGTCAAATTGACAAGCATTACCTGATGGTGCACTCGTTGTGTGACACGAACCATTCTTTTCTTTGTAAGGATTCAAAGAATAAGTTGACGTTTTAACCTTTCCTGAGTCAGCGTCTACGATTAAATCGCCATTCTCATCACGAAGCTCATAAGTTACATAAGCATTACCAGGGATTGCGTTTGAAGAACCAGCAATTGCAACTAAGTCTTGACCAGCATGTTCAAACTTCACAAAACCCGTTTTAGCAAAATCGCGATCTACAGAACGCAGATTGTCTTGCTGATCGTGGCTATATGAAGCAGTAATATTGAAACCATCAACACTCAAATCACCAAAACCCGTAGTGATTGAGATACTTGAGCTTGAAGTGTCTTTTGGCTTGTCGTAACGTGCACTAATTGTCGTGTTTTGAACGTCATCTTTAAGAATGAAGTTGACAACACCAGCAATCGCATCAGAACCATATAATGCAGATGCACCATCTTTAAGAATTTCAACGCGCTTGATGGCCGCAAGAGGAATAGAGTTAAGGTCGATAGTACCGCCAGAATCTGAAGATACCATACGACGACCGTTTAGAAGTACAAGTGTGTACTCAGAACCTAAGTTTCTTAATGAAGCAGTTTGAACACCGCCACCGCTACCACCTACTGACTCACCAGCAGCTGTGAAGCCCTGCATTGAAGGCAAGTTGGCGATAAGGTCAGGAACACTTGTAACACCAGACTTAGCGATAGCAGATGCGTCAATCACATCAATCGGTAACGCACCTTCAAGATCTGTTCTTTTGATTGAAGAACCAGTTACTTCAATACGTTCTACTTTTTCTACGCCTTCTTCTGCTGCGAATGAACTCGCTGAAAAAGCAGCAGTAGAAGCAGCACCAAACGCGATCGCTAAGCGAACCGCTTTTGAAACTTTACTATTTAACATTTGTATCTCCCTGGACTACTTGTTAGTAGCTTGTAATTTTTTGTGGGCTTTGCCCTTATGGGAAGTTGCACTGATGCAACATTCACCATGAATATTAAACAAGCATTGACGTTAGCGTCAACCGTAAATTATTTAATTTTCATTAATTACCCACACAGGGTACAACGCAAAATACACAAATGATAAACAATTTAATGATCTTAAAAGGAAAACTTTTTTTGTTCGGTTAACTGAAAAAGAACATTTTCGTAATCTGGAAGCATCTTAAGTATGGGGTATATTTGCTTTTCTACATAATGTTCATAGTCAAGTTCTCCTGGCGTAGGATCAATCAAAGGCCCAGATTTTGTTATGTAATACTTTACTAAGCTGCCTTTTTTGAAGTGACTATTTTTGTCTCTGCGCATTTTATCTCTTGCTGCTTTAACATGAGGAGGGATGTTTTTTATATACAGTTCTGGGTCTTTCCCTAACCGTTTTGAATATAGCAACATAGAATCAACTTCACCGGCATATATTCGCTCTTTGTACCGTTTTGTAATACTGAATAAATCAGCACCATTAAAGAATGCTTCGATAACATCTTGTTGATATTTTTTAGCAATTTCAGTCCAATCACTACGCACACTTTCCATCCCCTTAAACACAAGCTTACTAGTATTGTTAACATAAACCTCGCCTACATATCGCTTCTTTGAGCCAATAGCCTGTCCACGAATCGTTGGCATAAAAAAGTTGTGGTACAGCGTTTCAAATTCAATTTCTAAGTAACTTGTGAGTTGATAAGCTTCTGCACAGTGTTTTTGCCAATGACGGTTTACCGCTTCAACTAAACGATCGGCTTCAGCTTGACACTTTTGCAAACTCCACGAATCTGGTAATTTTACAAAGGTAGAATCCGTATCACCGTAGATAACATCAAGGCCTCTGCTTTCGATCACCTGTTTTGTCGTTTGCATAATCTCATGACCACGCAAGGTAATTGAGCTGGATAAGCGAGGGTCGTAAAACCGACACCCTTTTGAGCCAAGCACGCCATATAAGCTATTCATAATGATTTTGATGGCTTGAGATAACATACTGTCATCGTCCTGTTTAGCCTGCTGACGAGCATCAGTCAGCTGAGCTACAATGCGGGGAAGGTGATGTAAATCTCGAGAAAAGCGTCCTTCATGAAACCCTTCAACTGCATTTTTTGGGTTACGGAGCCCTTCGATTAGTCCCATTGGGTCAATACAAAAAGTTCTTATTATTGAGGGATAAAGACTTTTAAAATCAAGTACAATCACGTTTTTATACAGTCCTGGCTTTGACTCCATTACATATCCCCCTGGACTTTCGAAACTCAGTCCATGTTCACAAAGATTTGGTGCAACGTAACCACTACGGTGTAGCATAGGAAGATAAAAATTTGTAAATGCAGCGACAGAGCCCCCCATTCGCTCCAATTCAAGCCCTGTGAGCTGGCTGCGAGCAATAGCAAAGTCGATCAGTTTAAGTTTGGAAAATATAGCAAGAACCAGCTCACAGTCTTTTAAATTATAAGCGGCTAGAGTTAGCTTATCTTCGTTAAACTGTCTGATAATTTCCTCCAGCCTATCGTCTTGCTCTATGAGCTTTGTTTCGCCCAGAACTTTTTCTGCCACATTAGCCAAACGAAAACTGTCAAAGTGATATGTCGCGTTTTTGAGTGTATCTATGCCATCAATGACGACTCTTCCGGGGATCAAAACGCGAACGTAGTTCCCTTTATAAACATCGATGGGCCTATCATCTCTGCCAAGAATAAGATCAATCCCGAGCATCTGGGCACGTTCAGCAAGTACCACAAAGTCAAATTCAATAATGTTCCAACCAATAATTACATCGGGATTAAAATCCCTCATTTTGTCCATTAATACATGCAATAACTCACATTCATCATTTACCCACTCAATGTAAGAGTGATCACTTGAACTATCTGGCCCAACAGGAGGTTTACCTATCATAATGACACTGCGGTATTGCTCACTTACGAGCCCTATAGAGAACAGAACTCCTTCACCATCACACTCAATATCCAATGACAGCACCGTGAATTGAGGCTTAAAAGTTGGGTTTGCCTTGAACTTGGCCGACTTAAGTAAAGTATATCCATCACATTGAACCTGTGTGCCTTGTACCCACGCTCCACCACGTACAAAGCGCTCCATTAAAAAGCGGTCACAATGGCGAATATCCTCTTCGTATAACGTGATATGTGCGGCTAACAACTGTTTGGCCTGATGATAAGTGCGGTTATCGTCGCAGTAACAGGCGATCATACTTTGCTGATCAAAATGCTTTAGAGGAACGGCTTTAAACTGCATATTGGCATTCGCTTGCGTTACCAACAGCTGCGCTTTAGCCAACTGGCTTGAGCGAATAAAGAACACGGCTTGCTCATTTTCTACCAGCGCCTTAACTATCCCAGATTCGGTTTTTAGCCAGTAACAAAGTGCTAGCCTCCCTTGATGATTTGTTTGCTGGCGAGATAATATAAAGCCTTCATACACTGCTTGTGCCAAACTGATTACCCATCTAAAATAGCCATCGTTACTGTAATTATATACATATAATATTCTATTAGGCGATCCTCATGCTTTCAGACGCGCTCAAAAAAACAATACGACAGACACACCAAAACATTGCTGAAAGCTTAGAAGGCTACCGCCACCGCAGCAGCCAAAACTACCTAGTCGCGGAAATAGCCAAAACACTTGCTGGGGAATACCACAAAACACAAAGAATTTGCGTGATAGAAGCAGGAACAGGTACAGGGAAATCTCTTGCCTATTGCTTAAGTGCGCTGCCTATGGCGCTGGCTAAGAAAAAAAAGCTTGTTATTTCAACAGCAACAGTAGCGCTGCAAGAGCAGCTGATCAATAAAGAGCTACCGTTTTTCAAAACTCATTGCGGCTTCGATTTTAAATTTGATCTTGTCAAAGGCCGCCAACGCTACATCTGCGTACACAAACTCAATGCAGCCCTTAATGAAGACAGTATGCAACTGTCTATCATGCCTACACTATCTTCACCTTTGTCCGACATGGAGCAAAAATGCTTAATAGAGCTTCATAGTGCATATCAGGATAAACGTTGGCAAGGAGACCGAGATAGTTGGGCCGATACCATTCCAGATAAAGTATGGAACCTAATAGCATGTGATAAGCATGCGTGTCAGCGCCAAATGAAATCGCATCATTTATGCCCATTCCACCTTGCAAGGCAAAAAATAGCGCAAATGGACGTATTGGTTATCAATCATGCATTACTATTGGCTGATTTAGAGTTAGGTGGTGGTAAAATCCTACCAGAACCTAGCGATACTTTTTATGTTATTGATGAAGCTCACCATTTGCCACACATAACCAGAGATTTCTCCTCTGCGGCAGCAACCATAAAAGGGACTATCGAATGGTTAGACAAACTGCTTAAATTCAGTGGCAAAATGGCTGCCACTATCGTGTCGCAAAAAGCGATAGGCCAAAACTTTAAACTCAACGATGCCGCTAATGATGCCAGCAAAGACCTTAAAGCTGTCCGAGATATATTGGATGCCGCCGATTTTAACTACAACCAAGATGATACATTTCGCTTTGAACATGGCATTGTACCCGAGTCGCTTACTGCAAAAGCAAAAGATATTAGCGATGCAACACAAGATGTGTTGCGCTGTTTGAATAAAATGCATGACGCGCTTACGCTCGATGTCAGCGATGGCGATGTTAAGCCATTTTTAGCCGATCCGCTGCTCGCTGAAAGCGGGCAATATATTAATCGATTAGAGCAGCTTCATAAACTTTGGCATAGCTATGCCAATAAGGGAGAGCACACTCCTCATGCTCGTTGGATAAAGCGCTTAGAGTACAAGCACCATCATGACCATTTATTATGCGACTGCCCTATTGAAGTAGGCTATTACCTAAAAGATAAGCTCTGGAAGGAATGCGCTGGCGCAGTATTGTGCTCAGCAACATTAAGTGCTCTTGGCACATTTGACCATTTTGCCAAAGAAAGTGGACTGGCCCATGAGCCAGGGGTCAAGTTTATCAAAGCTAACTCCCCTTTTGATTACCCCAAACAAGCAACTTTGCATTTGCCTGCTGCAGATGTAGAGCCAACTGACAAAGCATTTAGCGACCACCTTGCCAAGGTATTGCCCTCTTACTTAGATAAAACAAAAGCAAATTTAGTGTTGTTTGCTTCTTATTGGCAAATGGATCACGTTGTAAAATTGCTAAGAAAAGACCACTGGCAAGTCCTTGTACAAGGTGAACAATCTCGCGATAGTTTGCTTAGGCAACACAAGGCGAACATAGATAATGGCAAAGGCAGTATTCTATTCGGTACACAAAGTTTATCTGAAGGGTTAGATTTACCTGGTAAATACCTTGAAAATCTTATAATTACCAAAATTCCTTTTGCCGTTCCTACCTCTCCAATTGAAGAAGCACAGGCTGAGTTTGTACAAAGTAAAGGCGGTAATCCATTTTTATCGATCACAGTTCCTGATGCAGCAAAGAAATTAGTTCAAAGCTGTGGTAGACTTCTTCGTAAAGAAACAGATCACGGCCGTATAATTATATTAGACAGGCGCCTAGTAACGAAACGCTACGGCAAAGCCATGCTTGATACTCTACCGCCCTTTAAAAGACAAATAGATTATTAAATGTTTGAATTTGCGCTCGACCCAATGACTTGGGGGTTACTTTGTTTAGTCGCCCTTGCCGCAGGATTTATTGACGCTATTGCAGGCGGTGGTGGTATGCTGACTGTCCCTGCATTGCTAACTGCCGGACTTCCCCCTCATGTAACATTGGCGACCAACAAATTGGCAGCTAGCTTTGGTTCATTAACAGCAAGTATCACCTATTATAGAAAGCGACTTTTTGACCCTTCCTTTTGGGCAGCTTCAATTTTAGCCACTGCAATTGGCGCCGTACTTGGTACTTTGTTAGTTGATTATTTAAGCGTTGAGTTTTTAAATAAATTACTGCCAATCGTTATCATCTGCGTTGCCTGCTACAGTTTATTTGGCACACTCAGTCCAACTGAGTCACATGCCTTGCCAGAAAACGAACCAGCTTTGAAAACAAAGCAATGGTTTCAAGGATTATCTCTGGGATTTTTCGATGGTATGGCAGGCCCTGGCGCGGGTACTTTTTGGACCGCTTCAAACAGCTTGTTGTATAAAATGAGCCTGCTGCTAAATTGCGGGCTTGCCCGCTCGATGAATTTTGTGTCGAACTTTGTTTCATTGATAACTTTTGTAGCACTAGGGCATGTTAACTTTTTGCTAGGCATAACTATGGGTGCTTTTTTAATGTTCGGTGCTTGGATTGGTGCACACTCAGCTATAAAATTTGGCAACAAGTTAATCAAACCTTTGTTTAATACCGTGGTGATCATTTTGGCTATAAAACTAATTGCTGAGGCTTATTTTGCATGAGTCAAGCCCTTGCACGTTTACACCAACAAGTAGCAAAATTAGCCGAACAGGCAAAGTTATTCGACAATGCTAAGTGGTTTGATAAAAATCGCTATATTCAAGCCCAACCAAGCCTTTTTGACCGTACAGTGTTTGCAACTAAAAGCTTACTATTAAGTGATTACGTTGACGAAATATCGGCGCAACTCAAGCATCTGCCTCCAATGGAAAAGCGCCACGCCTACAGCTTTGCTATTCAACGTATCGCAACGCAAGTAGAAGCGGTGATAAAAGTACTCAAGTCAACGCCTGTTTGGGCGAAAGAGAACAAAGCCAATTACAAGAAGAAAAATAAAATCTATCAAAAAGCCGTGCAAAAAATAATGCAAAGCTCACATGAGCTGTATCAAGAGCTATCACAAAATCATGAGTTCGAAAGGCGCTTGCTGGAAATGATAGAGATACGAAAACAACAACTTGATAAAGCATCCTCTGAGCAAGCCAGTCAAATAAACCAAGAAGTTTTGGTCTTACATGCTCGCCTAGGTCGTTGCCGAAAAGCCATTTCAGCAACGGAAGCAAAAATCCAAGAAGTTGAAAAACAACAAAACCGCTAATGTTCTTTTATCACCCTTTGTACTCGCAGCTAGATCTGCCACAACACCACAGATTTCCAATCAATAAGTATGCGCAATTACATACTCGACTGATACAAAAGCGGTTAATTAAAAAGGCGATTCATCCCAACAAGGCCACTTTGGACCAAATAACGTTGTGTCACGATAAAAATTACGTAGCTAACTTTATAAATGGCACTTTAGATGATAAGACTATCAAAAAAATGGGGGTTCCATGGTCAACTGCGTTGGTTGAGCGGACTCTTTATTCTATCGGCGCAAGTATTGAAGCTGCAACCTATGCACTTGACCATGGTGCTGCGGTAAACTTAAGCGGTGGATATCATCACGCACACCATGATTTTGGCGCAGGTTTTTGCATATTTAACGATCTGGCCATAGCAGCATGCGCGCTAATTGAACAAGGAAGAGCAGGAAAGGTCGTTATTTTTGATTGTGATGTGCACCAAGGTGACGGCACAGCAGCAATACTTGGTGAACGTGCAGATGTAACTACTTGTTCTATTCATTGCGAGTACAACTTTCCTCGCAGCAAAGCTATCTCAGACTACGACTTTGCGTTACCTAGTAAAACGCAAGACCAAACCTATCTTGAAACCGTGACACAGGCGCTTAACCTTGTATGTCGCATTCATCAACCTGACCTGCTCCTTTACAATGCAGGTGCAGATATATTCACAAAAGATGAACTTGGTATGTTTGATATAAGTCTTGAAGGTGTACAAATGCGAGACAAAATAGTAATAGAATATTGCCAACAAAATGCATTACCTCTTATGGCAGCGATGGGCGGTGGATATCAGCGTGATTTATCTCAACTTATTGATGTGCATGAACAGTTTTTTATTGCTCTGATAAATAAGCCAGCTATGATTGTATAGAGCATACAGCACACAAGTTTTTGGACACGTGACATGAAATTACATGATGATGTACATAACTACTACGAGAAAATAGTGTTAGAAAAAATTATCGAGCACAATTTAGATAAAAAGTACGATGAAGATGTGATGGCTGACTTCTGTTGTACCGTACTAAATCAACTACCATCACGATATATTCGCAACGATGTCGATATGGCTTTTTACTTGCCTGGACACGAAAGAGAACTCATGGAACAACGTGTTGAAACAGCGATAGAAGTTGCCATGGCACAAGTTGCAAAAAAAGGATCAACAAAAAGTGAGTAGCCCACTTAATGACGCCCCTACCCACGTAAAACTCGCCGTTGACCTTATTCTGTTATTAGAACAAAACGAGGTTGCCAACGAGGATGTGCTTGCTGCGTTAGAGATTGTGCAAAACGATTTCAGACAAAAATTAGCCAACGCCCAAAAAGAGCAAAAAACTTAATTTTAACTTTTTTGTTTCATTTAAGTCATAAAAATTGTTTACTCTATTTTTAAACCTAAATTTGAGTAAATATCATTATGACAATAAAACCCAACCTTATACTTGCATACGCGCTCACCGCTTTTAGCACCTTAACCCTCGCAAATGATTTTACCGCGCTGGATGAAGCCTTACCCGCCGACTATGTAATTAACGGCACAGAGCCGGTGTTTGATTTTGATGGTGATGGCTGCCTGCCAAGCGCCGGAATTAGCAGGACCGGTCAACAAAATTCAGGCCTTAAAACTTCGGGGTCCCTAGGCGGTAATTGCCGTGACAACGCTTTTTTAAATACCTCTAACACCGTACATAGATACGCGTGTAAAGACACATCTCAAGGCCAATATTGTGCTCACTTTTATGCTTTGTACTTTAAAAAAGACCAGATTTTTCCTTTCTTTGGCGGAGGCCACCGCCATGATTGGGAGTATGCGGCAGTATGGACACACGACGGTATCGTTACACATGGCAGTTACAGTGCACATGGCGACTTATATACCAAAGAGGCTTCTCAACTTCCTTTTGAAAATGGGCATCTGAAAATTGTTTATCATAAGGATGGACTACTAACGCATGCATTACGTTTTGCAAAAACAGCCGAAGCGGCAGAAAATAGCTACAACCGATTTGTCACACCAAATATTATTAGTTGGTATGAAATGCAGGGCGATGGTCTTAATAACCAAGCACTACGAGAGCGACTAAATCAATATGATTACGGTTCAGCCACTTTACCCGTCAAAGACAGTCGGTTTTTGACTAATATTAACCGCTTTAAACCATCTGGTTATCCAACTTTCTATTTGACGGATACTCAACCATAACGTCCTCTTTGGTGCGGCTGAAACGCTGCACCAACTACCAAATTTGGCTTATCAAATTGTAAATTCTGCTACAAAGAGTATTACAAAATATCCTAATTAGTTACAAATTGTTGCGAACACGCATTTTATCTCAAAATTAAGGTAATTTGTCGCTATCACGGAAACTACCTCTCATTTCAACGCTAGCAGATTATTTTGATTTGCTTAATACTAAGGCGATAAAGACAAAAATTGGACACTGTCATGAATCTAACACGAAGTTCGCTAAAAAACCCTGCGAGTGTATTAGTGATCCTAACCTTAATTATGCTCTTTGGTGCAATCAGCATTTTTAAACTCCCGATCCAGTTAACTCCCGATATTGAAGAGCCACAGATCACAATATTTTCTGGATGGCGACAAGCTGCACCAGAAGAAATTGAGTCCATGATCATTGAGCCGCTTGAAAACGCAGTGAAAAATACGCCAGGCGCACTGGAAGTAAATACGCAAATAAATCAAGGGAATGGCTTTATCTCCCTTACCTTTGCAGTGGATGCCGATATGCAACAAGCCATGCTTGATGTATTGACCAGTTTAAATCAAGCACCACCATTACCTTTGGACGCTACAGACCCAATAGTAACTGCTGGCGGCGGCGGTGGTCCTGGCTCTGGCGGCCCAACCGCAGCGAGCTTATTAGTCGTGCCACTTAACTTCGATAGTGAAAAGTTCGACATGGCTAACTATCAAAAGCAAATCGAAGATTTTATCGAACCTAGGCTTGCTAAAATACCGGGAGTGTCTCGCGTAAACCTAAATAGTCAACGCCAAAGGGAACTGCGCGTGACCTTTGACCCGCATAAAGCCGCGGCGCTAGGTATCAGCCTTGGCCAAATACGACAAACTATTTCTACCTCTACAGATATGTCTGGCGGGCTTGCTGATGTAGGCCGTCGTCAATACACTGTCCGATTTACTGGAAAATACGACGTAGATAGCTTAACTCAGATGCGTGTCGGTTATTCTGGTGAGAGACCTATATACCTAGGTGATATTGCCACCGTAGCAGACACAGTCACAGATAGACGTTCCATGACTTTACGCAATGGCAAGCCTGCTTACTACATTACGATATCACGCAGCAATGACTCAAATACTGTTGCTGTATTAGATGGACTTAATGAAGCAATCCACGAGCTAAATAACGGTATTTTAAAAGAAGCAGGGTTAGCAATCGAATTAAGCTATGATGCATCTGTTCACATCAGAAATGCCTTGCAACTGGTCAAGAGTAATCTTGGACTAGGCGTACTTATGGCGTGCGGTATTTTATGGTTATTTTTTAGAGGAATGCGCGCTACCTTAGTTATCGCTGCAACGATCCCTGTCTCGCTCATGGTTGCATTTTTGGCTTTGAATATCTTTGAACGTAGCCTTAATGTTGTATCGTTAGCAGGGCTCGCGTTTGCTGTTGGACTGGTACTAGATGCTGCAATCATTGTGCAAGAGAACATAGCGAGGCTTAAAGCAGAGGGCCTAACCAACAGCAAAGCCGCATTAAAAGGAGCTACTCAGGTTGCAGGCGCATTATTCGCCTCCACAGCAACAAGTGTGGCTATATTTTTGCCTATTATGTTCATGGCTGGTATCGAAGGACAATTATTCTCAGATCTCGCGCTCACACTCTCAATCGCTGTTATTGCATCGTTAATTTGCGCACTCACTATTATTCCAATTGCGAACAAATACTTACCTGAGCGTAAAAACACAGAAGATCCATACAAGGCCTATTGGCATAAACTAACTGCATTCGTAATGTCACTGACAAATAGTCGCTCCAAGCAAGTAACATGGATAGCGTCTTTACTTGGCGGCTCTGTTCTAGTAACACTGACCTTACTACCACAGACCGATTTTATGCCAAGAGCACCAACTGATGGCTTTTTCTATAGCTTGAACTCACCACCAGGAGGAAACATTAGCTATATGGAAGAAGAAATAGCCTCGCGTGTTAAAGAGCGCTTAATGCCATATTACATCGGTGAAAAGACGCCTAAGATAAAAGATTTTAACTTTTATGTATTCGGCGCAAATGCTGGGGGCTTTATTTACTCCGACGATCCTCAACGTGTAGAAGAACTAATGAAAGTTGCAAGGGAGGAAATATTCCAAGACCTTCCAGACACACAAGTATTTCTATTTAGAGGCTCGATGATCCAAGTTTCAAATGGTGGTGATGGGCGCGCGATTAATATCGACTTAACCGGCCCCAATATGGACGACTTAATAGCCGCAGCTAAAGTAGCACTTGAAGAAGTGAAATCAGCTCTGCCAGAAGCGACTGCTCAGCC
Source organism: Pseudoalteromonas sp. S16_S37 (assembly GCF_014694405.1). Lineage (GTDB taxonomy): Bacteria > Pseudomonadota > Gammaproteobacteria > Enterobacterales > Alteromonadaceae > Pseudoalteromonas. The sequence continues at coordinate 77,980 of NZ_JAAUWV010000016.1, forward strand.
TCAACCGAGTTTGGATATGGCTGAGCCCGAATTAAGATTACATCCGAATGACAGGCGTATCACTCAAGCAGGCCTGACTCGAAATGACGTTGCTCAGGCTGTACAGGCATTTACAGGTGGCTTATTTATCAATGAATACTTCAATGGTAACGAACGTATGAATGTGATTTTAAGGGCTAACTCTTGGCAAACACCTGAAGAGTTAAAATCACTGCCATTAATAACGCCTAATTCTGGTATTCAAACATTGGGAGAACTTGCTGAGGTTGAGCGAACTGTTGGCCCTACACAACTTCGCCGCGTAAATGGTAAGCGTACCGTCTCCGTCGTTGTTACTCCTCCAGCGAATATGAGTCTTCAAGAAGCGCAAGCTATTTTAGCAAAACATGTTATGCCTAAAGTCCGCCAAAGCATCCCGCTCAATGCTAGTGCCATTTTGGGCGGAAATGCACAAAAAATGAATTCAGCAATTGAAGAGATGACAATAAACTTTGCGCTTGCATTATTCATACTATTTTTATTAATGACTGCTTTATTTAAGTCAGCCAAAGATAGCTTCTTAGTCCTTTTGGTCATGCCGCTCGCAGTGGCTGGAGGTGTATTGGCGCTATTCATTCTCAATCTATTTACGTTCCAGTCACTAGACTTACTGACCATGATTGGTTTCATCATATTACTTGGCCTAGTTGTGAACAATGCAATTTTGCTTGTGGATCAAACACGTTATTGCGAACGCCATGGCATGACGAGAGCGTTAGCCGTACGTGAAGCCGTTCTTATGCGCGCAAGGCCTGTTTACCTCAGTACACTAACTAGCCTATTTGGCATGTTACCGCTTATGCTTATGCCCGGTGTGGGCTCTGAAATATACCGAGGACTTGCCACCGTGATTGTTGGAGGAATGGCAATCAGTGCAATATTCACCTTAGTCTTAATGCCTAGTTTACTGCAGTTAGGTAGACAAACGCAGCCACATTCAGAGTTGACTAAAAATACAAACAAGCCTTCATTAAACTTAGTCGCCAATCAGTGAGATAATCATTATGTTGTTATTAAATAAATTTTTCAGTTCATATTCGCAAAATATTGGCGCTCTATTAATAGCTTCGAGCGTTGCTCTTTCACCCATTGCATACGCCAAGGCTCCCGTTACGGTAGAAAAGCTAACGAATGCTCCATTAAACAGTGAACTAGCTGTTCATGGCACACTTTATGGCAAACAAGATGTAAAACTAACCGCAGGCGTCGGTGGGTTACTTACCTATGTTGCCGAACCTGGCAAAGAAGTTGAAAAAGGGGAAGTACTAGCCCGTATAGATACACTTCCACTCGAACTTGAGCAAGCTAGGCAACAAGAAATGCTTAATAGAGCCAAAATTAATTTACAGTTCCAAAAGCAAGAGCTGAAGCGACTCAAGCAGTTAGCAAAAAGCAGTAGCACTGCAGCTAGCCAAGTTGATAAAGTACAACAGCAGCATGACTTAGCTCAGTCAGATATTGCTTTGGCGGAAATTGAGCTTAAGGTGATCGCCGACAAACTCAACCGCTCTACACTTAAGGCGCCATTTTCTGGCGTTATAAGCGAGCGCTATAGCCGCTCAGGAAAAGATGTAAATAGAGCCGATGAACTTCTAAGCCTAATCGACATAAATAACCTTGAAGCCAGACTGTATGTACCTGTCAAATATCTGAAGTATATAAAAAAGAGCATGGTGCTTCCTATATCGTCTGGCAGTTTAGGTTCCCTCGATAAAACCGACACAACGGTTACAGCGGTGATCCCTACAACCGATCCTCGCTCACAGTCATTTGAAGTCAGGGCAACACTACCAAAGCCAAGTAATCAAAATTGGGCGGCAGGACAGCTGGTTGATGTAATTGTCCCTCTAAATAGTAACCAAGCTGAGCTACTTGTTAATCGTGATGCACTTATTCTGCGAAAACAGGGTGTTCATATTGTTCGTATAAACAAAGACAGCAAGGCTGAGCAGATACCTGTTACCGTCGGTAAAGGCCAAGGTAAGTTAGTGGCTATAAAGCCAATTAATGAAGGCTCATTATCTATTGGCGACACCATTGCTGTGCGAGGCGCAGAACGTTTATCAACAGGACAAGAAGTAGAGATCCAAAAAGGAGTGAATGCTTCTTAATTTTTATAAAACAAATTACTAGCCCAATGAGCAGGTTCACTCTTGTGAGCCTCGCTCATTTTTCTATCACTGTTCACAATTCCACACAATTAGCCATACTGAAGTCGTAGCTACATATTAAGAAATTTACTTTACTCACTGATTCTTTTGTCGATAAGCTTATCAACTATAAGCTGATAAAGACGCTGGGCAGGATAAGAGATAAATATTATTGTAATTAATAAATTGGAAAGGGCTATGACTTGACTATAGATACCTCGGAGAATATCAGCATCAAAAATAACTCGGTCAACATACCTAAATAAAAACAACACCATTATCGCAGCAGAGACGTAAAAACCGTAAGTTGTTATGCGAGCAAACTCACACCGCTTTAAATTATGCCAATGTAGAACTGACACCATAAATAGCGCTTCGTGGATGCTAAAATAGATATAAAAGACTTGTCTCTTCGCTTGAACCCCTATACCCAAATCCAGAATTAAATCACTAATAAAAGTACCCGCCACACTGAATGCTAAAGCAACACAAATATAGATAAAAAATGAGTGCTCAAATTCAATTGTTGGTAAGTTTTTAGGCCGCCCACAAATGAGCGACCTAAGGGAGTCATTCGCAAGCCAAACAAATAGCACCAGCGCAACGACTTTCATAAAGATTAATATCCATCCGATATGGATTAAAACTTCGTTCATTAAATATCCTTTTAAAATTATCTCTTCATCTTCTTCTAGTATTGAGTTGGATTATTTGCATTTTTTGGTGGCTCAATCCCATTACCAGCACCTCCACCACTACCTCCAAATACGTTTGCCAGCATTTCCCGAGGAAGCTCTCTTTTAATTTTCATTTTTCTACCCATTAACTTACCCCTTTTATCAGTTTTTAACAATATCAAAGAAACTAACGCAACTTACAATAATCGATGACTCACTATCCATAGCGACGTCTATTGTGTTACATAAATAAAGTTAGTCCCTAACTTATGAAACGTAAAATATTTGTGCAATTCAAAACATTTCCGTTAACACATTAGGATAAAACAAATATGAATTAATTCATATTTAGACTAAGCTAATTCCCCCTTTCATTGCAACAACTGAAATATAATTACTGATTTTTAATAATGTTATTCTTGAATGTTCTCATGTAGAAAATAACTTTGAATGGCTTTTTAACGGGTATGCAGAGTGTTCTGCAGCACATCTAAATCAGGACACTTTCCTTAAGGAAGTTCGTTCATATTCCGCCGGTAATACATTGGCAGTATGTCCAACGTGGTGTGTGAACTGGCTAGAAGCGGCAACAATCAGATCTAAGCTACTCTCAACCCTGCCACCGATTAGGCCAGCATGCTCGTTTGGATCAGATATTCAGACTCACTCCATAAAGCAATATGCGATAGCGCAATACTCAGCGCATCAATCGACACACTGTAAACCAAACCACGAGCTGTACAGCGATACCTAACGCGTTAAATAGGCTCGGCACAGTGCTCGCAAAGACCTCAGCGCAGCACTGTAATACCAATTGACTTAAAAGTTTGATCTAATAGCAATATCCAGATTCATTTTAATTCAGATATGCATACAGCAGAAGATTTTAAGCTATTGGCAAGGCAAACCTCCCGCGGACAATTA